>NZ_JAKKOD010000001.1:0-857500 GCF_026226775.1 Avibacterium sp. 21-586 | reverse complement strand
AGCGAGGTTAACTGAATAAGGGAGCCGAAGGGAAACCGAGTCTTAACTGGGCGAAGAGTTGCAAGGTATAGACCCGAAACCCGGTGATCTAGCCATGGGCAGGTTGAAGGTTGGGTAACACTAACTGGAGGACCGAACCGACTAATGTTGAAAAATTAGCGGATGACTTGTGGCTGGGGGTGAAAGGCCAATCAAACCGGGAGATAGCTGGTTCTCCCCGAAATCTATTTAGGTAGAGCCTTGTGTGAATACCTTTGGGGGTAGAGCACTGTTTCGGCTAGGGGCCCATCCCGGGTTACCAAACCGATGCAAACTCCGAATACCAAAGAGTAATGCACAGGAGACACACGGCGGGTGCTAACGTCCGTCGTGGAGAGGGAAACAACCCAGACCGCCAGCTAAGGTCCCAAAATCTATATTAAGTGGGAAACGAAGTGGGAAGGCTTAGACAGCTAGGATGTTGGCTTAGAAGCAGCCACCATTTAAAGAAAGCGTAATAGCTCACTAGTCGAGTCGGCCTGCGCGGAAGATGTAACGGGGCTAAAATATAGTACCGAAGCTGCGGCATCAGTAGTAATACTGTTGGGTAGGGGAGCGTTGTGTAAGCGGAAGAAGGTGGTTCGAGAGGATTGCTGGACGTATCACAAGTGCGAATGCTGACATAAGTAACGATAAAACGGGTGAAAAACCCGTTCGCCGGAAGACCAAGGGTTCCTGTCCAACGTTAATCGGGGCAGGGTGAGTCGGCCCCTAAGGCGAGGCTGAAAAGCGTAGTCGATGGGAAACGGGTTAATATTCCCGTACTTGGATAAACTGCGATGTGGGGACGGAGTAGGTTAGGTTAGCGTACTGTTGGAGATGTACGTTTAAGTTGGTAGGTGGGTGAATTAGGCAAATCCGGTTCACTATAAACACTGAGAGATGATGACGAGGCACTAAGGTGCTGAAGAAATTGATACCACACTTCCAGGAAAAGCCACTAAGCTTCAGGTTTATCTAAACCGTACTGAAAACCGACACAGGTGGTCAGGTAGAGAATACTCAGGCGCTTGAGAGAACTCGGGTGAAGGAACTAGGCAAAATAGCACCGTAACTTCGGGAGAAGGTGCGCTGGCGTAGTGTGAAGTTCTATACGGATGGAGCATGAACCAGTCGAAGATACCAGCTGGCTGCAACTGTTTATTAAAAACACAGCACTCTGCAAACACGAAAGTGGACGTATAGGGTGTGATGCCTGCCCGGTGCTGGAAGGTTAATTGATGGTGTAATCGAAAGAGAAGCTCCTGATCGAAGCCCCAGTAAACGGCGGCCGTAACTATAACGGTCCTAAGGTAGCGAAATTCCTTGTCGGGTAAGTTCCGACCTGCACGAATGGCATAATGATGGCCAGGCTGTCTCCACCCGAGACTCAGTGAAATTGAAATCGCCGTGAAGATGCGGTGTACCCGCGGCTAGACGGAAAGACCCCGTGAACCTTTACTATAGCTTGACACTGAACCTTGAATTTTGATGTGTAGGATAGGTGGGAGACTATGAAGCGGTAACGCCAGTTATCGTGGAGTCGTTGTTGAAATACCACCCTTTAACGTTTGATGTTCTAACGAAGCGCCTGAAACGGGTGTTCGGACAGTGTCTGGTGGGTAGTTTGACTGGGGCGGTCTCCTCCCAAAGAGTAACGGAGGAGCACGAAGGTTTGCTAATGACGGTCGGACATCGTCAGGTTAGTGCAATGGTATAAGCAAGCTTAACTGCGAGACAGACAAGTCGAGCAGGTGCGAAAGCAGGTCATAGTGATCCGGTGGTTCTGAATGGAAGGGCCATCGCTCAACGGATAAAAGGTACTCCGGGGATAACAGGCTGATACCGCCCAAGAGTTCATATCGACGGCGGTGTTTGGCACCTCGATGTCGGCTCATCACATCCTGGGGCTGAAGTAGGTCCCAAGGGTATGGCTGTTCGCCATTTAAAGTGGTACGCGAGCTGGGTTTAGAACGTCGTGAGACAGTTCGGTCCCTATCTGCCGTGGGCGTTGGAGAATTGAGAGGGGCTGCTCCTAGTACGAGAGGACCGGAGTGGACGCATCACTGGTGTACCAGTTGTCTCGCCAGAGGCACTGCTGGGTAGCTAAATGCGGAAGAGATAAGTGCTGAAAGCATCTAAGCACGAAACTTGCCTCAAGATGAGTTCTCCCAGTCTATAAGGCTGTAAGGGTTGTTTGAGACTAAGACGTAGATAGGCTGGGTGTGTAAGCGGTGTGAGCCGTTGAGCTAACCGGTACTAATTGCCCGAGAGGCTTAACTATACAACGCTCAAGGGTTTTGGCTTGTTTTTGATTGAGAAGGAAGAGTAAGAATGCTTAGTGAGATAACGAAATAATAGAAGTTATGAACTAAGAGAAAGGACTTAAAGAATAGAAAGAATTATCTTGGCGGCGTTAGTGCAGTGGACCCACCTAAATCCATGCCGAACTTAGAAGTGAAACGCTGTAACGCCGATGGTAGTGTGGGATATTCCCATGTGAGAGTAGGGCACCGCCAGGTATTGAATGAAGAAGAACGCCATTGAGGGAACTCAGTGGCGTTTTTTTGTGTGGTTAAGATAGAAATGGGGGAAAGCACTTAGTATATCCTTGGAGGAAATGATAGACTACCGTTGTAGAAACCAGAGTTTGACCATAGAATAAGCGTATCAGATAGTTTTAAAAGAATTTTAACACGGGTTTAAAACGAGTGTAGGTTAGAAAAATGCCAGTATAGGCAGCGATTGATTGGATTAAATAAAGTATCAATGAGGCTAGTAAACATTACTAAGTGTTTATTAGGAATAATTATGGAGCTTTATTAGGACTAACATAACTGCTAATCTAATATGGTTCTAATAAAATTGCCATGCTTTTATGCCTGAAACAGAAACCAACAAAAACAAGCCGTTACCATCAGTCAATTTATAGGGTTTATTTTTCGCTTTTACTTTTTCAACTTCTGTATTGGTTAAAGGTTTGGTAATTCTTGCCATATCTAAGAGCTTTTTTAGTAACTATGGAAAAAAATTTAGCATATAGCTACTATAATGGTTACTAAAATCTTCGGTTAGAGACGATTAAAGGCGAAAACTTGGACATAGTAGACAAAAGTGTTAGTAAAAATCAAATAGAAGCTTATATTTACTGGGTTTGTAGCACTTTTTTATGAGTTACGATAGGCTGAGAAAGGTGAAATGGTGCGACTATCTGGAATAGTAAAGTCACTATAATGTATTGTTATTAAATGATTTAGCTTGTCTTGTTTTTGTTTTGTATTACTAATTGTAATACTAAAATAATTTGTAGCCATATTACCCATCAGTCTAGCTGACGAGCTTTGCTAACCAATGTGTCAATATACCCTTGTACCTCAAGATGAGAAAATAGCATCTTGCCAACATTTATTACTGGTCTTGGAAAATTTGGATCGTAATATTTGCTCCGCTCATTCCATTTATTATAAATATGTGCTCGGCTAATATTTGTTCTTTCTGAAACTTCTTTCAATGTGATTAATCTATCTTCCATATTTTCTCCATTAAATCTTAAATCCCCAATTCCCCTTCTATCGGCAATAACTTCACCGAATGAATGGATTGGGTGTTGTGTTGTAAATTGATTTTGTAAAACGTCAGGCAAAAGCTATCTTGTGGCACATCAATGTCCGTGCGGCTGCCTTTGAAAACCACGTCAAGGTCGAGAAACATAAATGTATCTTTAAGCGCATTTCCACGTCTGATATTGTTGCCTAAGATAGTATCAACCAAGCCTTCGTTAGGCTTTATATTCAGCATTGCTAAGCGTTCGTAAAATAGTGCTTTTAGCCGTGATTGGCATTCCAGCACGTTATCGAGCTGAATATCCACACCATAAAGGCTCGCCACTGATAAATAAAAATTCAGTGCCTTGTAATAAGGCTTTTTGTCGGAATAAAGCACTTCGCTAAGTTTACGGTTTAGCACCTGATACAAAAAATTCCCTGTTCCGCACGCCGGCTCAAGGAATTTTGTGCTAGAAATAAATGTTCCTGGCTGAAGTAGGTTTAGCATTTTGGCGACCAGTTTTTCGCTAGTAAACACTTCGCCAAAATCTTTTACCCTTGTTTTCGATTTGATTAATTTATCCATATCCATTTGATTACCCACGTTATTATTGCCACTGCACCCCTACAAAAGCAAGCAATGCCAATAAATAAAGCACTGCCATCACTAATAAGATACGTTTATCATCGTTGTCCATATTTTCTCCAATAAAAAAGCCTAACTTGCTAGGTTAGGCTTGTTGTAAATAATCTGATAATCGTGTTCCAATCCACCGCATAACTGGCACAGCCATACTATTTCCAATCGCTTTATAACGTGGACTATCAGGACATTGTTCCGCGGGTTTATTTCGATAGGGGATTTTCGTCCAATCATCAGGAAATCCTTGTAATCGTTCGCACTCTTTAGGTGTCAGCTTTCTGACATAAAGTAGGTTGGCAATGCAGGGGACGTTATTTCCACCAGTTCCCATTCTTGCTTTTAAAGTAGGAGATAACGGCTTGTCCGCTAGTCTTACCGCTTCCGCACCTTTGACTTCAAATAACACGTTTTCCTGTCCGTTATTTCTCCCCAAGCAATGAGCTTGATTTTTAGCGATGATGGGGTCTTGCGTTCCGTGTACAACAAGAGTTTCGCTGCCACATGCAAGATAGGGAGCGGCATCTCTTTGTGCATTATTTTGCCATACCTACGCAACAGGCCTGCCAGGTGGATAAGCTCATTTACGACCGCTACCACGATGTGGTGGTGAATGGCGCGTTGGCTGAATTATTGCTAATGCGTCAATATGAATTTGCTGATCCACAAATGGCAATAGTGTATGAAAAGCGTTTTAAGCAAGGGATTGCTCAAGCAAAAATTGATACAATGCGAGATTTCTCAACGGAAACACGGTCATTTATTGGGGAGGCTTGGATCTAATGGGTAAATGCAAAATCTTAGAAAAATGCAAAAAGTGCGGTTGTAAAAATAAAGATGTGGGATTGGCAGAGAAAATCCAAATTCCCCGTCCAACAGAGCGTGTTATTGAGCGACAAATTGTGGAACTTGCATCAAGGTGCAAACCAGATTGTGATTGTAATGAAACGTCATAAACCAACTCAGCGGAGTTGGTTTTTTATTTCCCCAAAATGGGAGGGGTAAAATAATGCCAATAAAAAATCCTGATGTGTGGGCGACTATCTGGGGCTGGGTAGTGCTACATATGAATTCAATTAATAACTTTTTTCTCACGTTTATCATTGCATTTTTGCGCATTGTTTATGTGGGAAAGGAAAGAAAGTGCTGGAGAATTTTAGTGGAATGCTTGCTTTGTGGTTCGCTTGCCATTGCAAGTGAAAGTCTGTTTGAGTATTTCCAAATGCCAGCCAAACTAGCCATCGCACTAGGGGCAATTATCGCAATGTTTGGAATAGACCAAGTGCGGTTATTTGCTAAGCACTATGTGGATAAAAAGGTGGTGAAAATTGAATAATTTCAAGTTTAGTCAGCGTAGCGAAGAAAGTCTTAAAGGTGTTAACCAAGACTTAGTCAAAGTGGTTCGCCGAGCATTACAGCTGAGTGCAGTCGATTTTACCGTGATTGAAGGTATTTGCAGTAAAGCCAAACAAAAGCGACTTGTTGCACAAGGGGCAAGCAAAACAATGCACAGCCGACATCTTACAGGCCACGCCGTTGATATTGTTCCTTATCCTTTAGACTGGCAAGATAAAGCGAAATTTCAAAAAATATCCCAAGCAATGTTCCAAGCAGCGAAAGAGTTAAATATTCCTATCCGTTGGGGCGGTGATTGGAATCAAAATGGTAAAACAGAAGACGAACGTTTTTACGATGGCCCGCATTTTGAATTACTTAGAGCGGCTTATCCTTAATACATCCGGCCTTTGGCAACGCTTTCCGCTATTCTGGAGTAGCCCAACCCTTAGGCCTTTTTCATTTAAGGTGCATAATTATGCCAGGTATTAAACTTACAAACTTTGGAGGGATTGCACCAAAGTATCAGGCACAAAATTTACATCAAGCGATGGCACAAGTGGCGGAAGATGTCGATCTTTCTCGTGGCACGTTACGCCCTTGGCGTACCGATAAAAAAGTCAGTGAAAAAACAGGAAAATCCATTTTTGTCGATAAATGCTGTTATCTTGTGAGTGAAAATTGCAAGGCGTCTTTTTCTCGGATCAATACGGATTGTTGTTTTATCGTAGCAAGTGGTGTAAAAGCATATCCTGTTATTCAAAAGAAACAGCACGCTTGCGAAGAAAAGTGGAATCGGCTTGGGTTTCCTATTGAATTACCGCCGCCAAATGCCGAGTTCTTGGGGGAATTAAGCCAAGATTTCAACCAAGAACTGCGCCAATATATTTACACGCTTGTTGATGAGTTCGGTTTTGAATCGGCCCCAAGCTTGCCGAGTGAAGCGATTTATGCACACAATGATAAAGCAACCATTTTAAGTGGACTACCAACGAATTTTCCAACCTATCACATTGCTAAAGTGCGGTTATATTGTGCGGTAACCCCCTTAGATTATGGTGATGCTAAAGCCGATTACGATGCGCACTTTTTATTGCTGGATGAGATTGATTTTGGCACGGCAAATTATATTCATCAGCCACACACCACCTATGGCGATGCGTGCATTACGGAAGAATATGAGCCGCCACCAAACACGATGACCGATCTGCAATATTGCGGAAATGGACAGCTTGGCGGCTTAGTGGGAACGGAATTGTGGTTAAGTGAACCACTTAAGCCACACGCTTTTCCTGAAGCCTATCGTTATGGTCATTTCAACGGTAAGCCCATTCGCTTTTTATGTGGTGAACGGGTAGGTTATATTCTCACCGATGAATATCCCGCGATTATCGAAATGGAAAGCCCGTGCCAATCGCAAGGTTGCAGAACTATTAGCTTGCACGAAGAACCGCACCCAATCATCTCATACCAGTCAGCCTGTCTATACAATGGGGCTTGTTTCTACGCAACCAAAGATGGGTTGGTTATGCTTTCGGGTAATCAATCTAAAATTGTTACCACACAATTATTCACGCAAGATCAGTGGCAAGCGATTGCCCCTTGGACAATGATTGGTGTCATACAAGATGGGTATTATTTTGGGTTTACTGAAACGCACAGCTTACGGTTTAAAATCCCAGATAGCATTTATGAAGACGTGCAAATTGAATCTTTAACCACCCTTTCGATAAAACCACAGGCGGTTTATCGTAGTGATCAAGATGAACTATATTTTGCGACTGAATCGGGCATTTATCAATGGAACGCGGGTGATGATTGGAAAACCTTTAAATGGATAGGACGATTAAATACCTTACCAGGTTATACAGCAATGACGGCGTATAAATTGCAGCAGGATTTTGCACAAACTCACGTCAAGCACATTGCTTATAAACGCCATCGTAATGAGATGGTCAGAGAGCCTGTTATTTTAGGGGATAAAATCGTTAATGACAGCCGTCCGCATCGTTTAAAAGGAGGCTATTCAACATTGCAGTTTGACGTTGAGATCTCGGGTAAAGGCGAAGTGTTAGCTTATTACATTGCGACTTCCGTAGCAGAATTAGGAGCAGAATAATGACATATCAAACAGAACGCATTGAAACAATCGGACAATCGCAGAACTTGCTAGCCGAACTCTTTACTTTCGTGGGCGAACATCACGATCAAACGGCACAGTTAAGAGAAAGCTGGGTGCCGTTTTTTCGTATTTGGGCAAATCAAGATCCGTACACCAAAATCAAAGTGTTTACTGCCAGAGATGAAAAAAATCATATTGTGGGTTGTGTAATGGCATTACTTATTGAAAACCCATTATTTGTTGAGAAACCTTTTATTCAGCGCTTTGTGGATTTGACTAATGGCGATACTCAGTTTGATCAGTATGTAAAACTAATTTTAGACAGCGTTTAAATTTTTAGTGAAACTCCCGATTGAATAAGCCTATAATAACTTATTCACCTAAGGAGAGTTTATGAAAAAATTTTTTACCGCACTTATTATCAGTATCGCATTAGCCAATGCAGCGTTGGCGACCCCTGTTACGAATATTGATCAGGCAGTGGAATTAGTACAACAATCCGTGGTGAAAAACCAACTTAGCTCATTACGACTTGAGTGCATAATGTTTGTTGAAGCGCAAACGGAATTTAATGCACCAGATTATCAAATTGATGTACGCGAAAATCATAATGCGCAATGTAGGGGCGATCCTGATACAGCACCGCGATTATTCAGTTACCTTGTCAATAAAGCCACAGGGCGATTACAAACGGATGCAATTTGGCGAGAAGATAACGATCAATTTAGTGGCGTGTTTTACCCCATTGATCCCATTGCCAAAGTGCAAAAGAGCGGTGAGGAATTGACGTATTTTATAAGAGGATCAGGAAAGCGGATCGATTAAATAAAAAAAGCCTGTTGAGCATATCAGCAGGCTTTTTTAATGGGAGAAAAAATGGCAACACAAGAACAGAAAGCACAATTTATGGAAGTTCTCCAAACTGCGCAACAAGCGGGAATTCCGCATCCTGAAGTGGTTGCCGCACAATGGGCAGCAGAATCTGGATGGGGGAAAAAGGTTACTGGAAAGCATAATTATTGGGGAGTCAAAGCAGGTAACGGTGATCCTAATAATAATGAAAAGGGAACGGTATCCTGGACGCACGAAAACATCAATGGGCAAAATGTCAAAGTTAAACAAAAATTCCGTGATTATAACAGCCTGGCGGAAGCCTTAGCAGACAGGGCCGCATTTACTAAACGCGGCGGGCGTTATGAAAAAGCGGGGTATTTTGATGCAACATCGCCAGCAGAAGCAGCGATAGCGTTGCAAAAAGGTGGCTATGCTACCGATCCTCATTATGCCAAAAACTTAATTGATGTAATGAAAAGTGCTGGAATAGATCCCTACAATGGTCAGCACTATGATGACAGCACGACGCCGTCATTAAACTTGGCTCAACACGCCGAAGAAAATACGCCCTCTTTTCCTAGTCAACCTAATTTTCAATCTAACAATCCCTTAGTCGAATTTCAAAATTATTTTGAACAACTCAATGGAACGCAAGGGGAAAATGCGCAATCGTCAATAGAGCCGATTAATTATCAGCAGAAATATCAAAAGGAACTCGCTAAAGCCTTTGGTATTGAACCTTCTACTAAAGGAATGATGCCTGATTATATTGGCGATTTAGTGCGAAGTATTTATGACCAAACTTAGGAGAACAACATGGCCATTGAAGATATTAACAAAATGCAAGCCCTGTATGCCACTCAACCAGAAGCTGAATTAAATGCATGGAAAGTGCCATTTCAAATGGCTAATGCGTTTGCTGATACGGCAGAACATCACCGCAGATTAGATGAAAACAATAAAACTAAAGATTGGCGTGTGGCTTATGCCAATGCATTGGCCCAAACCAATGTAGCGAAACAGCGTAATGATTTAACCCAGCTACAAGGTTGGGAGCAAGGGCTAGATTTCTTGAGAAAACACGCAGTTGATGAGCAAGGACGAATTAGAAATCCTGAAGAATTGCTCAACAAGTTTCGCCAACTTCCGACACAACAACAAAACCCTTATCTCTTTACCCAGTTACTTGGTGGAGATAAAAACTATCTAACAGAAACGGCTAAAAATCTTGCACCGATTAATCCAAGTGCAGCATCACAATATTCCCTAATGGCTGGGGTAACGCCCCATTTGCTTGATGAAAATAATCAAGTGCAAAACTTTTTCTCAGGGGAAAACATTGATGCGTTACCAAATAATGTCGATCCTGCGGCGGTAGCAGGTGGTGAAGCGTGGAAATATTATTTCAATCAACTTGCCAATCAGCAATCTCAACAAAAAGCAGCGCAACGTGCATTACCTGATTTAACCAAACCTTTTGGCGATGTACTCAACAATTCTATGCAAGATATGTTAGACCAAAAAGAAGGAAGCGTCCCAGCATTAGATCCTGCGAAATTCCGTCAGAATATCACGCAACTTTATCTACTTTACCCAAATCAAGTTGATGAAATTAATGGATTTGTTGAAAGAGCGATAATTCAAAATGGCTGGCCTGTTTCTTCGGTGGAGGATTTCTTTTCAAATGAAAACACCAGCACACCATCAACTACAACACCTGCCGTTGATACTTCGCCAAAGGTGAGCAATCCCCAACCAATAGTCAACCCACAGCCGAATATCGCTCAGCCAATGAAACGGTCTTCTTTGCATAATCCGAATATCTTTTGGCCAACCCAAGATTATTAAGCATTGAAAGTTAAAATTAATCAAAATAACCCGAACAATCGTTCGGGTTTTGTTTTATTTAATAGGTAGTAACAATGACACAATCAACTCAATTTGACCCGCGTGCATGGGCGTTTGCCGATGAAGAAACTGCAAATAAGATGTTAGAAAACTATCGTGCCAGCAGGCAGCAGCAACCTGCTTTAGCCCCACAAAAATGGGGGCTTGGAGGAAAGCCTTCAACCTTACCCGCAGATTTTGATCCGCAAGAATGGGTATTTGGCAGAAAACTCTCAACCTTACCAGCGGATTTTGACCCACAAGAATGGGTGTTTCGTAATGTTCAAGATAAAGACGTTACAGGAATGGGAGCAAAATATGGTGAATATTTTAATGCCCAAGTAGAAAAACAACGTGCTGCACAAAAAGGGCGATTAGATCCAGTTTGGATTGACAACCAATTCCAGCATCATTTAAGTGAAATGGAAAAGTTCTATACTCTACAAGGATTTAGTCCTGCACAAATTGAGAAGATTAAAGCGGAATTTAACCAAGCATCGAATTTGGCAGAACAAGGTGCGTGGTATGAACGTGCGTGGGATCACGCCGGTGATTTAGCCAAATCTACCGCCGCAGCAACCAGTGGCTTAACGGCAGATGTTATCGGTGCATTTGCGCCAGAAAGTGAGTGGCATCGTGATTGGAAAGAAACCCGAGATGCTTATGCAAATGCCCTTTCAGATCGTGGCTTAATTGAGCTTAATCGTCAAGATCAAGAATTTGCCCAGCGTATGGCAAATGGGGAAAACGAAGCGCTAGCTAAATTCAAGTCCTTAATCAATCACCCACTTTCCACAGCCAATCAGGCTACGCAGGCAATTCCACAAGTTGCTTTGGCTGCCGCAACGGGTGGCTTGGGTTTAGGTGCGGTCAATATGGCCTCTAGTGCAGGTTCATATCGTGAAGAAATTCGCAATGCGTGGAAAAACCTCTCGCCAGAGCAAGCAATTCAAATGCCACAAATACGCCAAAGAATGGCACAAGGAATGACCTTGGAACAAGCTATTGAAGATGCGTCCACGGACTTATCGGATAATTTGGCGGGAATTGGGCGTGCAGCGGTGATTGGTGGGATTGATGCGATTAGTCCACTTGGAAAATTAGGCAAAGGCGTAAATAGCGGTATGCTCAAAACCTTTGGCAAAGAAGTGACAAAAGAGGCAGCGCAAGAAGCGGTAGAGCAAGCCAACCAAAACTATGGCGTAGGACAAATTGACGGCAAAACCCAACTAATGGATGACGTGCAAGCAAGTGCAGTGGCTGGGGCAGTATTAGGTGTGCCAACAGGGGCGATTTCTGGCTATGATGCCTATCGTAACGACAGCCAAGCAAAACGCCACAGAGAAGCATTACAAAATGCAGTGGAAGTAGAAGGTGAAAATGCAGAACCTACACCAAAACAAATTAAAAAGTCCGCACAACAGTTTGATGAAAATGTTTTAGATGAAACATTGAGCGTCATTGAAGATGAACAACTTCGTGAAGATTATAAAAAAGAACTTGAAAATGACATTAAAGACGGTTTAATTGCCGAGCGTGCAAAAGAAAATTCTACCTATGGTAAATTAGCCAAAGCCTATTTACAAGCCACTAATCCGCAACAGAATGTTGAAACTGAGCAAGTTGCGACAAGTCAGCCAGAAGCTAAAGCTGAAACGGAAGGGCTAACCCAAGAACAGCTTGATAAACAACGTGCGGCTAATTTAAGAAGCCGAATGGAACGCTGGCTAAATGAAGAAAAGGTCGATGATATTAGCGATATTATCAGCACGCCAATGACCTTTACCAACGACAAAGCTAAAGTTACCTTTGCTACGCGTTCTGCGTTTGGTGAAATTCAGCGTTTAGCTGAGCGTAATGGTATTGATCCAAACGATGGCAATGCGATCCGTGAATGGATTGAAAAGGACAACGATCCGCATATCACCATCACCGCAGAAGATATTGATAATGCTCAAGTACAAGATAACGCACAATCAAGTGTAGAAGCACAACCCTATGCACAAGATAATGGGGATTTGGCAGCACAAACTCGCTATTCTCGCTCGCCAATAAAATCAGTGGAAGCGAATATCAAGCGTGGCCGTGAAGCTATGACGAAAGCGATTGTGGAAAGAGCTGATGTTAAGCGAGGAATGTATAACAATCGCTTTGGTTGGATAGATTTTGTGTGGGGTGATGACGGATTAACAAAACCGCGTAATAAAAAAGGAGAACCAGTAGGAAAAGGATTAGCGCACATCTTTGAGGCGAGAGCAAGAAAGGACAATATGAGTTACGAGCAAGTGACTGATATGCTTGTAAATAACATTACTGAAACAATCGCTAAAGGTTATCCACAAACACATTCCGACAATAAACTGGTTTTAAATTATCGAAACCCAAAAGAAAGCAATGGTCATCAAGTAGTTTTAACAAAGAAACGAGGTGGTAATGGTTGGGTTTTAACTGCCTATGAACGCTATACACCATTTGAAAATCCAGTTGAACATAATGTAGGTGACGATACATTTACGCCTACGCATAGCTTGCCTACACGATCGCGTCAAACTATGGGAGCTGGATCTCAATTATCAACTGATGGACAAGTAGGAAGTAACGATCCTATCCAGCCTACGCATACCTTGCCTACACGTCAGCGTCAAGATATGGGAGCAGTCGGTACAGATACTGTACAACAAATCACCACTCAAAGCAACAACCAGCCTCATATTGATTCTGCGAATATTGAACAAGATCGCCAGTTTTTACAAAAAATATTGGGCGATGCAGCCAGCCAGATTGAATTGGTGAGCCGTGTTGCTTTACAGGGCAATAAGCAAAATGCAGAAGGTTTTTTTGAAAATGGTAAGGCGCATCTTGTTACGGACAATATCAAGGGTGATGACGTATTTAGCCGTGAAGATCGCCTTGCCTGGGTAGCTTGGCACGAATTGGGGCATAATGGTGTTAATGTTCGTTTTAGTGCTAATCATAAAAACCTAATGGAATTTGCTCGCACTAATCCTGTAGTGGGAACATTAAGACGCAGAATCCAACAGCGTTATGCAGATATGAATATTCATATCAATGATGATGTGGCAACGGAAGAAGCCATTGTTGAACTTTATGCAGCAAGCCAGACAAACGATTGGGCAAAGCTAGAGCAAGATTACAACCTTCGCATTCACCACAGCTGGAAAACAGGGGAAAATTCTGTCCGCACTTTTATTGAAAATGTGGTAAACAAATTACGCAAAATTGTGGGGGCAGTGCTGAAAAAAGATCTCAGTAAAGCAACGACAGCAGATATTCTTTCTTTGCTTAAACAGCTTAACCAAGATCCGCATACCGAGAATGTATCGCAAGGCAATACCCAAGAAACACGTTTTTCTCAGCGTGAGAACCAAGATCTCTCTGAACAACGTTACAATCAAGCAAAAGAAAACGGTGAAACCGAACTCACTTATTCACAATGGAAGCAAGTGCGCAGCCCTGCTTTCAAGGCTTGGTTCGGCGATTGGGAAAATGATCCAGATAACGCAAGTAAGGTTGTAAACCCAAGAACGGGAGAACCTTTGGTTGTTTATCACGGCACAACAACAAGTTTTAATGAGTTTAAAACGACAGGCGTACGAGATGCAGGTTGGTATGGAAAAGGTTTCTATGCAACTGAACTTGCAGAAAATGCAAGTGAATATTCCTATGACCACGCAGATTATTATGATCAAAGAGGGCATTTTCAAGCCAATAATGAGAGGGTTGCTGTTGGTGCAAATGTAATGCCATTGTATATGAATGTGCGTAATCCGCTAATTTATTACGGTGAACCAAGTGAGTTTGGTGAGCGAGAGATGGAAATTAAGCGCAATAAAAATGATGGTGTGTTCAAATATAATGGAGAAACTCTTGAAGAAATTATGGTGCTTTCACCAAATCAAGTTAAATCTGCTGTTGGGAATAATGGCGAGTTTTCGACAGAAAATGACGATATTCGCTATTCTCTCCGCCCAACTAATCGTCCAAAATCTGAAAGCCTTGAGAAGTTACGCCAAGCGAAACCAATTCAAATTTCAGGCAAGGATATTGAGCCAAGTGATGATATTCGTCAGTATCGTAAAAATGCTTTTGAATATGGCAAAGCATTACGTGGAAGTTATATCAATGCAGATACAGGACGTAAGATAAATTTAGGACGTAATGGAATAACAGAAGTTTTACATCACGATGTAAGTAACCCAGAACATTTACAGAGCATTGCAGCTATTCCGCAAATTATTGAAGATGCGATCTATGTTGATACTTTGCCAAATGAGGATAAAGCTAAACATCCAGATATTACAAGCTATGATTATTATGTGGCAGGCTTAAATATTGGTGGCGGTGATTACACGGTGAGAGCTGTTGTCGCAAACTCCACAACAGGGGAAAAATATTATGATCATAAATTATCAGAGATAGAAAAAGGCGATCTTTTGGAAATGACCTCTCGCTTATCTAGTGCGGAGATTTCCAATCAATCGCCTATTGACCTTGATGATAAACGCCTTTTACAAATCTTGCAAGATAAAAGTGAAGATAAAAGTGCGGTAGAAAACCAAAATTTATCTGAGCAGCGTTATAACCAAGAAAAAGAGAATGGGGAAACTGAGCTTACATACCAACAGTGGAAACAAGTTCGATCTTCAGAATTTAAGGCTTGGTTTGGTGACTGGGAAAATGATCCAGATAACGCAAGTAAGATTGTAAACCCAAGAACGGGAGAACCTTTAGTTGTTTATCATTCAACTAACCACGAATTTAACATTTTTGAACGCGATAGACTCGGACACTATACATATCAAAACGCAAGTGATTTATTTTATGGTATGACAGCTGGAGTTGGACATTGGTTTAACTCTCAAAACCTAAGTAAAACGATTGGTTATGGTAAATATAGTGTACCTGCTTTTTTAAATATTCGATCTCCTAAAGAATTTTATTCAGTTGGTGATTTGGCAGATGATATTAGATATTCAGATCTTGTATCAGATGACAAAGAAGATTTCAGTGATTTTGATGATAAGGAAGAAATTAACAATATTCTTAATGAATATGTTGATACTTTGAAACATAATCATTATTCGGATGGATTAATTATAAATGATGAAGAATTTGGTGAAGAATCTTACGTTGTATTTGATGCCAACCAAATTAAATCAGCCACAGAAAACAATGGTGATTTTTCTACTGAGAATGATGATATTCGTTATTCCAACCGCCAGTCCGTAGATGATTTAGTCAAAACAGGGAAAGCGAAAGCAGAACCGGGGTTATTTGACGATCTCAAAGCTAAAGACTGGGAAGGCTTTAAAAAACGCATAAATAGGGCCACGAGTAAACTAGATGAATGGTTTGCGGATAGCTTACGCCCTGTGAATGATTGGATTGATGAGATAAAAGGCATTGTGCCAGAACATATTGCAGAGCAGTTAAAAGGCGATATGTATCGTGCGAAAGGCGTGAGAGATGCGCTTAATTCTGAACTAGAACAAGCCTATCTCAAACCGTTATTGCGAAAACTGGCAGAAATTGCAAGCAAAGAAGGGCCATCAGGCAATAAAAGCAATGAGCTTGATGTGAAACGCTTAGTTGGTTTTTGGCTTTCTGCGCGTTATTCCATTGAACGAAATCAGCGCTATTTAGTCGATGAGAAAAAGAAAATGGAAGACGCAGAAGAGGCGTTGCACGAAGCGGAAGCACAAGATGATCCAGTGGCACTCGACAAAGCAAGAGATGCCTATCGCAGAGCGGAACGCCAATACCGTTACCGCAAAGCGGATGTAGAAAGCACCAACTTTGGTAGCAATGTGGAGAAAGACTTTAAGGTGGGAACCGCTGGCGGATTTTCAATTCCACACGCGCGTGCTTTAATGAAACGCATTGAAACCTATGTTTCACGCAAGGATTTAGAAAGTGTGGCAGAATTGGTTTATGACTTAAACCAAGCTCGTTTGCTTATCGATCTTAATTCAGGGCGTTTTACACAAGAGGCCTATGATGAGTATAAGAAAGATCGCCACTATGTGCCATTAACAGGCGACCCAAAAGCTGATGACGGCTTTGATTTCATCGGCGGTGCGGGACAAAACGCGCTTAATATCGCTAAGGATAAAGCACATAAAGGCCGTAAAACATCAGAAGCAGAAGATGCTATTGATGCCACCTGGAAAGCCGTGGGAAAAACGACTGCTTATGCAGGAATGGTGGATTTCAAAAATCGCCTTGATGAAATCTATGAAAATGAGTTTCATCGCTTGCGAGAGGAAGGCTTTTCTGAACGCTCTGCCAAAAAGCAAATAGAGAAAACCCTTGGCATTAGCAAGAAAAAAATGCAAGGTACCACGCGGACAAGTGATAATGTTCTCATTCGCAAACAAGGGCATAGCTATTATGAATATCATTTGCCAGATGATGTGATTCGCGCATTGAAAAGAGATAATGTGGAACAAGTGCATGCGTTACTTAGACTTGTGAGCAAACCAACAGGTTGGTATGCTCGGGGTGTAACTCAATGGACGCTTACCTTTTCTCCGCAAAATATGTTGCGAGATACCTGGGAAAAATCTGAATTTATCCGTGTGCAGAAACTTTACCGCAATGGTAAGAAGGTGGACGATGCAACAATGGATAGAATCGGACGTGGGTTGCTAAAATATGCCTTTTCCGATAAAGGACTATGGACAGCAACAAAACGTTTTGGTTTTGGACAAGCCCTGCGTGAAGATGTGGAAGATGAAAGTTTATTGAAACGCTTGCTTGAATTAGGCGGAGTGTCCACTTACAGCACTTATCTTGCGCGTACGGAAAAAGATTTAGTCAAAAAAGTGAAAGCGGAAAATTCCGGCTTAGGCAAACGCCTTGAGCAAGTCGGCTCGATACTAGAAGGCTATAACAAAACCTTTGATACGGTATCTTCTTTGGCAGCGTTTAAATCTTTGATCAAAAATGGCATTGATGAAAAACAAGCGGCAGCTATTACGCTGGAACTAACCAACTTCCGCAAGCAAGGTTCGGCAATGGCGCCAATTAAAGCGTTGTATATGTTCTCTCAACCTACGGCAATGGGAGCAAGAAATCTCTATAAATTTCTTTCTCATCCAAAAGGCAGAAATCGATTTTTTGCTTATATGGCAGTGATGATGCCATTTTACTTTGCCTTGCGTGCTTTTGATGATGAAGATGAAGGCGGAAACAAAATGGATCAGCTTGGTGATATTTCTCGCTATATCCCAATTCCAGATGGATTAGGCAAATACATTAAACTTCCCGTTGGTTTTGGTATGCCACAAATGGCGTGGAATTTCTCCGTGAATTTAGTGAAAGCGTTTGCGGGAGATATTTCTAGCAGTGAAGCAGCGGTGAATATGCTGGTTCACACAATGAAAACCTTTGCGCCAATTTCACCCAGTGAGATTTCCGCCGCCAAATATCCGCTGGAAAAAGTAGCAATGACCGCAACGCCAACGATTTTGCAGCCATTAATGCAAATTGCCTTAAACCGTAACGCATTTGGCAGCCAAATCACCACAAACTTTGTGCGAGATGATAAGCTGAAAGCAGAGCAAGCCAAATCAACCACCGCACAATTTTGGAAAGATGTGGCACTGCAAGTTCACGATGTTTTCGGTATTGATGCTCACCCCGAACAAATTAAAAATCTGTTTGATGGATATGGCTCAATTTTCGGATCACTCAAAGAAGTACAAACGATTTTTGTGGAAAATCCGAACCGAGAATTATTGGGGCGCAATAAACGCACGCCATTTTTCAATCAGCTTTATGGGGCAGGCAATGAGTTCTCTATTATGAGCCGCTATTATGAGGCAAGTGATGAGGCCCAAAGCCTGTTTAAAGAGTATGAAAGCCGTAAAGCACGCGGCAAGTTAGACGGCTGGCTCACTCCGCAGAAGCGAGCGATGATCCAATTTCATCAAATCGACAAAAAACGAATGGCGGAACTGCGAGCGGAAAAATCCAAACTCACCCGAGATTTACACAAGGGCAGATTAACTCCGGCAGGTTATGAAGCGAGATTGAAACTTTATAATCAAAAAATGGATAAACTCCAACGCATTCTGCTTAAACGCTGGCGTGAGATGAATGGCCTAAATACGCACTAAAAAAACCACCGCACTTTGATGATTTAGAACATTGTCAAAAGTGCGGCTATTTTGTATGCTTAAATTTCTTTTATTTGCTGGGAGATTTTATGAAAAAAGTAATTTTTGTTTTAGCAGTGATGTTTTCTGCAGGTGTAGCTAAAGCGGAATTTATTGATTCGGTTTTGACTGATGGCAAAGGGACTCTTTCAATTTGTGAAGATAAAATGTTGGGATTTATGAGTTCGTGTGAAAGAGAGCAAGTAAATATTCCGAGTTATATAGATGTAGATGAAATTATTGATTTTGCTTATCTTGGTAAAAATAAAGGGTATGGTGCAAAGTTTGATGTGGCTGAAATTCAGTATAATCCAAAGAAGAAAACGTGCACCTTAAAATATCCTTATAATGGTGGGATTGCCACAATCTTTGTTTCTAGATGTATTAAAAGAAATTAGATTGTTTTGTGATTAAAACCCCATCCTACAAGGAGGAATAAAATGATGAAGAAAATGACCGCTGCCGAAATGAAAAAACAAGCAGCCCAAAAGTTTAAAAAAGCGTATCAACAAGCGAAAAAAAATGGCGCACTAAAAGAAATTTCAGAATAACCCCCTTAGTACAATTACCCCTAGCAGTGAAAATTGGTAGGGTTTTTTCATTTGACAACCCAAATTTATTTCACTATTATTAATCTCATAGGTGTCGAAACCTTACAGCGGTCAGTTCCGCAAGACCTAAATCCATTGCGGTTTTTTTGTATCTAAATTTTGGTGTTTCTCCTTTTTCTCAGCCAAGTTTGGACAAAAATGGTAATTTCAATCTATGATCGAGTGGGTGAGGAATACAATACCCGAGAGGGGAATAACTCCAGCCTGCTGTAGGCTTTCGAACCACTCGATCGCCAATTTCAAAAGGTATTCGTGTTATAAGAACACCTTAAATTGGTTAGCAAAATTTCGAAAATTACAGAGGCTACTATGTCAAATCAAACTCAACTTCAAACAATCCAATTTTACAACCGCACTTTAACTACATTTGAACAAAGCGGCATTCATTACGTTGCAATGAAACCAATCTGCGAAAACATTGGTTTAGCGTGGAATGCTCAATATGAAAGAATTAAACGCGATGAAGTTCTTTCTCAAGGTATGATCGTGATGATCACACCTACAAATGGCGGAGAACAAGAGATGATCTGCCTCCCAATCCAATACCTAAACGGCTGGCTATTTGGCATTGATGTAAAACGCGTGAAACCTGAAATCAGAGAAACACTCATCACCTACAAAAGAGAATGTTATCAAGCGTTGTTTGATTATTGGAATAAAAGCAAAGCGGAAAGATCGAAAGAGAGATCGCAAACCACAGTTGACGATCGCACTGGTTTACGCGATGCAGTCAATATGCTTGTGAGCAAAAAAGGTTTAATTTACTCTGATGCCTATCAACTTATTCACCAGCGTTTCAACGTCAATCACATTGATGAGCTAACAAAAGAGCAACTACCGCAAGCGGTGGAATATGCTCACAAAATTATCTTAGAAGGTGAATTGATTATTCCAGAAAAACAAGAATATATTTCCATTGGGCTTAATACCGCTCAAGCCTTAGTGAAATTTCATCGTCTCGCGATCGCCAAAGCCCAAAAAGCGGAAACAGCATTGCGAAAAATTCACCAAATAATGGGCTATGAGCCTTACGTCCGCAATGATTTAGCGGCAGGGCTTTTTGACATTCACCACGAATTTACGGTTTGGCTCAATGATTTTGAACAAGCAGTAACCGCAGCCACAATGCCAAAATTAGGCTATGTGAAATAAATTTCACAAAAAAATTACCGCACTTTGATGATTTAGAACATTGTCAAAAGTGCGGTGATTTTGTATGCCTAAATTTCTTTTGTTTACTGGGAGATTTTATGAAAAAAGTAATTTTTGTTTTAGCCGTGATGTTTTCTGCAGGTGTAGCTAAAGCGGAATTTATTGATTCGGTTTTGACTGATAGCAAAGGGACTCTTTCAATTTGTGAAGATAAAATGTTTGGATTTATGAGTCGTGTGAAAAAGAGCAAGTAAATATTCCGAGTTATATAGATGTAGATGAAATTATTGATTTTGCTTATCTTGGTAAAAATAAAGGGTATGGTGCAAAGTTTGATGTGGCTGAAATTCAGTATAATCCAAAGAAGAAAACGTGTACCTTAAAATATCCTTATAAAGGTGGGATTGCCACAATCTTTGTTTCTAGATGTATTAAAATAAATTAATTGGAGCTGTATCATTTGGTAACATTATATTAGCAAAATGTAAAAAACTCTTCTTGGTTGTCTTTCATTACAAAAAAAGGGATTTTTACTAAGTGAATATCATCTTGCTCAAGGGGCTGAACTAACGTTCTTGAATGAGAATAAAACTATTGATTGATATAATCACAACCTATATACTAATAATATCGTTAATTCTTATGATTGATTAATCTACTCATTTACTATAAGAGGTACCAATGAAAAAACTTATGTCTCCCCTTATTCTTATCCCAATGATATGTATTGGGTTGTTTGCTTGCAGTATTAGCTCTAAAAATAACCTTAATAACTATGAACAAATCATGGTAGGAAAAGTATGGGAAACTACAGCAGCATTGGATCAGAATAAAAGTACTATTGATCCCCAAAATGAAAAAGTAGCTAATTTTTTTGGATTGGCTGAATACTATCCAAATAAAACATTCAAAATTACCACCTTTGAAGGCAAACCAAAAATGAAAGGTGATTGGTCATTTAGTGAAGATGGCAAAACTCGTTCATTGACAGCTAAAAATGATAAAGGAGAAGTAATGTTTGTTCGTGTAGTAGAAAATGTTACAGTAACACCAGACGAGTACACCTATCGAATTTATCCAATGAAGGGTGACAAGAATGTTTATTTTGATATTGTACATAAAGTAAAAAAATAAAAAAGTATAGAAAATTAACTTAGATTGTTGAAAAAACAACTGAACAAGCCCTAGAAAAAGCAAAAGGATACGTTCACGCCAAAAGCCGCTTGCAGAAAACCGCAAGCGGCTTTTGGCGTGCTTATTAGGCTAGATTGTGTGAGATGAGATAGTGTTTAAATTTACTTTTCATAGTGTTGCTCCTTTGTTGTTTAGGTGCTAGCACTATAAAAAACTTTGTAAATGATGGCGATCAGCTAGATAAATTTTCTCGATCGTGATCGCAAAATTAAGCCGCTCTATTTTGAGCGGTTTTTTATTACCCAAAAGGAGGGCTATGGCAAATCAATTTAAACCTATCATCGATCAATTAAAAGATCAATCAGACAAAGACGGCAGCAAAGAGCTGCTGTACCAAGAATATAAAAAATACACCGCACCTCAACTGACTTCATTGCGAGATGAATATGTTAAGGAAATTATCCACCAGATGATGGAATACAAGGAAAAAGCCGAGTATCTCTATCTTCATCACTTTAATGAGAACTAAATTATGGCAGACAGTTCCTATCTCGATATGCTTACCGGTGATGATATTGATTGCACTGAAGCAATTAAGAAGATCGAAGGTATTGATGACGCTGGAAAGCTGACAAATGGTTCAGCAAAGGCACGAGCGATTGCCATGGCTGATTATGCTTGTAAATATTTCAAAGCAGTAAATCAAAATGCAAGAGCTAATATGATTATTGCGTTAATTCAGCAAGCGGCATCTTTTTATTTTGCCGATAAGCAACACGATGTAGCAAAGCAAGCACAAAATCGTTTTGATGAAATTTGGAATAACCAACGTGATAAGGGAGATAAGCTCTTTAATCACTGGTATGACAATAGCAGACCGATTGAAGTGGCGATGCTCAATGAAGCAAGAGCAAGAGAGCAGGCAGGTTATCCCGTTGATTATGATACAGCGAAAAATCGTGCTGTTGTGACTGCTCGCAACGAATATTCTTACGCTCGCCAAAAAATAGAAAGAGAAATGAATGTGCATTGTGTGGGAGCAAGAAGAACCGCCTTACGCCAACTTCATATTGCAGAGGCGAAAGCCGCTGTATTGGCAACGAACCAAGCTATTCGTATTGAAGAAGAGCGCAAACATCAACGAGAAAGCCAGTACCGTGAAGAAGTGTATAAATGGAATGGTTTATTTCAAGGACGGGTGGGCGATAGCCTTAATTCTATTCGCACAGCACAACAAGCCGCTGCAGCCGCAAGTCAGATTAATCCTTATGAAGGCTGGAGTCAATCTGTGGCTGGGCTAAGTAATATTGGTGCTGCATGGGGGCGATTAAATGTTACCGATATGCACACCTTAAACGCAGGAATGATCCCAGCTTTTGCAAATAACTTATGGACATAGGAGATCAAATGAGACCAATTTTAATTAATAAAAAAGTGGCCAAAACCACGTTCCAAATTGATAACTGTACGAGCACCGAAAATATCAGTATTGAACTCACGCGTGTTGGTGGTAATGGTTCAACGATTATTTATCCAGCTTTTGAAAGCGATCAAAACCAAGTTACGTTTATGTGGGACGATGCGATTTATAAAGCCAGAAAAGGGCGTTATCAGGGAATAATTCGTATTGATGGGTGCAAACCTTTCTGCGTGCCAATTCACGTTGATAGCTGTACTTGCTCAATGGGGCGTAGTGAAAATGGTTATTTTACTTCAACAGAATGTTTAGGATGTGCAAAATGACATATAAATTCTTAAACGGCTTTACAGCAAGCCTTAATGAAAAACTTAGCACTACAGACAAGCTCTTACCCATTGCTGAAGCAAGAGCATTAGCAGAAAGACTGAATGATGATCACACTTACCTTGTCATCAATGATGGAACAGGATCAGAAATTATAAAAGCCTACCGTTTCGGCAATGAGGTGAAAATTGAACGTGGACAAGATGATACCCAAGCAAAAACTTTTCCAATGGGTGCTTGCGTAAAATGGGAATTTACCCAAAGCGCATTTAACGATCTTGGTTGCCCAACAGAAGAGAATTGCGAATCTTGTTGTTGTAAATAGTGGAGAAGGGCGATCTTATGGTCGCTTTTATATACTTAAAATAAATGACTAATTTTAGGGGGGATTTGGTTTAAAGGAGAAAGATAAGGGCTTTATCATTCACGGATCAGCTACGGATCATTTGTAGCTATATTGTCCGCAAATAATAGTGGAGAGCACAACTCCCCACCATTGCATATAGTCCTTTCGTTGGTCTAAATATTTGGCCTTATTGTAAGCACCGCGGACGCTTGAATATTCGAAGTGAGCAAGGCAAACCTCAATTATCTCTGGGTTAAATTCCGCTTCATTCATAGCTGTACTAAATACGGATCGCAATCCGTGGGCAGTTAAAGAGTTTTGGTAACCTATTCTTTTGATTGCCTTATTTGGTGTTTCTTTGCCCATATGGTCGTGGACGTTTTTTGTGCCACAAAAGACGAATTTACGATGCCCGGATATTTTTTTCATAACTTTCAAGACAGCAAGAGCTTGTGTTGAAAGTGGAGCAGTGAAATCTTGAACCTTTCCAATTCGCCCTTTCATTTTAGACTTTGGAATCTCCCATATTCCGTTTTCGAAATCTATTTCATCCCATTCCATTTGAGTTACAGTTCCGACTCTCACCGCTGTAAGTAGCATAAACTCAATGGCGCAACGAGTATCTATAGTTATTTTTGAATTATAGAGCCTATCGAAAAATAAAGGCAGTTCATCGGGTTTTATTGTTGGGTTGTTTTGTGCTACAGGTTTTATGAAAACATTGCCAATGTCTGCAACTGGATTGTATTTAATTAATGAGCGATTGACTGCGTGTATCATAATGTTATTAAGATAACCTATAACTCTATGTAACGTGTCTAATTTCCCTTCTATCTCCAGTGGCTTTAATTTGGCTATCATCAGCGGTGCAGTAATTTCATTGATTTAAGTATGCTCAATCAATGGAAAAAGATGTTTATTGATTCTTTTCACAATATCTTCATAAGTAACTTGCTTTAGTTTCCGCGCTTTGACTTCGTTTTCTTTGATCCTAAGCCAATCTTTCGTTACTGCAGCAAACGTATTTTGTTGCTGCAATAGCTTTTCCTGAGATATTTTTATATTGTGATCTTGCGGATCAATGTTCTCAGCAAGTAACTTACGATAGTTATCGCGCTTTTTCCTGGCGTCAGAAAGCGAAACTTCCGGATAAGATCCCAAACTAATTAAGGTTCTTTTTTTGGAAAATGGTTTATAATATTGGAAGCGCCATAACTTTGAGCCACTTTTTTTGATAAGCAAAAATAACCCTTGCCCATCAGCAAGGGAAACATCTTTATCTGTAGCTTTAGCATTATTGACTTGGGTTATGGTAAGTGGTTTGACAGTCCTGGACATATTGCCACCTTTTAGTATTATCTTTTTTAGTATTACATTTCAAAAATCATCTAATTTTGATGATGTAATACTAAAATCACAAACTGGTATTACCAAATATAATACTAAAACTCTTGGATAATGTTAAACCGCTTTGGATAAAATTAGACAATAAAAGCTTTAAGCGTTAAGTTATTACTTGATTTTATTGATGTTTTTGGACTTTATTGGATAGGTTTAGAGTTGATTTTGGTGCGACTAGCTGGACTCGAACCAGTGACCCCCACCATGTCAAGGTGGTGCTCTAACCAACTGAGCTATAGTCGCACTGAATAGAACGAGTAAATGATATATTGTTTTGTTTTTTATGACAAGTAAGTTTTTAATTATTCTCAATAGTTGCTTTAAAGATAAACGATTGCTTAAAAAACTTACAACTTTTTTACAATTTGTGATCTCGATCTCATTCCATTTTAATCGTATAATAGTCAGAAAATTTAGTTATATAATGATTAACGGAGTAAATAATGTCTAGAAGACTAAGAAGAACCAAGATTGTATGCACTATGGGGCCTTCTACGGACCGTGGTAACAATTTAGAAAAAATTATTGCGGCGGGTGCAAATGTAGTGAGAATGAATTTCTCGCACGGAACGCCCGAAGATCACATTGGGCGCGCACAACGTGTACGTGAAATTGCACAAAAATTAGGTAAAACAGTAGCAATTTTAGGGGATCTACAAGGGCCTAAAATCCGTGTTTCAACCTTTAAAGATGGTAAAATTTTCTTAAATGTTGGTGATAAATTTGTTTTAGACGCAGAATTACCAAAAGGTGAAGGTAATCAAGAATCTGTAGGCTTAGATTATAAAACCTTACCACAAGACGTTGTTCCTGGTGATATTTTATTATTAGATGATGGCCGAGTTCAGTTGAAAGTATTATCCACTGAAGGTGCGAAAGTATTTACCGAAGTGACGGTTGGTGGCCCTCTTTCAAATAATAAAGGGATTAACAAATTAGGTGGTGGTCTATCTGCAGATGCGTTAACTGAAAAAGACAAAGCTGACATTATCACTGCGGCACGTATTGGCGTAGATTACTTAGCGGTGTCTTTCCCTCGCTCAAGTGCAGATTTAAACTATGCACGTCAATTAGCGGAAGAAGCAGGACTTAAAGCGAAAATTGTCGCGAAAGTAGAACGTGCTGAAACCGTAATGAGCGATGAAGCAATGGACGATATTATTCTTGCTTCTGATGTAATTATGGTGGCGCGTGGTGATTTAGGGGTTGAAATTGGCGATCCTGAATTAGTGGGTGTACAGAAAAAATTAATCCGTCGTTCACGTCAATTAAACCGTGTGGTCATCACGGCAACACAAATGATGGAATCAATGATCAGCAACCCAATGCCAACGCGTGCGGAAGTAATGGACGTAGCGAATGCAGTATTGGACGGTACAGATGCAGTAATGCTTTCAGCGGAAACCGCAGCTGGTCAATACCCTGCTGAAACAGTGGCAGCGATGGCGAAAGTATGTTTAGGCGCAGAAAAAATGCCTAGCGTAAATGTTTCACGCCACCGTGTCGATCGCACTTTTGAAACGATTGAAGAAGCGGTTGCGATGTCTGCAATGTTCGCGGCGAACCATATGAAAGGCGTTGCAGCAATTATTGCAATGACAAACAGCGGTCATACTGCGAAATTGATGTCACGTATTAGCTCTGGTTTACCAATTTTTGCATTATCTCGCCACCAAGAAACGTTAAATCTTTGTGCATTATATCGTGGTGTTGTTCCAGTTCATTTCGATCAGGAAAGCCGCACGATAGAGGGCTTGAAGGCTGCAATTCAATTGTTGAAAGATAAAGGCTATTTAGTCACTGGTGATCTTGTCTTATTAACGCAAGGTGATCTTTTAACCTCTGGCGGAACAAATACTTGTCGCACATTAGTTGTTGAATAATCTGATTTTTAGCCAAAACTTAGATTGAAAAAGAAAAGTTACCTATCAAAAATGGGTAACTTTTTTATTTAATACTTATCAATTTAATCAGAATAGGATTTTTTTATTTTTCGTGCTGCAACACGTTATTACGATCAAAATAAAAAAGTGAGCTGTGAGGATTTTGATTATATTTTAGAGCTTGCTCGTTTATTACCAAGTTCGATCGGTGCTGAGTCTGAGCATTTTTTAATCATTCAAAATCCTGAATTATGCGAGAAACTTAAAGCTATAAGGTGGGGAATAGCAACACAACTTGATGAAGCGAGTTGTGTTGTAGCTATTTTAGCAAAGAAAAATGCACGTTATGTTCAGCATTTTTTTATAGTTGTCCAATTGAGAGATTTTAGTATGAGCCTGTTAATCAGCAGCTTAAGAGGGGATTTTCAATTCTGATGAATGGAGTGTTTGTGTGATTGTTACTTTCGGTTACAGAGCAAAAGAAATTAGAAAGAAGTCAAGAAGACAAATTGAGGAATTAGTTACTTGGATTGATTGAACTTATTCATATTAGATCGATCTATATTTACATAAAGTGGCGTTATTTTAATAGATGAGTTATTTGTCAAATGATTATGATTGTCTATTTTCATATTTAAGTAAAAAAATGTAAATATAGGTTTATTTTTATGTCTTTTTGTTACAAACTATATAGGCAAACAATAAGTTTGTAGATTATCATTACAAAACTATTTAGGATTAGGAGAAACAATGAAAAAATCATCATTAGCTTTATTAGTATTAGGAACAAGTTTAGCCGTAACAGGGTGTTTCGATAAAGATAGTAAAGTTCAAGAGCAAGTAGAAAGTGCAAAATCTAGCGTAGTTGAAGCGAAAGATTCAGTTGTGCAGGCTGCTTCTGATGTAAAAGATGCAGTTGTTGAAAAAGCAACTGATATGAAAGATGCAGTAGCTGCAAAAGTATCTGATGCTAAAGATGCAATGGCTGATGCCAAAGATGCGGTAGTTGAAAAAGCAACTGAGTTTAAAAATGCGGTAGCAGACAAAGCTGAGCAGGTTAAAGATGCTACATCAGATAAAGTAGCTGAAGCTAAGAATGCCGCTGTAGAAGCTAAAGATGCAGCTGCTGATAAAATGGCAGAAGTAAAAGATGCTGTAGCGGATAAAGCTGAGCAAGTTAAAGATGCAGCATCAGATAAAGTTACTGAAGCTAAGAATGCAGCTGCAGAAGCTAAAGATGCAGCTGCTGATAAAATGGCGGAAGTAAAAGATGCTGTAGCGGATAAAGCTGAGCAAGTTAAAGATGCAGCATCAGATAAAGTTACTGAAGCTAAGAATGCAGCTGAAGAAGCTAAAGATGCTGCTGCTGACAAAATGACTGAAGTTAAAAATGCGGTAGCAGATAAAGCAGAGCAGGTTAAAGATGCAGCATCAGATAAAGTTGCTGAAGCAAAAGATGCTGCAACAGATGCGAAAAATGCAGTAGCTGAGAAAGCAGCAGAGGCAAAAGATGCCATTTCCGAGAAGGCTACAGAATTAAAAGAGGCTGTAAAATCTGAATAGCTTTATATGTAGAAGATCAGATCGTGTTTGATCTGTAGAAGATCAAACCTAATCTGACAGTCCCCCGTTTAAAATGATGGGTCTGTCAGATTAATTTGAGCCTAAATTCTTTTCTGCCCAAATACATTTTCCATCAAGTAATGTTTCCATTGGTGTTCTACCACAGCACATTTTGCCTTGATGAGTTCGATGAAGATTATAATACACTAACCATTCATCTAAATCAGCTTGCAGTTGAGCTAAATCTGTATAAATGTGCTTTCTAAAAGCCACTTGATAAAACTCTTGCAAGATAGTCTTATGAAAACGCTCACAGATGCCATTTGTCTGTGGGTGTTTTACTTTAGTTTTTGTATGCTCAATATCATTAATCACTAAGTACAGCTCGTAATCATGATTTTCGACCTTGCCACAATACTCGCTTCCCCTATCCGTTAAAATTCGCAACATTGGTAAGCCTTGTGACACAAAGAACGGTAACACTTTATCATTTAACATATCCGCAGCAGCAATTGCTGTTTTCATCGTGTAGAGCTTCGCAAAAGCAACCTTGCTATAAGTATCAACAAACGTTTGCTGATAAATACGTCCCACGCCTTTTAAATTGCCTACATAAAAGGTATCTTGTGAGCCTAAATAGCCAGGGTGAGCCGTCTCAATTTCACCACATGCAATATCATCGTCTTTTTTACGTTCTAAAGCTTGAACTTGGCTTTCACTCAGGATAATACCTTTTTCAGCAACTTCTTTTTCGAGAGCATTTAAACGCTGTTTAAAGTTAGCAAGATTATGGCGTAGCCAAATAGAACGAACACCACCAGCAGATACAAAAATACCTTGCTTACGAAGTTCATTGCTCACACGAACCTGTCCATACGCGGGGAAATCAAGAGCAAATTTTACGACTGCTTGCTCAACTTTTTCCTCTACTCGATTTTTGATGTTCGGTACTCGACGAGTTTGATTCAGTAACGTATCAACACCGCCTTGTTCTACAGCTTGTTGATAACGGTAGAACGTATCCCGGCTCATTCCCATCGTTTTGCAAGCTTGAGATATGTTTCCAAGTTCTTCCGCTAAATTAAGTAAACCAGTCTTGTGTTTAATGAGAGGATTGTTAGAATAAAACATGAGAGTTTCCTTTTTTGTTTAGATTGAATTTTAGACACTCATATTCTAAACGGGAAACTCTCATTTTTATAATGATTTGTCAGATCAAGTCTGATCTTCTACAGTTTATTATTATACCTCTCATCATATGATTTTGGGGCGTTGTCTGCCTCTGGTTTAAGATCAGTATCAAGTACTATTCTGAAATAATAAAAAAGGGGCTTATCCAATACAGTCCCTATTTTTTTATTCTAACTTGAATGACTTTTTCTTATTGGGGTCTTTTATGTGAAATGTATCACAAAATTTCGTTTTACCGATTGAAAGATAATGGGATTTTTATATACTTCCGTCTAATGATGGGTATTTTGAAGCGATAGCGTTTATGGTTTTTTTCGCACATTCAACAGAAGATCCGACAGAAAAAGATTGGCAGTTGTTGCGTGATCATTTGATCAATGTTGCGAAAATGGCAGCTAATTTTGCGCAATATTTTGGTGCTCAAGAGATTGCATATCATACGGGATTACTACACGATTTTGGTAAGTATAGTGAGCCATATCAGTCGCGTTTGCGTGGTGGGCCGCGGGTTGATCATTCAACAGCAGGGGCAAAATTAGCCGTAGAAAAATACCCTCAACTCGGTTGGCTGATGGCATTTTGTATTGCAGGGCATCACGCTGGGTTAGCAAATGGTTCGCGAGAAGGGGATTTAACAACCTTAGCTCACCGCTTAGAAAATATCATTCCTGCTTTAGATAAGGCTTGGCAAGATGAAATTCCGTTAGCCGATAAACTTTCTTTTCCTGCTATCACGCCGTCGAAAACAGAGCAATTTTTCTCTTTGTCTTTTTTTACCCGAATGCTTTATTCTTGTTTGGTCGATGCGGATTTTTTAGAGACAGAAGCTTTTTATGCCAAAGGGCAAAATGTTTCCGTTGAACGGGGTAATTATCCAGATCTTATTACCTTACAGGATCATTTCAATCAATTTATTCAGTCAAAATTTAGACAATCTTCAGCTAATCAGAAAGCTTCTTCGCTGACTCAACTGCGTAGTCAGATTTTTGATTATGCTGTACAACAAGCCTCACTACCACCTGGACTCTTTACTTTAACCGTGCCAACTGGTGGTGGAAAAACTTTTACGTCAATGGCATTTGCTCTTGAGCACGCTAAGATTCATCAACTTCGCCGTATTATTTATGTGATTCCTTTTACAAGTATTATTGAGCAAAATGCTGCACAATTTCGTCAAGCATTTGGTGATCTTGGTGAGAAAGCGGTGTTAGAGCATCATAGTACCTTTGATGATGGAAAATTGACGGATAAACATAGCAAAGATAAATTGCGCTTAGCTTCTGAAAATTGGGATATGCCTGTTATCGTAACCACAGCGGTGCAATTTTTTGAATCTTTATTTGCAAATCGTTCATCTCGTTGCCGTAAGTTACATAATATTACGGGAAGTGTGATTATTTTAGATGAAGCACAAATGTTACCGCTCAATTTATTACGTCCGATTATGGCAGCCATTGATGAACTTGCGCGTAATTATCGCTGTTCGGTGGTAATGTGTACCGCAACTCAACCAGCGATCCATCAGCAACACGGTTTCTATAAAGGGTTTGAGAATTTACGCGAAATTGCGCCAAATCCTGAGCGATTATTTCAACGATTGGCGCGTACCACTGTACAGCATATTGATGAACAAAAAGATGAGTCTTTACTCAATTATTTAACTGAAAACCCACAAATTCTGATTATTGTCAATAATCGCAAGCACACGCAGCATTTGTATCATTTAGCGAAATTCCTGGAGGGATGTTTTCATCTTTCCACCTTGATGTGTGCTAAACACCGTACGCAAATACTTGATGAGATTCGTCATTGCTTGAAAGAAGGTAAACCTTGTCGGGTGATTTCAACATCCTTAATAGAGGCTGGTGTGGATGTCGATTTCCCGCTGGTAATGCGTGCGGAAGCAGGCTTAGATTCTGTTGCTCAAGCTGCAGGACGTTGTAATCGCGAGGGTAAACGGGCGCAGAGCGAAAGTTTAGTCTGTATTTTTAAGCCTGAAGAGCAGTGGAAGCCGCCAGCGGAGTTAAACGTACTTTCGGCCTGTATGCGCTCAGTTGTACGCTCGCATCAGTCTGATTTACTGGCACCAGATGCTATTTTAAATTATTTCAAGCAGGTTTATGCTTCAAAGGGGAGTGAACTAGATAAAGCAGGTATTTTAGCAGATTGCCATAATGCAAGGCTAAATTTCCCTTTTGAAACCATGGCGAAGAAATTTCAAATGATTCAAAGCCATCTTGTGCCTTTGATTATTCCTTTTAATGAAGAGGCCGAAAAACTTATCGATATCCTGCAAAATGCCGAACAAATTGGGGGGTTTTACGCAAGTTGCAACCCTATACGATCCAAATTTCTGAGAAAATTTTGACCGCACTTTATCAGCGTGGCGCGGTTGATTTAATCAATAGAGAGCGTTTCGGTGAACAATTTTATTATTTGATTAATCGGGATTTATATAGCGAACATTCTGGATTAAATTGGGATACGCCAGAATTTATTGCTGCGGAAAATTGTGCTTGGTAAGTTGTCATAGCATAACCATAGAATAAATGGAGTAGTGAATGAAGAATAAAGTGAGATTACATATTTGGGGGGACTATGCCTGTTTCACCCGCCCAGAAATGAAGGTGGAACGGGTCTCTTATGACGTGATAACCCCTTCAGCTGCGCGGGGGATATTATCAGCGATCCATTGGAAGCCCGCAATAAACTGGGTAATAGATAAGATCTATGTGCTGAAACCTATCCAGTTTGAATCTATTCGCCGAAATGAATTGGGGGGTAAGTTGCCCGCCAGTAAAGTGAGTGGAGCAATGAAACGTAAAAGTGTTGAAGGACTTTATACTATTATTGAAGAAGATCGTCAACAACGTGCTGCTACTGTATTAAAAAATGTCGCTTATGTCATTGAAGCCCATATTGTAATGACAGATAAAGCGGGTGAAGGTGATAATTTAACCAAGCATTTAGAAATGTTTAAACGCCGAGCAATGAAAGGACAATGTTTCCAACAACCTTGTATGGGGGTGAGGGAGTTTCCTGCTGAGTTTGCCTTTATTGATGAGGGGGAAGCCTTGCCACAATGTTTGTTAGCGGAAAATGATCGTCAGCGCGATTTAGGTTGGATGTTGCACGATATTGATTTTCAGCATAAAAACACACCGCACTTTTTTAGAGCCAAAATGCAAGATGGCAGTATTACGGTGCCACCTTTTATGGGCGAGGAGGTGGTATCGTGATTTTATTATCGCTTGTTCGTTATTATCAGCGTTTATCTGCCCAGAAGGATCGTGATACCGGTGAGCCTAAAGTCCCTTCTTATGGATTTAGTGAAGAAAAAATTGGCTATATTTTAGTGTTAAATCCAAAGGGAGAGTTGGTTGATGTCATTCCTAATTTGACTGATGACAAAAAGCCAAGACCGAAGTTAATGAATGTTCCCCAAGCAGTGAAACGAACATCTGGCATAAAACCGAATTTTTTATGGGATAAAGCAGCTTATGTGCTTGGGGTGGAGGCCAATCAGGATAAAGCCAGTGCGCAAATGCAGCCAGCATTGCTTTCGCACCATACTTTTGATGCGTTCAAACAGTTTCATTTAGAGGCATTAGCGGATACTCAAGATAAAGGCTTGCAAGCCTTGGTGAAATTCTTGACAACTTGGGAGTCTGAAAAATTTACGGACTCTCTTTGTCCAATTGAAATATTAGATGCTAACGTTGTATTTAAGTTAGATGGTGAAAATCAATATATTCATCAAAGTGTTGAAGCGCAAAATTTATGGGCAGGTCTATTATCCACGAATGATAAGACGGAAGGAATTTGTTTAATTACGGGGGAAAAAGCCCCTATTGCACGCTTGCATCCTTCAATTAAAGGTATTCAGGGCGGACAAAGCTCGGGCGGCTCAATTATTTCTTTCAATAAAGATGCCTTTACTTCTTTTAATAAGGATCAAGGTGATAATGCGCCTGTTTCAGAACAAGCAGCGTTTGCTTATACCACAGCGTTAAATTATTTATTACGCAACAAAAATCATCATTTGATGATTGGCGATACAAGTACCGTTTTTTGGGCGGAAGCAGAAGATGTTGAGCAAGCGGAACTGGCGGAACAATTGTTTGCAGGTTTTTTGACACCGCCTGATGATGAGCAAGAGAATAGCCCTATTTTTGATATGTTAGAAAAAATGAGTAAAGGCAGACCTTTGCAAGAGATTAATCTCGAGATAGCGCCGAGTACCCGTTTTTTCATTTTAGGTTTAGCGCCAAATGCATCAAGAATTTCTATTCGTTTTTGGTTGGAAACCAGTTTTGGCGAGTTAGCCAATAACTTAGCGATGCATTGGCAGGATCTTGCGCTTAATCCTCGCCCTTGGAAAACGCCGCCTTCTATTTGGCGTTTATTATTGCAAACAACGCCATTAGATCGCACTGGTAAAGGTAAATCTGAAAATATTTCCCCTGTACTCGCAGGAGAGCTGGCTCGAGCTATTTTTACTGATAGTCTCTATCCGATGAATTTATTATCACAATTACTGATGCGATTTAGAGCGGATGGGCAAATAACAGGATTGAGAATTGCAATGGTTAAAGCCGTACTTCAGCGGCGATTTAGAAAAGGTTTGATAAAACAAGGAGTTCCTATGGAATTAGATGAAAATACGGATCATACAGCTTATCTTCTTGGACGATTGTTTGCGTTGTTAGTACGTGTTCAGGAGCAAGCATTAGGGAAAGTAAATGCGAATATTGCTAATCGTTATTATTCTTCCGCATCTACCGTGCCTTATATGGTATTCCCACGGCTTCTTAGAGGGGCTCAACACCATTTTTCTCGCTTAAAGAAAGATAATGTAGGGCTGGCGATTAATTTAAGTAAGGAGCTTGATACAATTTTAGCAAAACTACCAACTGTTTTTCCGCGTCATTTGAATATTGAGGAACAAGGACGCTTTGCATTAGGCTATTATCAAGAAAAATAACGTTATTTCAGCAAAAAAGTTAATGCTGATGAAACAGAATCAATCAAGGAGTAAAAAATGACTATCCAGAATCGTTATGAATTTGTATATTTTTTTGATGTTACTAACGGGAATCCAAATGGTGATCCTGATGCAGGAAATTTACCGCGTATGGATCCTGAAACCAGCAAAGGCTTGGTTACAGATGTTTGTTTAAAACGTAAGATCCGTAATTTTATTGAATTATGCTATGAAAATGAGCCAGGCTACGAGATTTATGTGAAAGAGAAAAGCGTACTGAATTTACAAAATAAACGTGCCTATGAAGCTTTATCCATCAAGCCTGAAGCGAAAAAACTACCGAAAGATGAAGCCAAAGCACGCGAAATTACCGCGTGGATGTGCAAAAATTTCTTTGATGTTCGTAGTTTTGGCGCAGTAATGACGACTGAAGTTAATAGCGGTCAAGTTCGTGGCCCTGTGCAATTTGCCTTTGCACAATCAATCGATCCGATTGTTCCAGTGGAACTTTCTATTACGCGTATGGCAGTAACCAATGAGAAAGATCTTGAAAAAGAACGTACTATGGGGCGTAAAGCCATTGTTCCTTACGGACTTTATCGTGTTCACGGCTTTATTTCAGCAAAATTAGCAGAGAAAACGGGCTTTAGTGATGACGATTTACAGAAGTTATGGCAGGCTTTACAGCTAATGTTTGAACACGATCATTCTGCCGCGCGTGGTGAAATGGTGGCGCGCAAACTGGTGGTATTTAAACATCAAGACGCCTTAGGCAATCAGTCAGCGCATAAATTATTTGAGCGAGTCACCGTTGAGCGTGTGAATGGTGATACGGCGATGCCTGCACAGTCATTTGATGATTACCGTATCTCAGTGAATACCGATGGGTTAACAGGCGTAACGGTTGAAGAATTAATTTAACCAATGTATATCGTTTCGCTTTCGGCATTACAGCATTATGCTTTCTGCCCACGCCAATGTGCGTTAATCCATAACGAGCAGGCGTGGGAAGAAAATTTGCTTACGGCACAAGGAAGAACCTTGCATGAGCGTGTCGATTCAGGCGAGCCTGAAAGCCGTAAGGGAATTCGTTTTGAGCGAACAGTCCATGTTTGCGCGCAACAGCTTGGATTAGCGGGGATTTTGGATCTCGTAGAGCAAGATCTTAGCTCAGGTCAATTAAAGCCCGTAGAGTACAAACGTGGCAAACCCAAACTTGAACCTATTGATGAAATTCAACTTTGCGCTCAAGCATTATGTTTAGAAGAAATGACAGGGCAGTCTATTACGGAAGGGGCGATATGGTATTTACAAACGCGACATCGCTTACCTGTTCTGTTTTCAGCTGAATTAAGAAAGAGAACATTAGATACCATTGTGCGTGTGCAAGCATTGTTAGAAAGCGGCATAACGCCTGCGCCACAATATGGAAAACACTGTAAGGCTTGCTCTTTAATTGAGCTTTGCCAGCCTGCATTATTGGAAAAAGATAAATCGCAATCTTACATCAAAAGGTTGTTTGATGAGAAAGAATAAAAGCAAAGTGCGGTATAAAAATGATGAGTTTTTTAATCTTAATTAGGTGAATTTTTACGATGAAAAAACTACAAAATACCATTTATATCACGACACAAGGCAGTTATTTGCATAAAGAAAGAGAAACGCTTGTGATTGAACAAGAGCGTAAAAAAGTGGCACAGCTTCCTATTCATTCTATCGGACACATATTCTGTTTTGGTAATGTGCTGGTATCTCCATTTTTAATGGGATTTTGTGGCGAAAATAATGTAAATCTTGCCTTTTTCACTGAAAATGGGCGCTATTTAGGGCGCCTACAAGGCCGACAAAGTGGAAATGTATTATTACGCCGAGCGCAATATCACTATTCTGCAGAAAAACCTACCTCGATTGCTCGTCATATTATCGCAGCTAAAATTCAATCATCTAAGCGCGTCTTGCAACGGCAATTGCGAAATTATGGTGAAAATCAAGAAATTCAACAGGCTATTTATGGTTTAAATGCACGTTTAAGGGAGCTTAAGCAAGCTGACGATTTGGATACTATTCGTGGCATTGAGGGCGAAGCAGCATCTCGTTACTTTAGTGTTTTTCATCATTTATTACGGGATAAGAACGGTTTTACTTTTCACGGACGTTCACGCCGTCCACCACGTGATGAAGTGAATGCGCTGTTATCATTTTTATATAGTATTTTAGGTAAGGAAATTAGCGGTGCTTTGCAAGGTGTGGGGCTAGATCCGCAAATTGGCTTTTTACATGCTGATCGTCCGGGAAGAGATAGTTTAGCACAAGATATATTGGAAGAATTTCGTGCTTGGTGGGTGGATAGAACCGTATTAAGTCTAATTAACCGTGGGCAAATTAAACCAAGTGATTTTGTAAAAGAAAGCAGCGGTGCAGTTAATTTGAAGCCCGAAATGCGAAAAAGCCTATTCCAAGCTTGGCAAGCGAAGAAACAAGAAAAAATACTTCACCCATTTTTGCAGGAAAATGTTGTAATAGGATTATTACCCCATATACAAGCAATGCTACTGGCACGGCATTTACGCGGTGATTTAGCGCAATATCCCCCATTTTTAATGCGTTAGGATGACAATATGTTAATGCTAATTACTTATGATATTTCTTTTGATGATCCACAAGGTCAAGCACGTTTGCGTCGTATTGCGAAACATTGTCTTGATTATGGTGTTCGTGTTCAATATTCTGTATTTGAATGTGATATCGCGCCAGATCAATGGGTGCTATTAAAATCCAAACTATTGGATACCTATAACCCTGAAACTGATAGTTTGCGCTTTTACCATTTAGGAAGTAAATGGCGCAGAAAAGTAGAGCATCACGGTGCAAAACCATCGATTGATATTTTTCAAGATGCCATAATTCTATAATCGCTAACCTACTGTTCTCATCAAATCCCTGCTAGCTTAGCGAAGTATCATTGTTCTTTAAAAATCAAATAATTAATTCTAAATTTTATTTGGCAATGATTATGCTATAATCCATTCTCGCACAGAAAAGAATGATTAGCGAAATAATAAGGTTAATATCTTATTTTTGTTATATTTTTTGCCTGTGCTCGGCCATCTCCCAGATGGCCGTGAATTGAAACCGCCGTACGATCTAATAACTTTTCATTTACCATAACCGGCCATCTCCCAGATGGCCGTGAATTGAAACTGCCCAAGTCTTTAACGGTGCGAACATCTCGCCACGGCCATCTCCCAGATGGCCGTGAATTGAAACAAAATATTAATTTTTAGATTGTGATAATTTTTGACGGCCATCTCCCAGATGGCCGTGAATTGAAACTCCTAAATTAGATGATTTCTTTCAAAGCGTGAGCAACGGCCATCTCCCAGATGGCCGTGAATTGAAACTTATTAGTAGATACGGGATTATACCCACAACTAACCGGCCATCTCCCAGATGGCCGTGAATTGAAACCGCTGAATGCGGTTTACATTTCACCGCCAAGCCGTCGGCCATCTCCCAGATGGCCGTGAATTGAAACAAGAGATCGTCAAGCTCCCGATCTCTTTTTTTACGGCCATCTCCCAGATGGCCGTGAATTGAAACTGTTTGACGGGCTAGATCTATGTGCTATAATAAGCACGGCCATCTCCCAGATGGCCGTGAATTGAAACAGGTAAAAACTGCTGCATAAATTCCGCTCGATTAGCGGCCATCTCCCAGATGGCCGTGAATTGAAACACTTCCCAACACTTCGATCAGGCTATCTGCAAAGCGGCCATCTCCCAGATGGCCGTGAATTGAAACTAACGCTCCATTTTTAAGGTTTATTTTTTAAGGGTCGGCCATCTCCCAGATGGCCGTGAATTGAAACATTGGTCATAGTGTCTCCTATTTACAATCCCCATCGGCCATCTCCCAGATGGCCGTGAATTGAAACATCATTTTTTACGCTCCTGTTGTTAGTAAAAATTCGGCCATCTCCCAGATGGCCGTGAATTGAAACTCTAGAATCTGGATAGAAAGTGCCTTTATTTACAGAACGGCCATCTCCCAGATGGCCGTGAATTGAAACATCGATACTGGCTTCTATGCCCTGATCGACAAACACGGCCATCTCCCAGATGGCCGTGAATTGAAACGGGGGTTTGGCAAAAAAAATAAAAGTTAATATCGCCGGCCATCTCCCAGATGGCCGTGAATTGAAACATCGCTTTTTATGATACGATCTAAATATTCTTTGCCACGGCCATCTCCCAGATGGCCGTGAATTGAAACCGCTTGCTCAAAAGTTAGTAATTTCATATTTATCAAGCGGCCATCTCCCAGATGGCCGTGAATTGAAACGTAGTAAGCAGGTACACCAAAATCCCCAGCGGTTCCGGCCATCTCCCAGATGGCCGTGAATTGAAACCCTTGGGGGGTACTGCTCCGCACGGCAAAACAGTCGGCCATCTCCCAGATGGCCGTGAATTGAAACCGTTAGCTAGTGAACCAACGAATCTTTAATAATGCGCGGCCATCTCCCAGATGGCCGTGAATTGAAACTAGAGAAGATAGACACTTAGTAACACAAGGATTACGGCCATCTCCCAGATGGCCGTGAATTGAAACTTATTAAAGAGATCGTCAAGTTTGCGATCTCTCTCCGGCCATCTCCCAGATGGCCGTGAATTGAAACAAAGGCACTGATTAATTACATCTTACTCAATGCCGGCCATCTCCCAGATGGCCGTGAATTGAAACCTATCAATTCCCAAAAGTACAAAAAATAACCAGTCGGCCATCTCCCAGATGGCCGTGAATTGAAACGATAAGGTGGGTAGGATCGTGGCTTGTTGTTAAGCCGGCCATCTCCCAGATGGCCGTGAATTGAAACGTATTTTTAAAACGTGGGAATTTTTGCAGTTGAACCGGCCATCTCCCAGATGGCCGTGAATTGAAACATCGGTTGCTTACGCTTGTCTCATACCCTACAACATCGGCCATCTCCCAGATGGCCGTGAATTGAAACTTCAAACAATTTCTTTCTAGTTTTGGATAAGGTGCGGCCATCTCCCAGATGGCCGTGAATTGAAACCCTGCAAAAATACCGCACTGAATGAATATTTGGTACGGCCATCTCCCAGATGGCCGTGAATTGAAACATCCGTTTTGATATAATACACGCATAGATTAACAACGGCCATCTCCCAGATGGCCGTGAATTGAAACTGGCGATAGCACACGCTACCGCCCCCCATTGCTCGGCCATCTCCCAGATGGCCGTGAATTGAAACAGATTTTGACGAAAATATGAATGAAGGGGATAATTACGGCCATCTCCCAGATGGCCGTGAATTGAAACGCTTGGATTTTTCGTGGTGGCGTAAAAAGTGACGCGGCCATCTCCCAGATGGCCGTGAATTGAAACCGCCCTTAATTCCGCCAACGGTTTAAGATAGTTACCGGCCATCTCCCAGATGGCCGTGAATTGAAACCCCTACATCTTATTGTAGCGGTGCTACTGGGTGGCCGGCCATCTCCCAGATGGCCGTGAATTGAAACATCGCTTTTTATGATACGATCTAAATATTCTTTGCGGCCATCTCCCAGATGGCCGTGAATTGAAACTCAATTTTTAAAGAGCAATCAAGCGATAATTTCAACGGCCATCTCCCAGATGGCCGTGAATTGAAACTACGGCTAAGCTATTTGTGATGTAGATTGCGTTTCGGCCATCTCCCAGATGGCCGTGAATTGAAACCATTATAACCATACCCAATAAGCGTATAGTTTTCCAACGGCCATCTCCCAGATGGCCGTGAATTGAAACCTTAGTTTTTCGTGCTTTTCTAAAATTAAAGTTAACGGCCATCTCCCAGATGGCCGTGAATTGAAACGATCTAAGTATGGTGCTATATAATCCCAATCCGCATCCGGCCATCTCCCAGATGGCCGTGAATTGAAACATCTAACGCCCACCGCAAGCTATACACACGGCAGGCCGGCCATCTCCCAGATGGCCGTGAATTGAAACATCATTTTTTACGCTCCTATTTTGTAAGTTATCAACGGCCATCTCCCAGATGGCCGTGAATTGAAACCCTAGATAACAGTGGGAGGATCTAAAAATGCGTATACGGCCATCTCCCAGATGGCCGTGAATTGAAACATTTCAAAAATTATCACAATCAAAAAATTAAGATTCGGCCATCTCCCAGATGGCCGTGAATTGAAACATCAGCTCAAGGGTGATTTCAAGTTGATCGCCTTCGGCCATCTCCCAGATGGCCGTGAATTGAAACCCGTTTAAGTGGGCAAAACGGGGGAAATTAATACGACGGCCATCTCCCAGATGGCCGTGAATTGAAACTTGTGATTTTAGTTTTCATCATTTTCTGACGCTCCGGCCATCTCCCAGATGGCCGTGAATTGAAACTTGCCCTTGCCCTGTTGGTGGTGTGCGTGTCGTTGGCGGCCATCTCCCAGATGGCCGTGAATTGAAACGGGACGACCGCTAGATCCTAGCGTTTTTTCGCTTCGGCCATCTCCCAGATGGCCGTGAATTGAAACACCGCTTGCTAAAACTGATCTCATATCCTACAAGCTGCGGCCATCTCCCAGATGGCCGTGAATTGAAACCAAAGCGGTGCTAACACCGCTTGCATTGGTACATCTCGGCCATCTCCCAGATGGCCGTGAATTGAAACTTTTTTGTATGCCGCTTTACGCTCGTTGGATTGCCGGCCATCTCCCAGATGGCCGTGAATTGAAACGCCAAACCCTCATTTTTTGGGATCTGTAGGCAAATCGGCCATCTCCCAGATGGCCGTGAATTGAAACGTTGGGCGTAATTGTCCCGTCGCCATTTAAATCAGGCGGTCATCTCCCAGATGGCCGTGAATTGAAATCATATGTATTAAAATTCTCGAAGAGGATAAAGAAATCCTAAGAAAGCTGCTGCAATTTTCACGTTACTCGAGCGCAACGCTACCAGGCGGTAAAGACATTAAAATCGTATGGAATAAAAAGATAAAGGCGTCATTTGATGAAAATCGTGGTTTAGCAGGAAAGCGGAGTTTAAAAGCGAGCTTCAAAATCCAATCTCAGATACAATGGTATTATGTGGTAATACAACTTATCTAAAAGTACAGGGGGAATGGCATTATTTGACAATAGTAATGAATTTAGTGCGTCGTCAAGTAGTTGGCTGGCTATTCAGAAAAGGCATGATTCAATGTGAGTGGTTGATGCCTTAAATCATGCAATGCTGACAATGGAAAGAATAGGGAGGATGTTGTTTCACTTAGAGCAAAGTAAGATTTATGAGAATGCGCCGTTTATACAATGTGTAAAACAGCAGGGATTGATACAAAGTATGAGTCATCGAGGAAATTGTAGGGATAGTGCGCCGATGAATCCTTAGTTTAGATGTTTTAAATATGAATGGATATTAAAGGGCAGTTATTCTTCATTAAATGAAGCTGAGGAAGATATTAAACATTATGCGTTTTACTATAAAAAGGTAAGACTGTATAGCTATAATCAAGGATTATCGCCAATTTTAGCGAAAAAGAACCTATCAAAGGATTGCTAATTTAGTGGAACACTACGATTTTTAAAACGTGCTAAGCGATCTTTCAAATGTGCTTTGCTTAATCTAATGCCCTTTGTCTTATGCCAATCTTCCGCAATCTCTACCAACGTGATTTTTTGCAACTGTAATTGCTTTTCTTCTGCTTGAATTTGCACTAAAGGAGCAATGCCTTGGGCAAGCGAAAGATTATAGGAAATCGCCATATTTAACGCTTCCTCAAGGGAAATAATATCAGCCCGCCCAAGGTTCTTTTTTCTAATCGCCTTGGTATCGGGTAAGCGGTAAATATAACGATAAGATTTGCTACCCTTAGGGGTCATCACTAAAAAGAGTTTATGCCCTAGTGAATAGCGTTCTTCTTTGCCTGTGGCTTTCAGTTTATTGATAAAAGTTTGGTTGATTTTTGTCATAGTGTTAGCTCTTGATTTAATTAAAAAATTTCAAGAAATGATCCCTAAAATCTAAAAAATCCATTTTTGTAAGTGAGAGCTAACAAAAAAGGGAGCATTTGGGATCATTTCGCCAAGAACAAAAACACGCAAAAAGAACAGAAAAAACAGAACGAACTACAAAAATCCTTATTTTTTAATAAGTTAGTGAACAATACGAACAAAAAGAACTGAAAAAATATCACTGATGGCGGTGAGAGGGTATTTCAATTTTTTCGCCTAACTTACTGTATTTTCTATGGTTTTTTATTCTCTTTATCTGCTTCAGGGATCTAAACAGGGATCTAAAATCCCTGCTTGAGTATAAAACAGGAATCGAAAAGGCGGCAAGGCTGGGGATTTTTACAGCGGTGATTTCCCCTATTTTGTTCAGTGCAGATAACAGGAATTCCGTTATTGGGCTTGCCTATGCCTTTCAGTTTATCGATAAAAGTTTGATTGATTTTTTCATCGTGCAAAAAGTAGGCTGATTTAGGCAAAATATGCGAGCCAGACCAAATATTAGATTTTTGTTTCACCCTTTCACCCTTTCACCCTATTTATTTTTATCACATTGATTTTGAATAGTTTTTTCCTTTTTTAGTAGGGTGAATAAGGGTGAAAAAAAGGGTGAAAGGGTGAAAAAATGAGGTGAAAAATGCGAAATTTGTTTGATAAATGAACAAAATTTAAGAAAAAAAGTCATTTTTGAACAATAAATAATCAAAAGGGTGAAAAAATGCAAAAAAGGGTGAAACAAGGGTGAAAAAATGAATTTTCTATTTTTCTTGTTTTTTTATTATAAATCATATAGTTATATGTGGTTAGGGTGAAAAAGTGAAAGGGTGAATAAGAAAAATCAGTTTGGCTGTGTCTTTTGCTTTTTATATCACTTTGGAATAAAAAAAGAGCGCTATTATGCGCCTTTTTTTGATTGGTTTACTGTTAATATTTTCAATAAATTACTCACTGCATTATGCGTTTCTCCATTTTTCTATTGTTTTCTGCTTGTCTTTGAATGTGGCATTTGTGTAGTTGTACCCGCCTTTTAGCTGCTTATTAGTGAATTTGATTTTATAGCCAGCGGTTTTAAATGCTTGTTGCATTTCGGCGAGTAAATCTTTTGGTTTTAACCTTGCTTTATCTGTTCGCCCTAAGATGTCGCAAAAAAACAAATAGCACCAATAAAGGCGATCAAAAACAAAAGGGCTTTCAATGCTTGGCATTCCTTTCATACTTCCTAGAATTAAGCCTTTATTGCTGACTTCGGGCAATAAATCGAACTCTTCGATAAATTCTAAAATATGATCGTTTTCGGTTTTCATCGCTAAAGCTTCTTTACTCTTTTGCTGTCGTAGTAAGGCTTGTTTAGCTTCTTCTGGTTGTTTAAATTCATCATAAAGTTTGCGGATTATCCCGCCTAATTCTTGTTGAATTTTCTCAAATAGCTGATCATCTCTTTCGCTATCTTCAACGGCTTTATAGAATGGAAATAACACGCGCCTTCTTTCCATTCCGCCGCCGTCATTTTTATAAATTGGCAAGGTATTAGAACAAATAGCAATAATTGCGTTTACTTTACTACTAAATGATTTTTTATTTTTGGGGTTGAAAGAAATATCATCACCGCCAGAAATTGCTTTAATAATTGAAGCATCGCCAATGTAGCGGGATTGATCAGGTGAAAATAAAAACGTTTTATTTAAGATAATATCTCGCGCCTTATCGTCTTTTAAAAGCTCTAAATCTATCGCGGTATAATTTCCCTCGCCACTAATTAATTTTGCTACTTCTAGAAATGTACTTTTACCGCTTCCCGCTTCGCCTATTAATTCTAAGGTTAATTGCCAGTCATAACGATTATTTAAAATCATATAAAGAGCAGCTAATAAAGATTTTTTCCGCTCAATACTGTCATAGCTGATAAAATTGATCCATTTATCAAAATTAGGCGTAGGGGTTTGCGTTTCCAAATAATCGCAGGGGTTAACGCCTGTTAAATAGTAGTCTTTATTATGTGGCATAAATTGCAACGTATTTTTATTTAGTACGCCATTTTTAAAAGCTAAGAGTTTCACATCAGTTTGCATAAATAGCGGTAAATCTACATTAAGGCATTTGATAATATTGTTTAAACTCTCAACGCTTCCGTATTTTGTGCCGTATTCCTCAAAAAACTGCTTAATTTGACGTTGTAATTCATTTTCTTGGATTATTTCCCAAATAATACCGTTGTAACGGTAAATTATCCCTTGATCCGCGTGATAAGCTAAGGGAATTTTTAGCCATTTGTAGAAATATTCAGCCTTTTCAGCTGGGCTAAGTTTTTTCAGGGTTTCCGCGTCAAGCTCAATTAATTCAGGTGTTGTCGCTTCTAGGCTTGCTTCATTGTTACGAATGCGGGAAATATAGCCGCTTAAATCTTCTAAAAGCTCGCCAATATTGTTTCTTAACGTTAAATGCTGAATAGCCGTTGTTTTAGTTAAATGCGTGCATAAATCTGTTAGAACTTGCTGATTTTCTCTAATTGTGATGCCGTCAACACTTGTTTTAACTTTAAAAAACTCATCTGTATCAATAATGCTTGCAACTTGATGTTCTAACGGCAAAATATCCAGCTTATAAAGTTCTGATAGATTTGTATTATCTAAAATAATTGGAATTTCTTCATAACGTTTAGCATTATCCGCATCAGTTAAATCTGCTAGCATTTTCCAGCCTGTGCCAAGCCCATTTGTTTTTAAATCTTTAGGATCTGAACGATAAAAATTCCAAACATTATCACCGATTAAAATAAATATTTCTTTTTGGCTATTGGGAGTAGTTTTCAATAATGCCCCTAAGTTAGGTGCTTTTTTTCTCTTTCCGTTCATCATAACTTAACCTCTGATGTAACCAATTCACTTAATTGAGAATGTATTTCCTCTTGCAGGCTTTCTAAGTGTTTTAGGTAAACTTGTTCTATCTGCGCCATTGCATTTACTCGCTCTAATTTTTCGCGAGTGTCTTCACCTAAGTTGAACGCTGCTAAAGTTTCATAAAAATAGGGGAATGTTGCTAAGTTTCCTAATTCAGAGCTAAATTGCTCATTTAGTGCTTGAATGTGTTGTAATTTATTTTTCATTCTAGCCCCCTATTTTGGCTAATTTGAGTGGGTAAGCCGTTGATAATGGCTTGCAATGAATGTGTTACGCCGCGCAAATTCCCATTATGTAAATACACTTTAGCGGCATTGAAGAAGTGTTCTACAAAGTGAACGCCTAGTTGGGCTTGCTCATCTGTTAATATCTCATCGATATAAAACTTTGCTTCTGTATTTTGTGCATAAGTTGGAATATATGCCGTTAATTCCACGCTTTTTAAGCAATGTTTCGCTTCTTCTAACTGGTTAGCTTTTAGCGCTTTCTTTGTTTCTGCGAGAAAGTGTTCAATGATGTTTACTTTTTCTGTAAGGTTTTCTGGTGTGAAATTACGCATAATGCACCCCCTTAATGCGTGCAAAACAAACCGCCTCTTGTGGGGTGAGGTTTAGGAATTGGCGCGCGTGCGCTTCGCTTTTGGCATAGGTTGATACGTGTAGGCGTGTGCCTAGCAATAAGAATTTGTAGATCATTGCTGATAGCTCCATATGTTGAATGATTTGGGCTATCGCTTCACTTTCCACGGATTGGCGATAGCTTGTAACGGGGTGGAAAACTGCGACATATGGAACGCAGCCAACCGCAAAGGGTTGCCCGCTACAAGCTACCATAGATGAATACGCCTTAAACTGGCGTTTTTTAGATACGCTTGAGCAACGAATAAAAAAAGCACGATGTAACGGCGTGCTATTATTCGCCATATGTATATTCAGCTTTCCACGGCTGGCTTTCGATTTTGCGAAAGCGGGGAAAGCATAATTTGAAGCTTGGGCATTTGTCAATAAATATGCGTGAATAATTGAAAATAAGTTGTTATTTTTTCTTTTTAGTGTAATATCACTCATTGATTTATGGTTATTTTTAATCATAATGAAACAATTCTTCATAAATCCTTACCTTGTTGGTTGTTAAGGGGAACTTAAAGCGCACGATGGCACAAATCTCAAGTGCGCTTTTTCTTTGCCTGAATTTTGCCCTGTTCATTTGGGATCTTGCTGCCATTTATGGCTGGGTGTAACCGGTTTAAATACGCCTTTTTTAATGTCGCTTAATTGGGCGGTGATTGTGCCTTTAATATCGCATTCCACGCAGTAAACAAGGGCTTGTGTTACGCACGCGCTAGGGCGTTCTGATGTGCGGATATTTAATGCTTTTCCACATTCTGGGCATTGAATTTTTAAGCCTTTCATTTTTTTCCTGCCATTTCTTGCTTGCACATTTCAATTAATTGCTTTTTCTGTGCCGTGGTGAAGCCATTCATTAATTTGAAAAGGTGGGCTCTGAAAGACGCTGGATTTTTTAGCGTATCCTCTCTTTGAATATCCATATAAAGAAAAAACATTACAATTAATTGTTCCTCCATTCCCAAATGAATAAATGCGCGAATAAATTCGATTTGTTCTTTTTTCATTGCGGTGTTTCCTTGTTTGGGTTGTTGTGATCTAACCACGCTTGCACGTCTTCTAATTGCCATAAGCTACGTTTGCCAATTTTGATCGGCTTTGGAAAATCACCTGATTTGACGAGATGATAGATTTTTGTTCTGCCGCCGATTTTCATTGCTTGTAATTCTTTTAAGGTTAAAAGCGTCATTGTGTTTACTCCTTTAAAATTGGCGTAACCTTGGGCGGTTACGCCGCGAAAATTAGCCTAAAATCACCATTGCAGGATCAACCGCTGCCATTAAGCCCAAATCTTCCACAACATAGCCTTCAAAGCGCCAATAGCTCACGACTTCCCGCTTTCTTTCGTCATCTTGTCGGATTGAATAGCGCCCACTGCGGTTATGCGTGTAAAGACTTAAATTCTGTAATGTCGTGACTACTGCGCCATAAAGTGGAAATTGTGGCGGGGTGAGGGCTTTCATTCCGCCGAATTGGTTAGCGATGTGGTGATTTTGTAAGCCTGCTTTGTCTTGTTCTGGTGGGTTTATGCTAGTGATTGGCTGTTCTTCCCGTGCCAATAACCCGGTGCCCACTAAAAAGACAAGATCGTTGCGATTTCTGTGGTGTTCATCTAATTGATTTCTTAGGGCAATGGCTAAGGCATCTAAATTGGCATAATCAGCATTTTCACCAAAGATTTTTAGTTTGCCGTTTTTGCCCGTGGCTTTCACATTTTCGGGCTTTTGCTCGGCAAGCAAAGCTAGCCAGCCTTTATTTACGTCAGAAAGATCAACGGCTGCCGTATTTTGCGCAACGCTTTTACCCGCCCAGCCGATTTGCATAATATTGGCCGCGATTTGATCTAAAACAAATTCATCAATCAACTGATCAAATTTTTCTGGGTAAAGGTTGAAAACATCTAGCATTCCCCATTTCAATGTAATGCCGCTATCTGTTTCATACACTTGATAGCCGTTTTCATAATCAGATTGTTCAATGATATGTCGTTCTAGGTATTGCCGCCCTGTGATATTGGGCTTAAGAGGCCCGAAAATTTTCCGCCCTTGCTCGTTATGAACGGGGATTGCGTTAATTGCTTTGAGGAAATCAGAACGCTGGGTAATTTTTTCAAGCATTGCTTGAACTTCGTATTTCTCTAGCGAGAAAGCGTCTTTATTGTACTGATCTTCAGCATTAAACTGCTTTGCCTTGTTTTTTCTGTATTGGTGAAGTGCGGTTAAAAAACCCATTGTTTTTCTCCTGTGTGTGGTTGGTGTCAAAAAATCAAAAAAGTGTTTTTTCTACGCTCGCCAAAGCCGAAAACTGCTTTTTTTTGTTTGCCGGGGGGAATGGTAGGAGAAAAGAAATTTCAATGGTGAAAACTTGCCAAAAATCGCCATTATTTTTCATAACATATTGATATGTAATTTAAAAATTTTTATTTTTGGCAAGTTTCTGTATGAATTACAAGATTTTTATGGCAATAAAAAAGCAAGGCCTAATTTGCCTTGCTTTTGGTGATTTTACTAAAATGATTTCTGATAGTGCGGTTGCTCACTTTTTTAATCTCTTCAGGGCTTAGTGTTTTTAAGCATTTCTCAACATCATTAGCTAGTTTATTTTTGCTTAATTTCCCGCTTTTGGTTAAATAACGCCTATCTATAGGGCGACTAGGATCGATAATGCAGAGAAGCCCTGCAATAATACTTTTCAATGTATTGATTTCTGTTGGGTTGCCGTCGTAAGTGAGTTTATTTTTTAATTGTATAATTTGTGTTTTGAGTTGTTTATTCTTGTTATATTCCTTTAATATAGGACTTGTGATTTCCCCATTTTTAATTATTTCCTCAATATCTTTTCTATGAATATATAAATTATCTATAAAATTAAAATTTTCTTTTAAAAATTTCTTTATATCAATAAAAATAGTGGCAATATCAACTGTAAGATATAAACAAATAAAGTGCTCTATTATATCAATATTTTCAATTATCTCTTTGTTGTAGTCTCCTTTCAATAAATCAATAAAGAATCCATATGTTAAATTTCTTTCCGATGTAAAAGCCTCCTTGTTTTCAAGTATTCCTTTATATAATTTTACTATTTCTTCAAATTCAACAATAAAAGGGAAATATCCATTAAATTTAAAGCTATTACTTATTCTTATGGCTTTTTCTGCAAAGTAAATTGGCTTTTTTGTCCTATTATCAACGATTTGAAAAAGTGGTATTCCTCCTTTGTTTAGATTTATTCTCCCTTTTTCTATTAACTCTAATGTAATAGAGCTAAATTCATTTTTCAAAACCTTTTTGCTATTTTCTATTATTTCTCTATCAATTATTTCTTCTTTATCATCATACTTAATAAAATAGTACTCATCAATCTCACCACGTACGCTTAAAATAGGTTCTTCCTCAATAATCTCCTTGCCAATAAAGAACATTTCTTGATTTCCTGATATATGTATATATAACTTAATCATTTTAAAGAATATTAAGTAAGCTAATTCTTCGCAGCTAATCTCTTTGCCAAAAAGATCTAAAGACGTGTTTATAAAGGTACGCAATGGAATAAAATCTTGATCTTTAAAAATGTCCATAGAACAAATCCTCTAGTCTGTTTTTATTTACAGAATTATACTGTTTATTATTACAGTTGTGAAGTGCTATATCGTGCTAGGCGGTGTAAGTTGGAATACGTAAAGAGAGAAAAGAAAAGCCGCACAAGGCGGCTTAATGGCGTGAATTATTGTTTTTCTTTGAGCTCTTGCAAGCGGCGGCGGGCAAAGAAGCCTGCGCCTAGAGTCTGATATAGAATTTTAGGCTTATCTATTCCTAAAGGGGATTTTTCGGGATTCTTAATAAATGGTCTTACCCTCTTACTTAAATCTTCTAAAAATACTTGTTCTACAGTCATATGTAGCTGGTTCAGTGTGTTTATTTCTCTATCTTCTAAGCATTCTACATAAATACCGCATAGAAAATTCAAGTTTTTTATAAGATCTTCATCTTGAATAAGTTCTTGTGTAAGCTCATAGATATACTTATTTAATTCAGTATATTTTGATCTAGCTGCTGAAGCTGTTTTGCTGTATTCTTCAAGTTTGAAAATTTCAATTTTATTTTCTGTTTCCTTATTCAGTTTTTCTAATAAGGTGATTTTTCTTGCATTTGAATTAAGCTGATCTGAAAGTTTATCAAATTCAGCAAAGTCTAGAGCAGCGCTTTCTACGTCTAATGAGCCATCTAATTTCTTTTCAAGATCAATATTTTCAGCTTGTAATGCTTGAATAATTGCATTATTGCGATTAATAATTTCTTGTTTCTTTGCGATTTCATCATTCGCTTTTTTTAATGCTTCTAGCGCCTCTTCGTATTCCGCTTTTTTCTGAATAAAGGTTTCGTTTTGGGTTATGGTATCTAACATAGTTTTTTCTCCGTAGTATTATTTCTCTGGTGATGGCTGGCTTTTATCACTTGAGAAAATAGAAGATATTTTCTCTAATCCTTTTTTGGCTGCTCTGTAGTGATCCACTAAATTAGCAGTCCCTGATAGGTTTTTTTCGCTAAAATTGGCGGTAATCCTTGATTATAGCTATGCGGTCTCACCCTGTTATAGTAAAACACATAACGTTTAATATCTTCCTTAGCTTCATCTAAGGAAGAATAACCGCCCTTTAACATCCATTCATATTTAAAACTTCTAAACCAACGTTCCAGCGGCGCATTATCCCAACAATTTCCTCGGCGACTCATACTTTGTATCAAACCATGCTGTTTCACACATTGTATAAACAACTCACTCCCATAAATACTGCCTTGGTCTGAGTGAAACAACATCCTCCTCGTTCTCTCCGTTGTTAGCATTGCATGATTTAAGGCGCCAACCACTAACATTGAATCATGCTGTTTCTGTAATCGCCAACCTACTACTTGACGGTGCGCTAAATTCATTACCACTGCCAAATAATGCCACTCCCCCTGTACCTTTAGATAAGTTGTATCACCACATAATACCGTTGTCTCTGAGGTTGGATTAAATTGCCGATTTAACACATTATGAAACAATGTGGACGCTTTCTCTAATGTACCTTGACGCCAACGTTTTTGTGGCTGTTTACTGACTAATCCCTGTTGTTTCATGAGCTTTCGAATTAAGGCTAATCCTACCTCAATCCCCTTACTTTTTAATCTCGCCTTTAAAGTCCGCTTTCCTGCTGAACCCCGACTTTCATCAAATAACGCCTTTATCTCTACCGCCAAGCCTAAATGCTTATTGGGCTTAGCTTTTTGCTTTCTCTGAGCATAATAAGCTCGTTCTGAAAGAGAAAATAGCGCACAAACACGTTTTATTCCATATGATTTTAATGTCTTCACCGCTTGATAGCGTTGCGCTCGAGTGACATGAAAATCACTGTAGCCTTTTTTAGGATTTCTTTATCCTCTTCAAGTATTTTAATGCGTCGCTCAAGCTCTCGTATCCGTTGTTGCTCGGGTGAAAGAGGCTTAGTTCCTGGTAATACATAGCCTTGTTTTTCTGCTTGGACTTGTTTTATCCAACGACGCAGGGCTGTTTCGCCTATGCCTAATTCTAAACAGGCTTGGGCAATAGAGTAACCTTGCTCGGTGACTAATTTTACTGCGGCCACTTTGTAATCTGGGCTAAATGTTCTTCTCATTTTAGTGTCCTCTTTTTGTGATAGTTTACCACCTATCTAGGACTGTAAAATTAGTGTACCACTACAGCTCCTTTAAAATCGCCTTGATTTAAACGGCCTGAAAAGCTCGGATCTTTTTCTGTGCCATCAATTTTTTCTTCAGTTTTATTTGGTTTAACCTGTGCAGGCTGTGCTTTAGGGTGATTTTCTTTTTGTACTATTTTCTTTGGTTTTGGTTTGCGTTTTTCTTTTTTCTCGCTAACACTATTAGCTTCTTTTAAAATAAAACTTACATTCCAAGCCATAAAGTCATCTTGTTCTACAATATCAACCTCACCGCTGAATTTTACTTCTCTAATGTTCATTGCTTGCGCAGTTCTTGATGAAACTCTATATTTAATTTGTCCACCTGTTCCATCAGTGCCTTCAGCTAAATTAATTAGATCAGTTAGCCATTTTTCCTCTCTATATGGAATCATTCCTTTAACGTGGAGTTCTTTCGCCTTTATCCCTTTATCTGCTTTTTTTGTGCTAGATTTACGGCCACTCATATCCGCTTCTTCTCGTCTAAAAGTACCAGTAATACTTAAATTATGCATAAGAATGGGTTTGCCATTTAATGCAATTAGAATAGCAGGAGATTTTCTTTTTGTTTCAGTTTTTTCAGTTGTTTCAGGCATTTTATTTTTCCTTTTTTGTTGGTATAATATTTGCGTTTAATTTAGAACTTTAGATTAAACAAGGGTTCTTGAAATATTCTTATACTTCAAGAAAATAACTATATTAAACTACATCTCGTTTTTTGTTTTCGTGAGCATCTAGCCCTAGGTAATAAAATTTATCTAGGGCTATTTATTTCGCTCTTCTTCTTAACTTTTCTTCAATCCAGCTATCCACTTCACTTTCTAACCATACAACACGATTACTTGTAATCATAATACTTTTAGGGAATTTCCCCCTGCGCATATAGTTATAAATGGTAGATTTGCTAAGGCTTGTTCTTGTAATAACTTCATCTAATGAAATAAAGCGTTCTTTTTTCTCTTTCATTTATACTCCTATAATTTGAACGGCTATAAATGCTATAGCACTTAATTACATAGATAAATATTAGGGGATTTAATAGAGGGATTAAATGAATTTGACTTGTGATATTAATTATCACAATAACAAGATGAACAAATTAATTAAAATGGCTAGAAAGTTTCCATTGTGCAGGTAAAATCCTACGTCACGTCATACGGCACGAAAAAAGCACTCTCCCACCCGCGTTTTTTGTGTCAAAAATTGCCATTTTTTCAGTTAATTTTCAGTATGATTTTTATGTAATTTATTGAAAATAAAGGAAATGTACTCAATTTTTTCCATTTCCTTAACTGAAAAAATTACAGTTAATTTCAGTGAATTTCAGTTAAGAAAAAGCACTAAATAGAACATTAAACAGTTAATTAATTGAAATTAAAGGGAATTTTTGATTTTACGTGAGAGATATGCCAAGAATTTTTTACAGTTAAGAGATTGAACAATGCCAAGAGCCTTTAAAATTTATTGCACAGCTTGCAAAAGCCGAGCAACAATTACAAGAACAGAAAGACCACTTCAAGGCTTTAGCCGTCTTTATTGTTCTTGCAATAATCCAGAATGCTTGCATCGTTTTGTAATGAATTTAGAATTTAGCCATACCACAAGACCAAGCCTACTAGATAAAGACGTTTTTATTAACACACTTATAAGCCAATTTTCGCCAGAAGATAAGGCTAAAATGCTTGTTGCATTACAAAAAGAAACTAGCCCCAATAAATAGGGGCTAAAAATTAAGCTTTAATGGCTTCTATTTTACATTTCTCTACATAATCCCCCCAAGTTTGCATAATCTCAATTCTTGATTTCCACTTTTTCGATTTATCATAGGCTGCCCGAACCTTGCCTTTATTTTCGTGTGAAAGACATAGTTCAATAGCTTCAGAAGAAAATACATCAAGATCGTGAAGATAGGTACTAGCAATAGAACGCAAACCGTGGGCGACTAAAAGCCCTTTAAATCCCATTCGCTTTAGCGCCACATTTGCCGCCTGTGTACTCATATGATTAGTGTAAGGTGCGGTGTAGGTTGAGAATACATATTTTCTATTTCCATTATATCGCCGCATTTGCTCTAAAATATATAAGGCTTGAGTAGATAAAGGAACGCTATGCGGCCGTTTTCCTCCTTTCATTTTTTCAGCAGGAATATGCAGCACTTTATTTTTAAAATCAATTTCTGACCATTCAACCCGTACCGCTTCCGCAGAACGCAACATTGTTAATAGCTGCCATTCTATTAAAAGTGCGGTGGGTTGCTGAATATTTGCATTGTGCAACACTCTAAATAAATAAGGCAATTCGCAAGGGCTAATTGTTGGCTGATTTACTGTTTGAATATAATTAAATTCATTATGAATTTTTCTAAATGGATTTTTTACAATCCATTCTTCATCTTCAGCAAATTGAAACATTTGATTTAGTGCAATATTAATCTTATATAACGTATTAGAATGTTTCAGTGGCACAAGCGCGAAATAGATAGATTTCAAGTTCACTTCTTTTATATTCATATTTCCTACAAGGGGAAATAAATGAATTTCAAGCCGTCTAAACGCTTCTTTAATCGTTACTTCTTTTAATTTTCCTTGCAATAAACGTCGATCACGCCATTTAGCCGCTAATTCCTTTAATGTAATATTCTCATTTTCCAATTGCTTAAATTGCACATTTTTGTAGCCTAGCGGATCAACATTTTGCACAAGTAGCGTGCGATATTCCTGCGCAATTTCTCTAGCTTTTGCCAAAGATAAATCAGGGAATGAACCTAGGCTAATTTTTTTATGTTTCCTAAGGTATTTATAGGCGAAATACCAAATCTTAGCGCCATTAGGCTTTACTCTAATGTAAAGCCCTTGCCCATCAGATTTAATGTATTCTTTCGCCATAGGCTTTAGATTTTGAAGGGTAGTATTGGTTAAAGGTTTAACAATTTTGCTCATATCTCATAACCTTATGAAAAATAAAGGATAATTAACCTTTTAGATCCCTCGTAAAAATCCCTTTAAGGTGAGGGATCTAAACAGGGATCTAAAGAGTGTGGATGTAAGCAAACAAAGAAAAACAAAACTGAACAAATGCGAACAGTAAAATGTTGTTTCTGTTGCATTTTTTTGAAATTTTGAACGTAGGCGAACGTAGAAAAACAGTAGAATGGCGGTGAGAGGGGGATTCGAACCCCCGATGCACTTTCGCACATACACGCTTTCCAGGCGTGCTCCTTCAACCACTCGGACATCTCACCATCGGGAAGTAGTGGCTGAATATAAAGATTTCAGCGGCTTTCGTCAAGCGTTTTTCTGCCCTTGGTGCTTAACTGGTTAAAATAGGGGCAGTTAAAGTGAGCGGTGGATTGTTTGAATTTTGATACTGTGTAAAAAAACAGTGTTTTCCTTTGCAAGTTTGGGGATTTCCGCTAAACTAGGCATAATTTTAATCCGTAAAAATAGATGAAAAAAGCACCGCATTTAGCCTTATGATGTATTTTGATTTGAATATCCCAACGCAAGCCAATGATCACAAAATTTTAGCCAATGTTATTGCAGGTAGCGATACCTTAGCCCTTGCAGAAATTGCCCAGAGCCACCAAGGGCTTACCGTAGTAGTAACGCCAGATACGCGAAGTGCGGTGCGTTTATCGAAAGTTTTGGCGGAATTCGTTTTCCAGCCTGTTACCTTTTTCCCAGATTGGGAAACCTTGCCTTATGACAGCTTTTCACCGCATCAAGACATTATTTCTTCACGGCTCAGTGCGTTATTCCATTTGCAAAATGCAAAGAACGGCATTTTCATTTTGCCCATCAGCACCTTAATGCAAAAAATTTGCCCGCCTGAGTATTTGCAGCACAATGTTTTGTTGATTAAAAAAGGCGATCGCATTGTGATTAACGATTTTCGTTTGAAGTTAGAAAATGCGGGTTATCGTGCGGTGGAACAGGTGCTGGAACACGGCGAATATGCGCTACGTGGGGCGTTGCTCGATCTGTTTCCAATGGGAAGTGCGGTGCCTTTTCGTTTAGATTTTTTTGATGATGAGATTGATAGCATTCGCACCTTTGATGTAGATACGCAGCGTACGTTAGAAGAAATTCCTTCAATTCGTTTATTGCCAGCGCAAGAGTTCCCTACCGATAGCAAAGGCATTGAATTTTTCCGTGCGAAATTTCGTGATACCTTTGGTGAAATTCGCCGTGATCCTGAGCATATTTATCAACAGGTGAGCAAAGGCACGTTGGCAGCAGGGATTGAGTATTGGCAGCCGCTGTTTTTTGAGCAAATGGCTACCTTATTTGATTATTTGCCTGAACAGACATTATTTGTGGATTTTGAGAGTAACCAGCAACAAGGTGAGCGTTTTTATCAAGATTGTGAACAGCGTTATGAAAGCCGCCGTGTTGATCCAATGCGCCCTTTATTACCGCCTGATCAGCTTTGGTTGCCCATTGACCAAATTAATCATCAGCTCAAACATTTTCCTAAAATCACCTTGAAAGCGGAAAGAGTGGCGCGTGCTTCTGTGCGTCAGCAAAACTTGCCTGTGCAAGCCTTGCCAGACTTAAGCCTAAAATTACAACAAAAAGAACCGCTCTTACCTTTGCAACAATTTATGGCGCAGTTTAATGGCGATATTGTCTTTTGTGTGGAAACAGAAGGGCGGCGAGAAACCTTGCTTGATTTGCTCAGTCCGCTGAAATTAAAACCAAAACAAATCGCACATCTTTCAGATTTACAAGAAAAGCAAAGTTTACTGATTTGCAGCCAAGATCGAGGCTTTATTGTGGATAAAGGCAACGCTTCCCTTGCCTTGATTACGGAAACGGAATTGCTTGGTGAACGTGTGCAACAGCGCAGCCGTGATCGACAAAAATCGGTTAATCCCGATACCTTAATTCGCCATTTGGCTGAACTTAAAATTGGCCAGCCGGTGGTGCATTTAGATCACGGAGTAGGGCGTTATGCAGGCTTGGTTACACTAGAAAATGCGGGGATAAAATCGGAATTTTTGCTACTGCAATATGCTAATGATTCCAAACTTTATGTGCCGGTAACCTCACTGCATTTGATTAGCCGTTATGTAGGAGGCTCAGAAGAAACCGCACCATTGCATAAATTAGGCAGTGATGCTTGGGTGAAAAGTCGCCAGAAAGCCGCTGAGAAAATTCGTGATGTCGCGGCTGAATTGCTTGATGTGTACGCTCGCCGAGAAACGCAAAAAGGCTTTGCATTTCATTACGATCGTGATGAGTTTATGCAGTTTTCTGCTAGCTTCCCTTTTGAAGAAACCCTAGACCAAATGACCGCGATTAATGCGGTGATTTCTGATATGACGCAGCCGAAAGCGATGGATCGTTTGGTCTGTGGTGATGTAGGCTTTGGTAAAACAGAAGTGGCGATGCGTGCCGCATTTTTAGCGGTGATGAACCATAAACAGGTAGCGGTGCTTGTGCCGACTACGCTTCTTGCCCAGCAACATTATGAAAACTTTAAAGATCGCTTTGCCAACTTGCCGGTGAATGTGGACGTGCTTTCACGCTTTAAAACAGCGAAAGAGCAAAAAGCCCTGCTTGCTGATTTAGCGGAAGGTAAAATTGATATATTAATCGGCACGCACAAATTGATCCAGCCAGAAGTGAAATTTAAGGATCTCGGCTTGCTGATTATTGATGAAGAACACCGTTTCGGCGTGCGTCAAAAAGAAAAAATCAAGCAACTGCGTGCCAATGTGGATATTCTCACCCTTACGGCAACGCCAATTCCACGCACCTTAAATATGGCGATGAATGGCATTCGTGATCTTTCCATTATATCTACGCCACCAGCACGCCGTTTAACCATTAAAACCTTTGTGCGACAGGCGGATGATTTAATTATTCGTGAGGCAATTTTGCGTGAAATTTTGCGTGGTGGACAAGTTTATTATTTGCATAATGATGTGGCGAGCATTGAAAATTGTGCAGAAAATCTTGCCACACTTGTGCCTGAGGCACGCATCGTTATTGGGCACGGACAAATGCGTGAACGCGAGCTAGAACGTGTGATGTCCGATTTTTATCATCAGCGCTACAACCTGTTGGTTTGTTCCACCATTATTGAAACAGGGATTGATGTTCCAACGGCAAACACCATCATCATTGAACGTGCGGATCGCTTTGGTTTAGCACAATTGCACCAACTGCGTGGGCGAGTAGGGCGTTCGCATCATCAAGCTTATGCCTATTTACTCACACCACCACCAAAAGCAATGACAAAAGATGCGTTGAAACGCCTTGAAGCCTTGGAAAGTCTGGATAACCTTGGGGCAGGATTTATGTTGGCAACGCAAGATTTAGAAATTCGTGGTGCAGGGGAATTGCTTGGCGATGAACAAAGTGGACAAATTGAAAGCATTGGTTTTTCTTTATATATGGATCTGCTAGAAAGTGCGGTGAATGCACTGAAAGACGGGCGTGAACCCTCTCTTGATGAACTCACCCAACGCCAAGTTGAAATTGATTTGCGTATTCCAGCCTTACTGCCAGATGACTACCTAGGTGATGTGAATATGCGTCTTGGTTTTTATAAACGCATTGCAGGGACAGAAAATACGCAGGAGCTTGATGAATTAAAAGTGGAGCTTATCGACCGATTCGGGCTATTGCCACAGCCTGCCAAGAATTTATTACAAATTGCCCAACTGCGTTTGCAAGCCAAGTCATTGCAGATCATTCGTATTGAAGCAACGGCACAAGGTGGCTTTATTGAGTTTTCCCCTCAAGCAAGTCTTGACCCAACAAAATTCTTGCAACTGATTCAGCAATCCCCAGCGGTTTATCGCTTTGACGGGCCAACGAAATTTAGATTTCAGCGGGATTTAACTGATAGCAAAGTGCGGTTGGATTTTGTGACAGAATTGCTCCAAGCGTTAAAATCATAGTCTGGGAAATATAATGAATTCATAGAAAAATCGTGATAGATTAACGCCATTTTAACTTTAATGCCTTATCTAAAAAGGAGAATAAAATGTACTTAGAGCAAATTAAAGCTGAGCTGAACGAAGCGCAGGATGTACTTAATAAATTTGTCAATGATGAAAAAAATATTGAATTAATTCAACAGGCGGCTTTGTTGATCGCCGATAGTTTTAAACAAGGTGGAAAAGTGCTTTCGTGTGGCAATGGTGGATCCCATTGTGATGCGATGCACTTTGCGGAAGAGCTCACAGGGCGCTATCGCGAAAATCGCCCCGGCTATCCAGCCATTGCTATTTCTGATGTCAGCCATTTAAGCTGCGTGAGTAATGATTTTGGCTATGATTATGTGTTCTCTCGCTATATTGAAGCAGTAGGGCAAAAAGGCGACGTGCTGTTTGGTTTATCCACATCAGGCAATTCTAAAAATATCTTAAATGCGATTAAAGCAGCAAAAGATAAAGGAATGAAAGTGATTGCAATGACAGGCAAAGACGGCGGACAAATGGCAGGGCTTGCCGATGTGGAAATTCGCGTACCACATTTTCGTTATGCGGATCGTATTCAAGAAATTCACATCAAAGTAATTCATATCTTAATGATGTTGATTGAATTTGAAATGGCGAAAATAAAATAACCATTTTATATAAAAACACCGCACATTGATGCGGTGTTTTTATGAGGATAGGAAGACTAGCGCTTGAACATATTGCCAAGACCACCTAGGCCACCCATTCCGCCCATCATTCCTTTCATTCCGCGCATCATTTTTGCCATACCGCCTTTGCGCATTTTTTTCATCATACGCTGCATTTCGTCAAATTGCTTGAGCAATTTATTCACGTCTTGCACCTGTGTGCCTGAGCCAAGCGCAATGCGGCGGCGGCGTGAGCCTTTGATGATTTCAGGTTTGGCACGCTCTTTGAGGGTCATTGAATTGATGATGGCTTCCATTTTGATGAACATTTTGTCATCGACTTGATTTTTAATATGATCAGGCAGGTTTTTCGCGCCCGGTAATTTTTCAAGCATTGTCATCATTCCACCCATTTTTTTCATCTCAATGAGCTGATCGCGGAAATCTTCCAAAGTGAAGTCATCGCCTTTTTGGAATTTTTTCGCCATTTTTTCCGCTTTTTCTTGATCCACAGAGCGTTGTAGATCTTCGATGAGCGAAAGCACATCCCCCATTCCTAAAATGCGTGAAGCTACACGATCAGGGTGGAAAGGCTCAAGCGCATCTGTTTTTTCCCCAACCCCTAAGAATTTAATCGGTTTGCCGGTGATTTGGCGAATAGAAAGTGCCGCACCGCCGCGCGCATCACCGTCCACTTTGGTTAGAATCACCCCAGTAAGTGGTAGCGCTTCATTAAAGGCTTTTGCGGTGTTAGCGGCGTCTTGACCCGTCATTGCGTCCACGGTGAAAAGAGTTTCCACAGGATTAAGTGCGGTGTGAATTTTTTGGATTTCTTCCATCATTTCGCCATCAACGTGCAGGCGACCAGCGGTATCCACAATCAACACATCATAGAATTTGAGCTTAGCCTCTGCTAGTGCGGCTTGCACAATCTCTACGGGATTTTGCTGGCTGTTAGAGGGGAAAAAATCCACTCCAACGGCTTGCGCAAGGGTTTCAAGCTGTTTGATCGCTGCAGGGCGATACACGTCCGCCGACACCACCATCACTTTTTTCTTTTGACGCTCACGCAAGAATTTAGCTAACTTTCCTACACTGGTGGTTTTCCCCGCCCCTTGCAAACCCGCCATTAGGATCACCGCTGGTGGCTGAGTGGCAAGATTTAGGCTCTCATTTGCTTCACCCATCGCTTTTTCAAGCTCGGATTGCACAATTTTGAGAAATTCTTGCCCTGGCGTTAAGCTACGGTTCACTTCCTCGCCGATAGCACGTTCTTTCACTTTATTAATAAACTCACGCACCACAGGCAGCGCAACGTCTGCTTCAAGCAATGCCATACGCACTTCACGCAGGGTGTCTTTAATATTATCTTCGGTTAAACGCCCTTTCCCTGTTATGTTACGCAGGGTTTTCGAGAGACGATCAGAAAGGTTTTCAAACATCGTTTTTCCTAAATTTGAGTGGAATGAAATGAAATAAATTGCGTCAATTATACTGAAATTCCACAGATTTTCATCATTTGAAAGAAATTTATAGCGATTTTAGTGTGGCAAGGCTAGAATAAGAATGGTTCTTAATTTGGCATTAAAGCGAATAAATAAGGTGAATAAAAATGTGGTTTGCCGTTGTTTCAATTTTTTTATATTTAATTAGCATTCTTCTCATTACCCCAATGTTATTGAAAGCACATTCGGGAGAGCAAACGAAAAGACCAAATAAAACATTGTTTTTTTGCACCGCACTTTTGGCGATTATTATGCACAGCATCAGCCTTTCATCGCTATTTTCTCATTGGGCTAATGAACAAACTTTCACTTTAATGGACATTAGTTCTTTATTAAGTGTGCTCGTGGCCGCTTTGGCAACCTTTGCTATTGGTTTTCGCGTTAATACCCTATGGTTTTTATTGCCGATTGTCTATTGCCTCGCCATTATCAATTTGATCCTACAGACGTTTTTGCCTTTTTCTATCGTGCAGCATTTGATCCACAATGTGGGCTTATTCCTGCATATTGGCTTGGCGCTATTGGCGTATGCCGTCTGTTTTATTGCGACTTTATATGCCGTGCAATTATGGTGGCTTGATCACAATCTAAAAAGTAAAAAACTGGCTTTGTCGCCTATTATTCCGCCTTTAATGACTGTAGAACGTCATTTTTTCCGCTTAATGCTCAGCGGTGAAGTGTTACTAACTTTAACGCTAATCTCTGGTGCGATTTATCTGCCAGATTTTTTTGGTATGCAAAATATACAAAAAGCCATTTTCTCACTCCTTGCTTGGATTGTGTTAAGTGTGGCGTTAATTGGGCATTGGAAGTGGCATTGGCGTGGAAAAAAGGTGATTATTTATAGCATTTCAGGTATGATTTTGCTTTCGATTGCCTATTTTGGCAGCCGAGTTGCGTTTGGGCTAGGGCTTTAACGTTGCTGCCCAAGAACGATGGTTTGATAAAAGGATTTGATTTTGGATAGTATTCCCCTTAGTACGTTATTTATCACTTTAATTATTTTACTGATTTTATCCGCCTATTTTTCCAGTTCAGAAACAGGCTTGCTTTCCGCTAACCGCTATCGTATGCGCTTTTTAGCCGAAAAAGGGCATAAAGGGGCGAAAAAAGCAGAAAAACTTTTGAAAAAAACAGATATTTTACTTAGCCTAATTCTTATCTGTAATAACCTTGTTAATATTTCCGCTTCTGCTATTGCCACTATTATTGGTATGCGTTTATATGGCGATATGGGCGTGGCGATTGCAACAGGGGCATTAACGTTTGCAATGTTGATTTTTGCTGAGATTTTCCCGAAAACCATTGCCGCACTTTATCCTGAAAAAGTGGCCTTTTTATCAAGCCATATTCTCACCCCATTGCTGAAAATTTTTAGCCCGATTGTGTTCTTAATGAACCTGATTATTCGTGGCTTGATGAAATTGTTCCGCGTAAAAAATGAACAAAAAACCAGTTCGTTAAGCACAGAAGAATTGCGTGCCATTGTGAACCAATCAGGGCATTTTATTCCTTCCGCTCACCAAGAAATGTTGCTTTCTATTTTGGATTTAGAAAAAGTGACGGTGGACGACATTATGGTGCCGCGCAACGACATTGGTGGGATCAACATTGACGACGATTGGAAAGCCATTATGCGTCAGCTCAACCATTCTGCGCACAGTAAAGTGGTGCTGTACAAAGAGAGTATGGACGAAAATGTGCTAGGCATTTTGCGTGTGCGTGAGGCGTATCGTTTAATGCTAGATAAAAATGAATTTAGCAAAGAAACGTTAATCCGTGCAGTAGATGAAGCTTATTTTATTCCAGAAGCGACGCCATTAAATACCCAATTGCTTAATTTCCGCAATAAAAAAGAACGGATTGGTTTGGTTGTTGATGAATATGGCGATATTAAAGGATTGGTAACGTTGGAAGATATTTTAGAAGAGATTGTGGGGGAGTTTACCACTTCAACCGTTCCCTCTATTGATGAAGAAGTTACGCACCAATCTGATGGATCGATTATCATTGAGGGATCGGCGAATATTCGTGATTTGAATAAATTATTTGACTGGGATTTAGATACCGATGAGGCGCGTACCTTTAATGGTTTAATTCTAGAACATTTAGAAGATATTCCAGATGAGGGAACCGTATGCGAGATTAATGGATTAAATATTGTTATTCTTGAGGTGGCAGATAATATGGTGAAACAGGCAAGAGTGGAAAGAAAAGTTACTTCAAAAGATAATCCATAATCCCCTTGTTTTATTAGAAAGAAAAGACGAACCTGAGTTCGTCTTTTTTGTTTTGTATTTTTGTTGAACTTTATTGCCCTATGAAAGTGCGGTGTATTTTTCTGTGATTTTTTATTCTTTGCGTAAAAATCAATTAAATTCGCGACGATAATCATATGATATATTCATCAGAGTATCGATAAATAATACTAGCCAAGCTTGAAAGTGGAGCAGGCTTTCGAGAGCTGGTATATATAGTTTTGGTGCGATGTTTAATGGCTTTTACTATATATTTATCCCTGCCTTGATAGATGTGAAAAATATTGAAATAACGATATCAATAATAAAAAAATCCCCTGCTTAAGCAGGGGATTCATTTTATAGGCTATCTCAATAATTAGATTATTGTGATATTCTGCTCAAGATTATCGGCAATATAAACAACCTTGCTATCCGCACGGTATTCGTGTGCCGCAATAGATTCACCATTATAATCGGTGATGGTTACGGCATTGCCTTTAGTGAGTGATAACGAGCTGGTGATAACCGTACTGTCATCTCCGTAAATGCTCAATACATTTCCTTCTGAAGCATTAACCGAGTCTAGATCTACTTGGTTATGATCACCATGCACTTCAATTAACTCTACACCTTGTACATTGCTGATAACAGAATAGTTCACCTCATAGCCAATAAGCAAGCTGTCATGCCCGTCACCTAGGTTAAGGGTGTTATTGCTTAAGCCTTCGTTATGACCAATTGCAGTGTTGATGGTGATAGTATCATTACCAAGACCAGTATCAATTGTGGTCATATTAATGCTACCCACTTCTACAATGTCATCCCCAGCCTGAGTCAAGATGGTTGTGCTCTCTGCTAAACCATCAATCACAACAAGATCATGGCCAGAGCCCATATCGATCACAGTGCCAGCGTCAGTATTACCGCGTACGCTAATGGAATCATTGCCTGCATTCATTTCAATATGGCTGTCGGCATTCACATTATTGAGGACAGTAAAGCTATCATTAGCATCAGTGAATGTATAGCTACCTGATGCATTGTCTACAACATCGCTATTGGTTTCTCCAGTATCTACAGAGCGATTTGAATATTCTTGGAGCAGTCCTCTAAGCTGTGCCCAACCAGGTGCTTCAATCAACTCATGATTTGAATCACGAACTTGTTTAGGGAAAGGAATATCATAACTTAATCTGTTTTCACCAACGTTTGAGCCATCTATAACAGTAACATTTCCATATTTATCTGTAATAAGGTATGTTTTTCCTGCCTCAACAGAGATTATATCATCACGCCCTTTAGTATCCCAGTTAACTTGAATATCACCTCTGGCTATTCTCTGAACATACTCAGCACCCTGCGTACTACCATCATTACTAATAGTTGTTACAAAAATTGGACCACGCTCATCTTTATCAATTTTTTCGTAATTTTGATAATTGGTATTTGCTCCAGTAGGATCATTCCCTCCCTCAAATGAATTACTTGAGATATCTGATATTCTTAATTGTGTACCAGCTGGTGCCTTGACTTCACCTTGATAAGGATCCGCAATTTGTCTTGGTTCAACTCTTTCGAGAGGTGTACCAGATGCATCCGTGCTCCAACGTGGAGACCAAGTATCTGATGGTGGTGTCGCAGATGACACATCATCAGGGTTACTTGTATTTCCTGCTGCATCGGTTACGGTAACTTTAACAGGCTCACCATCACGGATTTTATCATCAGGGATTGTTGCCGTTGTGCCACCTACTGGAATACTTGGTACAACAGATGGATCACTACTTGTCCAACTACCATCAGGGTTCTTCGTAAGAGTTACTTCGCTTTCCGTTGTATCTTCACGAGGAACAGTTACAGTAATTTGTGTGCCTGATGGTGCATCTGCTGGTACCGTAATATCTACACCATTGTCATCGTTAGTCGATAATGTTGGTTTTTCATCATCAGTAATTTGAGTATCGATGATAACATTTTGTTTCGCAATCGCACTTTCCTGACCCGCCTCATTCACTACTTTAACCCAAACTGGGGTAGAGCCTTCTTTGAAAGTAATAGATTGATCGAGATTATGCATAGTCGTTGTTGTTCGAACTCGCCCAATATCTACCCAAGTTTTTCCTTCATCTAAACTGATTTTAACCGTTTCACCACTTGCTAACTCACGGCTCAAAGAACCAATAACAACTGGTGTATTATCATTTGTTATAAAATCACCTTGTACACCAGAATCACTCATAATTCTTGTAATACTTGGCGTAATATCTGTTAATGTTGGTGCTGGATCAGCAGATTCAACAGTATAACTAGTTGTTTTATCGGCCGATGTTCCAGTGTTACCTGCGGTATCTGTACTACTTACTGATGCGGTTACCGATTTAGTTCCTGCATCTTTTAAGGCTTGAGTTGGCACCTCCACGCTGAATGTGCTGCCGTCTGAACCCACAGTACCAGTATATTTTGTATCACTACCTGCTACTTTAACGGTTACCGTATCGCCTGCTTTCGCACCTGTTACCGTTCCTGTTACCGCTGTATTCGTCTCAGCCTGCTCAGCCGTGCTGATTTGGTCATCAGCCGATACTTTTAACTCGGTAATAACAGGGGTTGGTGCTGTTTTATCAATCACAACATCGGTTAATTCAGCCGTATTATCTACGCCATCTTTCGTTGTTGTGACTACAACCTTAGTATATTCACCTTCTGGTAAGGTATATTTACCATCTACTAGGTTAATAGTTTCTGTTGAGCCATCTTTTTTGGTGACGACCACAGATTTGATTTCACCATCTTTCGCATCAATGGTTAATTCACCATTATTGGTATTCTTATCAGAATCACTTGAGCCTGTATCGCTAGTTAAAGCAATCGTTGGTTTTTCTGGCCCTGTTGGTGTTGGTTGCGGTGTTGCTGGTGTAGTACTACTGTCAATAACTGTGGTATTAGCACTTTGTTCACCTGCAGTGAGAGTCGCAGTTTCATTACCTTCTGTAGTTTCATCCGCAGTAAATGGTACTTTTACAGTGAACTCGGTTACACCATTTGGAATATTGAGTGTACCGTCTTCATTTTGAGTAACACCATTACTAAACTCTAATGGGCCACGGTCAGACTCTTGGATACCTGTTAAAGTAAATGGTACATTGCTTGCCCCGTTACCATTATTCATGGTTACGGTAAAGGTTGCAGTCTCTCCCTCATTCACTTGTGTTTTATCCACCGCTACACTGCTTACTTCTGCAGGAGTTGGTTGTGGTTGTGGCGGTGGTGTTACTGGTGCAGGGTCAACCGTGTAGTTTGCTGAACCATTTACAGGATCGCCAGTGTTGCCTGCAGCATCGGTTGGTGTTACTGATACGCTTACTGTTTTAGTACCTGCATCTTTTAAGTCTTGAGTTGGTACATTAACTGTAAAGTTGCCATCAGCATCCACTGTGCCTTTTGTTTCTTTACCATTTACGGTAACGGTAACGGTGTCACCTGCAGTATAAGTGCCGGTTACTTTACCTGTAACAGGAGTAGTTGCATTACCTTGCTCTGTGGTATCAAGAGTACCGTCTCCAGCTACTTTAACGTCAGTAACTTGTGTATCTGTCGGTTTTGTTGTATCAACAGTAATTTCTTTACCTTCATTGACTTTTGTCACTTCAGATACATTACCTGCTGCATCAGTTTGGCGTACTTGGATATTACCTGCTGGGTAAGTGCCTTCTGGTAAGGTAAATTCTGTACCTGTTCCTTTCGTCCAGGTATTGCCACCGTCAGTGCTATATTCCCAAGTTGCATTCGGTTCAATGCCAGTTACGCTAACAGTATTATCTTTTGTCACACCGTCAGTTGTATTTGAACCCGTGTCATCAAGTGCACCTGTTGGCGCGTCTGGCGCGACATTATCCACTTTTTGTCCACCCTCAACGGCTTTATTACCTGCACCTGTTGCAGTGCTGGTTGCAGCACCTTCAGCCACAGCAATTTTCACCTCTTGACCATTGTCTAGATTCTCACTCGGAGTCACAACAACAGTGTAAGAGCCATCATCATTTTTGGTAAATGATTTCACTGTACCATTAGTTGGGGTAATATCAGATTGATCTAAGCCTGTTAGTGGTTCACTTGGTCTAAGGGTAAACGTGATGTCACCATCAGCCTTGTTTGCTACGTCTTTGGCTTGATCATCTGTAATAGTAATCGTTGGTTGTGTTGGTTGTTCAACAGCGTAATCTTTTGTTGTAGACACATCACCTTTATTGCCTGCAGCATCGGTTGCAGTCACTTTTACATCAACCACTTTATCCGTATCCGCTTTTAAATCAGCAGTTGGTACATCAATGCTGAAGTTGCCCTCAGAATCAACTTTACCCGTATATTCTTTACCATTTACAGTAACAGTGACAACATCATCTGCTTTGAATTCACCGGTTACTTGACCTGTAACGGTAGAAGTTGATTTATTCCCTTCTACTGGGTCAAGTTTGTTATCATCCCCCGCCACTTTGACGTTGGTGATTTCAGTCGTTGTGCTACTTGGCGCTGTTGTATCTAATTCAAATGCGGCTGGTTCACTAATTTCGCTACGATCTGTACCGCTTGCATCAGTAATTTTTGCTTCCGCAGAATAATTACCATCAGTTGGTAACGCGTCTTTTGGAATCGTTACCGTAGCTTTACCAGCATCAAGATCAGCTTGAGTAACCGTTGTTTCTGCCGTGGTGGTTGTGCCGTCTGGTTTGGTTACGGTTAACACAACTTTATCTCCAACCTTCGTTCCAGTTGGTAAGGTTACGTTAGTTTGAACCCCATCTTTAGCTTCTTCAGCATTCACTTTATCGGTAGCTTCAGGGATATCGATTGTTGGTTTACCAATAGTGGTAATATCCGCTTTACCATCCTTAGGAGCTGTATCGGTAGGCGTTGAGCTATTGTCATCTGATTCTTCAGCATTAGTCTTACCATCGCCGTCTGAATCTAAATCGCCATCTGGTGTTTTACCATCGGTCATTGGATTTTTCGGATCGGTGCCAACTGCTTCTTCATCAGAATTATTTACACCGTCGTTGTCATCGTCGTTATCTAAGGTCTTATCTGCTGGCACGAGTGATGGATCGGTGTCGTGGTCTGGATTACCATCACCGTCTGTATCGTCATATTTTGGTGTCGTTACTGTAGCAGGGTCTGATGTTGCACCGGCATTTTCACCAACAGCAGTAACGTCGCTATTGTCTTTCACTGCATCAGGGGTAAGAGTGACTTTACCTGTTGCAGGGTCTAAGGTTGCCCCTTCAGGTAAGGTTCCTTCTTTTGGTGCCCAAGTGTCATCCGGTTGTTTCACCACTTCGATCGTTTGTGGTTGATCATTTTCATCCGTATAAGTGATGGTCACTTTGTCATTTTCAGCATTTGGTGTGATTTCTACGCCACCTGTTGGTTTGGTTACTTTATTTGTAGCAGGATCTTTCTCGCCAGCTAATTCAACAGTTGGTGCAGCTGGTTTTTCTATCAAGTCAGATTTGCCATTGCTATTGCCATCAGTGATGTCTGAACCATTATCGTCAGATTCATCACCATTTGATTTACCGTCACCGTCTGAATCTAAATCGCCATCTGGCGTTTTACCATCAGTCATTGGATTTTTCGGATCGGTGCCAACCGCTTCTTCATCAGAATTATTTACACCGTCGTTGTCATCATCGTTATCTAAGGTCTTATCTGCTGGCACGAGTGATGGATCGGTGTCGTGGTCTGGATTGCCATCACCGTCTGTATCGTCATATTTAGGTGTAGTTACGGTAGCTGGGTCTGATGTTGCACCGGCATTTTCACCAACAGCAGTAACGTCGCTATTGTCTTTCACTGCATCTGGGGTAAGGGTGACTTTACCAGTCTCAGGGTCTAAGCTTGCCCCTTCAGGTAAGGTTGTTCCTTCTTTTGGTGCCCAAGTACCATCCGGTTGTTTCACCACTTCGATTGTTTGTGGTTGATCATTTTCATCCGTATAAGTGATGGTTACTTTGTCATTTTCAGCACTTGGTGTGATTTCTACGCCACCTGTTGGATTACCGTTCTTATCAGACAAGACAACACTTGGTGCAGCTGGTTTTTCTAACAAGTCAGATTTGCCATTACCATTGCCATCAGTGATGTCTGAACCATTATCATCTGATTCTTCGCCATTTGATTTACCGTCACCGTCTGAATCTAAATCGCCATCTGGTGTTTTACCATCAGTCATTGGATTTTTCGGATCGGTACCAACTGCTTCTTCATCAGAATTATTTACACCGTCGTTGTCATCATCGTTGTCTAAGGTTTTTCCAGCAGGCACGAGTGATGGATCGGTGTCGTGGTCTGGATTACCATCGCCATCGAAATCGTCATATTTAGGTGTAGTTACGGTAGCTGGGTCAGATGTTGCACCGGCATTTTCACCAACAGCAGTAACGTCGCTATTGTCTTTCACTGCATCTGGGGTAAGGGTGACTTTACCAGTCTCAGGGTCTAAGGTTGCCCCTTCAGGTAAGGTTGTTCCTTCTTTTGGTGCCCAAGTGCCATCCGGTTGTTTCACCACTTCGATCGTTTGTGGCTGATCATTTTCATCCGTATAAGTGATGGTCACGTTGTCATTTTCAGCACTTGGTGTGATTTCTACGCCACCTGTTGGATTACCGTTCTTATCAGACAAGACAACACTTGGTGCAGCTGGTTTTTCTAACAAGTCAGATTTGCCATTACCATTGTCATCAGTGATAGCTGAACCATTATCATCCGATTCTTCGGCATTTGATTTACCGTCACCGTCTGAATCTAAATCACCATCATTCACAGGGTTGCCTTGTGCATCCGTGGTTGAGGTTGGATTTTTCGGATCGGTGCCAACTGCTTCTTCATCAGAATTATTTACACCGTCGTTGTCATCATCGTTGTCCAAGGTTTTACCAGCAGGCACGAGTGATGGATCGGTGTCGTGGTCTGGATTACCATCGCCATCGAAATCATCGTAAGCTGGTGTAGTTATCTCGCTGCTGTTAGCTTTTGCACCGTCTTGTTCACCGATAGCAACAACTTTGCTGTTATCTTTTACTGCATCTGGGGTTAAGGTTATTGTGCCTGTTGTTGGATCTAAGGTAGCCCCAGCTGGTAATGTACCTTCTGGAGACCAAGTGCCATCTGAATTTTTATTAATTACAATAGTCTGAGGATTGTTATTTTCATCAGTATAATTGATGGTGACTTTATCGTTGTTAGCCTTAGGCGTTACTTTTACACCACCTGTTGGGTTACCATTATTTTCAACTAGCTCTAATGTTGGTGCACCTGTGGTTGGTGTATCTTTACTATGATGCGCCAATGCAATCCCACCAAGTGCTAGCGGGATTAAACCTAATAACCACCACGGACTAAATGCCCATAACGCGCCAATCGGTTCGCCACCTAATGCTTGCCCTGCTGATGTTTGATCAGCAAGCTCTGTTACTGCATCCGCTTTTAAGGTGCTTTCTGGCACATAAGGGTAAATGTTGCCATTTTCATGTAAACCAACAAGCAAGCTAGTATCCGCTGCTTGGCCATTTTCATCATAATAATCTTTGATGATTAAATCTGGACTTTCAATATCTGAACCTTCAAACGCGATTTTTAAATCTTTTCCATCACGTTTAATCATAATATTTTCAGGACCAAAGCCTGTTTGGTCATCAATTAACTGATAATTGACTTTGCCTTTCGCGCTCACTTCTACCGCTTGCTTTTTGCCCGCTGTAATATTAATTGTTTCTAGCGTTTGCTTCGCATCATTAATCTTTAATGTGATTTGTTTTGTCATTACTTTTTTACCTTTAAACTCTTAAATTGCTTAGATGATGTATCTCATTATTCTTGTGTTCCGTGTACAACAATGCTTACACGACGATTTGGTTGGTTACACATTTGGCGTGCTTTGGCATTTTTCGGATGTAATTCACGGCAATTTGCAATAAGTAATTCCGTTTCTCCACGCCCTTCCGCTTTAATTAGACGACCATCAATGCCACCAGCAGTAAGCGCTCTTTTCACGGTGTCTGCACGTTTTGTCGATAATTTTAGGTTGTATGCGTCATTACCTTCTGGGTCGGTATGGCCTACAACAACAATATCAGCAATCTTATCTAGATTTTGTTTAATGTCTGCTGCCACTTCGGCAATTTCTTGTTTACCTTTTGGTAGCATATTTTGATAATCTGCACGGTTAAATTTGAATAGGGCAGAGGCCTCTAGATTGTATTTTTTTAACACTTTAGGACAAGATTTTAAGTGGTCCACACGAGCTAAGGTATGGGTTTGCTCTGGCAACCCTTTTAATTCTTCTTTCGCTTGTTCTGGTGCGACAGCTTGTAAAGCTGGTCTTCCATTGTGGGAAACCACTTTAAAGAATGACACCGCATTGACAGGTAAATCATAATATGTACCGTCTTTTGCTTTTTCACGATAACCTGGGTCTTGGTGAGTAAACTCCGCATATAAACGTTGATTTTCGGCACAAACCGTCTCTTGACGGTAGGCATTTGGTTGTAAAGAAGCCAAATATTCGCCATTGATATAAGTATTAACTGTCGGTCCTTCAATCGCCCCATCTTGACGATAAATAACGACGGATGAACGTCCTTCAGGGACAACATCCGTATAGGCAACAGATTTTGTATTTTGCCAATGTAACTTTTGAGCGGTGCAACCCGTAGCAATTAATGGAAAAAGTGCTAGGGCTAACTTGCAATATGTTGATTTCATTGGATTGAAGCTCCTTTATGTTGTTAAGGTTAAATATACGGAATAATAAAATGGCGGATTATATAGTAAAGAATATGCTTGTATAGTATTAATTGATGACATTTACACTATATATACGTAAATTTACAAAAAATTAGGTGTTATTGAATTTCTTTTTAATGTGCTAGCATAGCTTTCTATTAGCCATAATGATTTAATTAGATTTTTTGCAAGAATGCAATTACTCTTATGGGGTATTTTGTTCAAATTTAAACCTCCTTTAGCAGGGGAGTAGAGATTAACCGTTTTATCATTTAATTATATTGAGGGGAATATGCGATCTGTTGCGATAGTTGGGCTAGGGTGGCTAGGCTTTTCTTTAGGGAGACATTTGAAAAATTTAGGTTGGGTGGTTAAAGGCTCAAAACGGATACAAAGTGATGTGGAACAAATGCGTTTAATGCGATTAGAAGCCTATCGGTTAATGCTTGACCCTGAAATTGATAGTGAGCCTGAAGATTTATCTGCTTTACTTACTGTGGATTGCCTTGTGATAAACATTCCACCCAGCCAATATTTTTTTAATGTGAAAGATTATATTCTTGGTATTAAAAATTTAGTTAATGAGGCATTAAACCACGGTGTTCAGCATTTCATTTTTGTCAGCTCTACTTCTGTTTTTCCTATGAAAAGTGGATATTTTGATGAGCAACAGATCCCACAGCCAGATGGTGAAATTGGGCGAGGCTTGTTAGAAATTGAGCAATGGCTGGCGATGTTACCAAATATAGATTGCGATATTATTCGTTTTGCGGGATTAATTGGTTTGGCGCGACATCCTGTTTATTCTTTAGCAGGGAAAACGCATTTACCGCACGGTAATACGCCAGTCAATCTTGTGCATCTAGATGATTGCGTGAGAGCTATTGAGCTATTATTAGATACGCCTTGTGGGCATCGTTTATATCATCTTTCTGCGCCCAATCACCCAAAGAAAAAGGATTATTATACTAATGTAGCAAAAAAATTGGCTTTAATTGTACCGCACTTTGTGTGTTTAGAAAGTGATCCGATACGGATTATTGAGGGTAATAAAATTTCTCAGGAGCTGGGCTTTGTTTATCAGTACCCAGATCCTAACTTAATGATACCGATCAACTAAAAATCTCTTTAATGTAGAATAGACTTTAGGGAAAATTTCATTGATAATAAGCTGATTTTAAATCGCGCAAACGGTTACTTACTCATAAATTATTAAGGTATTACTATGTCAAACACAATTTTGCAAAGTCTTCCAGTAGGACAGAAAGTTGGGATTGCTTTTTCAGGTGGTCTTGATACCAGTGCCGCATTACTTTGGATGCGTCAAAACGGTGCTATTCCTTATGCTTATACGGCTAATTTAGGTCAGCCTGATGAGGATGATTACAATGCCATTCCACGCAAAGCAATGGAATATGGGGCAGAAAATGCACGCTTGGTTGACTGTCGTAGCCAGCTTGCGCATGAAGGGATTGCCGCCATTCAATGTGGTGCGTTTCATATTTCTACAGGTGGCGCAACCTACTTTAACACGACACCGCTTGGGCGTGCCGTAACAGGGACAATGCTTGTTTCAGCAATGAAAGAAGATGATGTAAACATTTGGGGCGATGGTAGTACCTTTAAAGGGAATGATATTGAGCGTTTTTATCGCTACGGCTTATTAACTAACCCTAATTTAAAAATTTACAAACCTTGGTTAGATAATCGCTTTATTGAGGAATTAGGCGGTCGTCATGAAATGTCTGAATTCTTAATCGCGAATGGGTTTGAATACAAAATGTCAGTAGAGAAAGCCTATTCAACGGATTCTAATATGCTAGGTGCAACGCACGAGGCAAAAGATCTTGAGTTATTAAGCAGTGGTGTTCGCATTGTGAATCCAATTATGGGCGTGCCATTTTGGCGTGAAGATGTTGAAATTAAAGCGGAAGAAGTAACGGTTCGCTTTGAAGAAGGGATACCAGTGGCATTAAATGGCAAATCCTTTAGTGATCTTGTGGCGCTATTCCTTGAGGCCAACCGCATTGGTGGACGTCACGGACTGGGAATGTCAGATCAAATTGAAAACCGTATTATTGAGGCGAAATCTCGTGGCATTTATGAAGCACCAGGAATGGCATTGCTACATATTGCTTATGAACGTTTACTCAGTGCGATTCACAATGAAGATACCATTGAGCAATATCGCATTAATGGTTTGCGTTTAGGTCGTTTATTGTACCAAGGTCGCTGGTTCGATCCACAGGCACTTATGTTGCGTGAAACCGCTCAACGTTGGGTTGCGCGCGCGATTACAGGTGAAGTGACGCTTGAGTTACGCCGTGGTAATGATTATTCTATTTTAAATACTTCATCTGTAAATAGTACGTATCAACCAGAGCGTCTAAGTATGGAAAAAATTGAAAATGCGCCTTTTGATCCTTTAGATCGTATTGGTCAATTAACAATGCGCAATTTAGATATTGTAGATACTCGTGATAAGCTCGGTATCTATACAGAAACGGGGTTGTTGAGTATTTCAAAGGACTCTTTGTTACCTCAATTAAGTCATGATAAAGACTGATTAATATGAGTTAATATCTTTAACCGTACTTTTAAATGTCTGATGGATTTACACAAAAAAGTGCGGTTTTTTTTATGCTTTTTTCTTGTTAAATTGACAAAATCTCAATAGACTACCTCCACTTTTTAGCTTTGTATTTTATCGTGAATAATTATGCGTGTTTCAGATTTTTATTTTGATTTACCAGATGAATTGATCGCTCGTTATCCCAACGCAGATCGCACCGCTAGCCGTTTATTACAGCTTAATGGTGAAAATGGTGAACTTTTTCACCGCACTTTTGCCGATGTGGTGGATTTGATCAACGAAGGGGATTTATTGATTTTTAATAATACCCGTGTGATCCCAGCGAGAATGTATGGACGCAAAGCCAGTGGCGGTAAGATTGAAGTGTTGGTGGAGCGCATTTTGTCGGAAGATCGTTTTCTGGCACATATTCGCTCTTCCAAAGCGCCGAAAGAAGGGGCGGAACTGTTTCTTGGTGAAGATAAATTAGGCGAAGGTAAGGGGATTAAAATGGTAATGAAAGCCCGCCACGATACCTTATTTGAGCTAGAAATGGCAGAAAAAAGTACCGCACTTTTAGACGTGCTGCAACAAATCGGGCATATGCCACTGCCACCTTATATTGATCGTCCTGATGAAGATGCCGATAAAGAACGCTATCAAACAGTCTATAACAAAGTGCCGGGCGCCGTGGCTGCCCCTACCGCGGGCTTGCATTTTGATAATGAATTATTAGAAAAGCTGAAAGTGAAAGGCGTGAATTTTGCCTTTGTGACCTTGCACGTTGGCGCTGGTACATTTCAGCCTGTGCGGGTAGAAAATATTGAAGATCACAAAATGCACGCGGAATATGTGGAAGTGCCGCAGGAAACGGTGGACGCCATTTTGCGCACCAAAGCCAACGGTAAGCGTGTGATTGCTGTGGGAACAACCTCAGTGCGTTCCATTGAAAGTGCGGCGTTATTTAGCCAAGAAAATCAGGGCAGCCAACTGCTCGAGCCATATTTTTCTGATACGTCCATCTTTCTTTACCCGGGCAAAAAATTCCTTGTGGTGGACGCGTTAATCACCAATTTCCATTTGCCAGAAAGCACGCTGATTATGCTGGTTTCTGCCTTTGCAGGATACAAGTACACAATGCAAGCCTATGAAAGTGCGGTGCAAAATGGCTACCGTTTTTTCAGTTATGGCGATGCGATGTTTATTACAAAAAATCCCAATGTAACGGGCTTAGATTAATCGCTAATGCCTATTAATTAACCCTCGAACTGTTTATTCGAAAAGGAAACATAATGACAATGAAATTTAAACTTCATAAAACCGATGGCACGGCACGCCGTGGCACAATGACGTTCCAACGCCCGCAAGGGGAATTTGAAGTGCAAACCCCTGCCTTTATGCCTGTTGGTACTTATGGCACGGTAAAAGGAATGACACCAGAAGAAGTGCGTGCCACAGGGGCAGAAATTTTGCTTGGCAACACCTTTCACCTTTGGCTACGCCCAGGGCAAGAAATTATGCGTAAACACGGCGATTTACACGATTTTATGAACTGGCATCGCCCGATTTTAACGGATAGTGGCGGTTTCCAAGTATTCAGCCTAGGTAAATTACGCAAAATTACCGAAGAAGGGGTGAAATTCCAAAATCCAATTAATGGCGAACGTATTTTCCTTTCCCCTGAAAAATCAATGGAAATTCAATATGATCTGGGATCAGACATCGTGATGATCTTTGATGAATGTACGCCTTATCCTGCCACCTTTGACTATGCGAAAAAATCCATGGAAATGTCGCTCCGTTGGGCGAAACGCAGCCGTGATCGCTTTGATGAGCTGGGCAATAAAAATGCCTTGTTTGGCATTGTGCAAGGGGGTATTTATGAAGAATTGCGTAAAGTTTCCCTCGAAGGTTTGGTGAATATCGGCTTTGATGGCTATGCTGTAGGGGGGCTAGCCGTGGGGGAGCCAAAAGAAGAGATGCACCGCATTTTAGAATATGTTTGCCCACAACTGCCTGCGGATAAACCGCGTTATTTAATGGGCGTAGGTAAGCCAGAAGATTTGGTAGAGGGCGTGCGCCGTGGGATTGATATGTTCGATTGCGTAATGCCAACGCGTAACGCGCGCAACGGACATTTATTCGTTACAGACGGCATTGTGAAAATTCGTAATGCAAAATACCGTGATGATACCAGCCCGCTTGATCCAGAATGTGATTGTTACACCTGTAAAAATTACACCAAAGCCTATCTTTACCATTTAGATAAGTGCGGTGAAATTTTAGGTGCAAGATTAAACACTATTCACAATTTACGTTATTATCAACGCTTAATGGCACAAATTCGTGAAGCCATTGAGAACGATACCTTTGAACAGTTTGTGCAAGATTTCTATGCGCGCATTGGCAAACCTGTTCCGCCATTGCAAAGTGAAGTGCAACAAAACGCACAAGCTGCTAATCCCCAAGCTGCTAACCCACAAGGTGAACAAAATGCTTAATCTTCAACCGCAACAATTTGCCAGCTGGAATGAGCCGATTGAAATGCTTTACGCCTGCCATGGCAAAGTAAAAATGTTCTGCCGTCAGCTGAATATTTTGCCTAGCTATTTGGAGAAAAATGGCAACATTCAAGCAGTGCAAAAAGATGTGCAGCAAATTTTGAATTATTTCAATATTGCTGCGCCATTACACCACGATGATGAAGAAAAAGATTTTTTCCCAGCGTTGCTAAAATACTGCCCACAAGCCAAAGCGGATGTCGAACGCTTAGAAAGCCAACACGCAACCTTGCATCAAAACTGGGCGGCTTTGTCTGTGCAGTTGGAAGCCTTGCTAAAAGGCGAAATAACACAAATTTCAGTACCGCTTATCGCACAATTTATTGCAGGTTACGATAGCCATATTGCCATTGAAGAACCTTTATTTGAACTTGGCAAAATCCATATCCCGCAAGAACAATTAAGTGCGATGGGGAAAGTGATGGCAGCGCGCCGAAAAAACTAAATTAATGCATAAAATAAAACCTGCATTTTTGCAGGTTTTATGTTTTCTACAATGCGTTCTACAAACATAAAGAGCGGTGCTTTTTACTGAAATTTTTGTGGCAAAAAACTTAACATAAATCACCGCACTTTTGCAAAAGCGCTTTGTCAATAAAGGGTTTTTATGCTATTTTAACGCTCTACATTTTCATTAACTAACAAAAAGGATTAAAGATGGAAGCTCAACAAGGTAGCCCAATGTCAATGTTGTTTATTTTTGTTCTGTTTGGATTGATTTTCTATTTTATGATTTATCGTCCACAAGCAAAACGTAATAAAGCACATAAACAATTAATGGCTGAGTTAGCAAAAGGCACGGAAGTTCTTACTTCTGGCGGTATTATTGGTAAAATTACCAAAATCACGGCAGAAAGCGATTACGTTGTTCTTGCATTAAATGACAGTACAGAAATTACCATTAAACGTGATTTCATTGTTTCTGTGTTACCAAAAGGTTCATTAAAAAGCCTTTAATTATTAACTATTTCCGCAAGGGAACTGGAAAGTTATGTTAAATCGTTACCCTTTATGGAAGAATATAATGGTGACCCTTGTGGTCGCCATTGGTGTTTTATATTCTCTCCCAAATCTTTACGGTGAAGACCCAGCCGTTCAAATTTCAGGAACGCGTGGACAAGAAGCCAACACCACAACCCTTAGCAATGTGCAAACGCTTCTTAACGAAAATCATCTCACCACAAAATCCATTAAATTAGAAAATGGTTCAATTCTTGCTCGTTTTAATAACACCGATGATCAGCTGCTTGCTAAAGATAAAATTAGCGAAAAATTAGGCAATGGCTATTCGGTGGCGCTTAACCTTGCGCCTGCCACACCAAAATGGCTCTCTGATATTGGTGGCTCACCAATGAAATGGGGCTTGGACTTGCGTGGTGGTGTGCGCTTTTTGATGGAAGTGGATATGAATACTGCGTTGGCGAAACGTCAAGAGCAGTTGCAAGACGGTTTATTGGGCGAATTGCGTAAAGCGAAATATCAATATACCACTATTCGCGCAGGAGAAAATCATAGTACTGTGGTTACCCTGAAAAATCCTGATCAGCTTTCAGCTGTTCAGCGTTTATTGCGTCAAACACACCCCAATTTAGATATTCGTGAAATTTCCAATAACACCCTTTCTTTAACCTTATCTGATGCAGCGCTAAATGAAGCGCGCGATCACGCCATTGAGCAAAACTTGAGTATTTTACGCCGCCGTGTGGAAGAATTGGGCGTTTCTGAACCCGTGATTCAACGCCAAGGTGCAGAGCGTATTGTGGTGGAATTACCGGGGGTTCAAGATACGGCGCGCGCAAAAGAAATTTTAGGTGCAACAGCAACCCTTGAGTTTCGTTTAGTGAATCAAAACGCCAATGTTGATGCAGCGATGCGTGGAATGGTGCCTTCAGATTCTGAAGTGAAGTTTGATCGTAACGGTCGACCAGTGGTGCTGTACAAACGTGCGGTATTAGGTGGTGAACATATTGTCAATGCGTCATCAGGGGTTGATCAAAATTCAGGTACGCCACAAGTAAGTGTCACCTTGGATAGTGAAGGTGGCGATATGATGTCGCAAACCACCAAAATGAATCTGAAAAAGCCAATGGCAACCTTGTATGTCGAATATAAAGACAGCGGTAAAAAAGATGAAAATGGCAAAACAGTTCTCGCTAAACACGAAGAAGTGATTAATATTGCCACGATCCAAGGGCGTTTTGGTAGTCAATTCCAAATCACAGGGATTGATAGTCCAAATGAAGCGCTTAATCTTTCCGTGTTATTACGTTCTGGGGCATTGACCGCACCAATCCAAATTGTGGAAGAACGTACCGTTGGGCCATCACTCGGTGCGCAAAATGTGGAACAAGGTTTGCAAGCTGGGCTTTGGGGCTTAGCCATTACCGTGGTGTTTATGCTGATTTACTATAAAGTGTTCGGCTTATTTGCAAGTATGGCATTGCTTGCCAATATGGTCTTGCTAGTGGGTTTGATGTCGTTAATTCCGGGGGCTACGCTAACAATGCCGGGGATTGCGGGGATCATTCTTTCGGTGGGTATGTCTGTAGATGCAAACGTGCTGATTTTTGAGCGAATTAAAGAAGAAATTCGTAATGGCCGCACCGTTCAACAAGCAATTAATGAGGGGTATAGCGGTGCATTCAGCAGTATTTTTGATGCCAACTTAACCACCATTTTAACTTCTATCGTGCTTTATGCGGTGGGAACCGGTCCAATTAAAGGCTTTGCAATCACTCTTTCATTAGGTGTTGCGATCTCAATGTTTACTGCAATTACAGGAACTCGAATGCTGGTAAATTTACTTTACGGTGGCAAACGCGTTGAGAAATTATCTATTTAAGGTGGTTACGATGAGCTTATTTGCAAAAGATAAAAAAGTAAATGAATATAAAGGGGTAATCTTGCCGTTTAGGCTTATCCCATTTATGCGCTACCGCCTTGTGGGTTATATTTTCTCATTAATTGTTACCGCACTTTGTATTACAAGCATTGTAACCAAAGGCTTTAACTGGGGCTTGGATTTCACTGGCGGTACGGTGGTGGATACGCATTTTTCCCAACCGGCTGATTTAGAAAAAATCCGTGCCACCTTAAAAGAAAATGGTATCGACAGCCCGTTAGTGCAAACCACTGGTGGCGTGCGTGATGTAATAATCCGTCTTTCCGCTTCGGCAGGAGGCGCGGATATTGGTACGCAAATCAAGGCAATGTTAAATAAATTGGATAATGATATCCAAATTCGTAGCGTGGAATTTGTTGGTCCCAATGTGGGGGAAGAACTGACTCAAGGCGCGATTTATGCAACCTTGATCACCTTATTAATGTTGCTTGCCTATATTGCATTTCGCTTTGAATGGCGTTTAGCGGCTGGTGGCATTGTTGCCCTTGCGCACGATGTGATTGTTACGCTCGGGATCTTTTCTTATTTCCAAATTGAGATGGACCTAACTTTTGTGGCAGCCATTTTATCGGTGGTGGGATACTCATTGAACGATAGTATTGTGGTGTTTGACCGTGTGCGTGAAAATTTCCGCAAAATTCGCCGCATTGATACGGTGGAGATTATTGATATTTCACTCACCCAAACCTTATCAAGAACCTTGATGACATCGATCACAACGCTTTTCGTGGTGATCGCGTTGTTTGTGTTTGGTGGGCCTACGATTCATAGTTTCTCATTAGCCCTTTTAATCGGTATCGGTTTTGGTACTTATTCAACCATTTATATTGCTATTAGTATCGCCTATGATCTCGGTTTAAGACGTGAACATATGGTTATTCAAAAAGTGAATAAAGACGATATTGACGAATTGCCATAAAAAGGTTGAAAAATTTCACCGCACTTTTTTAGCCAAATGCGGTCTAATCATCAGTTAAATTTTAAGCCCGATTTATTCGGGCTTTTGTTTATAAATGCAGTTATGAAAATAGAGTAGAACAGCATAAAAGTGCGGTGTTTTTTACCAAATTTTTGTCTTATCTAAAAAGCGCCATAAAAAGGAATGTTATGAAATTTACCCAAACCTTGCTTACCTTAAGTTTATCTTCACTTTCCCTTTTCGTATGGGGAAATTCAGCACAGCCAGCTCGTGTAGCGCATTCAACCGTACAAAATAAAGAAATAAAAGCGACAGAAAATGTAAAGCAAGAGCAAAATGTAACGGAAAAGCAAAATGCCGCGGAAGGGCAAAATGTCAATAAAGCTGATGTTAGCCCTGAAAATAATGATCCCGCAAAAGCATTGTTAGTAAGCCAACAAAAACTGGCGCACGAACGTGAAATTTATCGTAAACTGCAACAATATTTAGCCCTTTCCCAAAGTGAAACCACATTAGGTATTGTCAAAGCATTGTTGGCTCAGCTGCAAGATTATCCACTCTTACCTTATGCGGAACATCAATTTCTAACAGCGAAAAAAGCTGCTTTGTCTTTTGATGAAGTTATTGATTTTGCGAAGAAATACCCTGATTTTCCGCTCAAGAATTTATCTAATTATTGGCTGCAACAACAATACGACACACAAAATTGGCAGGCAATTTTATCCAATGTGAACGATTTATCCAAAGATAACACCACATCTTGCATTGTGATGATGGCGCAGCAGCAAGAAAAGCACCCTTTATCGCAAACAGAACCAGAAGCGACAGCAGACAACATTATAGAAAAAAACACCGCACTTGCTACAACAATCAACGCATTATGGCTCACAGGAAATAGCTCGCCCACTCAATGCCAAGCTATTTTCCAGCAGGCCTACGAGCAGGGCGTGATTACTGAAGATTTAATCAAACAGCGTGCCTTGCTCGCCGTAGAAAAAAATAATCGTGCCTTAATTAGCGAATTGGCGGCGCTTACGCGAGATGCTGAATTAAAAAATTGGCTGACAAATTTGGTTAACTTATTGAAATCACCGCGTTTATTGCTTTCTGCAAGCAATACTTTTTATATAGAAAATTTGCCTGCCAATGATGAAAATAAGCAAATTTTGCTTGCCGTAATGCCTCGTTTTATTAAAACGATTACGGAAGATCAGCTCAATGTCAGCACGCCTTTTGCCCACTTACAACAATGGGCGGTTCGCTTTAATTTATCGCCAGCGCAAACTCAAGGCTGGCAATCTGCCTTGCTAAGCCAGCTTTTTGATAGCGAAAATCCGTCTATTCAGCAATGGCGTGACGAAACCCTGCAAACCTTAAAAGAAGATAAACAAACTGAGCGCCGTATTCGTGTAGCCTTGCGTGAAAAAGCGGATATTCAACCTTGGCTAAATTTGCTTTCGGAACAAGGTAAACAGAAAGATGAATGGCGATATTGGCAAGGTGAAGTGTTATTTAAGCAAGGCAAAACCACACAAGCCACACAGATTTGGCAACAAATGCAGCGAAATGCACGCGGATTTTACCCTATGCTTGCAGCACTGCGTTTGGGGGCGGATTATCAGCCTACAATGAAAACTTTTTCATCAAATGAACAATCTTTACAGCGCTATGCTAAACAATTTGCGCGTATTAATGAGTTACAGACTCTAAATGATCGTGCTAATATTCAGCGTGAATGGCGGGCATTGTTAGATAGCTCGGATTTTGCGGGCAAGCTTGCCTTAGCGCACTATGCCGAACAAAATCAGTGGGCTGATTTGCAAGTGGAAGCTACAATTCAGGCGAAAGCGTGGGATTATATTGCCTTGCGTTTACCTAACACTTACCAAACGTGGTTTGATTTATTTATCAATAATAAAAATAACGCAAAAATCCACCGCACTTTTGCTATGGCAATCGCTCGACAAGAAAGTGCGTGGCGCGCAAATGTAACCTCTTCTGCCAATGCGCGCGGGTTGATGCAACTGTTACCAAGCACGGCGAAGCTCACGGCAGAGCAAGATCAACTCCCTTATAAAAAAGAGAGCCAACTGTTTGATCCTATTGATAATATTATGCTTGGTACAACTCATCTTGATCAACTTGCAGAAAAATATGGTAATAATCGCATTTTAATTGCCGCTGCTTACAATGCAGGCGCTCGGCGTGTTGATAGCTGGCTGGCAAAATCCAATGGCAAGCTTACAATGGCAGAATTTATCGCCACCATTCCGTTTTATGAAACTCGTGGTTATGTGCAAAATGTGCTCGCTTACGATTATTATTACCAGCTGTTGCAAGGAGAAAAGACAGAAAAATTTACCCAAGTAGAGCAGAATAGATTATACTAGTGAAGTAGTTTAATAGCACACTGAAACGTTTTAATCCTAGGAGAAAGCTATGTATGTGAGCAAAAATATGGAGCAATGGCAGGCATTTATCGAGATTTTACGCACTGCGTTTGCACAAAATAAAGAACAAGAATTACTCACACTGCTACTCACCGCAGATGAACGAGATGCGGTGGGATTGCGTTTACAAATTGTGGCGCAGTTATTGGATAAGCGTTACTCACAACGCGAGATTCAACAAAATTTGAACACCAGTGCGGCAACCATTACAAGGGGATCAAATATGATCAAAACAATGCCACCTGAGTTTATGCAATGGGTAAAAGAACAACTTGATGGGCAGAAAGAATAAGAAGCCAAAATGGTTGCAGCGCATTAAACAACGGATCTTGCGTTATTCTTTTTATGCGTTCGTGGCTTTTTTAGGCATAACTTTGCTATTTCGCCTTGTGCCTGTGCCATTTTCTTCCTATATGGCACAGCAGAAAGTGAGTCATTTTTTTAATGGTGAAAATTATCCCATTAAATATCAATGGGTGAGCTTAGATAAGATTTCGTGGCAAATGCAATTAGCCGTTATCGCCGCCGAAGATCAGAAATTTGCTCAGCATCACGGAATTGATTGGGACGCCATCAATAAGGCATTGAAATACAATAAAAAATCAAAGAAGGTGCGGGGTGGATCGACTATCTCACAGCAAACCGTAAAAAATTTATACCTATGGCACGGACAAAGTTGGCTACGCAAAGGCATTGAATTGCCGACCACCTTAATGGTAGAACTGCTTTGGTCAAAAAAACGGATTTTAGAAGTCTATTTAAACATTGCTGAATTTGGTAATGGCATTTTTGGGGTAGAAGCTGCCAGTCAAGCCTATTTTAAAAAATCAGCGAAACAACTTAATCAGCAAGAAGCGGCGTTATTGGCAGCGGTGTTGCCTAATCCAATCATATTTAAAGCCAATAAACCGAGTGCGTTTGTGCAGAAAAAACAACGTTGGATTATGCGACAAATGAATGCCTTAGGTAAGGGATATTTAACTCAACTAAACTAAATAGGGGGAATTATGGCAATTTTAATTACAGGCGCATCTGCAGGCTTTGGTAAAGCAATGTGCGAAGTGTTTATTAAAGCAGGATATAATGTGATTGGCGCGGCTCGCCGTTTAGAAAAACTGGAAAAGTTACAAGCAGAATTAGGCGAAAATTTCTTTCCATTACAAATGGATATGAATAATTTAAGTGAAATTGATAGCGCACTTTCAACGCTTCCTGAAGCATTCCAACAAATTGATTTGCTCGTGAATAACGCTGGTTTAGCGCTAGGTTTAGAGCCAGCACATCAAGCCAATTTTGACGATTGGTTAACAATGATCAACACCAATATTGTGGGTTTAACCTATCTCACCCGTAAAGTGCTGCCGCAAATGGTAGAACGCCAACAGGGGCATATCATCAATTTAGGCTCAATCGCAGGCACATATCCTTACCCAGGTGGTAATGTTTACGGTGCAACCAAGGCGTTTGTAGAACAATTTAGCTTGAACTTGCGTGCTGATTTAGCTGGCACCAAGGTGCGTGTAACCAATGTAGAACCGGGATTATGTGGCGGCACTGAGTTTTCTAATGTACGTTTCAAAGGCGACGACAGCAAAGCCGCCAGCGTATATGCCAACGTACAACCCATTGAGCCAATAGACATCGCCAACACCGTGTTATGGATCTACCAACAACCCGCCCACGTTAATATCAACCGCATTGAAATTATGCCGGTAGCACAAAGTTTTTCAGGCTTGAATGTGGTGCGTAGCAAACCGTCTAAATAATGGTTCTTTCTAAACTATCGTTATACATTTCAGATATTTTATCAGCTATGATTGCTAACAGCTGTGCGTAAATAGTGTCTCGCCACACCTATTTTAGTTTGGTGTGGCGATAACTTATGTGTTTTTAGCCTGTCTAATTTATCATTGCCATATATTCGAAACTGGCAATCAATTTAAACATCAAATTAATTAATAGTGAATAATCAATCGGGCAGTATTTTTTATGGTTGCTTGTGGTTCAATTTTAGAAAAATATTGATATCAGAGGATAGGTATACGGTAAATATATTTAGGTAGGCAGAAAAATTTAAACCCAAATAAATCTGACAGACACGCGTTTTTCAATGGTAGACTGTCAGAATGGAGGGGTTTGGTACAACTAAAAATGCCATTTTTGAGAGTGAATAGCTTATTTTAAATACATAACCTGTTGTGGTTATTTTTAGTATAGCCCCTTAAAATAGGGCGACTAGATCCATCGCGAGTTTATCAAGCATTTCATAACGTTTACGGTACATTGAACGCTTTTTACTTTGAATTTCTTCTAAGGGCTTACGCTCAATTTCTATAGGTAATTCCCAATAACCTTCTTTATTTAATTTTCCGTCATTTTCTTGCCAAAATTCATCGTAATTAAATAAAAGTCGATTGGAATCATTCCAACGGTATTTAGATTGATTTTTATGAGGGATAGCTATTAATTTACAACCCCAAATTTGACTTAATATCTTAAATACATTTACAAGCATAAACATTGGGCGAATACCGTGTAGGTTTTTTGTGGCTGATTTTACTAACTGCTGTGAATTTGATTCGTTAGGACCTTGAATTGAAGCAATTAATAATTGATTTGGTAGTAAAAAACTGAAAGACGCATCATATACACTCTCTTTTTCGTGATTTTCGATATTAATTGACCAAAAACCTTCAAAAGGATCTATCTTATTAAGATTCAGATAAAGCTTAAACTCAGCGGGTAATTCCGCTAATAGAACTCGCTCTTGTTTGTTTAGTGTGTCAATAGTAGAAAGTCCTAAGCGTTTTTCTGCTAAATCAAAATTAGCCAATATCGCTTCAATACGTGTGCTTTTACTAAAACGATTATCACAATACTTTCTTAAAACCGTATTACAGCGATATGGTACTTTATCAAAAATTGTAATCCACTGTGGATTTTGATTTAGAAAATTCACAAATTGGTTACATTCTTTATAACATTGTAAGCGATAAAAATAGTAACGGATTCTAGAACGTAATCGTTTTAAAAAACGTTTATCATAAGGCTGTAATGTTTTGAAATTAGGAAAAGAAAACAAAGGCTTCATAAAGACATCGATATAACTGGCTGAATAATAGAGTAAGTTTAATAGAAAATATATCTCAGTTCAATCTCATCTTACTAACGTTAAGGGAATGATGTAAATAAATGTAGAAGCACAGATGAGATCTGATAACTCATTAAAAATGAGCGTTGCCTTTTGGATTTAGATTGAATGTTGTACTCAAATCCTAAACAGGAAACGCTCATTTTTTATTGCAATTTGTCAGATTTGATCTGATCTTTTACTCTTTAAGTGCGGTGATTTTTTCTCAACTTTTTAGTTTTCATTAAGCAAGTTCAGCACGCAATTTCTTCGTAACATCAACCATCACTTCTAATTGCTGTAAGGTTTCTTTCCAGCCACGGGTTTTTAAGCCACAGTCTGGGTTCACCCATAAACGCTCTTTTGGTACCACTTTCAAGGCTTTGCGTAGCAGATGTTCAATCTCTTCTGCTTTTGGTACGCGTGGGCTGTGAATATCGTACACACCTGGGCCAATATCATTTGGATATTTGAAATCGGCGAATGCGTTTAACAGTTCCATATCTGAACGTGAAGTTTCAATGGTGATCACGTCTGCATCAAGAGCGGCGATAGCTGGCAGAATGTCGTTAAACTCGGAATAACACATATGAGTGTGAATTTGTGTATCATCTTGCACGCCCATTGAGCTTAAACGGAATGCTTCGCCTGCCCATTGTAGATAAGCGTCCCAGTCTGCGCGTTTGAGCGGTAAGCCTTCGCGGATTGCCGGTTCATCAATTTGGATCACTTTAATGCCTGCTTTTTCTAAGTCTAACACTTCGTCAGAAAGTGCCACGCCAATTTGTTTACACACAGTAGCGCGTGGAATATCGTTTCGCACGAACGACCATTGTAAAATTGTAACCGGGCCGGTGAGCATTCCTTTCATTACTTTGTTAGTTAGGCTTTGTGCATATTGTGACCAACGAACCGTCATCGGTACAGGGCGAACTACATCACCGTAAATAATTGGTGGCTTAACGCAACGTGAACCGTAGCTTTGTACCCAACCGAATTTGGTGAAGGCGAAACCATCTAATAATTCACCGAAATATTCCACCATATCGTTACGTTCTGCTTCGCCGTGTACTAACACGTCTAAATCCAAACGTTCTTGCTCACGCACGACTAATTCAATTTCTTTTTTCATCGCCGCTTCGTAATCTTCAAGGCTTAATGTGCCTTTCTTAAATTGCGCACGCGCTTGACGAATTTCGCTAGTTTGTGGGAATGAACCAATATTGGTAGTTGGCAATAACGGTAAATTTAGCCACGCATTTTGTTTTGCAATACGCTCAGCAAATGGCGATTTACGTTGATCGGCCCCTGCTGGCAAATTAGCTAAACGTTCAGCCACTTCAGGGCGGTGAATTTCAGTGCTGTTAGCTCGCGCATCTGCAGCAGTTTGGCTAGCAGCTAATTCTGCTTGAACGGTGGTGCGACCTTGCTCAAGTGCGGTCTTAATTACCGATAATTCTTGCACTTTTTGTAAAGTAAAGGCAAGCCAGTTATAAAGCTCAGGTTTATTTTCTTTTAATTGCACTTCTACTGATAAATCATAAGGGCTATGCAATAAAGAGCAGCTTGGTGCGATCCATAAACGATCGCCCAATTTCGCTTTTAACGGCTCAAGTACGTCTAGCACTTGATTGAGATTCGCACGCCATACGTTGCGTCCATCAATCACGCCAGCTGAAAGCACTTTGTCATAATCGGCAAAGGCAGTCAGTTGCTCAGGCGCTCGCACTAAATCAATGTGCAAGCCGTCCACAGGTAAAGATTTCAATAAGTTAGCGTGTTCTGCTACCGAGCCAAAATAGGTTGCCAATAATAACTTCGCATTCACTTTTTCGCTTAACTCAGCATAAACTGCGTTATACGCCGCAACCCATTCAGCAGGTAAATCTACCGCAAGAGCAGGCTCGTCAATTTGGATCCATTCCACGCCTTCTGCGGCTAACGCATTAAGAATTTCCACATAAATAGGCACGAGTTTGCTTAATAATTCAAAGCGATCAAAGGCTTCACCTTTTTCTTTACCTAAATGTAAGAACGTTAATGGGCCAACAATGGTTGGTTTCACATTTAAACCAAGGGCTTTTGCTTCACGAATTTGTTGTACATAATGGGCTGGGTTAGCTTTAAACTCTGTGTTTTTGTGAAATTCTGGCACTAAATAGTGATAGTTGGTATCAAACCATTTTGTCATCTCAATGGCGAATTGTTCTTTGTTACCACGCGCCAGTTGGAAATATTGATCAAGCGTTAATTGCTGGCTATCAAAACCAAAACGCGCAGGAATTGCCCCTGTTGCTACTTGCAGATCTAAAATATGATCATAAAACGTGAAATCTGCCACCGCCACATAATCTGCATTGGCAGCTGCTTGGTGTTTCCAGTTAATTTCACGCAAAGCTTTGGCAATATCCAATAAATCTTGCTCTACAATCTCGCCACGCCAATAACGCTCTTGGGCAAATTTAAGCTCACGTTTCGCACCAACACGCGGAAAACCTAAAAGATGAAATGTTGTCATAATCGAACTCCTGTCTTTATTATTAATCAAATAGACGTCTAAACGTCTTTCTTGCGTCTAATAATGCCGAAAGGCTCAGTATTATGCAACGTCATAATTTTCACGTTTTGTATGAATTAAATTAATGTACATATAATGGCGGAAAATTTATTCAAAAAGCACCCCACTTTAGTTCGCTTACTTTGTTTATATAAATCATTGTGCAGTGCTACAATTTCGCCCATTTTAATCGTTTAAGCAAACATCATTAAAAAATTGAGGAAAAATCCACCGCACTTTAACGTTTATCGCACAAAGTGCGGTGGATTTTGTGTATAATTTTATACCTTATTTTTTATCTTAATGTTGTGATGAAACCGATATTTCTTGAACTTCGCCATTTGAAAACGCTTTTAGCATTGAAAGAAACAGGGAGCGTTTCTTTAGCGGCTAAGCGGGTATATTTAACCCAGTCTGCACTGTCTCATCAAATTAAGTTGCTAGAAGAACAGTACGGCTTGCCTTTATTTGAGCGTAAAAGCCAGCCTTTACATTTTACGGCAGCTGGAGAACGCTTAATTAAATTAGCCAATGACATTTTGCCTAAGGTTATTGAAGCTGAGCGAGATCTTGCGCGAGTTAAGCAAGGTGAGGCTGGAGAGTTACGCATTGCGGTGGAATGCCATACTTGTTTTGATTGGTTAATGCCAGCAATGGATAGTTTTCGTAAAAATTGGCCATTAGTTGAACTAGATATTGTATCTGGCTTTCATACTGATACGGTGGGGTTGTTGCTTAGTCATCGAGCGGATTGGGCGGTGGTATCGGAAATTGAGGATACAGCAGGCATTGTGCATAAGCCATTGTTTTCTTATGAAATGGTGGGCTTGTGTGCCAAAGATCACCTGTTAGCTAGTAAAGATATTTGGCAAGCGGAAGATTTTATCGATCAAACTTTAATTACTTATCCAGTGCCTGACGATATGCTAGATTTGCTAAAAAAAGTACTACACCCACAAGGCATTAATCCGACACGTCGCACCAGTGAATTAACCATTGCGATTATTCAGTTAGTTGCTAGCAAACGAGGAATTGCAGCGTTACCATTTTGGGCTGCAAAACCGTATCTGGATCGTGGCTATATTGTCGCGAAAAAAATTACTCATAATGGGTTGTATAGTAATTTGTATGCAGCATTTAGAGAAATTGATGCGGAAATTGCATTTATTGACGATTTTTATCAAACTGTAAAAGCACAAAGTTTTTCAACCTTACCAGGATTATCTGTTTTAGATGAGTAGCTATCAGCCTATACCGCACCGTCCTATTTGGACAGCAGCGAAAGCCGCATTTCCTTATTCTTTTCCAATGATGATTGGTTTTCTTTTTCTTGGATTTGCTTATGGTCTATATATGAAAGCGTTAGGCTTTGGCGTGCTTTATCCTTTGTTTATGGCGGCATTCATTTATGCAGGATCTGTTGAGTTTATTGTGGCAGGTGCATTATTGATGACATTTTCTCCACTACACACTTTTTTGCTGACTTTGATTGTCAGTTTACGTCAGCTATTCTATAGCGTTTCAATGCTAGATAAATATCACCCTAAATTAGGAAAAAAGCGTTGGTATCTTATTTCCACTCTTGTTGATGAAAGTTTTTCACTCAATTATATGGCAAAAATTTCACCTTTATTGGATAAAGGGTGGTATATGTTTTTCGTCAGCTTGTATTTACATTGTTATTGGGTAAGTGGAGCTGTAATAGGCAATCTATTTGGCGACGTAATACCTTTTAATTTAAAAGGTATTGAATTTGCGATGACCGCGCTTTTTTTAGTCATCTTTGCTGAAAATTGGCGAAAAGAAAAATCTCATAAAAGCTCATTGTTAGGTTTAATCGTTGCTTTCGTTTGTTTAGTTTTAGTCGGGAAGGAACATTTTTTAATACCAACACTTGTTGGGATATTAATTGTACTTACTATATGGCGACCAAAGCTTGCGAGTAAATTGGAAGAGGTGGACTAAATGACATTAAATGAGCAGATTATCACTATTGGCGTAGCGATCTTAGCTGTGCAGATTTCTCGTATTTTACCGTTCCTTCTTTTTCCTGCAGATCGGCCTATTCCACCTTATATTCGTTATTTAGGTAAAGTATTACCAGCAGCGATGTTTGGTATGTTGGTAGTCTATTGCTACAAAAATATTGATTTGTCCACATCTTATCTTGGCGCACCTGATTTTATTGCTGGTGCCGTTGTGTTGGGCTTACATTTTTGGAAAAAGAATATGTTTTTATCAATGAGTGCAGGTACAGGATTATATATGTTTTTGGTTCAAGTAATTTTTACCCATTAGAAATTGAATTTTTTATTTTTATCGTTGTCTTAATTTGAGACTTATTGATCAATAAATGCTTAAAAACTCTAGACTGGAGAACATTATGAAAAAAATAAACTTGTCTTTAACCACTTTATTTGTAACTGCGACAGTAGTTTTAGCAGGCTGTTCAGATCCTAAACAAATAACGCCGGTTAAGACGGAGACACCAGCTGTTGAAAAAAACATACCGCAAGTAGCACCAAAAGTAGAAAAATCAATACAATCAGAGGAGTTTACTCACCAAGTAAAAGGTAAAATTAGTGGTTATGATTTTGATTCTTATAAAGTTGCAGGTAAAAAGGGACAGCTATTGACTTTAACGTTAAATACTAATGGCGATGCAGAAGCATTTTTATTTGGTTATGATGATTATGTGTATGGTCAGTCATATACCTTACCCGAAACCAAAGAATACGAAGTACGCATTGTTCAGCCACGTAACTCCGCAAGAAAGGGGAAAACGGCTGATTATGATTTAACAATCCAAGTGAAATAATGTGATTTAAATTTATTTTACCATTGTTTTTCTAAGAGAGGCTGAGCACAATCAGCCTTTTATTTTTCTGATAAGTATAAATACTCCTCTAAATTTTCAATGGCTTGCAAACAACGATCTCGTCGCTGTTTGGTATGGCTGATCTGTTGTCTATAGTGGTGTTTCTTTAATAAATCTGTTGATTGAATATATTGATCTTCCTGATATTTAATTTTTTGATTCAATGCTTGTAAGGCCTCATAGTATTTTACTAAACGTTCTCTGGGCGGAAGACTGTGAATAGCATGTTTCATTTTGTCTTTTGTGGGCGCGAAATAATTGGGTTCAGTCCCCAGTTTTGGAGTTGATTTATTTTGTTTAATCGCATCCAATAAAGCTTGTAGCTGTGCCAGTAATTTTTCACTGTAAAATTGGCATTGAGCTTGTTCATTTTCTTGTAAACGTGCTATTTGAGCAATGGTGTTGTCTAATTCGGCACGATAAAATTTGAATAGCTGAAAATCTTCACTAAATAAAGAGCGGTCAAATTTTGCATAGATTTTTTCGGTATCAGACATGGGATATTGCTGATAACATTGCGTAATTTTTTGGCGTAATGCTTGAATGAGTTGCGTTTTATTCATTTTTTTGTTCAATGTTGATTTAGTGAGATTGAGTAGCGAGGAGATTATCGCATAAAAAAGGACATCTTATGATGTCCTTTTCAGCCTATTTTTTGTCTAACATTACTTATAGATACATTGCAGCTAGCCAGCCGAAAATGATTAATGGGATATTGTAGTGAAGAAAGGTTGGTACAACAGAATCCCAAATGTGATCGTGTTTGCCGTCCATATTTAAGCCTGATGTTGGGCCAAGCGTGGAGTCGGAAGCGGGTGATCCGGCATCACCAAGTGCGGCTGCCACGCCTACGATAGAAACGGTCGCTAATGGACTAAATCCAAGAGTTAAGCAAAGTGGCACATAAATTGAAGTGATAATTGGCACAGTAGAGAAAGACGACCCGATGCCCATTGTGATAAACAAGCCCACAATTAACATTAACAAGGCGGCTAATCCTTTGTTGTCTGCACCTAAGCCTTGGCTGAATGTATCCACTAATTGGGTTACGCCGCCAGTGGCGTTAATCACCGCAGCAAATCCTGATGCAGCAATCATCACAAAGCCGATCATTGCCATTAGGCGTAAGCCTTGTTGGAAAATATCGTTGCTTTCTTTCAGTTTGAAAATGCCACAGACAGCGAAAATGATTAAGCCTGCCAAACCGCCGATAATGGTCGAGTCGGTAAAAAGTTGCAAACCAAAGGTTACTACAATAGCAACAATGCTAGTGCTAACGTGGAACGGTTTGATGTTCGCAATATGCTGTTCAATTTCTTGCGTACTAAGGTTGTTGTTTGAAACTGCATATTCTCTTGGTTTGCGATAGGTGATGAACACGGCGGTGAGTAAGCCTAAAATCATACCCGTCACAGGCAGGGCCATTGCTAGTGAAACTTCTCCAACACTTGTTTGTAAACCAAGATGCTCACCCACTTGATTAATATTTTTCACTAAAATGCTTTCGATAAAGATTTTTCCAAAACCTACAGGCAAGAGCATATAAGTGGCAGTTAAACCAAAGGTTAGCACACAAGCTACGGCACGGCGGTCAATTTTCAATTTATTGAAAATGGTGAGTAAAGGCGGGATCACAATAGGAATAAAAGCAATATGTACAGGCAATAAGTTTTGTGATGAAATGGAGAAAATCACCAACACCGCCAAGACGAAATATTTAAACGCCGTCATTGAAAGTCCGTTTGGCGAATGGCCGAGTTTTTGGATAACTTTGAAAGCGAGCAAATCCGTAATGCCGGATTTAGAAATCGCCACAGCAAATGCGCCTAAAATGGCATAGTTCATTGCCACTTCAGCACCACCGCCTAAGCCGCCCGTGAAAGTTTGAATCGTTTCGCTCATTGTTAAATTGCTGCATAAGCCAGCGGTTAGCGCGGAAATGATTAGAGCAATCACCACGTTAATGCGCAATAAACTTAATGCAAGCAATACAATGATAGAAATCACAACAGGATTGGAAAGTAACATTGTATTGTCCTTATTTAAGAGAAAAATGAAAAATAATTAAAAAAATAACCGCACTTATTTTGCTACGATATGCGGAAAACCGCCCAAATGTTTTAAGTGGTTCACCATATAACAGAATAATTCTGCGGTGCGTTCTGTGTCATATAAAGCGGAATGCGCTTGTCTATGATCAAAAGGAATGTTCGCCGCTTGGCAGGCTTTCACCAGAACCGTTTGACCGAACATAAATCCGCTTAATGTGGCAGTATCAAACATTCCAAATGGATGGAATGGATTGCGTTTTGCTTGCACGCGATCCGCCGCCGCCATTAAGAAACTTTGGTCGAACGTGGCATTATGCGCCACAATAATGGCACGTTGGCATTCTGCTTGTTTTTGCGCCTGACGCACCATTTTGAACAATTCACTAATGGCGATATTTTCTGAAATTGCCCCTCGTAGAGGATTATCAATATCAATGCCATTAAATTTTAGCGAATCAGGATTGATATTCGCCCCTTCAAAAGGTTGGATATGGAAATGGCATTTTTGATCGGGCAGTAGCCAGCCACTTTCGTCCATTTTTACTGTAATCGCCGCAATTTCAAGCAACGCATCCGTTTTGGCGTTAAAGCCTGCGGTTTCTACATCAATAATTACGGGCAAATAGCCTCGAAAGCGGTTTTTCAGCAAATTATAATTAATGGATTCTTCGCTATTTGTCATATATTTATCAATATCAAATCAATTATAAGAATAAAAGTGCGGTGTAAAATTTAGGAAAATTTCCACCGCACTTTTAACAACTTATTTTAGATTAGTTGCCTAATCCTGCTTGCGCATTTTTATTTTCGATAAACTCGATTTTATAACCGTCAGGATCTTCTACGAATGCAATCACTGTTTTGCCGCCTTTTACTGGGCCTGGCTCACGAGTTACTTTTCCGTCTGCTTGGCGAACGGCTTCGCAAGTGGCATAAATATCGTCCACGCCGATCGCGATATGCCCGTAAGCATTGCCGAGATCGTATTCGTGTACGCCCCAGTTGTAGGTTAATTCAAGCACTGAAGCCTTGTCTTCATCGTCATAACCTAAAAAGGCAAGGGTATATTTATATTCTGGATTTTCGCTGGTACGCAATAAACGCATACCTAACACGTCTTGATAAAATTTAATCGAACGCTCTAAATCGCCCACGCGTAACATCGTATGTAAAATTCGCATAATCATCTCCAGTCATCAAAAAATTGTAGGCATTATGCCATAGTCAGGGGTAAAAAGCATTACAGAGTTTTATCTCAAATTTTGCTTATTTGCTATAGTCTCTTGCCCCAAAAATCGCTGTGCCAATGCGAACCATTGTTGAACCACATTCAATGGCAGCCGTTAAATCGTCCGACATTCCCATTGAAAGGGTGTCAATTTGGCATTCAGGAAGTGAGCATTGAAGCTGTTGGAAAAGTTGTTGCATTTGCATAAAAGCGTGTTTTTGTTGATGAATATCATCTGTTGGTGCGGGGATTGCCATTAATCCACGCAAACATAAGTGCGGTAGATTTTTGATATGTTTTGCCAAATCCAACATTTCCACAGGCTGAATACCTGATTTACTGCTTTCATCGCTAATATTAATTTGAATCAGCACATTTAACGGCTTTTTGTAATGGGGACGCTGATCATTAAGACGATCGGCGATTTTGGCACGATCAAGGGTTTGCATCCAATCAAAATGTTCTGCCACTAAACGGCTTTTATTCGATTGCAGTGGGCCGATAAAATGCCATTCTAAATCTACATTGTGTCTTTCAAAATACTCAATTTTCTCCACACCTTCTTGCACATAGTTTTCACCAAATTGCCGTTGTCCAGCTTGGTAGGCCTGCAAAATAGCCTCAACGGGCTTGGTTTTGCTCACTGCCAGTAGGCTAACGTCTGAAATGGTGCGATTGGCCTGTTGGCAGGCTTGTTGAATTTGTTGCTGAACCTGTTGCAGATTTTGTTGAATATTCATTGAATGATGACCTGTTTTTATTAATTTGGAAAAAATACAGAAATTTATTCTATATTATTCATTTTCCGTTTGACAAGCCGTTAAAATTTCGGTATTTCTAACAACACTCATTTTTGTAAGGAAATTGAAGCACAATGCAACGCACAATCGCAATGATTACCACCACCATTATTACCATTATTACGATGAATGGGGCGGGTTAGTGCGTTAAAAACAGGATCACAGAAAACCCGCATTATAAAAAGTGCGGGTTTTTTTATAAGGATTTTTTATATTCACAATATTATATTTAGGAGATTTCTATGCGTGTTTTAAAATTTGGTGGCACTTCCCTTGCCAATCCAGAACGCTTTTCGCAAGCGGCAAGATTGATCGAAAAAGCTCATTTAGAAGAGCAAGCAGCTGGCGTGTTATCCGCCCCTGCCAAGATCACAAATTACCTTGTTGCCCTTTCTGAAAAAGCCAGCCAAAACCTTCCAACCGATACCGATTTTAATCAAGCACTTGAAATTTTCTATACCATTATTAATGGCTTATATGCCGAAAATGAAAATTTTGATCTTGCAGGCTGTAAAGCCGTGATTGATGCAGAATTTGCCCAAATTGCAGAATTATTGGCAGAAATTCGTGCCAAAGGCGTGTTGGACGATGCGGTAAAAGCCACTATTGATTGCCGTGGTGAAAAATTATCCATTGCAATGATGAAAGCGTGGTTTGAAGCTCGTGGTTACCAAGTTACGGTGATTGATCCCGTGGAAAAATTATTAGCGCAAGGAAGCTATTTAGAATCTTCAGTGGATATTGAAGAATCTACCAAACGTATTAATGTGGCGAGCATTCCAAAAAATAACGTGGTGCTAATGGCCGGTTTCACCGCCGGTAATGATAAAGGTGAATTGGTCTTATTAGGGCGTAACGGCTCAGATTATTCTGCGGCTTGTTTGGCCGCTTGTCTAAATGCATCAGTGTGCGAAATTTGGACAGATGTGGACGGTGTGTTTACCTGTGATCCACGCCTTGTGCCTGATGCGCATTTATTGCCAAGCCTTTCTTACCGCGAAGCAATGGAACTCTCTTATTTTGGGGCGAAAGTCATTCACCCTCGCACCATTGGGCCATTAGCGCAAGCTAATATTCCTTGCCTCATTAAAAATACGGGTAATCCAGATGCCAAAGGTTCTATCATTGACAGCAACGCACAATCAGAACAATTACAAGTAAAAGGGATAACTAACCTTGATAATTTGGCAATGTTTAATGTGTCAGGGCCGGGAATGCAAGGAATGGTGGGAATGGCGGCTAGGGTGTTTTCTACTATGTCGAAAGCAAGTGTTTCTGTTATTTTAATTACGCAATCTTCATCGGAATATAGTATTAGCTTCTGTGTGCCGGTGAAAGCAGCAGAGGTGGCAAAAAATGCGTTGGAAGTGGAATTTGCTCAAGAACTGAAAAATCAAGATTTAGAAGAAATTGAAGTGATCAAAGATCTTTCCATTATCTCCGTAGTAGGGGAGGGAATGCGTCAAGCGAAAGGGATTGCAGCCCATTTCTTCTCTGCATTAGCACAGGCGAATATCAGCATTGTAGCGATTGCTCAAGGGTCTTCTGAACGTTCTATTTCTGCTGTCGTACCACAAAATAAAGCCATTGAAGCTGTGAAAGCAACGCACCAAGCCCTTTTTAATAATAAAAAAGTGGTGGACATTTTTCTTGTTGGCGTAGGTGGCGTAGGCAGCGAATTAATCGAGCAGGTAAAAAATCAACGAGATTATTTATCCAAAAAGGACATTGAGATCCGCGTTTGTGCCATTGCAAACTCAAATAAAATGTTACTTGATGCTAATGGCTTGAATCTTGATGAGTGGCAAGACGATTTAGAGAATGCTACACAACCTTCTGATTTTGACGTGTTGCTTTCTTTCATTAAATTGCACCACGTTGTGAACCCGGTGTTTGTGGATTGTACGTCAGCGGAAAGTGTTGCAGGCTTGTATGCGCGTGCTTTAAGCGAAGGCTTTCACGTGGTTACGCCAAACAAAAAAGCCAATACCAGAGAACTTGCTTACTACAATTTATTGCGTGAAAATGCGCGTAAAAGTCAACATAAATTCTTGTATGAAACCAATGTGGGCGCAGGCTTGCCAGTGATTGAAAACTTGCAGAATTTACTAGCTGCAGGCGATGAATTAATCCGCTTTAGTGGCATTTTATCTGGATCGCTTTCTTTTATTTTTGGTAAGTTGGAAGAAGGCTTATCCCTTTCAGAAGTTACCACATTAGCCCGTGAAAAAGGCTTTACTGAGCCAGATCCGCGTGATGATCTTTCTGGACAAGATGTGGCACGTAAATTGCTTATTTTAGCCCGTGAAGCAGGCTTACAATTAGAATTAAGCGATGTGGAAGTAGAAGGCGTGTTGCCAAAAGGTTTTGCGGAAGGCAAATCGGTGAACGAATTTATGGCAATGTTGCCACAGCTTGATGCCGAATTTAAAGCTCGCGTGGAAAAAGCGAAAGCAGAGGGCAAAGTACTGCGTTATGTTGGACAAATTGAAAACGGCAAATGCAAAGTATCGATTGTAGAAGTAGGGCAAGATGATCCACTGTATAAAGTGAAAAATGGTGAAAATGCCTTAGCATTCTACACCCGCTACTATCAGCCAATCCCATTATTATTGCGTGGTTATGGTGCAGGAAATGCGGTAACTGCGGCAGGGATCTTCGCCGATATTTTAAGAACATTACATAATTAAGGAGCATTTATGTTACGAATTTACGCCCCAGCATCCAGTGCGAATATCAGCGTGGGCTTTGATACGTTGGGGGCGGCGGTGTCCCCAATTGACGGCTCATTATTGGGCGATGTGGTGCAAGTGGAGGCAATCAACCAAGGCTTTGAGTTAGAAAGTGCGGGCTATTTTGTGCGTAAATTGCCAAAAGAGCCGCAAAAAAATATTGTGTATCAAGCCTATGTGCTTTTTAGTGAACGCTTAAAATTACGCAACGGCACAGTGAAACCACTGCGTTTAACGCTGGAAAAAAATATGCCAATTGGCTCAGGCTTAGGCTCAAGCGCGTGTTCTATTGTGGCTGCTTTAGTGGCGTTAAATAAATTCCATGATGAACCTTTTTCTAAAATGGAATTATTAGAAATGATGGGGGAACTGGAAGGGCGTATTTCAGGCTCAATTCATTATGATAATGTTGCCCCTTGTTATTTAGGTGGTGTGCAATTAATGGTACAATCGCTCGGCAATATTTGTCAGCAGTTGCCATTTTTTGATAACTGGTATTGGGTGTTGGCCTACCCTGGCATTGAAGTTTCTACCTCAGAAGCACGAGCCATTTTGCCGAAGAGCTACACACGTCAAGACGTGATTACACACGGCCGTCATTTAGGTAGTTTTGTTCACGCGTGCCATACGCAACAGGAAGCCTTAGCTGCCTATATGATGAAAGACGTGATTGCGGAGCCTTATCGTGAAGCACTATTGCCAAATTTCGCTGAAGTAAAACAAGCGGTACGCGATCTTGGTGCACTGGCTTCTGGCATTTCAGGATCAGGCCCAACAATGTTTGCCATCGCGCCAGATTTAAACACCGCCAGCAAAGTGGCCACCTATTTGGAAAACCATTATCTACAAAACAACGAAGGCTTCGTCCACGTTTGTAAAGTAGATAACCAAGGCGCAAGAGAATTGGGCTAATGAGAACATTCATCCCATATAAATTACCTGAATGGAAATAAAATTTTTAGAAAAGAAAGGGAGTCGCTCAACGGGCGAAACTCGTTATACATCTTAAAAATAAAAGCATTTTAAACACAGAATTTTAACCAAAAATAAAATGGAACAATTATGAACTTATACAACATCAAACACCCTGAAGAACAGGTAAATTTCGCTCAAGCAGTACGCCAAGGGCTAGGCAAAGATCAAGGGCTATTTTTCCCTGAAATTATCCCGCACTTAGACAACATTGATGCCTTGCTTGAGCTACCTTTGGTTGAGCGTAGCGAGAAAATCTTAGGGGCATTAATTGGTGATGAAATTCCAGCGGATAAACTGGCTCAACTGGTGAAAAACGCCTTTACCTTCCCTGCTCCAGTAGAAAACGTGGCAGATCATATTTACGCCTTAGAATTATTCCACGGTCCAACTCTTGCCTTTAAAGATTTTGGTGGACGTTTTATGGCACAAGCCCTTGCTGCCGTGCGTGGCGATGGAAAAATCACCATTTTAACGGCAACATCAGGGGATACTGGTGCGGCAGTGGCGCACGCATTCTATGGTTTAGAAAATATTGACGTGGTGATCTTATATCCAAAAGGCAAAATCAGCCCATTACAAGAAAAATTATTCTGCACCTTAGGCGGAAATATCCGTACTGTTGCCATTAACGGTGATTTTGATGATTGCCAAGCGTTGGTTAAACAGGCGTTTGATGATGCAGAACTTCGCCAAGCTATCGGCTTAAATTCAGCTAACTCTATTAATATTAGCCGTTTATTAGCGCAGGTTTGTTATTATTTTGAAGCGGTAGCACAGCTGCCAACAGCTGAGCGTGAAAACATTGTGGTTTCTGTGCCAAGCGGTAACTTTGGTAATCTCACCGCAGGGTTAATTGCTAAAACAATGGGCTTACCGATCAAACGTTTTATTGCAGCAACCAATGCGAACGATACCGTGCCACGTTATTTAAGCACTGGCGAATGGGCGCCAAATGACACCGTTGCAACCTTATCAAATGCAATGGACGTAAGCCGCCCGAACAACTGGCCACGTGTGGAAGAATTATTTAAACGCAACGGCTGGACATTATCAGAACTACATTCAGCAGCAATGAATGATGCACAAACAGAACAAACATTGCGTGCAATGAATGAACAGGGCTATTTATGCGAGCCGCACGGCGCGATTGCCTACGGTGTATTAAAAGCAGATTTGCAACCGGGTGAAACAGGGTTATTCCTTTGCACCGCACACCCTGCAAAATTCAAAGAAAGCGTAGAGCGAATTTTATCCACCGAATTACCATTGCCAGAAGCCCTGGATAAACACAATAAATTACCATTGCTTTCAGATGAAATGGATAATGATTTTGCAATATTGAAAGCGTATTTGTTGAAGTAATAATTTTTGTAAAAGGGCGGACACATAGTGAAGTAGGGTGGGCTTTAGCCCACTCTGCGAATTTGAGCAGAATTTTATTACAACAAAGTATTTAGATAAATTTTATATCAATATAATTAATATTTAGGGGCGGGCATATAGGCCCGCCCATTAGCTAATTAAAGATCATAGGACAAAAAATGATTACAGTTTATGGCATTAAAAATTGCGATACGGTGAAAAAAGCGTTGAAATGGTTGGCGGATAATGGCATTGAACATCGTTTGCACGATTATCGTGTAGATGGCTTGGATAAGGCTTGGTTGGAAAAGGCTGAAAGCCAGTTTGGGTGGGAAAATTTAGTCAATAAACGCAGTACGACTTGGCGTAATTTAACTGATGAAGTGAAAAAAAATCTGTCAAAAAGCACCGCACTTGAGGTGTTATTTGAACAACCAACGTTGATTAAACGCCCGATTATTTTACAAGATAACATTGCGTTAATCGGCTTTGATGCCACGGCATACGATCAAGCTTTTGGCAAGTAAGAAAGGTTAAGCAATGAAAGAAACAATCGTTACCTTAGCGCAACAGCTGATCCAACGTCCTTCAATTAGTCCTGATGATCAAGGCTGTCAAAAACTAATTGCCGATCGTTTAGAAGAAATCGGTTTTCAAATTGAGTGGTTGCCTTTTAATGATACGTTAAATTTATGGGCGAAACACGGCTCAACAGGTCCAGTGGTGGCCTTTGCTGGGCATACTGATGTTGTGCCAGTGGGCGATGAGAGCCAGTGGCAATATCCCCCGTTTTCAGCCAAAATTGTCGATGATATGTTGTATGGACGTGGTGCGGCGGATATGAAAGGATCGCTGGCTGCAATGGTTGTGGCGGCAGAAAATTATGTGAAAGCCAATCCGAATCACACAGGGACGATCGCCTTGCTCATTACTTCCGATGAAGAAGCAGCGGCAAAAGATGGCACGGTGCGCGTGGTGGAAACCCTGATGGCACGCGGTGAGCAAATTGATTATTGTTTGGTTGGTGAACCTTCAAGTGCTGAGAAATTGGGCGATGTCGTGAAAAATGGTCGCCGCGGATCCATTACAGGCAATCTGTATATTCAAGGTGTGCAAGGCCACGTTGCCTACCCGCATTTAGCCGATAATCCGGTTCATAAATCCGTTGATTTCCTAAAAGAATTAACCACTTACCAATGGGATCAAGGCAATGAATTCTTCCCCCCAACCAGTTTGCAGATTGCTAATATCCAAGCAGGTACAGGCAGTAATAATGTGATCCCAGGGGAGTTTTATGTGCAGTTTAATTTGCGTTATTGCACCGAAGTAACAGACGAGCTAATCAAGCAAACCGTAGAACAAATGTTGAAAAAACATCAGCTTGATTATCGGATTGAATGGAATTTATCGGGCAAGCCATTTTTAACCAAACCGGGCAAGCTAGTGAATGCTGTGGTAGATAGTTTAGAAAAAATTGCCAAAATTACCCCCGCACTTGAAACGGGCGGCGGCACGTCAGATGGCCGTTTCATTGCCTTAATGGGCGCGGAAGTGGTGGAACTTGGGCCGTTAAATGCGACAATCCATAAAGTCAATGAATACGTGAGTTGCCAAGATCTTGCTACGCTAGGCGAGGTGTATCAGCAAATGTTGGTGAATTTACTGGATAAGGATATCGAATGAAAAGCCCATTTAACGCTGCTACACTGACGGGAAAATCCCGTGAGCATTTAGTGGTGTTGCCTTGTCCTTTTTCTAATCAGCATTTTCTTGAAGCGAATGCGTTAAAAGCGTTTCAAGACTTACAGCAAAGTGCGGTGAAAAATGGCTTTAATTTACAGCCTGCGAGTAGCTTTCGTGATTTCCAACGCCAGCAAATGATCTGGAATGATAAATTTGCCGGCAAGCGTAAAGTGCATAATGATGAAGGGCAAGCACTTGACTTATCCTATTGTTCTGATTGGGAAAAATGCCAAGCAATTTTACGCTGGTCAGCTTTACCAGGGGGCAGCCGTCATCATTGGGGAACGGAAGTAGATATTTTTGATCCAGATCTATTGCCAGCAGCTCAAAAATTACAACTTGAGCCTTGGGAATATATACAAGGCGGTTATTTTGCTGAACTCAGCGAGTGGCTGCAAGAAAATGTCGCAAAATTTGATTTTGCCTTTCCTTTTTCACAGATGCCTGCGAGATTAGAGATTGGTTATGAACCTTGGCATATCAGTTATTTACCAATGGCAGAGCAGGCTCGCGCCCATTTTAGTCCTGAGATTTTAGCGCAATCTTGGCAAGACCAAGAGGTGGCAGGCAAGGCAACATTAATTAAGCAATTACCTGAAATTTTTGAGCGATTTTTTATCTGATTTTTTATTTAATGAGGAAAATTGAAATGAATGAAAAACATTTTTTTCCACAAGGAATTTCATCCTTTTTGCAGTGGATCCTGAATGTTTCCTTACTTATTCTCGCCTTAATTTTGGTGGTATTTCTGGCTAAAGAAACTTATGGCTTAGTCCTTGTGTTATTTGAGCAATCAAAAGAGGCATCGTATCTATTGGTGGAAAAAATTGTAGTGTATTTTCTTTATTTTGAGTTTTTAGCCTTGATTGTAAAATATTTCAAAACTGACTATCACTTTCCACTGCGTTATTTTTTATATATCGGGATTACCGCAATGGTGCGCTTAATCATTGTGGATCATTCTAGCCCAATAAATAGTTTACTGTTTTCAGGAGCTATTTTGTTAATGGTAATAGCTTTATTTTTGGTTAGCTCTAATCGTCTGAAAAAAAGTTAGCCGATTTGTCGACAATTTTGTGAACAAGGTCAAATTTTCAACAAATATAAGAAAATTTGCATTTTTTTTTGCAAAAAACTGGCGTATTCTTAGCAAAATTTTATGCGAGGAAAAATTATGTCCGAATTACAGCAATTTACCCAACAGGATATTGAAATCATCAACGAAGAACCGCTTTATAACGGTTTTTTTAATTTGAAAAAAGTTTATTTTAAGCATAAGTTGTTTGCTGGCGGTGAAAGTGGCGTGGTAATCCGTGAGTTGCTGGTGAAAGGTGCCGCTTCTGTGGTTGTGGCTTATGATCCTGATGCGGATAGCGTAGTAATGGTGGAGCAGGTGCGGATTGGTGCTTATAACCCACAGCTTAGCCAATCCCCTTGGCTTTTAGAACTAATTGCTGGTATGGTTGAAGACGGTGAGCAGCCCGATCAAGTGGCGCAGCGTGAAAGCCAAGAAGAAGCAGGCGTACAAATAGAACATTTGCGTGAAGTAATGAGCTTTTGGGATAGTCCAGGGGGCATTGTGGAACGCATTCATTTTTTTGTCGGCAAAGTCGATAGCCAAAAAGCACAAGGTATTCACGGATTGGCAGAAGAAAATGAAGATATTCGCGTTCATGTTATCCCGCGCCAAACAGCCTATGAATGGGTGTGTAATGGCAAGATTGATAATGGCTTAGCGGTTACAGGTTTGCTGTGGCTACAATTAAATTACCTTTCTTTACAAAAGGAATGGTCAAAAATGTGAGCTGGATCGAATTTTTGATAAAAATTTAAGCGTAGAATATGATCTGTTTACCCCGTTTGTGATATTCATAATGCAATTTTTTCAGATCCGTAACTTATTTACTATTTTTAATAGTTATTTTGGCTAAGAGGAGAAGGTATTTTGAGCAATACCTATATATGTTCAACAAATGAAGAGATTGTGCGTTTGATTCAAATCACAGATCCTCACTTATTTAATGATGAAAATGGCGAGTTACTTGGGATTAATACACAGGCTAGTTTTAATCAAGTCTTGGAGGAAATTAAACAAAGTGAGTTCAATTACGAGCTAGTGTTGGCTACTGGAGATTTGGTGCAAGACAGTAGTAATGAAGGCTATCTAAGATTTTGCCAAAGTATAAGTAAACTAGGAAAAAGCGTATTTTGGATACCAGGTAATCACGATTATCAGCCGAAAATGTTTGAGATACTCAATGATAATAATGGTCAAATAAGTCCTGCTAAACATATTTTATTCGGCAAATATTGGCAGATAATTATGCTTGATAGCCAAGTGTATGGCGTACCGCATGGAAAATTAGAATCTGCACAGTTGGCGTTTTTAGATCAAAAATTGAAAAATTATCCACAGCGCCATTCTTTAATTGTATTGCACCATCATATTTTATCTACTAATTGTGCTTGGTTAGACCAGCATAACCTACGTAATGCCTTAGAATTCGCAAATGTGCTATCAGGGTTTAATAATGTCAAGGGAATTTTATATGGTCATATTCATCAATCAATGGATGCGCTATGGCAAGGTTATAAAGTGATGGCCACACCATCAACTTGTATTCAATTTAAACCAGATAACAACAGTTTTTCCTTAGATTGTGCACAGCCTGGATGGCGTGAACTTGAACTGTATCCTGATGGCGATATTCAAACCAGAGTTAGACGTATTAAACAAAAGACATTTTTGCCAAATATGTTAAGTGAAGGATATTAAATAAAAAGTGCGGTAAAGAATTACTGCACTTTCATATCTATTTCCCCTCATTTCTAAAGTCATTTCTTTTATATATTATGCCATTTTGTTCTATGCCATAGAGTAGATTTTTTATTAAAAAATCAGTAAGTTAAAGATGAGTTATATTTGTTTTTAGCATTAATGAGGTATTAATATGGCAGTAGAGAAAATTCAATCAAAAGAAAGCAAGTTTCTGCGAACTGTTGAATGGCTAGGCAATGCCTTGCCCCACCCCGTTACATTATTTATTATTTTAATCGCATTGCTCTTATTAACTTCTGCGTTAGGTGAATATTTTGGTATTTCAGCATTAGATCCTCGTCCAGAAGGTGCCAAGGGGCGTAGTGCAGATGGGGTAATTTATATAGTCAGTTTACTAAACCAAGAGGGATTAATTAAAATTCTGACGAATCTAGTAAAAAATTTTACTAATTTTGCACCATTAGGCACGGTATTGGTTGCTATGTTAGGGGTTGGGATTGCAGAAAAATCAGGATTAATTTCAGCTGCGATGCGCTTGGTTGTGCTAAAAGCGCCTCGTAAATTAACGACATTAGCGATAGTGTTTGCTGGAATAATGTCCAACATGGCCGCTGAGCTAGGCTATTTAGTGTTAATTCCACTCGCAGCCATTATTTTCCATTCTTTAGGCCGCCACCCATTAGCAGGCTTAGCTGCAGCCTTTGCAGGTGTTTCAGGAGGTTATTCCGCTAATTTATTGTTAGGTACAATTGATCCATTGTTAGCTGGAATCACGCAACAGGCAGCGCAAATTATTAATCCAAATTATGTGGTTGGAGCAGAAGCAAACTGGTATTTTATGTTTGTCAGCACCTTTCTCATTTCTATCATTGGCTATTTTATTACAGAAAAGATTGTTGAACCTCAATTAGGTGAATATAAAGGCAGCCTAAGCCAACAGGAAATTGAGCAACAACATTCAGCTAGCATTACACCATTAGAACGTAGAGGATTATTTTTTGCAGGCTTAACTTTTCTATTTTGTAGTGCTTTACTTGCGTTAAGTGTTGTCCCTGAAAATGGGATTTTGCGTAATCCAACAACTGGGTTAGTCACCGGTTCACCATTCTTGAAATCTATCGTGGTATTTATTTTTGTTCTATTTGCGATACCAGGTATAGTGTATGGACTCGTTGTAAAAAGTATTCGCAGCGATAAAGATGTAGTAAATGCAATGACAGAGATAATGAGCTCCTTAGGGCTTTATTTAGTCATCATTTTCTTTGCATCTCAATTTATAGCTTTTTTTAATTGGACTAATATTGGTCAAATTATTGCCGTAAAAGGTGCTAATTTTCTTAATCAATTAGGATTACACGGTGGACTATTATTTATCGGATTTATTCTTATTTGTGCATTTATTAATTTAATGATTGGATCCGCTTCAGCACAATGGGCGGTAACAGCGCCAATCTTCGTGCCAATGTTAATGCTTGCAGGTTATGCACCAGAAGTGATTCAAGCGGCGTACCGTATTGGAGATTCTGTTACTAATATTATTACGCCAATGATGGGATATTTTGGATTAATTATGGCAACGGTGATTAAGTATAAAAAAGATGCAGGTGTTGGAACTCTCGTTTCAATGATGTTACCTTATTCTATTTCTTTCCTTATTGCTTGGTCAGCACTCTTCTTTGTCTGGGTCTTTGTATTTGGTTTACCTGTTGGGCCTGGTTCAGCTATGTTCTATACACCTTAGAGCATTAAAGTGCGGTGATTTTCCACCGCACTTTTTTCATAATGTCATATATCTTGCCAATATTGCCAAGCTTTTCTCGGTTTAGTGTGATGTTATTTTTATTTTAGATTTTCTCTTTTCTTTTTCTTAATTATCACCTTGATTTAGTATATGATAAGAGCAGATTATTATACTAATTAGACACGAATTTATGGCCAAACAATTTTCTTCACCTTCAGCATTAAAAGATAGGAAAGTTGAACAGATTAATATACCTCCCCATTCTATTGAAGCTGAACAAGCGGTGATTGGTAGTATGCTGCTTACCAATACACATTGGGATGCTGTTTCTGAGAGAATTATTGCAGACGATTTTTATACCTTTGAGCATAGGTTGATTTTTCAACAGATTATGAATTTGATTGGTAATAATCAACCTGTAGATCTATTAACATTAGATGAAGCCTTGAAAAATGAAGGAGTAAGTGAAGAAGTGGGCGGTTTTGCTTATTTAGCAGAACTTTCCAAAAACACGCCAAGTGCTGCGAACGTGCTGACTTATGCTGATATTGTACGCGAAAAAGCTATTTTGCGTGAGCTTATTGCGTCCAGTAACAAAATTGCGGAAATGAGTTATCAAACTAAAGGGCGTGATGTTAAAGAAATTCTTGATGAAGCAGAACGCGAAGTATTTACTATTGCCGAGAAACGAACAACAAAGGGAGAAGGCCCTGAAAATGTAGTGGATATTTTACGCGGAACAGTAGAAAAAATTCAGTTTTTAAGTAAGTCTGAACATAATAACGGTGTAACAGGAGTGAGTACTGGCTTTTTCGATTTGGATCGAAAAACAGCAGGTCTGCAACCTTCCGATTTAATTATTATTGCAGCCCGTCCATCGATGGGAAAAACTACCTTTGCAATGAATTTGTGTGAGAATGCGGCATTAGAATCAGATAAGCCTGTTTTAGTATTTAGTTTAGAAATGCCATCAGAACAAATTATGATGAGAACATTAGCCTCACTTTCTCGTGTAGATCAAACCAAAATTAGAACAGGGCAAGGGCTAGATGATGAGGATTGGTCTAAAATTGCCAGTAGCGTAGGCCTATTCAAGCAAAATCCAAACTTATATATTGATGACTCTTCAGGATTGACACCTACAGAATTGCGCTCGCGTGCTCGGCGAGTGTATCGCGAACACGGTGGATTGAGCCTCATTATGGTGGATTATTTGCAGTTAATGCGAGCTCCTGCATTTTCTGATAACCGAACTTTAGAAATTGCAGAAATCTCACGTTCCTTGAAAGCCTTAGCCAAAGAGCTGGAAGTGCCGGTGATTGCCCTTTCTCAGCTGAACCGTACCTTGGAAAATCGCGCAGATAAGCGTCCTGTAAACTCAGATTTGCGTGAGTCAGGATCTATAGAACAAGATGCGGATTTGATAATGTTTATTTATCGTGATGAAGTGTATAACGATAATTCGGAACAAAAAGGCATTGCAGAAATTATTATTGGTAAGCAACGTAATGGCCCAATTGGTAAAGTGCGGTTAAAATTTAATGGACAATTTTCCCGTTTTGACAATCTTCAAGAACAACCCGAATATATTCATGAGTAAGTATAATGATTGATGTAAAACCGGCAACGGCAAAAATTAGTTCGCACGCATTAAAACATAACATTATGGTGATCAAACAAAAAGCACCAAATAGTAAAGTGATTGCTGTGGTAAAAGCCAACGCCTATGGACACGGTGTGGCATTTGTGGCGTCCGTATTGGAAGAATTTGTCGATTGTTTTGGGGTGGCACGCTTAGAAGAAGCACTGACGTTGCGTTCCAACGGCATTACCAAGCCTATTTTGTTATTAGAAGGTTTTTTCCGTGCCAAAGATTTGCCGATTATTGCGGTGAATAATATCCAAACTATCGTGCATAATAAAGAGCAATTACAAGCCTTACAGCAAGCTGACTTGCCCAACCCGATTAAAGTCTGGCTTAAAATTGATACAGGAATGCATCGACTTGGTGTTGCTTTAGATGAAGTGGCAGCATTTTGCCAATCCCTTGAAAAATGTCCAAATATTGAACCGCACTTTGGTTTCGTCAGTCATTTTAGCCGTGCCGATGAATTAGAATCCGATTACACGCAAAAACAACTTAACGCCTTTCTTCAAGCTACCGAAAATAGAGCAGGAGAGCGCAGTATTGCGGCCTCAGGGGGGATTTTATTTTGGCACGAAGCACATTTAGATTGGATTCGGCCTGGCATTATTTTATATGGCATTTCCCCGAACAATGTGCCAAGTCAAGAATACGGCTTAATTCCAGTAATGACGTTGACTTCATCATTGATTGCAGTGCGCGATCATAAAAAAGGCGAACCCGTAGGCTATGGCGGAAAATGGGTGAGTGAACAAGACACCAAAATTGGTGTCGTTGCGATTGGTTATGGCGATGGCTATCCAAGAGATATGCCAATGGGAACACCTGTTTATCTTAATGGTCGTCTTGTGCCAATTGTAGGCAGAGTATCAATGGATATGCTCACCGTAGATCTCGGCAAAGACAGCCAAGATAAAGTGGGTGATGAAGTCATCCTATGGGGTAAGGAATTACCTATTGAAGAAATCGCAGCAATAAGTGGCATTTTAAGTTATGAATTAATAACAAAACTTACCCCACGAGTTTTGACGGAATATGTGGATTAATTTTAATTAAACTTGATAAAAGGAAACTCAAATGAAAAACATCAACCCAACTACCACTCAAGCGTGGAAAGCCTTAGAACAACACAAAAGCAACCTAGGCGAAACCACGATTCAGCAATTATTTGCACAAGAACCAAATCGTTTTAAAGCGTATTCTTTAACCTTTGATAATGAGATTTTGGTGGATTACTCAAAAAATAATCTCACCCAAGAAACCTTAGGACTATTACGTCAATTAGCGGAAGAATGTGGCTTGCAAGAAGCAACAGAAGCAATGTTCACAGGGGAAAAAATTAACCGCACAGAAAACCGTGCCGTGTTACATACCGCATTGCGCAATCGCTCAAATACCCCAGTATTAGTGGACGGCAAAGATGTGATGCCAGAAGTGAATGCCGTGCTTGCCAAAATGAAATCTTTCTGCGACCGCGTGATTTCAGGCGAATGGAAAGGCTATACAGGCAAAGCCATTACCGATGTGATTAATATCGGTATCGGCGGTTCAGATTTAGGGCCTTATATGGTAACTGAAGCCTTACGCCCTTACAAAAACCATCTCACCATGCACTTTGTGTCTAACGTGGACGGTACGCATATTGCGGAAACCTTGAAAAAAGTGAACCCTGAAACCACACTGGTATTAGTGGCATCAAAAACTTTCACCACGCAAGAAACAATGACCAACGCAAATTCTGCTCGTGATTGGTTCTTAGCCAGTGCAAAAGATGAAGCGCATATTGCAAAACATTTTGCCGCACTTTCAACTAACGCAAAAGAAGTAGAAAAATTCGGCATTGATACCGCAAATATGTTTGAATTCTGGGATTGGGTTGGCGGACGTTATTCCTTATGGTCAGCCATCGGTTTATCTATCGCCCTTTCTATCGGGTTTGAAAACTTTGAAGCCTTGTTATCGGGGGCGCACGAAATGGATAAACATTTCCGCAATGCACCACTCGCTGAAAATATCCCAGCCACCCTTGCCTTAGTGGGATTATGGAACACCAATTTCCTTGGTGCACAAACAGAAGCTATCTTGCCTTATGACCAATATTTACACCGTTTCGCAGCCTATTTCCAACAAGGCAATATGGAATCAAACGGAAAATACGTGGGGCGTGATGGCAAAGTGGTGGATTACCAAACTGGCCCAATTATCTGGGGCGAACCGGGTACAAACGGACAACACGCGTTCTATCAATTAATTCACCAAGGGAAAATTTTAATTCCTTGTGACTTCATTGCCCCAGCGCAAACCCACAATCGACTTTCAGATCATCACCAAAAATTATTGTCTAACTTCTTCGCACAAACAGAAGCGCTTGCTTTTGGTAAAACTAAAGAAGAAGTGGAAGCCGAATTTGTCAAAGCAGGTAAATCCCTTGATGAAGTGAAAGACATCGTGCCATTTAAAGTATTCACGGGTAACAAACCGACTAACTCAATCTTATTGCAAAAAATCACCCCATTTAGCTTGGGCGCATTAATTGCAATGTACGAACACAAAATCTTCACACAAGGTGTGATCTTCAACATTTTCAGTTTTGACCAATGGGGCGTAGAGCTTGGCAAACAGCTCGCCAACCGCATTTTACCAGAGCTTGAAAACAACAACGAAATCACCAGCCACGATAGCTCAACCAACGGTTTAATCAACCAATACAAAGCGTGGCGTTAATTCATCTCTAAACAATAAAGCAAAAGTGCGGTGATTTTTTACCGCACTTTTTTCGTTTATTTTTAACTTATAAGAAAAAGTGATTTTCATTATTGTAAATTGTGTAATTAATGCAATTCCGTTATGATACGCGCTCTTTTGCTCTTACTGGAGTAAGATTATTTTTAAAGGAAACATGATGAATTCATTAAATAAAATTAGCCCTTATGCACTTGGATTATTACGCATTATTGCAGGCTATATGTTTTTGTTACACGGCACCTCAAAATTCTTTGAATACCCAGTTTCAATGACTGGCGGAAACGGTGCTGTGGAACTCTTTTCAATGATGGGCATCGGCGGTGTGTTAGAAATCGTTGGTGGCGCATTATTGATTTTAGGGTTATTTACCCGCCCTGTGGCATTCATTCTTTCTGGTATGATGGCGGTGGCCTATTTCCAAATTCACGCTTCTTTGGATAACGTGTTATTACCAATCGTCAATAAAGGTGAGCTTGCTGCATTATATTCTTTAGTTTTCTTAAACTTTGTTTTCTTAGGTGCTGGCGCTTTTGCATTAGATAACAAAGTTTGCAAGAAAAGCTAATAAAACTAATTTGTCTTTTTTAGAGTTGTTGATTTTAACCCGCACTAGCGGGTTTTTTTGTCTTTTAAGAAAAATAATTCAAAAATGCACCGCACTGTTGGTACGCCTTGCCTATGGAAATCTTGAATTGTTGGTTTTTTGTTAAGAAATTTGATTTCGTGCTACATAAAAGCAAACGATTGCGTTATAATGCGGACGTTTTTTCATTTCATTAAATTAAAGGAAATCTCAATGCAACCAAATTGCCCAATTCGTCAGGCTTTACTTAGTGTTTCAGACAAAACTGGTATTGTGGAATTTGCTCAAGGCTTAGTGCAACGTGGAGTGAAGTTGCTTTCCACTGGTGGCACGGCAAAATTATTAATGGAAAAAGGTTTACCCGTTATCGAAGTATCCGATTACACAGGCTTTCCAGAGATGATGGATGGGCGGGTGAAAACCCTGCACCCGAAAGTTCACGGCGGTATTTTAGGACGCCGTGGGGTTGATGATGAAGTAATGGCGCAGCACCAGATTGATCCTATTGATATGGTGGTGGTGAACCTTTATCCTTTTGCCCAAACCGTGGCAAAACCAGATTGCACCCTTGAAGATGCAGTAGAAAATATTGATATTGGCGGCCCTACAATGGTGCGATCTGCAGCGAAAAATCATAAAGATGTGGCGATTGTGGTGAATAATCAGGATTTTTCCGCAATTTTGGCAGAAATGGATCAAAATCAAAATGGTTTAACCTTAGAAACACGTTTTGATTTGGCCATCAAAGCCTTTGAGCATACCGCACAATATGATGCGATGATCGCCAACTATTTTGGTAAATTGGTGAAACCTTATTTTGCCGCCGATGAAGAAGAGCAAAATGCCTTGTGCGGACAATTCCCACGCACCTTGAATTTGAATTTTATTCGTAAACAAACAATGCGTTATGGGGAAAATGGCCATCAAAATGCCGCATTTTATGTGGAAAAAGAACAAAAAGAAGCCAGCGTATCCACTGCAAAACAGCTACAAGGCAAAGCCCTTTCTTATAACAATATTGCCGATACGGACGCCGCACTAGAATGTGTAAAAAGTTTTAATGAACCCGCTTGTGTTATCGTGAAACACGCGAACCCTTGCGGTGTTGCCTTAGGCGAGGATATTTTAGACGCCTACAACCGCGCTTATCAAACCGATCCAACTTCCGCTTTCGGGGGCATTATTGCCTTTAATCGTCCTTTAGAGGAAGCAACGGCACAAGCCATTGTTGATCGTCAATTTGTTGAAGTGATTATTGCGCCAGTGGTGCAAGAAAGTGCGAAAGCCGTGTTGAAAGCGAAGAAAAATGTGCGTGTTTTAGAATGTGGCGAATGGTATAGCGAGCCACAGCAACGCTTAGATTTCAAACGTGTCAATGGCGGATTATTAGTGCAAGATAGCGATTTAGGAATGGTCGATCTTGCTGATTTACAAGTGGTGAGCAAACGTAAGCCAACAGAAAAAGAACTGCAAGATTTACTATTTTGCTGGAAAGTGGCGAAATTTGTGAAATCGAACGCCATTGTGTATGCCAAAGATAATCAAACCATCGGCATTGGCGCAGGGCAAATGAGCCGTGTTTATTCTGCCAAAATTGCGGGTATTAAAGCACAAGATGAAGGCTTGGAAGTGAAAGGTTGCGTAATGGCGTCTGATGCGTTCTTCCCATTCCGTGATGGCATTGATGCCGCTGCTAAAGTAGGCATTGAATGTGTGATTCACCCAGGCGGCTCAATGCGTGATCAAGAAGTGATCGATGCCGCAGATGAACACAATATGGTGATGGTGCTAACGGGAATGCGTCATTTCCGTCATTAATTAAAAGTGGGGTAGAAAAAAATGAATATTTTAATTATCGGAAATGGTGGGCGTGAACACGCCCTTGCGTGGAAAGCGGCGCAATCACCTTTAGCCAGTAACGTGTTTGTTGCCCCAGGCAATGCAGGCACTGCGAGAGAAAAGGGCTTCGGCAAAAGTGCGGTGAAAAATGTGGCAATTTCTGCAACAGATATTCCTGCATTGGTGAAATTTGCACAAGAAAATCAAGTAGGTTTAGCCATTGTTGGGCCAGAAGCGCCGTTGGTAGCTGGTGTGGTTGACGCTTTTGAACAAGCAGGTTTAACCATTTTTGGCCCAAGCCAAGCCGCCGCTCAGCTAGAGGGCTCAAAAGCATTCACCAAAAATTTCTTAGCGCGTCATCAAATTCCAACGGCAGAATATCAAAACTTCACAGATGTGGAACAAGCCCTTGCTTATGTTCGCCAAAAAGGTGCGCCGATTGTGATTAAAGCAGATGGCTTGGCAGCAGGCAAAGGCGTGATTGTGGCAATGACGTTAGCGGAAGCAGAGGAAGCCATTAAAGATATGCTTTCAGGTAACGCCTTTGGTGATGCAGGTTCACGCGTGGTGATTGAAGAATTTTTAGATGGCGAAGAAGCCAGTTTTATCGTAATGGTGGACGGAAAAAATGTTGAGCCAATGGCAACAAGCCAAGATCACAAGCGTGTGGGTGAGGGCGACAAAGGCTTAAATACAGGCGGAATGGGCGCTTATTCGCCAGCCCCTGTGGTTACCCCTGAAATTCACCAACGTGTAATGGAGCAAATTATTTATCCAACCGTGCAAGGAATGGCGGCTGAAGGCAATGTATATAAAGGCTTTTTATATGCAGGTCTGATGATCGATAAAAATGGTCAGCCAAAAGTCATTGAGTTTAACTGCCGTTTTGGTGATCCTGAAACGCAACCTATTATGATGCGACTGGATTCTGATTTGGTGGAACTTTGCTTAAAAGCCTGCGAAGGGAAGCTGGATCAAGTTCAATCGCAATGGAAAAAACAAGCCGCGCTAGGCATCGTGCTTGCTGCAGAAGGCTATCCTGCGGATTATCGCAAAGGTGATGAAATCCAAGGGTTACCAACCGCTGAGCAAGCGGATGAAAAAGTTTTCCTTGCTGGTGTGAGTGAAGAAAATGGTAAGTTAGTGACTAATGGTGGCCGCGTTCTTTGTGCCACCGCATTAGGTGATTCTGTGCTTGATGCTCAACAGAAAGCATTAAAACTCGCTGAACAAATTCAATGGCAAGGAGGTTTCTTCCGCCGTGATATTGGCTGGAGAGCTATTGCGCGCGAGAAGTCATAATAGAGAAGTAATAAGAAAAAGGAGAAATATGTATCAAGATAAATCACTTTGCCGCGTGAGAGCAATCAGCCTGTTTTTATCCCTAACTAAAGATAAAGCACAATGGCAACAACAACTACAAATTGCGAAAGCGGAATTTGACCTACTTATTCCAGCTATTCAGCAAAAAGGTTATGAAATTCAGTCTATCCGTATTATCACCAACCCTTTTACGGAGTATTTGGATTTGACCAGCATTGATACGGCAAAGCGTGATTTAGCCTTGCTTAAAACTTTGCTCAATGAATTAAATGAGAGTGGATTACGTATTCGCTTTGCGATTGGTGAGGCAAAAACTGCAAAAGAGATTGCTTTATTACCAGAGTTAATCGCAGATTATGGTGATTTATGTAACGCTTGCGTGAATGTGGAACGCGATGAAAATGGCTTTCTAAATTATGATTTATTATTAGATTGTGCAAGTGCGGTGCAAAAAATTGCAGAATTAACTCCACGCGGTGAAGGCAATTTTAATTTTACCGTGAACTTTAATTGTAAACCTTTTATTCCTTATTTCCCCGCAGGTTATCATCGCAGTGAGTTAGATAATGCTGTGGTAATTGGGCTAGAAACTCCTGATTTATTAGTGGATGTGCTAGAAAATTTACCAAGTAGTGAAAATCGCCAACAGTTCTTTCATCAAGCAAGTGTGGCAATGTCTCAAGCTTTGCAATATCACATTGATGAAGTGCAAAATGCCGTAAAATCTGCGTTATCTGGTCATTTTAGCTTAGCGGGTTTTGATAGCTCAGCAGCACCATCAAAAAATTGCCATTCAATGACAAAAGTTTATGAATTACTTGGTGTGCCTTATTTTGGTGCAGCAGGCACTGTTGAGGTATCTGAATTACTCACTCGCGTGTTCAAATCCATCAAAAATGTTAATTTGGTTGGCTTTTCGGGTTTAATGTTAGCCGTAACGGAAGATTTAGGATTAGCAGAAGGCACAAAAAGATCGCAATTTGATATTCGAGCGTTACTCACTTATAGTGCCGTATGCGGCATTGGTTTAGATACTGTACCAATTTCAGGTGAGACAACCATTGAACAAATCGCAGGATTAATGAGTGATACTGGCACAATGGCGTTTCGTTTAAATAAGCCCCTTACCGTCAGGTTATTCCCTATTCCTAATAAAGTAGCAGGAGAAATGACCGAGTTTGAAAGCGATGATTTATGTAATTGCCGCATTTTAGCTGTACCATAGTTTATGATATGTAAAGGAAAAATTGGCCCTCACGAAGGAATAGAGCTTGAGTTAATGTTATCGAAAAAGAAAATGTTAGCACTTTTCTTTAATGATATGGGAGTTCCAGGTACGTTTTTACCTTATATAGAACGGGGGGGGGGCGTTGTAATTATCTTGTTTTAGTTCCTCAAGATAAGCAGACTCCAATAGAGTTGGGAGCCTTTATTCTATTTAGACCTGTTCATCAAAAATATGCAGGACAGCTTGAGCAACTATTGAAGAAAAGTATAGGACACTTTGATCCTATGGTAGAACGAGAAATTGGTAAATTGCTTGGTTACCAAGAAGAAGATATCTCGCTTTATATTAATAATTGTAAAAAGGAATTGCGACAATCATAGGATATGAATAATATTCATCATCGCAATGAAAATTTTGAGCCTAATTTTTCATTACAAGATAGTGAAAAAAGGCTAAACTAGTTAAATCTTAAATAATCATATTTATAAGAGGACAAACACAATGTTAAAAAGAAGTATGAATATCGCTGATTATGATCCCGTATTATGGCAAGCGATCCAAGATGAGAATCGTCGTCAAGAAGAGCATATTGAATTAATCGCATCAGAAAACTATGCCAGCCCACGTGTAATGGAAGCGCAAGGTTCTCAATTTACCAATAAATATGCCGAAGGTTATCCAGGTAAACGCTATTACGGCGGTTGTGAATATGCGGATATTCTTGAGCAACTGGCTATTGATCGTGCAAAAGAATTATTTGGCGCAGATTATGCGAATGTACAACCGCATTCTGGTTCACAAGCGAATGCCGCTGTTTATATGGCATTGTTAAACCCTGGTGATACTATTTTAGGAATGAGCTTAGCACACGGTGGTCACTTAACTCACGGTGCATCAGTGAGCTTTTCTGGCAAAATTTATCACGCAGAACAATATGGCATCACCGATGAAGGCGTAATTGATTATGACGCATTGCGTGAACAAGCGTTACGCGTTAAGCCAAAAATGATCGTGGGTGGTTTTTCTGCCTATTCTCAAGTAGTTGATTGGGCGAAAATGCGTGAGATTGCTGACGAAGTGGGTGCTTATTTATTCGTGGATATGGCGCACGTTGCCGGCTTAATTGCAGCAGGGGTTTATCCTAACCCATTACCGCACGCCCACGTTGTGACAACCACAACGCACAAAACCTTGGGCGGTCCGCGTGGTGGCTTGATTTTAGCCAAAGGCGGTGATGAAGAGCTTTACAAAAAATTAAACAGCGCCGTTTTCCCCGCTGGTCAAGGTGGTCCATTGGTTCACGTTATAGCAGCCAAAGCGGTGTGTTTTAAAGAAGCCCTTGAGCCAGAGTTTAAAGCTTATCAGCAACAAGTAGTGAAAAACGCAAAAGCGATGGTGGAAGTGTTTAAACAGCGTGGTTATAACGTGGTGTCTAACGGCACAGAAAACCATTTATTCTTAGTGGATTTAGTGAGCCACGGTTTAACCGGGAAAGCCGCCGATGCCGCATTAGGCAAAGCAAACATTACGGTAAACAAAAATGCTGTACCAAATGATCCACAAAAACCGTTTATCACCTCAGGGATTCGTGTAGGCACACCTTCAGTTACTCGCCGTGGTTTTAAAGAAGCGGAAGTGAAAGAGCTAGCAGGCTGGATGTGTGATGTGCTTGATGCTGTGGGTAAAGAAAACGAAGCAGACGTTATCGCAGCAACAAAAGCGAAAGTGCTAGACATCTGTAAACGTTTGCCGGTTTATGCATAATTTTTCTGTATTTTAATAAGAAAAAACGTTTCTATTTTGAAAAAATCAGATTAATGGCAAACCTATGATGTTCTATTGTAGGTTTGTTTTTATTGCGGTGCTAACTAGGCTTTCTCTTTCTTAGTGAATACTTAGACGATTTTTTCGCTGAGATATCTTAGCTTAAACAGGTTTTGTGGTTATCTAGAAGCTATACTTTAACAATATACTTTTATTTAGAGAGAAAATATTGTAATAAAAAAGCGGACATATCCGCTTTTTCTGATTTATTACAATTATCGTAAGATTAAAATTGGTTTATTGCCATGGCGCGCCACTTTTACGGTGTTGCTACTTAATCCTTTGGCATTAGGTTTGCTGCTGGCGAGCATAATGATCAGATCCACTTCTTTTTCATCGGCGATACGGTTAATTTCTTCGTAGATCGTGCCGTGAGCGACAATATGCTGAACTTTTGAGCCTTGTGGAAAGTGAGCTTTAGTGAAGTCGTGTAGGGTTTTGTTAGCTTCTTCGATGACGGATTTATCAAAGTTTTTTGGTAAGAACGCGGAGATAAAGCTGTCGTCAATCGGTTCGATAATGGTAGCGACACGGTAAATAGCGTTAGGATTGTGGTTGGTGAGCTGAAGGGCGGTATCCACCACATATTTTGCGCTTTTGAGATTGCTTAGATCAATGGCGATAAGCAGTTTGTTGTACATAATAAGATCCTTTTACTGGGTTGCGGTTTCTGCGTTTTACATTTTTAGGAAATTTCATAAAATTTTGACCGCACTTTAAGCGCAAAGTGCGGTCAATTTTTTATTGCTTTTTCGTTCTACGGCGTTGATTAAATCCAACAAGGAGAATAATCAACAAGCCTGGAATGAACATCCATTCTTTGGCGATAGCCACTTTTGGTAAAGAAATATCGAGTAGGGTTTGATCCCAATTTAAGCCTGCTTTGGCGGCAGGAGAATCAATTTCAACCATATCAATAATTACTTTTTCTGTAGTGTTGCCATCAATTTCAATGGTTTCACCTGTATTGAGCAAGGTTAAGCCGAGTTTATTCAGGCGCTCTTCACCGGTTTTTCCTTCTGGCACGCTGAGTTCAGAATAGAACTCAATTTGTTTTCCATAAGGATTGGTGCCTGCCACTTTGACGGTAATTTTTTCATCAACTGGCACTTTTCCTAACTCTTGTGCCAAATGAACTGGCTCAATATGATAAGACGTTGGCGAAATATATTCCATAAAGAAGCCAGGGCGGAAAATAATAAATGCCGCAAAAATAAGGGCAAGGGTTTCCCACACTTTATTCTTAGTGATGAAATAATTCATTGTGGCGGAAGTAAAGGCGAGTATGGCAATGGTGGACACCACCGCAACCAGTATGCCTTTTGCCCAGCCCACATCAATTAATAACAGATCCGTATTAAAGATGAACAAGAATGGCAAGATTGCCGTTCTTAGGCTGTAAAAGAATGCCACTAAACCTGTTTTTATTGGGCTACCACCTGATACTGCCGCAGCAGCGAAAGAGGCCAGCCCCACAGGTGGGGTTACATCTGCCATAATCCCGAAGTAGAACACGAATAAATGCACAGCAATCAGCGGTACGATTAAGCCATTTTGTTTACCCACTTCTACGATAACTAGCGCCATTAAAGATGACACCACGATATAGTTGGCAGTGGTTGGTAAGCCCATTCCTAGAATTAAGCTGAATATCGCCACAAGGATAAGCATAAGTAAGATGTTACCCATTGAGAGCATTTCGATAATGCCGGAAAGCTGTACACCAAAACCAGTGAGTGAAACCACTCCGACAATAATTCCCGCTGTTGCTGTGGCGATGCCAATACCGATCATATTGCGTGCGCCTGTTTCTAAACCATCAACAAGGGAATCAACGCCTTGTTTAAACAGATCTTTCGTGATCGGTTTGTTACGGAAGAAGTTTAGTAACGGATGCTGAGTGACTAAAATGATCATCAAGGTAACTGTTCCCCAGAAAGCAGATAGCCCCGGTGAAAGCATTTCGACCATTAAGCACCAAATTAGCACGACAACAGGAATTAAATAATGCAATCCTGCATTTACCGTTGGTTTGGCGGAAGGCAGTTTTACCACTGGTGAATTAGGATCATCAATTTCTAAATCGGGGAATTGTGCCACACGGCGAATTAAAGCGAGATAAATCAACGCCAATAGCCCCGCAACGATTAAGAAACTATGATCAGGCGCAACGGTTTTCAACCAGCCTAAGCCAAATTTCACACCAATTACTAAGCCGATCACCACTAAAATGGTGCTGACCAATTTTAGCAAGGTGACTAAGAATGGATTTGGCGGATCGGTTCTTGGCAAGCCGTGCAAGTTCATTTTTAATGCTTCTAAATGCACGATATAAACCAATGCTATGTAAGAAATCAGTGCAGGCAGTGCAGCATAGGTGATGAGCTGGCTATATGGCATATTGACATATTCGATCATCAAGAAAGCCGCAGCCCCCATTACAGGTGGCATAATTTGTCCATTTACTGATGAAGCCACTTCTACCGCACCTGCTTTTTCTGCTGAAAAGCCTACGCGTTTCATCATTGGAATGGTGAAGGTTCCCGTGGTTACCACGTTAGCAATAGATGAACCTGAAATTAGCCCAGTTAAGCCTGATGAAACCACGGCAGCTTTTGCCGGCCCTCCGCGCAGATGCCCTAAGTAAGCGAAAGCGGTTTTAATGAAATAGTTACCGGCACCGGCTTTATCGAGCAACGCACCAAATAATACAAAAAGGAACACATATTTGGTGGAAACCCCTAATGCCACACCAAATACGCCTTCAGTGGTTACCCATTGTTGGTTCACCATTTGTGCAAGTGAGCCTGAGCGGTGGCTGATGATCCAATCGGTTGGTAGGAATTGTCCAAAATAGTTATAAGCTAAAAATACACTAGCGATAATCACCAAAGGTAAGCCAAGACTACGGCGACAGGCTTCTAAAAGCAATAACACGCCTAGACAACCGGCAATAATGTCTTGCGTATTTGGCGCGCCAAAACGTGTTACCAAGCCTTCATAGAAGAAAATGTAATATGCACCTAAAAATGCCCCAAGGGTGGCAAAAAACCAATCTAACAACGGAATACGATGCTTAGGTGAAGTAGCAAAGGCTGGGAAAGATAAATAGGCCAAGAATAACGCAAAGGCAAGGTGGATCGATCTTGCTTTGGTATCATCGATTACCACGTTAATATCTAATCCCCAATTGCGTACCACTTCTTGTAACCAAAATGGTAAAGGGGAGGTGTAATAAAGTTGAAACACAGACCATAAAATTGCTGTGATTACAATCAGTTTCTTGCTAAATCCAGTTGGATTGCGCCCGCCTGAATCATTGGAGGCGACCATATCTTGCAGATCATCGTAATCCATTTGTTTTGTGGATTCTGACATAGAATCTCCCGAAAAATTTTAAGCTAATGAAAACGGAAAAAGGCAGGGCTAAGCCTGCCTAAATAGTTAGGATTAGATTATTTTAACCAACCGCGTTCTTTATAGTAACGCACTGCACCTTCGTGTAATGGCGCAGAAAGTGCGTTTTTAATCATTTCTTCTTCTTTAAGATTAGCGAAGGCTGGGTGTAAACGTTTGAAACGATCGAAGTTGTCAAACACTGCTTTTACAACGGTGTAAACTTTGTCATCAGGTACATCTGAAGATGTTACTAGGGTCGCATATACCCCGAAAGTTTCCACTGGATTATCTGTGCCACGGTATAACCCACCTGGAATAGTTGCTTTGGCATAGTACGGATTTGCTGCCACTAAACGATCAATCGCTTCACCAGCTACAGGAACAAGATGAGCATTACAAGAAGCCGCGGCCTCTTTTAATGCACCATTTGGGTGGCCTACGTTATAGGTAATCGCATCAAGATTGTTATCACACATTACAGATGCCATCTCTGCTGGTTTTAATTCAGACGCTACTTTGAATTCTTTGTCTGTCCAACCTTTTGCTGCCAAAATCACGTTCATTGTTGCACGCGTACCAGATCCAGGATCCCCAACGTTCACGCGTTTACCTTTTAAATCATCAAAAGAATTAATATTAGCATCATCACGCGCCATTAAGGTGAACGGCTCAGGATGAATTGAGAACACTGCACGCAATTTATCATTTTTCTTACCCGCAAAGGAGCTAGTACCGTGGTAAGCGTGATATTGCCAGTCTGATTGCGCAATGCCCATTTCCATTTGATCTGCCGCAATTGCATTTAAGTTTGCCACAGAAGCACCTGTTGATGGTGCGTTACATTTAATATGAGTTTTTGCGGTATCACGATTCACTAATTGACAGATTGATTGACCAACCACATAGTAAACCCCAGTCTGACCACCTGTACCGATGGTAACAAACTGATCTTCCGCTTGCACAGAAAAAGAGGTGGCTGCTAGGCCCGCGATAAGAGAGAGTTTTAATAATTTTTTCATTTTTACTCCTTTTGGATATTAAATTCCTATTAAAGGCGAATCTATGATAGTTAAAGTTCACCGATAAGATGTTGTGAGTCCCAAAATTAACAAAAATTTTACAGACGGGATAAAGATATACCTTAGATTGCTTCTTGTTGCAATCATTTTTTATTAAAGTTGCTTGTAATTTGTATCGTATTTTGGGTTTTTGAGTATAAATTTAACAAAATTTACCGCACTTTATTCTATCTAAAGGAGGGGGGAGTTTTTCTTTGGTGTTTTTTTTTATTTTTATTTTTATATTGGAGTTTTGCTTTATTTTTGCGAGTTAGATCACATTTTTAAAAATTCAAACTTTATTTTCATCTTTTTTTCAGTATGTTACTTAACATAACTGTATCTTTTTAACCACTAGGGGGTAACCTATATGACAAACAAACAAACAAACAAACAAACAAACAAACATAGCACCTGAATTAAATCGCCGCCAACTTTTTTCGTTAGCGGGTGGTGTCGCTGCACTGAGTGTCCTACCTAATCTTTCTTTTGCTAATCAAACAGAACAAACTACTTGTTTAAACACAAGTGATTTTCCTGCACTGCCTGATCCTGCCCAGCAGAATAAATTCTATGCTTTTGATACGGGATTATGGAATGGCCATATTATGTCTAACTGTATTGTTAAGATGGGAACATTTCATAAAGATCCACAAGGGGCGTTATTAATTGAAGGACAATTTGAAACGCCACGCAAATTGTGGGAGCCACGTTTCGATAACGGCTATCCTAATGTAATTTACGATCCGCAAGCCAAACTTTACCGTCTCTATTACACGCTATTTGTGAAAGATGATCATTCATTAAATACCACACCAGAAGCACGCAAAAAAGGACCTTATGTGATTAAGGGACGTAAAACAGGGTTAGCCTATGCAGAATCAAAAGATGGTATTCATTGGACGAAGCCAAATTTAGGCTTGGTTGAATTTGAAGGCTCGAAAGACAATAACCTTATTTTGCGTGATGTGCAAGGAACGGGTGTGCTATATGATGCAAAAGAGCGTGATCCAAGCCGCCGTTATAAATTGATTACCTTACAAGAGATAAAAGGTAAGGCAAATTTATGTGTCGCTTTTTCGGCAGATGGGATTCATTTTAGCGAGTTACAAGTTTGGCCACAAGAGAGTAAATCGCCAGTACCAGGCGGAGATTGCCATAATTCGGTATTTATTGATCCTCGCACCAATGAGTATGTGTTGATTACACGTTTATGGGATAACAATATCCGTGTCAGTGCAATTTCTCGTTCAAAAGACTTTTACCACTGGACACCACCAAAAGAGTTGCATCGAGGTCGAGGCTTTTTTGACCAAGTTTACTCAATGCCTGTTTTTCAATATGAAGGGATTTATCTCGGGTTAGCCTCAATTTTCCGTGATGGTGATAATAGTCTGAAACAACAAGATAATGTTGATCTTGAGTTGCACTGGACGACCACGTTAGATCGTTTTATCCCTTGTGCTCCAGATGATGATTCCACTTTTATTCCACACGGTAGTGAAGGGAAAGGTTATCCAGACGGGGAGTTTGATAGTAATGTGATTTTCTCAGCCCTACCTTTAGAACAAGATAATAAGTTAGTTTTCTACTATATGGGCGGTAAAGGTAAACATACTGGTTGGCGAGAAACTGCACTTGGTCGAGGTTATATTGAAAAAGATAAATTTGCCTATTATACCGCGCGTGATCCAGCTAAACCTTGCGTGATCACCACACAAGGATTGAACTTCCCGCAGAAAAAAGTGCGGTTACTTTTAGAACTAAATGCGGGTGAAAGCTGTCAAGTCGCATTGTTAGATCGCAACGGCAAAGTGCAGCAAGAGGGATTTGAAGCGGATAAATCCGTGCTAAGCAAAAGTGCAGATGGCTGGTATGAGCTAAGTTGGCAAAATGCCCCTTATGACAAACTGGATAGCAGCAAATTTTACGCCTTACAGATCACTTTAAACGGTGGAAAGTTATGGGCTATCGCTGATGCGTATCCTCGTCCATTGAAATACACTCGTCATATTTAATAGGAGACACTTATGAAAAAACATCTTATTGCACTAACATTAACCGCACTTTGTGCAAGTGCAGTGCAGGCGACCACAATTTATGAGCAGGAGGGCAGTAAACTCTCGATTGGTGGTTGGGTTGGTGTTCGCTTAGTAAATGCAAAAGCACAGCGTACCACATTAGAAAATCACGCCTCTAATGTTGATTTTTCAATTAAACATCAATTAGGAAATGGCTATTCTGCCTTAGCCTATTTCCGTCTAAAAACAAAACAGCTAAAAGAGAGTGGAGACATAGAGCTTTTTACGGAATATTTGTATGCTGGCATTGAAAAAGAGGGCGTGGGAACATTAACATTGGGTACACAGCGAACCAATGGTTTTTCTGCTAAGGCAGGTGACTATACTTGGTTGACTGGTGAAAATAATAACGTAACAGGAGGAGGGAAAAAGGTTATTAAACTACGTTCCGCTAATTTGAATGGTTGGGTTTTGGGGACAGACTATATTTTCCGTGATTTAAAAGAGAACAACACGGGTAAGAAATATGGCTATGATTTCTATTTAGGATATAGTAAAAAAGTAACCGATGAGCTAAATTTAGGCGGGCGGGTTGCATACTCCTTTGATAAAAACAATCTCAAACGAGATGAGCAGATCATTGAGCAAACACAGCAATCTTGGCGAGTGGCTTTCACTCTAGGCTATAACGATTTTTCTGCGGCGGCTAATTATGGTGAAACTTACCAAACACCGCAATTGGGTGATAAGACAAAGAAAACTTACGTTATGATTGCCACCAAATACCGTCTTGCAAAACCTACCGCCTTGTATGCTCAATATCTGAGAGGCACAGTAAAAACACCGAATAAGACAGATAGCACGAGCAATATTTATAGTTTAGGGATAGAACATAAACTGCATAAAAATGTGGTCACTTGGTTAGAGGGTGCAAGATATTTGCGTAACGATAAGGAGAATGATCGTAAAATTGGTGCAGGATTGAGAGTGTTTTTTTAAATATAAAAAAGATCTGTTCGATAGATATATCTTGATGAATCCAGATCTTTTTGATGACTATATTCGTATAGGTTTGTATATAGTTATAAAGCTTCCTATATTAGTTTATCGCACATATAATGAATTTTAGCTCTTCTTTGAGAAGAGCTATGTCGATTTGATTAAATACTTAAAATCCTGTTATGTTCTATTTTTAGTGTTGTATTTTTTTATTACTAAATAATTTGTACTATTTAATAATTATCAATTTAGATTGAATGAAAAATCCCATTATTAATAATGGGATTTAGTATCTAATTTAGTTAGGTAGAATAGTCAAGTGACAAATTATCTAAATAAATATTATACTAATTCTTCGTTATACAATCATAAAAATTGAGTATTCATTTTATTTTTTCTATATACTAGATAATGAAGGGTAGCCATAGCAGTGTTTTATTGAGAACTAAATTTAGATTGAAAAAAATTGATGAATTTAGTATAATATACAAGTTTTATTGCATATAGATGGAGAAATTTATGATTAGAATCATTATTGCATTATTATTGCCATGGCTTACTTTCTTTACCATTGGTAGACCTTTTTCTGGTATTATTTGTTTGATCTTACAGATAACGCTATTCGGTTGGTTGCCAGCTGCAGTATGGGCAGTTTATGCACTAACAAAATATAATGAATCTAAGTTATTATAGGTTCAGAACTATTCTATAGCTCATAGAATGAGCGTTTTCTTATTTATAATAGGGGGGTAACCCCAATAAAAAGAAAACGCTCACAATTTTTCTTATAAATCTCTTTTTATATCTTGTAGTGGTACACTAATTTTACAGTCCTAGATAGGTGGTAAACTATCACAAAAAGAGGACACTAAAATGAGAAGAACATTTAGCCCAGATTACAAAGTGGCCGCAGTAAAATTAGTCACCGAGCAAGGTTACTCTATTGCCCAAGCCTGTTTAGAATTAGGCATAGGCGAAACAGCCCTGCGTCGTTGGATAAAACAAGTCCAAGCAGAAAAACAAGGCTATGTATTACCAGGAACTAAGCCTCTTTCACCCGAGCAACAACGGATACGAGAGCTTGAGCGACGCATTAAAATACTTGAAGAGGATAAAGAAATCCTAAAAAAGGCTACAGTGATTTTCATGTCACTCGAGCGCAACGCTATCAAGCGGTGAAGACATTAAAATCATATGGAATAAAACGTGTTTGTGCGCTATTTTCTCTTTCAGAACGAGCTTATTATGCTCAGAGAAAGCAAAAAGCTAAGCCCAATAAGCATTTAGGCTTGGCGGTAGAGATAAAGGCGTTATTTGATGAAAGTCGGGGTTCAGCAGGAAAGCGGACTTTAAAGGCGAGATTAAAAAGTAAGGGGATTGAGGTAGGATTAGCCTTAATTCGAAAGCTCATGAAACAACAGGGATTAGTCAGTAAACAGCCACAAAAACGTTGGCGTCAAGGTACATTAGAGAAAGCGTCCACATTGTTTCATAATGTGTTAAATCGGCAATTTAATCCAACCTCAGAGACAACGGTATTATGTGGTGATACAACTTATCTAAAGGTACAGGGGGAGTGGCATTATTTGGCAGTGGTAATGAATTTAGCGCACCGTCAAGTAGTAGGTTGGCGATTACAGAAACAGCATGATTCAATGTTAGTGGTTGGCGCCTTAAATCATGCAATGCTAACAACGGAGAGAACGAGGAGGATGTTGTTTCACTCAGACCAAGGCAGTATTTATGGGAGTGAGTTGTTTATACAATGTGTGAAACAGCATGGTTTGATACAAAGTATGAGTCGCCGAGGAAATTGTTGGGATAATGCGCCGCTGGAACGTTGGTTTAGAAGTTTTAAATATGAATGGATGTTAAAGGGCGGTTATTCTTCCTTAGATGAAGCTAAGGAAGATATTAAACGTTATGTGTTTTACTATAACAGGGTGAGACCGCATAGCTATAATCAAGGATTACCGCCAATTTTAGCGAAAAAAACCTATCAGGGACTGCTAATTTAGTGGATCACTACATTACTTCACAGATATTTCTATTAGTTTTCTAACCCATATAAATGGGGAATGGTTCAGATACTTATTCTTAAACTATAATAGAAAATATTATGATGAAAAAAATGATACTTCATTAGCATATCCTAACGGCAAACTATTTTTCCGACAATTCAATCTATATCAAAGGGATGATAAAGAGGTAATTACGGAAGAAGTTCTTTTCAAAGATGAGGGTATTGTTAATATTTTAACTATAAAAGATATAATACAACCAGAAAGAAAAACGGAATATGAAGAAAAAGAAACTCCGGTCAATATTTCAAACAATTGGATAGATGCTCCTAAAAACTACAAAGATTTTCTTTATCTTTTAGACTATAAAAATATTATCAATGATGAGAAATTGAATTTTTAAGGAAATGATTCTCAAATATAGATATTCAGATATTTTTTTGGTTGAAGATAAAGCATTTTTAACTTCAAAAGGGATTACTGTGAGAAAGGGATTAGATGTATTTGAGATAAAAAATACTTCACCTTTTTTTAAAGAAATTAAAAATTATTTTACAGATTGGGAGGATAATACTTTATGTGAAATCATTTATTCAGAAAAGGAGTTGAATATAGTTGGTGAAGCATCAATTTTATAAAATTCTTTATTTTATATTATGTGAAGGAACTTTTTGAAAAATCTATGCACTAACAGTGTTATCTATAGCATTAAATTAGTATAACTTGTTGTAGATTTCTTATAATGTTATTTTATAAGTATAAGCAATTTTATAAAAATCATTCTACTTAAGGAGTTAAGATGAAATCATTAGGATCAGTATTAGTGTTAAGTTTTGCAGTTGTGACCTCAGGTGTCGCATTGGCAGAAAACTCGTTGTCCTCCCCAAAGGAAGCTGTAAAAGCAACACAGTCAATGACAAAAGAGAATATGCAAAAAGCTAAAGATTTAGTAAAAGACAAAGCACATCTTGTAAAAGATACGGCAAAAGAAAAGGCTAAGTCGGTAAAATCATCAGTAAGTGAAAAAATAGATAAGGCAAAAAATAAATCGAATGAAAGCAAAAGTGCGGTAAAAAATAAAGCCAAATCTGTCAAAGAGTCTTTAATTGATAAACCATCGAAAGATAAAAACAGTAAGCAATTTATCCAAGATAAAACAAAAGAGAAAGTAAATTCTTTAGCGGAAAAATCAAAATCTTATATGGGTGAAAAAATCAATATTAATAAAGCAGATGTGAAAACTTTACAAAACCTTTCAGGAATTGGTGAAGCTAAAGCAAAAGCTATTGTTGAATACCGTGAGAAAGTTGGCAAAATTCAATCAGTAGAAGCATTATCGAATATTTCAGGAATTGGTGCGGGTACTATTGAAAAAATTGCTCCCTATTTAACATTCTAAGTTTATTTTAGTAATCTAAAGGCTAATCAAATGATTAGCCTTTATCGTTTATAAGAAGTTACTGTTTAGTAAAGCTTTCCACTGCGTGATCAAATTTTTCTGCAATTTGTTTATCTGCGGGAGAAAAAATTGATGAAGTAAGTGTAACAAAAGAACAAGCTAAGAAACCAGGGATAATTTCGTATAAATTTGCAATATCTTTCCAGTTTAGCGTATTCATTAGTGGTTTCCAGATTACCACCGTAATTGCACCAGCTAACATTCCCCATAATGCAGCGTTGGAAGTGATGTTGCGGTTAAATAAGGAAATAATCACCAGAGGGCCAAATGCTGCGCCAAAGCCGGCCCAAGCATAGGATACTAGTCCCATAACTTTGGAATTTGGATCTTGAGCGATGATAATAGCCAGCGTTGCAATAAGCAGTACCATTGCACGGCCAACCCAGACTAACTCTTTACTTGAGGCATTTTTACGTAAAAAACTGTGGTAGAAATCTTCAGTAATCGCCGCAGAACACATTAAAAATTGTGCAGATAGTGTACTCATAATTGCTGCTAAAATAGCGGATAATACAATCCCTACAATCCAAGGATTAAAAATAGCTTTAGATATTTCGATAAAAATGGATTCTGCAGATGATAAAGTAATACCTTTTACTTCAAAATAAGCCAAGCCAAAATAACCCACTGCACAAGCACCACTTAAGCATAGGAGCATCCAAATTATCCCTATTACCCGTGCTTTATCTAGGGCTTGCACAGAACTGGCAGCCATAAAACGGGCTAAGATATGCGGTTGGCCGAAGTAGCCTAATCCCCAAGAAAGGGCAGAAATTACGCCAATGCCTGATACATTATAAAGCCAGTTGGAATAAGGGATTCCTGTTTGTTGTGATTTTGCTTCTAGGGCAAGGGTGATGTCTTCCCAGCTAATGTTGAGTAACACCATCACTGGGGCAAGCAATAAAACGAAAATCATTAGTGAGGCTTGAATGGTATCGCTCCACGAGATCGCCAAATAACCGCCAATAAAGGTATAAGTAATAGTTGCCAGTGCACCAAAAATTAAGGCTGTGCTGTAATCAATACCTAATAAACTTTGGAATAATTTCGCCCCCGCAACGACACCTGAGGCACAGTAGATGGTGAAGAAAAACAAGATTACTGAAGAAGAAAGAATTTTTAGCGATTTTGCCCGTTTGGGAAATCGCATAGCAAAATATTCAGGCAACGTGAGTGCATTGCCATAATGTTCGGTGAAAACCCGTAGACGCCCTGCTACAATACGGTAGTTTAGATATGCCCCTACAGTTAAGCCGATGGCAATCCATGCTTCCGACAAGCCAGTGAGAAAAATTGCCCCTGGTAACCCAAGTAACAACCAACCTGACATATCTGAGGCACCGGCGGACATTGCGGTAACAAAGCTACCCATTTTGCGGCCGCCTAAAATGTAATCGTTAAAATTTTTGGTGGAAATATAGGCGTATATTCCAATACCTAAAATAATAACAAGATAAAGTCCAAAAGCTGTGTAGATTTGATAATTCTGCATACTTTCTCCCTATAAAATTATTGTTATTCAATTGCCATTAGGGGTAATTTCCCTTTGTGGCTGGAATATTCTCACTGCGTGAAAATTCGTCATATAGCAAAGTCAGCGTCTGATTAACTATTTTAATTATATAAACCGTTAATCGTAGAATTATTCTGCGTCAATTTCTGACATATTTATGTATCAATAGACGATACAAACATTGCGTTTTGTAACCGTTGATAAGCGACAGTTAGACGAGCATGATACTGACCGAGTAATAAAACTGAAGTGTTTTTATAATCAATGCTATTGAGTTTTTCTGTAATACTAGACAATGCTTTGTTTTTTGCAAGTATCGATGAATAATATTGTGCTTTTTTGGTTGAATAGTGAACATAAAGTTTCATCTCTACTTTAGCTGTGCACCGTAATTCGTGTTTACCAAAAGGTTATACATCAATTACTACAGTAACTTTTATCACTTTTCTCATTATAATTTCCTTTGGATATTCACTATGCAAAAGTATAATAGCGAAATTTAAATTTATTGTAATAAATTATGCAAAAACTTACTCCTTTCCAGTGGTCATCTTTTAATTTCTTTGGTTTTTATTGTGCTTATGGCGTGATCGTCCCGTTTCTACCGATTTGGTTGCAGCAATATGGCTATGATATGGAATTAATTGGTAGTTTGATTTCATTGGGATACTTGTGTCGTTTTGCGGGGGCGATTGCTTTTACCAAAAATTTACGCCATCTTGACCAACTCATTCCATTAACCCGTTTACTTACTTGGTTAAGTGTTATTGTCTTACTTGGTGTAAGTTGGGCGGTACAATCTCTGTGGTTATTGCTGCCTATTTTGGCGATATTTCATATGCTAAATGGGGCAATTATGCCAGTGTGCGATACCATTGCGGCAAGCTGGCATCGTCAGTTAGGGATAGATTATGGAAAAAGCCGATTATTTGGATCCTTTGCGTTTGTTGTGGGGTCAATGACAGCAGGTTATTTACTTGGCTGGCTTGGAGAGAGTGCCATTATCGGTATTATTATTGGTTATTTGATATTTTGGGGATTGGGAATTAGCCTTAATCCCACTCAGCGATTTCAAGAAGAGCAACGGGAAAAAAGCATATCTTCCATACGTTATTCTGATCTATTAAAAAATCCAATCACCCTAAGAATGGTTGTTTCGACAGCCTTAATTCAAGGATCGCATGCAGCTTGTTATGCTTATGGTACGATTTATTGGTCAGAAAATAATATTACCACCTCATCAATTAGCTTGTTGTGGAGTTTAGGTGTCATTGCAGAAATTATCTTTTTCTATTTTTCTAAGAGCCTGTTGAAAAATTGGAAAATTCATTATTTAACGCTTTTTTCTGCAACAGCCGCCATTATTCGTTGGCTAACAATTGCTTACACAACGGATCTTAGCTTCTTAATGCTTGCTCAGATCCTGCATGCGTTTACTTACGCAATGGGACATTTAGCTATTATTCGTTATATTACTTCCCAGCCAAGTGAAATGATTCCAAAATTACAGAGTATATATTTTGCTAGTTCCAGTTGCATTATGATGGCATTATTTACCTTTATTTCAGGGATTGTTTATCCTTATTCAGCACAAATGAGCTTTGTACTAATGGCACTTTTTGTGGTTCCTGCCTTATTCTTGGTACCAAAAAGTTTTAGTTCTGAGTATAAACAAAGAGGCGAAGCCTAAAAGTGCGGTGAGATTTTGCCAAAATTTATAACTGTAAAATGGCTTTCACGAAAGGAATAGTAAGTTTGCGTTGTGCTTGTAAAGACGCTTTGTCTAAATCAGCCAGCGCTTGGAATAGGGTGTGCATATCGCGATCAAGGCGTTTAAGCAGAAAGTTAGCGGTTTCGTCTGGCAATTCAATGCCACGCGAATGGGCCTTTTGTTGCAGCACCTCAATTTTCTGCTGGTCATCTAAAGGCGCAAGCTGATAACTTTCCCCCCAAGATAAACGCGAAGCTAAATCAGGCAATTTCACCGATAATGCGTTTGGCGATTGATTAGCACTGATGAGCAAAATGCTTTGCCCTTGTTCGCGCATACGGTTAATCAGGTCAAAAATTGCCAGTTCCCATTCATCATTGCCGATCACCGATTGAATATCGTCTAAGCAAACCAAATCTTGCTGTTCTAAATTTTCCAGCACTTCAGGGGAGAAATATTGAGATTTGCTCAATGGCACATAAATAGAAGGGCGTTGTCGCACTAAAAATTCATTAGAGCAGGCTTTTAGCAAATGCGTTTTTCCGCTACTTTCCGATCCCCAAACATAGAAAAACTGCTGTTTAGGTTCCGCAAAATTTTTATGCAAGGAATCAAGCAACAATAAATTATTGTCGGCATAAAAATTCTCAAGGGTTTCTTCATCAATTTGATGAATGGGAAGCGGTAGCTGCAAATCTAATAACCAATGTGTTCGTAAACTAAAGTGCGGTAAGAATATACAAAAAAAATAGGGATAAATAAAGCCTACCCCTATTTTCTACGTTGAATTTGGTGGAATTTTATTCTTGAATTTCGACCTGATCTTTCGCTTTCGGTAAAATCAAGTTAAGAATAATCGCCACAACCGCACACAAACTAATACCTTTTAGGGATACTTCGCCGAAGTTCACGAACATTCCGCCGATACCAAAGGTCATTACCACAGAAATAATGCACAGATTACGTGCTTCGGTTACATCAACTTTACCACGGATTAAGGTACTCATTCCCACAACGGCAATCGAACCAAACACCAACATCATAATGCCGCCCATCACAATAGTTGGAATGGTAGAAAGGAATGCACCCACTTTTCCACAGAAAGAAATGGCAATTGCCCATACTGCAGCCCAAGTCATAATATTTGGATTGAAGTTGCGTGTTAGCATTACAGCACCAGTAACTTCAGCGTAAGTGGTATTCGGTGGACCACCTAATAATGAAGCCGCAGTGGTTGCCACGCCATCACCCAATAAAGTGCGGTGTAACCCCGGTTTTTTTAGGAAATCTTTACCCGTTACTGAGCTAATCGCCATAATGCCGCCAACGTGTTCAACAGCAGGGGCAATGGCGATAGGTAAGAGATATAAAATCGCTTCCAGTTTAAATTCTGGCGTGGTGATATTTGGCAGGCTGAACCAAGGTGCATCTAGTACAGGTTGGAAATTGATTAAACCTAAAAATAAGCACAACACATAACCTGCGGTGATCCCAAACATAATTGGGATCAATTTCATAATCCCTTTAGCAAACACCGCAACAGAAAGGGTAGTCAGCAAGGTAACCATTGAAACGATCACCGCATCATTGTATTCATAGGCGGAATTTTTGCCTAATGCCATATCCACTGCCACAGGCGCTAAGCCCATACCGATAATAATGATTACAGGGCCAACAACCACAGGTGGGAACACTTTTTGCAGTGCTTCAGCCCCTCTTAATTTTACTAAGGTGCTTAGTGCGAAATAGACTAAGCCGGTGCAGGCAAGCCCCCCCATTGTTACCGCAATGCCCCAAGTAGCAACACCATATTGGATTGGTGCAATAAATGCAAAAGAAGAGGCTAGAAAAATTGGTACTTGTTTGCCCGTGCATAATTGGAAAATTAATGTTCCAATGCCTGCGGTTAATAAGGCGGTGTTTGCATCTAGCCCTGTAATTAACGGCACAAGCACTAACGCACCAAAGGCTACAAACAACATTTGCAAGCCGACAAACGCCTGCTTCGCTTTACTTTCCACCTCGACAGGTGCATTTGGATTGGTTTTTGTCATTTTAAGTTTCAACTCTCTGTCTGAATTAACTTTAAAAAAACGCTTTATTTGCATAAAACGCACGGAAAAAAACGGCATAAATGCCGTTTCTAAAAAAGGTTATTTGGTACCAAAAATCTTATCACCTGCATCACCTAAACCAGGGATAATGTAGCCGTGTTCATTTAATTTTTGATCGATAGATGCGGTATATAATTCCACATCTGGGTGTGCGTTTTCTAACGCCGCAATCCCTTCAGGTGCTGCTACTAATACCAAGACTTTGATTTGATTACAGCCTTTTTCTTTTAACAAATCAATGGTGGCAATCATTGAACCGCCTGTTGCTAGCATCGGATCCACCACGATCGCTAAGCGCTCTTCTAAATCACTGGCGAGTTTTTGGAAGTAAGGCACAGGTTGAAGGGTCTCTTCATCGCGGTACATTCCCACCACGCTAATTCTCGCACTTGGGATATGCTCTAACACGCCGTCCATCATTCCTAGACCTGCACGCAGAATTGGCACAACGGTTACTTTTTTACCTTTGATGCGATCTACTTCCACAGGGCCGCACCAGCCATCAATAATGACTTTTTCTGTTTCTAAATCTGCCGTTGCCTCATAAGTGAGCAAGCTACCCACTTCCGTGGCTAATTCACGGAAATCTTTGGTGCTAACATCAGCGGCACGCATTAGACCTAATTTGTGTTTGACCAATGGATGTTTGACTTCAACAATTTTCATCTGTAACCCCTTATTTCGACCCGTAAAAATAAAATCGACAAATTCTAAATCAAAGTGACGAAAATTAACAGCGAAATTACGCAAAATCAGTGAAAAAAGTGCGGTGCTTTTTCACTGATTTTTTAATATAAAGGACAAATTAAGTGGGAAAAGGAAAATCTTCGAGAAATAACTCTTTGATTTGTAAAGGATACCCTTTGAGATCAAAATCAGAAAAGCGCATATAAAGCCCTGTTTCAGGATCTTGCCGCCAATATAGCGAAACACGCTGCATAGGTTGTTTGAATAGCCACAAACCAATGGGTTGTTCGCCCAGTTGAAGCACATATTGCGCCACATTCTGCACGGTGGTTTCAGGAAGTGTCGTTTGTGCAAAAATCCACGGTATGCCATCGGCTTTCAGCAACACTTCGCGTAGCCAAATTTTTTCAAGTGCGGTGCTTTTGGGCGAAATTTTTTCGCTTAAATTTTCTTGCCAGCCTTGATGAATCACTTCTACGTCAAGTTGTTGGCAGGCTTGCTGCAATTTTTGCGTTAGCGAGTCTTGATGTTGCACCCATCGGGCAATTTCAGCTACAGCAAAATGCCCTGATGTCTGCCAATCAGGGCAAGAGAGTAATTCACGATAATGCTCAAAATCCATTTTTTAGACTTATTTTTGATGACGTTCTCTCAGCTTAGCGATAACATTTGCCCAGCTCAAATTGGCATCTTGCAGTAACACCGTTAAATGATAGACCAAATCCGCCGCCTCGCAAATGGTTTCTTCGCGATCTTTTACCGTTGCCGCTAACGCAGTTTCCACGCCTTCTTCCCCCACTTTCTGTGCAATGCGTTTCGTGCCACGAGAATAGAGATGAGCGGTGTAAGAGCTTTCGGGATCTGCCCCTTTACGACTAGCGATCAAACGTTCTAATTTGCTTAGCCAAATCCAATCAGGTTGATCTTGTTGTTCAAATTGATGAAAACAACTTTCCGCTCCAGTATGGCAGGTTTCACCCACGGGATCAGCCAAAATCAATAAGGTATCGTTATCACAATCCAAGCTCATATCCACCACATTAAGGAAGTTTCCTGAGGTTTCGCCTTTTGTCCATAAACGTTGCTTAGTGCGGGAGAAAAAGGTTACCCGTTTTTCTGCTAAGGTTTTTTCCAAAGCTTCTGGATTCATATAGCCCAACATCAATACTTCGCAAGTGGTGGCATTTTGCACAATAACAGGTAGCAAATTATCTATTTTTTGCCAGTTGATTTTCTGTTGCATATTAACACTCCAAACGAATAATCAATTGGCTTTTATCCACAGATTTTTTAATTATCTGCTCATTTTCGATTGGTGCTGTACAACCACGAGACTGGATATAATTTTTCACTATTTTTAAGGCGGTAGCTTCGTTTATCTCTGTTCTATTTTGCTTCACGATGTGAATAAAATAAGGGCGTGAAAAAAGCTTGATGTAGGTATTAAGCGTATATTTTTCCATATTTTCGGTAATCACTGCGTGATTTTCTTCAACAATTGAAAGAGTAGTTAAATCTTTTGTTAAATCATTATTTTTCGGGGTTGTACAAGCTGTAATAAATAATGATAATAATGCAAAAATAGAAAGTTTGGTTATTTTCATTGCGTAATTCTCTCTGTTTATTTTAATAGATAGATTTTTAGAATGCTTATCACATAATGCTATGTGGGTAAAATATAAACAATAATATTATATTACCTTAGGTATATCTGACAATAATATCTTGAGAGTTAAGATAATCTTTTAACTCCCCAATATTAATAATCTGTTTATGAAACACACTTGCTGCTAACGCACCATCGACATCTGCTTCAACAAACGCATCTCGGAAATGTACCATTTCTCCTGCACCGCCAGAGGCAATTAGGGGAACATGGCAGACTTCACGCACTTTTTTCAGTTGTACTAAGTCATAGCCATTACGCACGCCATCTTCATTCATCATATTCAGTACAATTTCACCTGCACCACGTTTTTGCACTTCTTGTACCCAGTCTATGGTTTGCCAAGTTGTCTGGCGAGTACGTTTTTCATCACCCGTGTATTGATTGACCCAATACTTGCATGTTGTCTGCTCAAACCAGCTATCCACTCCAACCACAATCGCTTGTACACCAAAACGCTCGGCTAATTGGTTTATCAAATCTGGATTAGCAAGTGCGGGGGAATTTATCGAAATTTTATCTGCACCAAAGGCAAAAATTTGTTCAGCATCCGCAATGGTTTTAATTCCTCCCGCAACACAAAATGGGATATCAATCACTTGGGCCACACGTTCTACCCAGCTTTTATCCACCGTTCGTCCGTCTGATGAGGCGGTGATGTCGTAAAACACCAGTTCGTCCGCCCCTTCTTCCGCATAGCGTTTCGCTAAGGGAACAATATCGCCAATAATTTCGTGATTGCGAAATTGCACGCCTTTCACCACCTGTCCATCACGAACGTCTAAGCAAGGAATTATGCGTTTTGCCAACATTGAATTGCCTCCGCTACATCAAATTTACCCTCTAACAAGGCACGCCCTACAATCACACCTGCGACACCTGTTCCTTTCAAGGCTTCAATATCGGCTAATGAACCAATACCGCCAGAAGATTGAAATTGTATGTTGGGATATTTTGCGCAAATTTCACGGTATAACGCCACGTTTGAGCCTTGCAATGTGCCATCTCGGGAAATGTCGGTACATAAAACGTGCTGTAATCCAACGGTTTGAAAATATTCAATTAACTGTTCTAAGGTGAGAGAACTGGCTTCCTGCCAGCCGCTAATGGCTACGATTTTTTGACCGCTTGCATCAATATTAATATCCAAAGCTAATACAAATTTTTCTGCACCGTATTTTTTAAACCAACTTTTTACCATTTCAGGTTGCTTAACTGCCGTTGAACCAATCACGACACGACTTGCGCCGACTGCTAATAAATCCGCTACATCTTGCTCGCTACGAATACCACCGCCCACTTGAATAGGGCAATCAATCGCAGCGATAATCTCACCAATTAATGCGGTCTGACGTTTGCTCGGATCTTTAGCCCCTGTCAAATCCACCAAATGCAACTGTTTTGCCCCTTGTTGCACATAATCAGCAAACTGTGCTATTGGGTTATCGTTATAAGTGGTCTGTTTTGCGTAATCACCCTGATGTAAACGCACAACCTTGCCGTCAATCAGATCCAGTGCGGGAATAATTTGTGATGTTTTTTTCATTGTTGTGTTCTCTTTTGTTTATTAACTAAGCCATAAACGTAATTTCAAGCCCCACGGGCTGCTTAATCCTGTGGTAGTGTGAACAATTTTGCCGTTTTTAATAATGATAATGCTTGGCGTAACCTGAATGTGCCATTGGGCGGAAAGCTCACCTTGTGGGTCATTTACCGTTAAAAAATTATATTGATGTTGCTGTAAATAGTTTTGTACTGCCTGCTTATTACCTGATTTTAATGCTACGCTAACCACTTGTACGCCGTCATTAGCAAGGCTTGCAATGCTTGGTGAAGTGAGTGAGCAAATGCTGCACCAACTCCCCCAAAAATAGAGTAGTACTGGTTTTTCATGGCTTAATTCTGCTAGCTGAAATTTTTCACCATTTAGTGCAATCAACGTCTGGTGTAAGGCATTTTCAGGAGCGTTGGGGCGCCGCCAATAATCAATAGCAAAAGATATAACGCCAAATAACAAGGCGAAAATGAATAGATTTTTTATTGCACTTTTGATTTTTTTCATTATAGATTTTCCACAAAATTTCTCAATAACTGCGAACCTACCTTACCAGAGCGTTCCGGATGGAACTGTACACCATAAAAATTGCCATTATTCAGTGCTGCTGAAAATGGGACACCATAATCGCAAGTAGCAATAGTGTGCTCATTTGGTAGCACTGCAAAGCTATGCACAAAATAGAAGTAGCTATTCACTGGAATATCCGAAAAGAGCGGTTCATTTTCAGCAAATTTTACTTGGTTCCAACCCATATGTGGCAAGGGTAGTCCTTTATCAGGTAGCTTTGCTGTTGTTCCCGACATAATACCCAGTGTCTTTACATCGCCTTCTTGAGAAAATTGAGCCAATAGTTGCATTCCTAAACAGATGCCGAGAACGGGCTGTGTAAGCTGTTTAATCGTATCAATTAAATTTCGATTGGCTAAGTTGAGCATCGCAGCCTTAGCGGTTCCTACTCCTGGGAGTAATAATTTATCCGCTTGCTTAATTTGATTAAGATCTTGGCTAATCTCTGCTTTATATCCTAGGCGTTCAAATGCAAATTTTACAGAGGATAGGTTTGCACAGCCTGTGTCGATGATGATAATATTTGTCACTTTATTCACTATTTCCTTTGTTTTTTGTTACAAGTAATTTGACTGTCATAAAATTTTTCCAAATCAATCCCTTGAAACATGAATTGTATGTTTTATATGTTTTAAATTTGCCACAATGGTAAATGTCATCACAATTAACAGCGACCAAGCTCCCCACTTCCCTAAATAAACGGTTGTCCAAGCAGAAATTTGATGAGGATACTGCCAAATACCAATAAAAGTACCAATATTTTCTGCTAACCAAATAAAAAAGCCGATTAATGCAAATGCCAATAATAAGGGCATTTTTCGTTTACGATCATAAGGTGTAAAATAAACGTAAGTACGTGCATAAAGCCCCATTGCAAAGGCGGCTAAATACCAACGATAATCATCAATATAATGATGTGTGAAAAAGTTTAAATAAATGAGTATTGCCACTGAAGTCGAAAGCCAATATGGTGGATGCCTTTTAATTTTTAAATCAAATAACCGCCACGCTTGAATAATATAACTACCGACAGCAGCATACATAAATCCTGCAAATAATGGCACGCCTGCTATTTTAGTATACGCAAAATCAGGATAAGTCCATGATTGAATGCTACTTGATGTTTTAAAATATTCCAAAATAAAACCGACAAAATGAAATAAGGTAATGGATTTTATTTCATCTAGGGTTTCTAATTTTGCCCAAAACATAATGCCTTGTAGAATCAAAGCTAAAATAAATAAAACATCATAACGTGGAATGCCCCATATACCTGATTTAGGAACAATAAAAATGGTAATAAAAAATAATCCAGCAAACAGACAAGATCTTGCTTCCTTTAAACCAAAAAATAAAAATTCTATGATAAAACGTTTTATACCATTGAGTTGAGGGTTTGGCTTATGGTAAATAAGCCAATTGTCTAATTTATTTAACATTTTTATTTTTAACCATCTTATTGCGATAATACTTATCTTCAAACATATTTATATAACAAGAGGTTACCTTTCCAACAAATTTGCAAAAAAGCACCGCACTTTTATTTTAAAGATTATAGTACCCCTTTAGAGCTTGGTAGCTCATTACCTTCGATACGAATGGCTTGTCAAAATTAGCTTATCCGTCTGGACTATTTTGGTTAAATGACAGCTAATGTTAACGTGACAACCCAATCAGTCAAAAGCAAATTTCGCTGAAGAAAGATTGGTACATCCTGTGTCGATGATAACTAAATTTATAGTATTTTCTCTCTATTCCATTGTAGATAAGGCGACTTTTTGCTGTCCGTTAATATCAAAATTATCATCTGATAACCAACGTTGAAATCGTAATTTTTTACTTTCCCATTCGTAATCTAACATAGAATACCAGTTTGTATCTCGGTTTCGCCCTTTATAAACCTGGGCTTGTCGGAATGTTCCTTCAAAGCAAAAGCCAAGTCGTTTTGCCGCATGGTTGGAAGCCTGATTTAAACTGTCACATTTCCATTCATAACGGCGGTATTTCAATTTCTCAAAAACATATTTAGCCAGTAAAAATTGAGCTTCTGTGCCTATTTTTGTTTTTTGTAGTATTGGTGAGTAAGTAATCCAACCAACCTCAATAACTCTATTATCTGGGTCAATACGCATCAAGGCAAATGTACCCACTGCCTTTTGTGTTTGTTCATCAATAATAGAAAAGTAATAAGGATCTTTCGAGGTTTCTAGTTTAGTTAAATAGTTAATAAACGTATTTCTATCACTAAAGGGATCTAAAGGTAAATAGGTCCAATAATGTAAAGGTGATGAGTATACCTCAAATAAATCGTGACCATGTTTGGTGACTGATAATTTCTCTAAGCGACAAAATTGTCCTTGTAGTAAAGTCGCTGAAGGGGAGTCTCCAGCAGAATAGTGTTGTAATGCTTCGCCAATTGCTTGGTTAAATTCGTTATATCTCATTATGAATGTTCCTTGTAAGCGTTCAAATATTAACAATAGTATTTATGTTTATTCATTCTTTAGTGGGATAAAAATAAGCTCACTTTGTTATGGTGGGATTACAAAACCCCCTTACTACTTGGTAGTTCATTGCCCTCAATACGAATGGCTTGTCTTAATGTTCGTCCAAATACTTTAAACAGGCTTTCGATTTTGTGGTGATCGTTGTCGCCTTGTGCCGCAAGGTGTAGCGTTGCTAGCATTGTAAAAGCGATAGATTGGAAAAAATGCTCAGTCAGTTCTGTGCTGAAATCACCGACTTTATCTCGTTTGAAATCGGCTTTAAATTTGATAAATGGTCGCCCAGAAAGATCCATTGCACATTCTGCTTTGCATTCGTCCATTGGCAATACAAAACCAAAACGAGCGATGCCTCGTTTATCACCAATTGCCTGTTTCAATGCTGTGCCGAGTGCCAGTGCGGTGTCTTCTACTGTGTGGTGTTCGTCAATCCAGAGATCGCCTTTGCAATGAATATTCATACGGAAACCACCGTGTGTGGCAATTTGGTCGAGCATATGATCGAAAAAGCCCACGCCAGTATTAATTTGATTTACTCCCGTTTCATCAAGCCACACTTGCACTTTGATATCGGTTTCTTTGGTTGTGCGTTCTACTTCAGCATAGCGTGGTGTACGGTCGCCAATGTTGGTGACTGTTTGTCCTAATAATTTTTCGGTGATCAGCTCCCAGTTTAATTTTTCTGGGTGATATTGCAAAGCTTGAATGCCTAAATTCTTGGCAAGTTCAACATCAGTTGCACGGTCGCCAATCACAAAACTTGTTGCAGGATCAAACAGCTGTCGGCTGATATATTTTTCTAATAATTTTACTTTCGGCTTGCGGCACTCACAGCTATCTTCTGGTTTATGTGGACAAATTAAGACGTCATCAAATTGAATGCCCTGTGAATTAAAAATCTGCATCATTGCATTGTGTGGTTTATCAAAATTTTCTTGTGGAAAAGACGCCGTACCCAAACCATCTTGGTTACTCACCATCACCAAACGATAGCCCGCTTGTTGTAGTTTTAATAGTGCTGGGATCACCTTAGCTTCAAGTTTTAATTTTTCTAGACTATCAATTTGAAAATCTGTTTTTGGTTCGTCAATTAATGTGCCATCACGGTCGATAAATAAGATTGATTGTTGTGTCATTTTATTTTTCCTTTTGATTGTGAATAAGTGCGGTGTTTTTTTTCATTATTTTAGCGAGCTAATTGCCTCAACTACCCGTAAATTTTCTTCAGCCGTTCCCACGGTGATGCGGATACAATTTTCTAGCCCTAACGCATTATTTTGATTGCGTAATATTATGCCTTGTTGCCAAAGTGCCTGAAATATCTCATTACCATTTTTAAATTTCACTAAAATATAATTGGCTTCACTCGGGAAAATATCTTCTACCTGTGGCAAACCTTTTAATTGTTCAATTAGCCATTGGCGTCGGGCTTTTACTTGCACGACATTATTTTGCATTTCGCTCACGCCCTGTGCAGATAAGGCTTGCGTGGCAATATCTGAAACAGGTACAGGAATTGGATAAGGCGCAATCACTTTTTGCAACACGCTAATAAGCTCTGCATTGGCAAGCGTAAAACCGCAACGCAATCCGGCTAACGCAAAGGCTTTAGAGAGCGTTCGCACAATCGCCAAATGCGGATAGTTCAGCAATTCACTTGCCATTGTGCTTTCAGGGCAAAATTCAATATAAGCTTCATCAACGACTACAATAGCCTTGCCAGCCGTTATTTGCAAAAGTTTTATTAAATCAGACCGCTTGAGTAGCGTTCCTGTTGGGTTATTAGGGCTACAAACAAACACCACTTTTACCCCGTCTAATTGGCGTTCAATTTCGCTCAAATTCAGTTGAAAATCCGCCGTCAATGGCACGGTTTTACAGGTAATCCCACAGGTTTCGGCGCTCACCGCATACATACCATAGGTTGGCGGACAGTAGAGGACTCTATCCTCATTTTCGCAAAATGCACGGATAATAAGCTCAATGCTTTCATCGCCACCTCGTGTAACGATAATATTATCCACTGAAACCTCGGCGTAGCTGGCGTAAGCCTGGATTAACGCTTCAGGTTGTGCTTCAGGGTAGCGGTTAAATATAGTCTGTTGTAAGGCAAAATCTGGTGATAGTGGATATTCATTGGCATTAAGCCATACATCTCCCTTCCCTCCCAAACGGCGTGCCGATTGGTAAGGTGTTAAGGCTTGAATATTTTTGCGTGATAATGTTGTGATTGTCATTTTTGTTCTCTCTAAAATTTTTGTTTTTTGACCGCACTTTTATTTGATTAAAATAAAATGTTCGATCAGTTTTATCATTAGCTCTTTTTGTTCTGGTATACTTTCTGCCACCAATAATGCCAGTGCAACCAGCGTATAACCTTGAATGAGGTATTTTTTAAGGCGTTGGGTTGCCCAAATACGAAATTGCGTACCTGCTTTTGAGTTTACTCGGTAGCCAACGGAAATAATTGCATCAAGATTATAGAACTCAATATTACGTTCAACTAATCTTTCCCCTTCTTTTTGAACTGTTGCATTTTTTGCAACAGTTGAAGTAGGGTCTAACTCTCCCTCTTTGAAAATATTACGCAGATGGCGTGAAATAACAGATTTATCCCGTCCGAATATATCAGCCATTTTCTGTAAGCTAAGCCACACAGTATCATTGTCAAACTTCACTTCAACTTGGGTTTGTCCGTCTTTTGCTTGATAAATCTCAATTTGATTTAGCATATTCTTCCCAATACTACACTGTATATAAAACTAGTTTGTTATTCGTTATTTATACAAATTTTGCAACTTTTCCAACCGCACTAATACCGCATTTTTATGAGCATCTAGCTGTTCGGCACTTGCCATTTGTATCACTGTTTCCGCCAGATCTTTAAACCCTTGCGGGGTGAGTTCTTGTACTGTCATTCGCTTACTAAAATCTGCCAAACCTAAGCTTGAGCTAGTGCGAGTATAGCCGTAAGTAGGCAAAACGTGATTCGTGCCAGAGGCATAATCTCCCATACTTTCAGGGCTATATGCACCGAGAAAAATAGAGCCTGCGTTATCCAGCTGATCAAGTAATGAACGGGCATTTTCCACTTGCACCACTAAATGTTCTGGGGCGTATTGATTACTGATTTCCACTGCTTGCGCTAAGTCTTCGGCAATAAAAATACGACTGTGAGCCAAGGCCTGTCGTGCGGTTTCGACACGGGGTAATTGGGTAAGTTGGCGTTCAATGGCAAGTGCGGTGCTTTTTGCTAAAATTTCGCTCGGGGTAACCAAAATCACTTGGCTGTCAGCACCGTGTTCCGCTTGAGAAAGCAGATCGCTGGCGACAAAATCAGGATCAGCATTCTCGTCTGCCAATACCAATACTTCAGACGGGCCTGCTTGCATATCAATAGCAGCACCATTCAGTGCTTGGCTCACTTGGCGTTTGGCTTCGGTAACAAAGGCATTGCCGGGGCCGAAAATTTTATCCACTTTCGCTACAGTTTCTGTACCAAAGGCCATTGCTACAATGGCTTGCGCGCCACCCACTGCATAAATGGTTTCTACACCACATAAATTTGCCGTATATAAAATTTCATCGGCAATCGGTGGGGGAGAGCAAAGCACGATTTTTTTACAGCCCGCAATTTTGGCTGGAATAGCAAGCATTAACACGGTAGAAAAAAGCGGTGCAGATCCCCCTGGAATATACAATCCAACGCGATTAATCGGTCGAGTAACCACCTGACAACGCACGCCTGCTTGTGTTTCAATATCCACTGGTTGCGGAATTTGTGCTTGGTGAAAGCGTTCAATATTGGCTTTCGCATTTTGAATAGCGGTTTTGAGTGCTTCGGGTAAACGTGCTGTGGCGGCTTGAATCGCTTGTTGTGGCACAATTAGGCTATCTAATTTCACCTTATCGAACTGTTCACTGAGTTCAAATAACGCCTTATCACCGTTACGTTGCACCTTTTCACGAATGGCATTCACTGCCTCTTTAATGCTCTCTGCGGCGGAAAGGGCAGGGCGCATTAGGGCTTGTTGTTTCTCTTGTTCTGTTAAGTCTTTCCAAATAAGCGTTTGCATCATTCTTCCTTATTTTTCCTTAAAATTTCGTAAATTTTTACCGCACTTTACGCTAGCATTTTTTCAATTGGCAGCACTAACACGGAACTTGCGCCTTCGGCTTTGAGCTGTTCCATTGTTTCCCAGAACAGGGTTTCTTGGCTAACGGCGTGTAGCGCCACTTTGCTTTCATCGTGTGCAAGGGGCAGAATGGTCGGGTTTTCTACACCCGGTAGTAGGGCGATAATGCGTTCTAACTGTGCTTTAGGGGCGTGGAGCATAATGTATTTGGATTCGCCGGCTTGTTGCACGCCTTGAATGCGGGTGAGAAGTTTGTCCACAAGGGCTTGTTTTGCGCTTGATAAAGGTTCTTTGCGTTGAATTAAGCACGCGGTGGAACGATAAATCACTTCCACTTCTTTTAAACCGTTCGCTTCAAGCGTTGCGCCTGATGAAACTAAATCACAAATAGCATCAGCTAAACCTGCGGAAGGGGCAACTTCTACTGAACCGTTGAGCAAGGTGCTTTTGAAGCCAACGCCTTGTTCGTTCATATAGCGTTTGAGTAAATTAGGGTAGGAGGTGGCAATGCGACAGTTGGCAAAGTCTTGCACCCCGTTGTAAGTGCGATCGCGATCAATGGCTAAGGATAAACGGCAGTCGCCAAAATCTAAGGTGCGTAATTTTTTGTAAGCCACGCCTTCGCCTGTGGCAAGGCGACCGAGTTCTTCCTCTTCCAGCACATTTTCACCGATGATGCCAAGATCCACAATACCGTCAAAAATTAAACCCGGAATATCATCATCACGCACGCGCAGAATTTCAATCGGCATATTTTCCGCATAAGCGATTAAACGTTGTTCGTTCCAGTTAATTTTTACGCCGCATTGTTTGAGCAGATCGGCGCAATCTTTGCTGAGGCGACCTTTCTTTTGTAAGGCGATTCTTAAGCGAGTCGGGTTAGTCATTGTGTTTTCCTTCTAATTAAAAATATTGGGTATAAAAAAATCTCTCGAAAGAAACTTCCGAGAGATCGCTAATTTTTAAATTAGTAGGATTGGCAACACTCACTCGGAAGTTTTATCTTCCAAGCAATAGCCATCGCCTGAAAGATTATTCAGGGTGATGGTGATGATGAGTGTTACGATTAAAATTCATTTTGTATTCTCCAAAAATAACTGTTTATTAATCTATGCAAAAAAGAATTTTTATGCAAGCAAAATTTTTAATTTTTTTTCGCTTTAATAAAAAGTAACACGGGGCGATGCTGTAAATCCTTGAATTCTTGCTGCCATTTTGGTTGATCTGCTAGCATTGGCTCAACCATTTGTTCGATTTGAAAACCTGTGCGAATTAGATCATTCACAATAGTAGAAAGAGTGCGATGATAGGTTTTAAAAGGTTGTTTGAACCAATTTCGATCCCGTTCTCCTTCATCACGATAATAATTTAAACGATAAGCAAGCTGTTGTTTATACTTATCTTTTTCCCAACGTTCACCACCTTGGTAGCAAGTTACAATAGGATGTTCTTGTGAGAAAATAAGCGTGCCGTTAGTGTTGAGCTTAGCATAAATATCTGCGAGCAGGTGGGGAAAATCCTGCACGTAATGAAAGGCGAAAGAACTAGTAATTACATCAAAATTGTTATCAGGCAATGTATTAAGCTGCTCCATCGCAAGCTGGTGTAACGCAAAGTGCGGTTGTTTTTCGGCGAGGTTTTTTGCCGCTTGTTGCAACATTGCTTGGGATAAATCCATTCCCACCACAAATGCTGCGCCTTTTTGCAAATAAAGCTGTAAATGTTCACCCATTCCACAACCTAGATCGAGCAGTTTTTTGCCCGTTAAATCAGGCAGTAAACTTAACATTGTGGGTTTTTCCACAATTTCGTTCAGGCTAATGGGATTTTGACGTAATTTTTGGTAAAGCTCAAAAAAGCCTTCTTTATCGTAAACAGACGTTTTCATTATTGTTATGCGAAAAAATTAGCACGGTTTCCCGTGCTAATGGTTGAATATCTGGGGGTATTTTATGTTATTTGCAGTTATCTGCCAAATACTGGTAACAAGCCAAAGAGATCAGCCAGTTGAATAAAGATATTGAGCAGACCAAACAGGATAACGAAGTAAATCATTCCATTGCCACCATAAACTTGGTAGGTTTGGTTTGGATATTTCGCGCGGCAAGCCTTGGCAAGAAGCGCAGGAATGATTACCGCCCAAATGGTTGCCGCAAGCCCTGCGTAACCAATGGCGATCACAAAACCGTATGGGAAAAGTAGGCTTAAAATCAACGGCGGTAAGAAGGTGATTAATGCGGTTTTTGTTCTGCCCGCGCTGCTGTTGTCGAATTTGAATAAATCTGCAATGTAGTCAAATAAACCAAGGGTTACACCAAGGAATGAGCTGGCAATTGCCATATAGGCAAAGAAACGCAACATTAAGCCGACAAAATTCGTTTGAATTTGGCTATTCAAAGCTTCAAGTAATGCTGCAATGTCGCCGCCTTTTTGGATCACTGGGATAAATTCATTGCGTGGCAAATTGCCCTGAATGGCAAGCTGCCATAGCATATAAATGATTAATGCGATGAATGTGCCGTAAATAATAGATTTGGTCACTTTGCTGCTATCGCGATCATAATATTTCACTAAGCTCGGCACATTTTGGTGGAAACCGAAAGACACCAAACAAACCGGTAAGGCAGCAAGGGCGAATGGTAGATATTGGCTATCCCCAGTAGCGAGGTTATCAAGCAAAATATCGGTGTTTACCATTCCCAGTAAATTGGTTACAGAAAGCAAAAAGGCAACCACCATTCCTGCGATTAAAATAGTACTAAAGCGATCCACCGCTTTGGTGGAAAACCACACGAAAAAGGCGAGTACTGCACAGAAAATCAGTGAGCCAGAAACGCGTCCAATTTCCATCGCACTTTGTTCGCTGCTAAATAATTGATTCAGAAAACTTTCCGTCAAACCGCCGCCAGATGTGATATAAGCGTAGGTCAGAATATAGAGTACAAATGCCACGGAAAGCCCATTTAGCAGGTTCCAGCCTTTGCCGAGCAAGTCTTTCACAATGGTATCAAAACTTGCTCCAGTGGGATAATGTAAGTTGGCTTCAAGTAGCATTAAGCCTGATGTGGTCATACAAAACCAAGTGTAGCAAAGGATCAAAATAGAGCCGATAAACCACACGCCAGAAGTGGCAATCGGGTTTGCCAACATTCCTGCACCAATGGTGCCACCAGCGATAATCATTGCACCGCCGAATAAGGAAGGATTTTTTTTCATAAATTCACCTATAAGTTTAATACTGGTATCGATGAACTATTATAATAGTACAAAATAAAAATACAATGGCTAAATTGCCCATTTATCTTGGCAAAAGCAAAAAAATCAAGCTATAATTCAGGAGTTTTATTACCATTCATTAACTAGAAGGAAAGACCAAATGGGTTTAGAAATCGTTCCAGCAGGAAAAGAGCTTCCTGATGATATTTATGTTGTTATTGAAATCCCAGCTAATTCAGATCCAATCAAATATGAAGTGGATAAAGAAACCGGGACATTATTCGTCGATCGCTTTATGGCAACCGCAATGTTCTACCCAGCGAACTATGGTTACATTAACCACACCTTATCTTTAGATGGCGATCCTGTTGATGTATTAGTACCAACCCCTTATCCATTACAACCCGGTTCTGTAATCCGTTGTCGCCCAGTAGGTGTGCTAAAAATGACGGACGAATCAGGTCAAGATGCGAAAGTGATCGCCGTGCCACACACAAAATTAAGTAAAGAATACGATCACATTAAAGATGTAGGCGATTTACCTGCGTTATTAAAAGCGCAAATTCAGCACTTCTTTGAAAGCTATAAAGCCCTTGAAGCGGGTAAATGGGTGAAAGTTGATGGTTGGGAAGGTGTTGAAGCTGCCCGTCAAGAGATTTTAGACTCTTTCGAGCGCGCGAAAAAATAATTTTTCCTTTACTTTTAATACCGCCTTTTTGTAGGGCGGTATTTTTCTATGTGTAAACTTAAGGAGTGAAAATGTTAAAAACCTTGAAAAAAATCACCGCACTTTCTGTATTGGCATTAATGCTCAACGCCTGTGCGGATTCCGCGAGCATTAACCAACAAGCTGCAGCAAATTATCGCCAAACAGTTAATCAAGCAAAACAGCAAGGAGTAGTAGATACCACTTCTACCACCGCGAAACGCATTCATAAAGTCTTTAACAAAATGTACCCTTATGCAAATAAAGAAAACCATACTGGGCAACCGTTCGATTGGCAAATTACGGTGATCAAATCTGATGAACTAAATGCGTGGGCAATGCCGGGGGGAAAAATGGCATTTTACACTGGATTAGTAAATAAATTACAGTTAAGCGATGATGAAATTGCCACCGTAATGGGACACGAAATGGCGCACGCCCTCAAAGAACACGGCAAGAAAAAAGTGAATATGGGCGCATTTACTGAAGTGATCGCACAAGTTGCATACGTTGCGCTTTCAACCCAAATTGGCACGGATGGAAGTGGCTTAGTGGTTGGCTTAACTAAAGATTGGGCGCTCGATAAACCTTATTCTCGCAGTGCTGAAACAGAGGCCGATGAAGTAGGGTTATTGTTAATGGCAAAAGCGGGTTACAACCCAGAAGCAGCGCCTAAATTATGGGAAAAAATGCAAAAAGCTTCATCAGGTTCACAAAGCGTGCTTGCGGCACTTTCTTCTACTCACCCAAGTGATAAAGATCGCCAGCAAAACTTACTTCGACTAATGCCTGAAGCAATCGCGATTTATAAAGCTCATAAATGATTCTTTTGCCCCGTAAGTGCGGGGCATATATTGCTATTTTTGACAGTTTGCTCAGATTTATTTTTAGTTGGATGAACTTTTATATTTCTTTGTAGTTAAAAAATAGCTTTCGTTAATTAATTGGTACAATAATTCCTCATCGACTTCCACTAAATTTAGACTTAGCCAATGTTCTTTATTCATATGATAAGCAGGGTAAATGCCTTTCATTAATCGTAACGAACCAATCAACTCTGGCTTGGCTTTCACATTTATAATCCAAGTGTCTTCTATTGTATTTAAACCAATTTTATGCCCTGCAACATTCATTAATATTGCGAACCATTTTCTACTCTTTGAGTGCCGAAATACAGCATATTGAGGGAATTTATTCCATAAATATTCTGCTGGAACATTGTAGTGTTCCGAAATATATTGAGATATTTTATTTTCGATGAGCATATATCTTTTGTAGAATGATAAACTATGCGGTCAGTTTTATTTCATTGATTTTTATTGTGATGGCAATATCGACTTTATCGACTTTGTATTGAAAAAAGGATAATAAAAAGTGCGGAAAGAATGACCGCACTTTTCCATTGGTTACCTTATTTAGCTATTCGCTTATATTTTATACGATGAGGTTGAGTTGCTTCAGCCCCAAAGGTTTTTTTCTTCCACTCTTCATAGTCTGAGAAGTTGCCTTCATAGAACGTTACTTTGCCTTCATCGCCGTAATCTAAAATATGGGTAGCGATACGGTCTAAGAACCAGCGGTCGTGGGATATCACCATTGCACAACCTGGGAATTCTAAGATCGCATTTTCTAAGGCGCGCAAGGTTTCCACGTCAAGATCGTTGGTTGGCTCGTCTAATAACAGCACGTTACCACCTGCTTGCAATAACTTGGCTAAATGTAAGCGTCCACGTTCCCCACCTGAAAGTTCACCAACACGTTTTTGTTGATCGACACCTTTAAAGTTGAAGCGTCCTACATAAGCACGGCTTGGGATTTCAAAGTTGCCAATACGCAAAATATCTTGCCCGTGTGAAACTTCTTCCCATACGGTTTTGCTGTCGTCCATTTCATCACGGAACTGATCCACAGAAGAAAGCACCACAGTATCACCAAGGGTAATGCTGCCGTTATCTGGCTGCTCTTGCCCTGAAAGCATACGGAAAAGGGTAGATTTACCTGCACCGTTAGCTCCGATAATGCCAACGATCGCCCCTTTTGGAATGCTAAAAGATAAGTCATCAATCAAAGTGCGATCGCTATAGGATTTACTCAAATTGCTCACTTCTATTACTTTATCTCCTAAGCGTGGGCCAGGTGGAATAAATAATTCATTGGTTTCATTACGTTTTTGGTATTCACCACTGTTTAATTCTTCAAAGCGAGCCATACGCGCCTTGCTTTTTGCTTGGCGACCTTTTGGATTTTGGCGAACCCATTCTAATTCTTTTTCAATCGATTTTTGGCGAGCTGATTCAGCCGCTGCTTCTTGGGCTAAGCGTTTTTCTTTTTGTTCTAACCAAGAAGAATAGTTACCTTCCCAAGGGATCCCTTCACCACGGTCAAGCTCTAAGATCCAACCAGCCACATTGTCTAGGAAGTAACGGTCGTGGGTAATGGCAACGACTGTGCCTTCATAATCGTGTAAGAAGCGTTCTAACCAAGCTACCGATTCGGCATCTAAGTGGTTGGTTGGCTCATCTAATAAGAGCATATCCGGTTTTTCGAGCAATAAACGGCAAAGTGCCACACGGCGGCGTTCCCCCCCTGAAAGATGCTCGATTTTGGCGTCCCAATCAGGCAAACGCAGGGCATCAGCCGCACGCTCAAGTTGGTTTTCAAGATTATGTCCATCGTGCGCTTGGATAATGGCTTCCAGCTTTGCTTGCTCTGCGGCAAGTTTATCAAAATCCGCATCAGGATCGGCATAAAGCGCATAGACTTCATCTAAACGATTTAACGCAGTTTTCACTTCCGCCACGGCTTCTTCTACCGCTTCACGCACGGTTTGTTGCGGATCAAGTTTTGGTTCTTGTGGAAGATAGCCAATTTTGATCCCCGGCAGTGGGCGCGCTTCGCCCTCAAATTCTTTATCCACGCCAGCCATAATACGGAGCAGGGTAGATTTCCCCGCACCATTTAACCCCAGCACGCCAATTTTTGCACCCGGGAAAAAGCTCAAAGAAATATCTTTTAAAATATGACGTTTCGGCGGTACAACCTTACCGACACGATGCATAGTATAAACAAATTGTGATGACATAAATTGCTCTCTTAGCTGTAAAAAGTGCGGGTTATTTTACTTGAGATTTTGCTTTTTGGCGAATTGAAAGCGAAAAAAAAACCTCCCAAAAGGGAGGTAGGAAAGTAGTTTAGCTATTTATTTTGATTATTTTATTTAGGAACTTTATGAATATCAAGCTCTCACTTGACAGGGCATATACTACCTATAAGTTGTTGATAAATAAATGATGAATTTACATTTTTTTGATATAAATCACAGAAATAGAATTTTTTTGTTAGATTTTGTTGCTTAAATCAGCAAATGGGATTTTGTCTGCCTTTTGATTTAGTGGTAGGATTTTGCTTTCTTTTGTTTTAGTAAGGTTGATTATGTTCAAAAAATGCTTGGGGCTATTAGCTTTAGTTCCGTTGTTTAGTGTTGCTCACCCGCATGCCTTTATTGATATGCAAAGTAAAGTGTTGGTGGAAAAGGGCGAGCTAGTCGGGTTTTCAATGCAGTGGGTGCTTGATGAGCCAAGTTCTGCCAGTATTATTTATGATTTAGCCCAGTCCACTCAGCCGCACGATAAGCAAAAGTTGATTGATGAAGCAATGAAAAATATTGTCAATGAGCATTATTTTAGCTATCTCTTTGATAAAAATAAGAAAAAAATTAAATACAAAGCGCAGCCGCAAAATTATGGAATGAAATCCAATGGCTCCCAAGTGATGTACTATTTTGATTTTTTGTTGTCTAAGCCGCAAGTGCTGAAGGAAAACCAGTTTGAGTTAGCGACATACGATCCTACTTATTTTGTGGCAATGACTTATCCAACTCAGAATAAACACACACAAAATAAGCAAAGTGCAGTGGATTTTTCACAACTTCCTACTCAATGTACGGGCAAGGTGATTGAACCGAATGTTGATGAAAAGGTGCGTGAATACGCAGCGTCTTTAGATCGTAGTCAGCGTGATGAGGATAGTTCCCTTGGCGAAGTGTTTAGCCAAAAAGTGGAGATAGTATGCCATTAAACAACCGCACCCAAAAGGGCTTTAAGTATCTGGCAATATTGCTGGTACTCGTAGGGCTAGGTTTTTATGTCTTGCCTTATTTATTTGGGCAAACCATCAGCTGGCAAAAAGCCTTTAACCAGAGTATTTCTGGCTATTTACATCAAATTAGACAATATCCTGTGCAAGCGGGCTTGGGCTTAATGTTTATCAGTTTTTTATATGGCGTGTTACACGCACTTGGTCCAGGGCACGGTAAATTTGTTATTGCCAGTTATTTATCCACCCACCAAGCAAAATTAAAAACCAGCGTTCAGCTCACCTTGTTCTCTTCTTTAATGCAAGGCGTGGTGGCGGTGGTGGCGACATCCATTATTGTGGTGGGATTGCGTTTGTCTTCGAATTATTTCAAATTGAGCCAACTTTGGCTTGAGCGATCCGCCTTTATTTTAATGTTCTTGCTGGGCGCATATTGGATTTATCAAAGTGCGGTGAAATTTTTGCGAGAATTTCGTCACAAGCAACGCACCATTTCGGTGGGAAAAATTCACGCCATCAAACCGATTTCGGCAAAAGCAATTTCAGAAAAACCGGTTCGACTTGTACAATCCCATTGTGATCATAGCGATCACGCAGAAGGTTGCAGTTGTGGACATCAACACTTGCCGAGTTCACAGCAATTAGACAAGGCGACCAATTTTAAATCTCGTTTGCTTGTGATTTTAACCATTGGTATGCGACCTTGCTCAGGGGCGATTTTTATTCTGTTTCTTTCCTATATGCTGGATCTTTATCAATGGGGAATGGCGGCAGCAATGGCGATGGCCGTTGGCACAGGCATTACACTTTCTTTATTTGCCTTGATTGTACAATATGCAAGACAGACAGCGGTGAGATTAGGGCGTTGGTATGTTAGCGCAGAACATTCCCCTTATGCCGAGATGACGGTAAAATTGATCGCAGGGTTTGTGGTGATCTTCTTTGCAGCAGCATTATTTTATGGCACAACCTTGCCTGTGCGTGGTGGGGCGGTGCTATTTGGCGGATGATTTTTAAGATGAAAAATAGGGGGGGGAATCTCCCCCCTTTTTCTTTTTATCGTATCATTCGTTCAGCTTAAAGAGCGGTGTAAATTAACCAAGAATTATAAGCTACATAGCACAGAAATAGCACCAATCCTTCAACTCGGTTAATTCGCCCATTTCGCCCTTTGAAACCATAACCAAATAAAAACAACAAACCTGTTAATGTAATCATAACAAGCATATCTCGGCTAAACACTTCTGGTGTGGCTTGAATTGGGCTGATAGAGCCAGCAATTCCTACCACCGCAAGGGTGTTAAACAGGTTAGATCCAATAATATTGCCCACCGCGAGATCTAATTCATTTTTTCTCGCTGCCATAATGGAGGCAGCCAATTCTGGCAATGACGTGCCAATGGCGACAATGGTTAAGCCGATAATCAAATCGCTCACGCCTAAATAGGTGGCAATATTCACTGCGCCCCATACTAATAATTGCGAGCTAGCCATTAATAAGGCTAGCCCAATCACTAACCACAATACCGCAGTTTTTAATGGCATTTGTGATTTTTCTTTGAGTTCATCGTTAATGTCTTGCTCAAGGCTATCGCCTGAATATCTTTTGCCTTGCCAAATTGTCCAGCTCATATAGAGTGTAAACACCACCAGTAAAATCACCGCATCAAGGCGAGAAATGGTGGCGTCATAAATTAAAAAGGCAGAAAGGAGGGTAACTACCATTAACACGGGCAATTCTTTTTTTAGCACCTGTGAATTGACCATAATTGGCTTAATGATTGCGGTTACACCTAAAATCAATGCAATATTGGTGATGTTTGAGCCATAAGCATTTCCCAGTGCAATACCAGAACTGTGGTTTAATGCAGAAAGCGCTGAAACAATAATTTCAGGCGCAGAAGTACCAAAACCAATAATGACAATGCCGATCAACAATGGCGACATACCTAAATAACTGGCGAGAGAAGCCGCGCCGTCAATAAAGCGATCTGCACTCCACACTAAAATTGCCAATCCGACCAGTATAGCGAGAAAAGATAAAAGCATTTGGGTGTCCTATAAATGATGAAAAGTCACGAATATTATCATTATTATGAAAGGCTAGTTAGAAAAAATTAAAGCCCATAAGGAGGATATGGGCTTTAAGTTCTCTTGGATATAAATGGTTTTTATAAAAGGAGACAAATAAAAACTACCAAAGAGAAAATTGGCTCCTCCTGCTGGACTTGAACCAGCGACATACGGATTAACAGTCCGCCGTTCTACCGACTGAACTAAGGAGGAATAATTCTGTATCATAAGGAATTGGTCGCAAATAATAATGATCTGTCTTTCCTTTGTCAACAGTGAAATTAAAAAAATATTGAAAAATTATATTCTTTTTTTATATCCACAGAGGCTGTGGATAAGTCTGTGAGTTTTAATTTGAAAAAATCGCCGATCCCTTGAAAAAACTAGGGGTTAGCGCATTAATAATAAAATTGACTGTAAAATAGCATTTCCTTATTTATCAATAAGTTAATAAAAATCTAGGGATTTTTTAAAAATTTTTTTTGATTTTGTGAGATTTCAATCTTGACAAATATAAGTCTGTGTAAAACTTAAAATTTTATCCAAGCTGAAAGTAAAAAATTATGCTAAAATCGACCGCACTTTTCTGATAGGCAGTTTTTTATGAGTCACAAAATTCACAGCAAATCTTTTATTCTTCATTCTGATTTTTCGCCTTCGGGCGATCAGCCGCAGGCGATAGAAAAGCTGAGTGAAAATCTCAATGATGGTTTAGCGCACCAAACTCTACTTGGGGTAACGGGATCAGGCAAAACCTTTACCATTGCCAATGTGATTGCCAAGCTCAATCGCCCCGCAATGTTGCTTGCGCCAAATAAAACCCTTGCCGCCCAGCTTTATGCAGAAATGAAAGCCTTTTTCCCTGAAAACGCGGTGGAATATTTTGTTTCTTACTATGACTATTATCAGCCAGAAGCCTATGTGCCGAGTAGCGACACCTTTATTGAGAAAGATGCGTCCATTAACGATCAAATCGAACAAATGCGTCTGTCCGCCACAAAATCTTTTCTAGAGCGCCGTGATACCATCGTAGTCGCGTCTGTTTCTGCCATTTATGGGTTGGGCGATCCGGATAGTTATCTTAAAATGATGTTGCATTTGCAAACAGGAGCGATCATCAACCAGCGAGAAATTTTGACGAAATTGGCAGAACTACAATACACACGCAACGATCAAGCGTTTCAGCGTGGCACATTCAGAGTGCGGGGCGAAATTATTGATATTTTCCCAGCAGAATCCGATGATCAAGCCGTTCGTATTGAATTATTTGATGACGAGATTGAACGTTTGAGCCTTTTTGACCCGCTTACAGGCGCAAATTTTGGTGCGGTGCCACGTTATACCATTTATCCGAAAACTCACTATGTTACGCCGCGCGAACGGATTTTAGAGGCCATCGATCAAATTAAAACGGAATTGGCACAACGGCGAGAATACTTTATCAAAGAAAATAAATTACTGGAAGAACAACGCATTACCCAACGCACGCAGTTTGACATTGAAATGATGAACGAGCTAGGCTATTGCTCAGGCATTGAGAATTATTCACGCTATTTATCAGGGCGTAAAGAAGGCGAGCCACCCCCGACATTGTTTGATTATATTCCCGCAGACGGTTTGCTGATTATTGATGAGTCTCACGTTACTGTGCCACAAATTGGTGGGATGTATCGTGGCGATCGCTCACGCAAAGAAACCTTGGTGGAATATGGCTTCCGCTTGCCTTCAGCGCTAGATAACCGTCCATTAAAATTTGAAGAATTTGAACGCCTTGCACCGCAAACCATTTATGTTTCCGCCACCCCCGGACCTTACGAATTAGAAAAATCGGGCAGTGAAATTATCGACCAAGTAGTTCGACCAACAGGCTTGCTCGACCCAGAAATTGAAATTCGCCCTGTGGCAATTCAGGTGGACGACTTGCTTTCCGAAGCACGCCAAAGAGCGGATAAAAATGAGCGTGTTCTGGTAACCACATTAACCAAACGAATGGCGGAAGATCTGACCGATTATTTAGAAGAACACGGCGTGCGGGTGCGTTATCTGCACTCCGACATTGACACCGTAGAGCGGGTGGAAATTATCCGTGATCTCCGTTTAGGTGAGTTTGATGTGTTGGTGGGAATCAACTTATTGCGCGAAGGTTTGGATATTCCCGAAGTGTCTTTAGTCGCGATTTTAGATTCGGATAAAGAAGGCTTTTTGCGTTCCGAACGCTCATTGATCCAAACCATTGGGCGTGCTGCGCGAAACCTAAATGGTAAAGCCATTTTATACGCGGATAGCATTACCAAATCAATGGAAAAGGCCATCAACGAAACCAACCGTCGCCGTGAAAAACAAATGAAATACAATGAGGAACACGGCATAGTCCCACAAGCATTGAATAAAAAAGTGGGCGAATTGCTTGATATTGGCCAAGGTGCAAGCAACAATAAAGCGAAAAGCAAGCAAAAACAAAAATCTGTGGCAGAACCCACCGCTCTTTATCAACCAACCAGTGCCAAAGAACTTGAGCAACAAATCAAAAAACTGGAACAGCAAATGTACAAGCACGCTCAAGACTTGGAATTTGAAAAAGCCGCCTCCGTGCGTGATCAGTTACATCAGTTAAGAGAAAGGTTTTTTACAAAGGATTGATATGAGGTAGGAGAAAAAACACCACGCTAAAAGCGTGGTGTTTTTGTTTTTTTAACTAAAGCACTTTAACGATGCTCTCACACAGATAACGAATGTTATCTTCAGTGATCCCTGCAACGTTGATGCGGCCTGAACGTACAGCGTAAATAGCGAATTCTTCTTTTAAACGATCTACTTGTTCTGGGGTTAAACCGCTGAATGAGAACATACCATTTTGCTGCTCGATAAAGCTAAAGTCTTGCTCTGCACCGTATTCTTTTAATAATGCCACGAATTGATGACGCATCTCTTTAATACGATTACGCATTTCCGCAAGCTCGCCTGTCCATTCTTCTCTTAGTCGAGGATCGGCTAACACAATTGCTACAGTGGAAGCACCGTGAGAAGCTGGGTTAGAGTAGAGTGTACGAATGATTGATTTCACTTGGGTTAGCGCAGTGGCAGCGATTTCTGCGGTTTCTGCCACTAAAGTGAATGCCCCGACACGTTCGTTATATAAACCGAAGTTTTTAGAATAAGAACTTGCGATCAGTAACTCTTTGTGATTTGTGGCAAAGGTGCGTAAACCAAATGCGTCTTCTTCTAAGCCGTTAGCTAGTCCTTGATAAGCGAAGTCGAATAGGGGGAGCCAGCCATTTTGGGCAGACATTTCAGCCAGTTGTTGCCATTGTTCAGGTGTTGGGTCGATTCCTGTTGGGTTGTGGCAGCAGCCGTGTAATAATACCACATCGCCTTCGCCTGCATTGCTTAAATCTGCAATTAGGTTATCCCAGTCTAAGGCTTTACGTTCAGCATCATAATAACGATATTCACGAATGGTGATTCCTACCGCATTAAAAATCGCATTGTGGTTTGGCCAAGTTGGCGTGCTGATCCATACATTTTGTGCTTTCGTCTGGCGTTTGATAAATTCTGCTGCAATACGCAATGCGCCTGTGCCACCAAGGCTTTGTACAGTTTTAGCACGCCCTTGTTTTACAATGTCAGAATGTTCACCGAACAACACGCCTTGTGTACGCGCATTAAAATCGGCAACACCGTCAATAGAAAGGTAATTTTTGGTGGTTTCTACATCAAACAAACGCTGTTCGGCAGATTTTACTGCTTTCATAATTGGTGTGTTGCCTTTGGCATCTTTATATACACCAATCCCTAAGTTAATTTTGTTGCTACGCTCATCTGTTTTAAATGCTTCACCTAAGCCTAAAATAGGGTCAGCTGGAGCAGCATTAATATGTTCAAACATGGTATTATCCTTTTCGTGTTGTGTTTAGTTTATTATTAATAATGTCATTTCGCTTTTAGTTAAAGGAAATTCTATTTACTCTTATACTTGAGAATTTAGTCAATTTGCAAGCATTGGATAAAAGGAATCTGATTTTTACTGCTATAATGCAATTTTTATTTAAAAATCACAATGGTTATTTAGATAATTTCAATTTACTTTGCACCCACGCTAAACCTGATTGATAATCTTGTGGAAGTTCTTGAGCAAATTTATCTAATAAATGTAATAATTCTTGGCGATCGGGATGAGCTAAATTAATATGCCCAACCTTACGCCCTTCTCGTACTTCCTTGCCATACCAATGGAGCTGGCTAAACGGTGTATTGAGCCATTGGGCATTATGTGCAGTACCAATTAAATTAATCATCACCGTAGGCATCGTGCTCATCAGTTTTGGCGTAGGTAAATCCAGTAAGGCGCGTAAATGTAATTCAAATTGGCTAATGGAACAGCCCAACTGTGTCCAATGGCCACTATTATGTACCCGTGGTGCAAGCTCATTAATCAGCAATTTATCACCCACCACAAAACATTCCATTGCCATCACGCCGATATAATCCAGCTTGTGCATTATTTTAGCTAACATTGCTTCCGCTTGTTGCTGTAATAGAGCCTGTTGTGGCAGTGTGGTATCTGCTATGCTATAACGCAAAATGCCGTTTTGTTGTAAATTGTGTGTAACAGGATAAAAACGGCTTGAGCCATCTTTAAATCGTGCTCCCACTAAGGAAATTTCACCGTCAAAGGGAATAAATTTTTCCGCAATCACTTGCCCAAATAATTCATCGTCAATAAGATCTTGATTTTCTTGCGTGATGATCCACTGTCCACGCCCGTCATAGCCGCCAGTACGCCGTTTTACCACCACTTTATCGCCAATTTGTTGCCAAATATCTTGCCATTGAGAAGCGGACTCAAGGCGTGTCCAAGGTGAAGTGGGAAGATTGAGTTCATCAAGGAGAGATTTTTGCGAAAGGCGATCGGCAAGCAAGCCAAAAACAGAACGGTTAATAAACTGCGGATGATTGGCTAATTTTTCTGTCAGCGGGGTGCGTTCCCAACGCTCAATTTCCGCCGTAATCCGACAATCTTCTTCCTGCTCAAATATGGGGGCATTGAAAGGCAAAGGCTCAACCTGAATATCTAAAGGCGCACCAGCATAGCGTAACATTCGACCTAACTGCCCATTACCTAATACATAAACAATTGGATATAAAGCACTTTTTGGCATTATAGAATCCTTGATGATGTGGGTTAAAAGAATAATGTTGCACGCAAAGTGCGGTACATTTTTTATTTATTTTTCTGTATGTTCTTCTTGTATTTCCGCTTTTACCAAATCGTCTTCATTTTGTTTTAGCAAACGAGAAATCGCACTTAAATAAGAAATTTCTAAGGTTTCACGGCTAGTAGCCATCACCCCTTGGTCAATCAAATAGCCATCATTAACATCATAAACCCAACCATGCAGGGAAAGTTTCTTTCCTCTTTTCCAAGCAGATTGCACAATAGAACAACGCCCTAAATTATATACTTGTTCGGCGACATTTAATTTTGTTAGCATATCTGCCCGTTTGTCGGGAGGAAGTTTGCCGAGTAAATGGCTGTGCTTAAACCAAATATCACGGATATGTAAGAGCCAATTATTGATTAAACCTAAGTCTTGTTCTGACATCGCAGCTCTAATGCCGCCACAGTTGGTGTGTCCACAAATAATAATATGTTCAATATCAAGCACTTCAACGGCATATTGCACTACAGAAAGACAATTGAGATCGGTATGAATAACCTGATTTGCCACATTACGATGAACAAACAACTCACCTGGGCCAAGATTTGTTAATTTTTCTGCGGGGACACGGCTATCAGAACAACCAATCCACAAATAACTCGGCGTTTGATGATCCGCAAGCTCGCGAAAATAATCAGAGTTCTCCTCTTTCATTCGCGTTGCCCAGCTATAATTATTAGCGAAAAGTTGCTCAATTTTTTTCATTGTAGTACTCCAAAATTAATTACAACACAGTATAGCGAATAATAAGGAAGTGGTAAATTAATCTATGCGGGATAAACAACAGGTATGAGTTGATGGGACGGCGTGTGCAAAAGAGCGGTGAAAAATATTGAAATTTTCTACCGCTCTTTATGTTTTAGCATTGACGCTGCCTTACAACGTTGCGCCTTTCATTGCTTTCACAAACTGAGCTAATTCAGTCAGGCATTTGGCATGGTTGTCTAAATTACGTTCGATGATTTTAACCGTGGCAGAGCCAGAAATTGCGCCGGCTGCGCCAAGTTGTAAGGCTTCTTTAACCTGCTGGGGTTGGGCGATGCCGAAACCTTGTAGGATTGGTGGCGCTTGGTGGGCTTTAAGTTGTTCTACTAGCGTATCTAAATTCGCTGCGTGGCTTTGGTTTTCGGCACTGGTTACCCCTGCGCGAGAAACTAAATAGGTGTAGCCTTCGCTGTGTTGTGCCACACCTTTGATGGTGGCTTCATCTGCATTGGGTGGGCAGATAAATACAGGTTGCACGCCGTGTTTTTTCGCCGCTTGAATATAAGGTTCAGCTGCTAGCAAAGGAATATCCGCTACAAGCACGGCATCTACACCTACTTCGGCACAGCGTTGATAGAAATGATCTAGCCCCTGTGCATAAATTAAATTAGCGCATAATAATAAACTGATTGGAATTTCAGGATATTTCGACCGCACTTTTGCTAGCAATTCAAAACTTTCCGCCGTGCTACAATCTGCTTTCAAGGCACGGTTGTTGGCTGCTTGGATCACAGGCCCATCTAATAAGGGATCAGAAAAAGGAAAGCCGAGCTCCAATGCGTCTGCGCCGTTATCCACAAGGGTACAAATAATCTCGAAAGAGCGGTTTAAATCGGGATCGCATAGGGTAACGAATGGCACGAATGCACCTTCATTTTTGGCATTCAGTTGGGTGAATAAGGTTTCAAAACGGCTCATTAGATTTTCCCCTTTTCAGTCAAAATTTTGTCCACGGTGAAAATATCTTTATCACCACGGCCTGATAAATTCACGACGATTAATTGTTCTTTGTCTGGGTTTTGTTGGATTAATTTTAACGCATAAGCCAAGGCGTGCGAGCTTTCTAACGCTGGGATAATGCCTTCGTGTTTGGCCAGTGCTTGGAAAGCGTCAAGGGCTTCGTCGTCTGTAATGCTTTCGTATTGTGCGCGTCCAATGGCGTGTAAATGGGCGTGTTGTGGCCCAACAGAGGGGAAGTCTAAGCCCGCAGAAATGCTGTAAGATTCTTCGATTTGGCCCTCTTCGGTTTGCATAATTGGCGATTTCATTCCGAAATAAATGCCCACCTTGCCGTGACGCAGCGGTGCGCCGTGTTGTCCTGTGGCAATGCCTTTGCCCGCCGGTTCAATGCCGATCAAACGTACTTGCGGTTCGTCAATAAAATCGGTAAACATTCCAATCGCATTAGAGCCACCACCCACGGCAGCGATAATCACATCAGGCAAACGTCCTTCTTTTTCTAAAATTTGGTGTTTGGTTTCTTCCCCGATCATTTTTTGAAATTCTCGCACAATGGTTGGGAAAGGGTGAGGGCCTGCCGCTGTGCCAAGCAAATAATGGGTGGTGTCATAATTGGCTGACCAATCACGCATTGCTTCACAACAGGCATCTTTGAGCGAGCAAGATCCTTTTTCCACCGGCACGACTTCTGCACCCATTAAACGCATACGGAATACGTTGGGTGATTGGCGTTCCACATCTTTCGCCCCCATATAAATCCGGCAAGGCATATCCAACATTGCACAGGCAAGGGCAGTGGCAACACCGTGCTGGCCAGCCCCTGTTTCGGCGATAATGCGCGTTTTGCCCATTCGTTTGGCGAGCAAAATTTGCCCTAAAACTTGGTTGGTTTTGTGCGCACCACCGTGCAATAAATCTTCCCGTTTTAGGTAAAGTTTGGTTTTTGTACCTTTGGTGAGATTACGGCACAGCGTCAATGCCGTAGGGCGACCTGCGTAGTTTTTCAGTAAGTCTTGAAATTCTGCTTGAAATTCAGGATCGGCTTGTGCTTCCACAAAGGCTTGTTCCAGCTGTTTTAGCACAGGGACTAAAATTTCTGGCACATACATTCCGCCAAATTCACCGAAATAAGGATTAAGTTGCGTTTCTGACATAATCGTTATCGTTCCTTTTACTTAATAATCTAAAATGTGTTTAAATAATTGCGCCAATTTAGTGGCATCTTTCACGCCTGCGCTGCTTTCTGCCCCTGAATTAATATCCAACCCTAAGCAATGTTGTGATAGGGCAAGGGCTAAATTTTCCTGATTAATGCCACCAGCGAGCATTACGTTATCTTTGATTTCAGCAGGAATCAGCGACCAATCAAAGGCTTGCCCCGTGCCACCTTGTTGATGAGCGAGCTGGCTGTCTAACACATAGCGATCAACTTGAGAAATTGGCTCAATTTGCACCGCACTTTGTTTTTCTAATGGCACAGAAACAGCTTGCCAAATTTGGCATTGGGCAGGTAGCTGTGAACGAAGTTGTGCAATAAATTCCGCATTTTCACTACCGTGTAACTGGACCGCAAAGAGATTTAACTGCGAGGCGATTTTTACAATAAAATCAATCTCTTGATTTTGAAATATGCCGACAAAACGCAACGGTGCTTGCGTCACAAGTTCTTGCGCTTGGCGTAACGAAAGTTTGCGTTTTGAGCTTTCAGCAAAAATTAATCCGCCATATAATGCACCTTGGTTGTACACTGCTTGCACATCTTGCGGACGAGTTAAACCGCATACTTTATTTTCGCCAAAAATCACCGCTCTTACTGCATTATTCAAATCATCGCTGCCCATCAGGCTGCTGCCGATCAGAAAGCCGTTCACATAAGGTTTTAATTGCTGAACTTGTTGATGGGAATAAATGCCCGATTCACTAATCACAATGCGATCCGCAGGAATTTGGCTCGCAAGTGGAGGCGTGCGGCCAAGATCCACCGAAAGATCGTGTAAATCACGGTTATTGATGCCAATCACTTTCGCCCCCAAAGCAATGGCACGTTCTAATTCTTGCTGATTGGAGGTTTCCGTTAGCACGCCCATGCCTAATTCGTGGGCTAAATCTGCCAGTTGCACGTAGGTGTCATCGTCCAACACGGAAAGCATTAGCAAAATAGCGTCCGCTTGGTGATAACGCGCCAGATACACCTGATAAGGGCTTATCATAAAATCTTTGCACAGCACAGGCTGGCTGACTTGATTGCGTACTTGCGCAATGTAGGCAAAATCCCCTTGGAAATATTTTTCGTCCGTCAGCACGGAAATGGCAGCCGCATAATGTTTATACACTTGAGCAATTTCATCAAGGTTAAATTCCGCGCGGATTAAGCCTTTAGAAGGCGAGGCTTTTTTACATTCTAAAATGTAAGCAGGGCGTTGATGCGTGCCTTGTGCCAACGCTTGATAAAAAGAGCGGTCAGATTTTTCAAGTTTTTTTTCAAAATCCCGTAAAGGGAACGTGCGTGATTTCGCTTCTACCCATTGCGCTTTATCTTGCACGATTTTCTGTAAAATCGTTGGAGTTTGGTTGTTGATGATCATTGTTTATTAATCTCTTGTGAAGTATTAGGCTTATCCATTTCAATAAGTTTAAATAAGGGGACTAAGTATCTAGCGACAAAAGAGCCATAAAGTACGCTAATTAATGTAGGCAAATGCTCTTCAAATCCTTTTGAGAATACTGCACTTTCATAAAAGTAGATCTTCAGTGGTAAATTTAAAAGGAAAAGCAATATGGTTACATAAATGATAAGAACTAATAAAGTCCAGCCTATATCATCTTCAATATCTTTTTTGAAGCAAGGGAGTTTTCTGCATATAGGTATTACCCATAAAGGTGTTAATAGTCCTATGAATATAGCTACTATAAAAAAGTCAAGATTTTGGTTAAACATCGCGTTATATATGGAATAAAAAAATATAATAAATAGAACGCTAGAAATTATATTGTTACCAAATTTATAGTTATAGAATTTCTTAAACTTTTTATCTGTAGAGTATCGAAGTTTATTTGAATGATAAATAAACATTGATTTTCCTTATATTAATTTCAGATGATTTAATGTTTCAAAAGCCTTGCCAGAAGCTAGCACCGCAAGCACGTTTTCGGCATTGCGTTTGAGATCTTCATAGCCGAATAATTTCATTAATAGCGCGGTGTTCATTGCCACGGCTTGGGCGTGTTCTGCTTTGCCTTTGCCTTGTAAAAGTGCGGTCAAAATTTTTGCATTTTCTTCAGGTTCGCCACCACGCAGGCTTTCTAAGGGGTGTGGCTCAAAGCCGAAATCATAAGGGCTTAGGCTATAACGTTCAATTTTACCATCACGAATTTCCGCTACTTCTGTTTTACCGTGAATCGCCACTTCATCTAAGCCTGCACCGTGTACCACAATGCTGTGTTTATGCCCTAAACGCACCGCGGTTTCTGCATAAGGAGCAATGAGATCAGGGGAATACACGCCTAATAATTGATGTTTCGGGCGAGCGGGGTTACACAATGGCCCTAAAATATTGAAAATAGTGCGTGTTTTTAGTGCTTGGCGAACTGGCACGGCGTGCTTAAAGCCGGGGTGATATTGTTGTGCAAACAAAAAGCAAATACCAATTTCATCAAGGGCTTGGCGAGCTTGTTCGGCGCTGATATTGATATTTACCCCTAACGCACTTAGCACATCGCTTGCGCCTGTTTTGCTCGATACGCTACGGTTGCCGTGTTTCGCTACTTTTAAGCCACAAGCTGCGCCAACAATGGCGGAAGCGGTGGAAATATTAATGGTGTTTGCGCCATCACCGCCTGTGCCAACAATATCCGCAAAGACATAATTAGGTGTTGGGAAGCTATTGGCATTAGCGAGTACGGCATTCACCGCACCGCTGATTTCTTCCGCGGTTTCGCCACGCAATTTTAATGCAATTAAGGCAGCGGCAAGTTGTTCATTGCTCAATTCCCCTTGCAACACCGCATTGAACAGGGTTTCTGCTTGGGTTTGAGTTAAAGGTTGTTTCTCAAAAAGTTGGTTAAGAAGTTGTTCTGTTTGCATAGGGTATTCCTTTTCTTTTATTAAAGCATAAGTAGCATAAGTGCGGTGCTTTTTTCTTAAATTTAACGATAAATGCTGTAACTGAGATCTTTGGCTTCATCGCCTGTCATTCCGCGAAATCCCCAACAGTGGGCAGGTTGCTCTTTGAGGGTGATTTCTACGTCAATGGGGGCGAGATTGAGTTTATTCTCGAGTTCGCAAAATAGCATTTTTATTAAACGTTTTTTGGTAAATTCTGTGCGTCCTTGCATTAAATTAATTTCAATGGCAGTGAAATCTTGGCTACGTCCGCTTGGTAGATACAAATCGTCCGCGTCTGCGCCTTGGAAATAAATAAAATGTTTGCCCGTGGGAATATCCATTTCTAGGCTTAAACAATGATAAATAATTTCCGCAAGCTGGGCTTTGCGTGAGTTAAGGCGTTCTTTTAATCCATAAACAATAATCATTGGTTTATCCTTAATCGCGATTGAGCAACCAGTTTACTGAATTTTCCAATAATTTTCCCCCTTGCACAGTGAGAATACTTTCTGGGTGGAATTGAAAACCACAAATAGGTAACGTTTTGTGGCGAATTGCCATAATAATGCCGTTATATTCAGCGTTTACGATAAATTCATCGGGCAAATTTTCACCCATTAAGGAATGATAACGAGCCACAGGCATTGGATTGCTTAAGCCTGCGAACATTGCTTGTTCATCGTGTTGAATATTAGACACCTTGCCGTGCAGCACTTCACCAGAATGTACCACATTGCCGCCAAAGGCTTCGATTAACGCTTGATGCCCTAAACAGATGCCAATAATCGGCACTTTACCTGTAAGGCGTTGAATGAGTGGCAGCAAAATGCCTGCTTCTTGTGGATTGCCCGGCCCCGGTGAAAGTGCCAGAATGCTGTTCGGCTGCAATGCCATTTTTTCCACGAGTGCAATATCGCAATCGTTACGGTAAATTTGCACTTGATGTCCGAGTGTGCGGAATTGATCCACCAAGTTATAGGTGAAAGAGTCAAAATTATCTAAAAAAACAATGTTAGCCATAATCTATCCTTATTGAGCAAGCTGGTTGGTTTGCTGAATTGCCTTAATCACAGCACGGGCTTTGTGGCGTGTTTCGTCTGCTTCCATTTGTGGATCGGAATCCAGCACTTCACCGCAGCCAGCTTGGATATAAGCAATGTCATTTTGCACAAAGGCAGAGCGGATCACAATACAGGTATCAAAATTGCCGTCAGATGCAAGATAGCCCACCGCACCGCCGTAGCTATGGCGTTTTTGTTGTTCCACTTGGTAAATTAATTGCATTGCTTTGATTTTTGGTGCGCCCGTGAGTGTACCCATATTCATACAGGCTTGATAGGCGTGCAAGGCATCGAGTTCAGGGCGAAGTTTGCCCACCACGCGCGATACTAAGTGCATAATGTGTGAATAGCGATCCACCTGCATTAAATCTTTCACTTGGCGCGTGCCACTTTGGCAAACTCGAGCCACATCATTACGGGCTAAATCCACCAGCATTAAATGTTCCGCTAGCTCTTTTTTATCTAACCGTAATTCCAGTTCTAAACGCGCGTCTAATTCTGGATCGATATTGCCTTGTGCATTAAAACCGCGTGGACGTGATCCTGCAATCGGATAGATTTCTAATTGGCGTGAATCTTGGCTATATTTCAACGCACTTTCAGGGGAAGCACCAAACAGGGTGAAATCTTCGTCCTGCATATAAAACATATAAGGACTTGGGTTGTTCAGCTTTAATTGGCGATAAGTGGCAAGGCTGTTCGGACAAGCCAGAGAAAAACGGCGCGAAGGCACGATCTGGAACACATCGCCAATATTAATATGATGTTTTAAGCGGCGAATAATGTCTTTAAATGGCTCATCTTCAATGTTTACGCTTACTTCCGTGGAAGCCGGTTGAATGGTTAAGTGCGGTTCAATTTTTTGTAATTTTTGCGTAATTTGCACCGCACTTTGTTCCGTGGCGGAAAGCGTATTTTGATTAAAACAGAAAGTTTGTAGCTGAGCCTGTTGGCGTTGGTGATCAAGAATCAATAAATTTTCTGCCAAATAGAAAACGTAATCAGGACAGCTTAAGCCATCATTATGCAGCACAATATTTTCCATCGGGATAAAATTCGCCACTAAATCATAGGCAAATAATCCACCAAGAAAAATCGGCGTTTTACTTGTTTTGTAAAGATCCGTTAAACAACGCAAACCATCAAAAATTGTCGGCGCTTGTAACTTGCTGTCTTCATCTAAATTTGGGTTAAGCGGTGCAAATTCTGCGATCATTTGTTTATCTTGGTGGGAAAGGCGTTGAGCAATGGGCTGCAATTTTTCTTGCACCAAAGGTAACAATGCCGTACCGTTTTCATTTAATGCAGTAAAGGTAACGCACTGGCCTAAACAGCTGATTTTTAGGGCAGCGTTAATTAATAACAGGCTTTTTAAGCTATTTTTACTGCTGATTTCTGCTGATTCAAGTAACAGTGTATTTTTTTGAGCTTGGCATAAGGTGGCAAATACCGCAGTGGGATCACTGTGATAAGCCACTTCTTGTGAAAAAATGTGGAGAAAAGGCGTTGTCATTGGAATTCCTTTTTTACATAAAATAATTATGCACTATTAAACTAGTACAAAAGGGTTTTGTCAAGAAATATATTTGTTACAAAAGAAAAAGCACGGAAATACCGTGCTTATGATAGGGAAAAATAGTGCTAAATTAATGTATCGATTTTCGCTCTAGCTTGTTCTTGTGATTTTGCAGCTACTTCAGCGCCAGAGCCTATGCCTTCTACATACACAAAATCGACATCATCAATGCCAATAAAGCCAAGGAAAGTTTTCAAATATAGTGTGATAACATCTGTTGTTTGCCCTTGATGCACACCACCGAAGGAAGCTAATACAATAGCTTTTTTACCTTTTACTAAGCCTTCAGGACCATTTTCTGTATATTGGAAAGTAGCTCCTGGACGGGCAATGAAATCAATATAGCTTTTTAATTGGGTTGGAATATTAAAGTTATACATTGGTGCATTGATAATGATGGTATCTGTAGCTTTTAATTCTGTTATTAATTCATCGGAAAGAGCCAGCAAGTCTTGCTCTTGTTGTGTTTTGGGGGCACCACGTAAGGCATTCGCTGCAATACCATCAAAATGGGGGAGTGGGTTTGTTGCTAAATCACGAACGGTTATTTGAGCGTCAGAAAATTTAGCTATGACATAATTAGCTAGCTGGTTAGTTTGTGAATTATCACCAAGAATACTAGATCTTAAAACGAGAATTTTTTGCATCAGAAATCCTTACAGTTTACTTATCATGGAGATTCCCTATTATAGAAGACACTTTTTTTTAATAAATGGCATAAAAGGAAAAAGATTTTTTCTTAATAGTTCATAATTAATAGGGAATTGCACTTTGCTATAAATCCTTTATGATTACTTTTTTATTTTATTCAACGAAAAGGGCAAGTTATGTGGTCTGAATTAGCCGTAGGCTATGGTTTATTTATTTTAGAAATTCTTACATTACTGTTAGTTATTGCAGGTATTATAGCAATGATTATCGCTTTCAAACAGAAAAAGTCTCACCAAGCAGGGGAGTTAGTGATTACAGATTTATCACAAGAATATAAAGAAAATACAAAGCGTTTGGCTGATTTTCATCTTTCCGAAGAGGCGTTAAAACAGATTGAAAAAGTGCGTAAAAAAGAGGAAAAACAAAAATCTAAACTAGAAAAAGAAAGGCTTAAAAAAGATCTGGATTTAGAAAATCAACGAAAGCCGCATTTGTTTGTGTTGAATTTTAAAGGTGATATTTTAGCTTCAGAAACTGCTGCACTTCGTGAGGAAGTGAGTGCTATTATTGCTGTAGCAAAACCTGAAGATGAAGTATTGCTTCGTTTGGAAAGCCCAGGTGGTGTAGTTCATGGATATGGTTTAGCTGCATCACAACTGGCTCGTTTGAAAAAACACCAAATTAAATTAACGGTGGCGGTGGATAAAGTCGCTGCAAGTGGGGGCTATATGATGGCCTGTGTTGCAGATAAGATTGTGGCTGCACCTTTTGCTATTATTGGGTCAGTTGGCGTTGTTGCACAAGTGCCTAATATTCACCGTTTGTTGAAAAAACATAATGTAGATGTTGATGTGATGACTGCAGGTGAATATAAGCGAACCGTGACGTTATTAGGCGAAAATACAGAAAAAGGTAAGGAAAAATTCCAGCAAGAGTTAGATGAAACGCATCAATTATTCAAACAATTTGTAGCGCAGCATCGCCCTCAGCTCATTGATATTGAATCTATCTCAACGGGAGAACATTGGTTTGGTGAGCAGGCTTTAGGATTAAAATTAATTGATGATATTGCAACGAGTGATGATTTCATTTTGGACGCAATGCAAGATAAGTTAGTGCTTTCCGTAAAATATACCATCAAGAAATCTTTTGCACAAAAGCTAGGTAAACAAGTAGAAAAAAGTATGCGTAACGTGTTTTTAGGGTTGCTAAAGTATAATAATTGAACGTCATATTAGCGATTTTGTGTATCTTTTATAAGATATTTACATTAATTGACAAAAAATTAGTATATTTTACTTTGCAAGTAACTTTGTTCATTTACTTTGTTATAAATTAGCTTTACTATTACCCATTAGGTAAAAAATGTTTTTTACATCACGTTCATTTATAAGTTTACAGTTAAGGTAGAAAAAATGAAATTATCATATCTTTTATTGTCTGCAGCAGCCGCTACAACACTAGCTGCTTGTGGAAATTTGAGCGATGTTACTGACAAAGGTACATCAGATCATTTGGTTTGGCCAAAAGTTGAAGATTCCGGTTTTAATCACGATGGTTTTCAAAAAGGAACTTGGCCGAACTGGGATAATGTTCGTTCAATCAGCCGTGGTATGAATAAAGATCAAATTTATTATTTGATTGGGCGTCCGCATTTTGCAGAAGGTTTGTTTGGCGTTCGTGAATGGGATTATGTATTTAATTATAAAGAGAATGGTGAACACAAGATTTGTCAATACAAAATTTTATTTGACAAAGATATGAATGCACAGAATTTCTATTGGTATCCAAATGGCTGTAATGGTAGCCTGTCTTTCAGCTTAAAAGGTGATTTCTTATTTGATTTTAACAAAGACACGATTTCAGCAAAAGGTGCTAAAGTGATTGATTCTGTTGCTGAACAGCTTAAAACAGCAGGAGCTGCAAATGTTAAAGTTTCAGGATATACAGATCGTTTAGGTTCTGATGCTTATAACTTGAAATTATCACAACGTCGTGCAGAGCGTGTAAAAGCATATTTGATTAAGAAAGGCGTAACTGCAAATATTGAAGCTGTTGGATATGGAAAAGCAAATCAAGTTAAAGCTTGTAATGATGAGTCTGGTCAAGCGTTGAAAGATTGTTTACGTGAAAATCGTCGTGTTGAAATTTCATCATCCGGTAAATTATTGAAACAAGCAGCAATAACTAATGAAGCTGGTGATGTAGGTCCATCTCCGCTTTATGCTAAATAATTGAATATAATAAGATATCTAACGGACCTTGTTTAATAAAATAAGGTCCGTTTTTTATGAATCATTTATGAAATAAAGTTTGGTGAGTGCTTTTTATTAGCAATTTTTCACTCTCTAATACTAATCCTTGTAAGGCGTAATCTAAATCAATTTTTGCTTGTTTTATTGCAGCTTCGGATATAGCCGGACTATCCGACATTTCATATAATATAGCTAATGTTTTTTGAACTTTGATATGAATTTCTAACATACTACTTCCATCTCGACAAATCGGTGTAAAAGGTTGTAATACAAATTCTTGTTCATTTAGATTTAACATTGCAAGACGATCATATTTCACTGCTTGCTTTTCAACTTTACTATCAAGAAGTAAGCGTAATAATACACTAATTACTTTAATAGCCGTGCCAGGATCATTGACTGCTTTAGATAAAGCTCGCTGTGCCACTTCACTCAGAACAAGCAGTCCAAATTTAGGATCTTGTGCATAAGAACGGTTATTCTCAATGATAAAACTTTCTTGTAATTGCGCTATTTCATCTATAGATTTATTCGCATAAGCGAGAGGCATGCCTGTATAAATGAGTTTTCCTGGCTGAATAGCAATTTCGAGTTGGCAGTCATTTTTTTCAGCAAAATCTTGTAAGTTTTGCATATTAATATGACTCAAATACCCTGTTTTATACGCATAAATAGCGTAACTGAAGTGAATTTTTTCAAGGGATTTAGCCCCCATATTTGGTGATTCCCAATAGTTTACTAGGGCTTGCTGCGAAGCTGTTTCAATTTTATCTAACGTATTATTTAGCAATCCCAGCTGAGATAATGTACTGACCCAAGTAATTAAAGTGGTAATTAAGTAGATCAATACGCAAATTGTACCTATAAATAATACAAAACGCCCAGCCTCATTGTAATATTCCATACCTAACGTAATTTTAGCAATCACGGCATAGACAAAAGCAGAGATAAAACTTGCGATTGCAAGGCGGGTAGTATTATCCCCCATTACTAATTCTGTAGCCCTTGGTGTTGCTCCATTAGAGGCAGAAGAAAAGGCGGAAACCATAATAGAAAGGGAAAACGTACTTACTGCTAACATACTAGATGCCATAATGCTGAGAATATCATTCAGCAATTCAGCACTAATGTCAGGGATGATGTCGAGTGGTAAAGATTTATTCTTGATCAATGCAGCAAATAAGGCTAGAAAAACCGCAAATACTGCACCTAAAACAGGCGTAAGCCATAGTCCATTACTCGGCTTTTTTAACCATAAAATGAGTGTGAAAAAATTTTCTTTGAGATAGCTTAACATTAATAACCTATATATTTTGAGGGCTAACTACTATTAGCCCTGTCTTGATTAGAAGCTTTTACTAAAATTAAAATAAATATTGTGTTTATCGTAGCTATAAAAAGGATTATTACTCTTCACTTTATTATATTCCCAAGTAATTTGTGGCGTAATACCAAAAAACTTGAGATTACGATGCCAAAGTGTTAATTGTGGAGAATATTCGTGATTAATTTGCTTTTTAGCTAACATTCTTCCTGGTGCTAAATATCTTCGTTGAGCATAACCAAACACTAGACGACTTGATATCCCGAAATCCCATTCTTGTGCCCAACCTATGCGAATACCAACACGATTGAATGATTCATCTTTATCACGAGCATTGCTACGATAATAATTTGTACCAACAAACCAAAACTGTGTACTTTTGGGTATATATAATAAGCTCATATCGCCAAAATAACGGTTGCCATTTAGATGCTTACGAGTTTTATAGCGTATTTCAGAGTATTCTAAAGTGTTAGCTAATTTCCACTGATTATTTAGCCAATAACTTGAACTGAGTCTTACACCGCTATTTTGTGAAAATTGTTTTAAACTATTACTACCTGATGCGCCACCACCATACCAGCGTTTACTTGTAAACGGCATTAAAAGGGTCTCAAAATAGGCACTATGATAGCCTATTCCAAGACCGGTACGAAATTCTAGTTCATTATATTTTTTATTATCCCAGTAATAGCGACCAATTAGATCTAAATCAAGCTGGGTAAAATAGCCATTTTTTATTTCCCATTGTTTAGATGCGCCTAAATTATAGGAAAATCCTTCCGCACTTTCGGAATCCCAAGCTTTCCAGTTTCCTATGTAGGTATCTGATTTAGGCGCATTATTAATATTGTTGTCTTTAACATAGCTAATTCCACCATAGAAACGCCAGCTTTGTCGTTTTTTCAGAGCGGTAATATAGTTATCTATTACCTGATAATTTGTTGAAGATAATGATTCAGAACGTAATTTTGTGAACTGATCGAGTGCTGCTTCATTATCATAGTTTAAATATAATACTTGCGCTAATTGAAATCTTACGGGTGTAATTTGTGGATAATTACTGATAATTTCACGATAAAACCCAATAGATTGATGATAATTTTCTTCTTTTGCAGCAAGAATTGCTTTACACCATAAAATCAGCGTGCGATCGGTATTAGCTTGTTTTTGATAAAGGGGAAAAAGTAAAGCAACTGCATCACTATTGTTTTGACTAACAGCTGGAATTAAAGCGCGCATAATTAAATCAGGGTGTTTAGATAATTCTTCCTTTGAAATAGATAACCTATTTTTTGTCTTTGCTGTAGCAGAGCGAGCAATTAATGGCTTAGAGGGATCAATTTTTACCTCAGGAGTATTTTGTTGTTCGCTTCGATCTAATCGATCATTTGCTGGTAAAACTTGCTGATTTCCGTTTGCTGAAATTGTAAATATTAGTGTTAATGTAGCAAAAGGAAATGTTAGATTATGTTTCAACATAAAACCTCACTATGAAAAAAGCCATTCAAGCGAATGGCTTTTAGTAAGAAAATTAACAATATTACTCTGATTTGCTTGCCGCAAAAATAACGCCCCATTTTTCATTATGTGCAGTACCTGCTACTTCTTTAGCATTTTCGCCATAGAATTTTGCATTTAATGGGGCTGAGAATTGGGCATTGTTATCAATATTAAGGGCCTGTTTATTGTCTTCATCTTGTACTGTCAGACTTACTTTACCATTGGTAATATCGTTACCATTAATTTTACCGTCTGTAATATCAAAGAATTTTTGGCTACCGTCGTATAAATATCCAGACACATTTTTATTATCAAAATCAGCGTCAATATGTGTGCTTAATGAAGAATTCTGGAAACCTTTATTATCTTGATCAGATAAATTAATTAACTTAGCCGTTCCATTTCCTTGATATACGACTCTACCGGCTGTAGGAATTTGATCTTCAGGGGTCGGTTTTCCTTGTACAAAGGTATATAACGTTTCATTATCTAATACTGCACCTATTTTTACGGATTTAATATCTGTTTTTGTTCCACAGCACACAATTTTAGTATCATCACTTTGCCAGATTGTACTGATATTTACTGAGCCTCCAGAAATCCCAGTTAAGTTAGGGATAAGGGAATAGGATTTTCCATTAACCACAATCGTATCAATAGAATCTGAATTAATTGTGATAGTTGGACCTGGATTGGTTGGTTTTCCTAGTTTTGCATTGTAAGAGAAAGCATAACCAGTAAATTCAGGAGTTGTAGGTTGTGAAGTTGCATCAGTAGTAGATGTATCTGGTTGTGAGGTTGTATTATTAGTAGTAGATGTATCTGGTTGTGAGGTTGTATTATTAGTAGTAGATGTATCTGGTTGTGAGGTTGTATTATTAGTAGTAGATGTATCTGGTTGTGAGGTTGTATTATTAGTAGTAGATGTATCTGGTTGTGAGGTTGTATTATTAGTAGTAGATGTATCTGGTTGTGAGGTTGTATTATTAGTAGTAGATGTATCTGATTCTGAAGTCGTATTATTAGCAGATGAACCGGGTTGAGAGGTTGTTGAGACAGTGGTATTTGATGAGGTATTACTGTTAGCTGTTGTTCCATCGGAAGACCCGCTTCCACCACCGCTACTACAAGCTGTTAATGCAGATAATATTAATGTCGCTAATGTCACTTTTGCCGTTTGGTTCATAATCGCACTCCTTTTGATATAAAACTAAAGTTAGAATAGCAAGTATGTCTATTCTATGTTGCACATTTTACATTAAGTAAACAGGATAGGGCAATATCAAATAGTATTTAATAAACATTTTATGTAAATAGAGGGGAAAAAATAGTTCTTCCCCTTAAAATATAACTGATTAAAATTTATAAGAAACCGAAGCATTGATATTTTGCGCTGCACCGTAGTAGCAGTAATAATCGCAACCTGCGACATAACGGCGGTTGCCAACATTTTCTACATTTAACTGTGCAATCCAGTTAGAATCAAATGCGTAGCGTGCCATTAGATCTACCACAGTCGCAGAAGGTACTTCTTTGCCTGAATAGAGTGATCCCTGCTCGGTTACACTTTTACCAATATAGCGTACGCCTGCGCCTACCGTTAAACCATTTAATGCACCGTTATCAAAGGTGTAATCGGTTTTCACAGAAAAAGTATGTTTTGGAATTAATGGGTTACGCACATCGCCATTCTCTTTACGAGTGATTGATTTCAAATAGGTATAAGCTAAGCCCATATTCCAGTTGTTAGTTACATTCACATCCGCTTGTAATTCCACTCCTTTACGAAGCACAGGATCGGCATTGCTCACTGTTTTACCTAAACCATTTGACACCAACGCCCCTTTATCTTTGGCTTTGAAGGTGGCAAGGGTGATTGATCCGTTTAACCAATCTGGTAAATATTTGATCCCCACTTCATATTGATGAGTGATATTTGGATCATAAAGTTTTTGATTGCCACTTAATCCCACAGGTAAGTTAAAGGACTCACTATAACTAAAATATGGATTTAAGCCGAATGGTGCTTCATACATTAATGAAGCAGAATAGGACATATTGCTGATTTTTTGTGAAGAGGTGTATTCATCTTGTTTCGCACGATCGTGGCGTACACCAAGGTTTAACACAAGGCTATCCATAAAACGGCTTTGGTTTTGTAGATAAAGCCCAAGCTGGCGTGCGGTGATATAGGTATAAGGGGCATTGATGGTTTGAGCCTGATGATAGCCAGAGCGAGCCTGTTTTAAATTCACCGCAGAAGTGCTGCCAAATAGGATATAGTAGGCTTTCACTTTTTGATTACGATAATCTGTTCCCACCACCAAGCTATTTTTCAGCCAATCATTGCTATATTTCCAAGTGAGATGATTATCTAGGGTATGAGAAATAGATGTACCGTCATTAAATACGACACCGCGAGCTAATTCATAACCTGCCGTACTTGGTGCTTTGGGCGTCCAGTCTGCATTATAAGCTGAAGGATAAGCATAAGAACCACGGTGATTGTTATTGGCATAAGTGTAACGGTAGCTACTGTCAAAACTTAAATTATCATCAAATTGATGGCTAAATTCATAGCCGATATTGTATTGGCGGTTGTATTCACGATCATTTACTGGATCGCCAAGGTTGGTAGAACGTCCAATATAGCTGCCATCAGGGAATGGCACAAGCGAACCTTCTTGTGGCAAGAAATTCGAGCTTGGCACGCCTTTATCAAATTGATAGCTGGTTAAAAGGGTTAAGCGGGTGCGATCAGAAATATCCCATTCCAAAGAGGGCGCAAAATAAACGGTTTTATTTTTTGTTGCGTCCCATTGTCCATTTTTAGACGAAAATGCACCCACTAAGCGATAACGCAGATCATCATTATTGCCGATGCGATCCGTATAATCTACGCCGATTCCATATTGATGATGATTTCCAGCGTTAAGGGTAACTTCCCCTTTGCCAATTTGATCTTTATGCGGACGCTTGGTGACATAGTTGATCAAGCCACCTGAATTTGCCGCACCGAACGTCATTGCGTCTGCGCCTTTGGTCATTTCCACCGCTTCTAATGCGAACGTATTCACATAAGGGGTGAAAAATCCGTAAGACGTTAAAGGCAAGCCATTCAGCGCTTGACTGACTTCTGTGCCTCTTACACGAAACCAGTTTGTATTGGTATCTTCACCGAAAACTTGGGTGGAAAATCCTGCTTGGTAGCGACCAATTTCATCGACTTTGGTAATGTTTTGTTCTGCTAACTGCTCCGCATTCATCGCAATGGCTGATTTGGCTTGATAAACAGGCACTTCACCCATTCGATACATTGAACCGCTAGTGACTTGAATTTCGTCCAACTGCTCCACCTCTTCGGCAAAAACCCCTTGGCTTGTGGCGAAAAGTGCGGTGGAAATTAATGAGAGTTTAAAAATATTTGCTTTCATACAGCTCCTATTGTGTTAATAAAAAATGGCGTGTGGTGAACACGCCAATCAAGAGAAAAAGGTTATTTCACTTTAAAAGTATAAGTGCTATAAAATTTACGTTTTTGGCAGATTTTTTGATCAGGATAATCCATTTCATAAATCGCTTTTAATTTCCACGTGCCAGCAAGAGCAGGCAGAATATTCACTTTGCCTTGACTATCCGTTTTGCCAGAGAAGGCTTGTGGTTCACGGTGATCATAAACGGCTTTTTCATCAAATTTGGTAAACTCGTTGGTTGTGCCGATAATGCTCACGCCTTTGGCTGGCTGCCCTTGATATAACACTTGCACTGGGAACACGTCCATTACGCTAACTTGGGTTGGATCCACCAATGGTACAATTTCTAGTGGCAAGCCCACTGGTGCAATGGCGAAATCGCTCACCTCAACCCCGTTGTTCACATAGGTTGTGGCGAACATACTGGATTCTTCGCAGTAATTGGCGTCCGTCATTTGGGTGAGATTTTCACGTTTCCAGCCTTTTTCATTTTTTGACCAGAAAGTCGGTTTGTAGCTTCCTGAAATTTTGAATTCCCCCTTACCCAATGGCGTTTTGGTGACATAATGATAATTCTCTCCTTGCTGGGTGAGCGTGGTGTTTTTGCCGTCAGCTTGGTGTAACACCAGTGGATTGAGGATATTTAAACGGCTTTCCGCAATTTTTTCGCCTAATGGGAATTTATCCCCGTAGCCTAACACCGCAAGCAACGGTTTGTCTGCTTCCGCGTGTTGGGCATAAGCCCATAAATCGTGTGCAGAACTTGCGAAAGGTAAAGCTAATCCGCAAAGCAAAGTGAGTTTAGTGAGTTTTTTCATTTGATTTCTCCTATTTGTTGATAAAAAATTGAGTTTTTTGCACCGCACTTTGCTGTACAGCTAATAGAAGCGAGTAGAAAAGTGCGGTGTAAATTTGTTACATTTTTCGCATTAACCATAAAAAATAAGTTCCGCCAAGCAAGGTTGCCACCAAGCCCGCAGGGATTTCATAAGGGAACAACAATTGCCGCCCAAGCCAATCTGCCATTATCATCACTGTTCCACCTAATAATCCTGCAGCAAGTAGCTGGGTTTTGCTTTGACGAAAGCCTAGGCTGTATGCCAAATGGGGCGCAAGCAAGCCGATAAAACTGAGCGATCCCACAATCAATGTGGCAAGCAAGGTGAGTAAGATAGCAAATAAAAACAAAATACTACGCGACTGCACGAGACTCACCCCAAAGGATTGTGCCACCACGCTATTTAAGCTGAGTAAATCTAGCCAGCGGACAAAAATAAAGCTTAAGGCGAAAAGTGCCGTTGCGATAATTAGCATAGGTATTGCCACATCATTGCTAGCGTAATAGGTCGAACCCGATCCCCAGCTTAATAATTGCCAGGCACGGGGATCGCCACTGGCGATAAATATGCGTTGCACGGCGTCAAATAAGGCGGAAATGCTAATTCCCGTGAGCAACACCTGATCGGGCTGCAAGCCGTTGCGGCGATTGATAAGCCAGATTAACCCTAAGATCAATAATGCCCCAAACGTACCCCATAATACATATTGACTAAGCACGCTTGCACCAGCGACAAAAATCGCCAATAACACGCCAAAGCTCACGCCGGAAGTAATGCCCAGTAATTCAGGGCTTGCCATTGGATTGCGGCTTAAGCGTTGTAAAATCGTTCCCGCCAAAGCGAGCATTATGCCGGCACAAAGGGCATAGGCAAGGCGTGGGAAACGCAAGTCGAACAGGCTTTGATCTAAGTAAACTTGCCAGCCGTTTACGCCTTGAGCCAAAAATAAAGAACAGCCTAACGCCGCCGCCAAAAATAGCGGTAAATAAAGTGCGGTGCTTTTTTTGCCAGAATTTTTCCACGTACTTTGGCTTTCTTGCACGCGTCCATATTGCTGATGATGTTTGAACACGAGCCATAATAGCAAAGGTGTGCCGAATAATGCGGTAATCGATCCTGTCGGCAAGGAAATGCCTTGCCATTGTTCAATCAGTTGAAGACAGAGATCGGCAATCAACAATAAGATGCCAGCAAAATAGGCACTTCGCCATAATAAAATCTTAAAGCGATAATCAGGATATTGCCGCGCTAGCGTGGTGGCGGCTAAGCCAATAAAGGCGATCATTCCTACGCGGCTGACGATAATGGCGACTAAATAAGCGGCAAGCAACACACCGAGCAGGCGGATTCTTTTCACATTTACGCCTAAACTTTGTGCGTTACTTTCTTGTAATTGCAGAATTTGCAATGTTGGGCTAAGTAGCAGGATGCCAACAATGGCAGGGGCGAGTAACGGCAGCAGGGTTAGGCTGTCATACCAGCTTTCTTGTACCAGTGAGCCGCTGCCCCACACGAGCAAGCCACGGCTTTCTTCAGGGTAAAACAGCATTAAAAGGGAAGAAAATGCCCCAAGATAAAAACTCACCACCAGCCCTGCAAGCACGATCAATAACGGTGAAAGCATTTGCCGCCACGCCAGTAATAGCACTAAGCCTAAGGCGAATAATGCCCCAATAAAGGCAATCGGCGTTGTGCCAAATTGCAATAAATTTGGTAAAAATAGGGTAGCCAGAAACAGGGCGAATTGTGCGCCACCACTCACTGCAAGGGTGCTGTCGGAAGCCAACGAATTATTCATAATTTGCTGTAATAATAGCGAAGCCACACCTAGGCTTGTCCCTGCTAAGATTGCCATTAGCACGCGCGGCAAGGTGAAATTGAAAATCAGCAGTTGGCTAGTTTCACTTTGTTCCGGCTGTTGCCAAAGTAGCAACGCAAATAATGCCATAGCAATCAGCCCAAGGCTTGGCATTAAACGAATTTTCACCATTGGCTTTCCCCTTGTGGCTGACGTAATCCTTGGCTTAAGGCAAGGGCTAAACGCTGAGCAGAGGGCAGTGCGCCGAATGTCCAAATGGCGGGTAAAATCAAGGGATCTTTCGCTAGAGGCAAGGCTTGCCATAGGCTATTGCTCGCCAGTTCTTGCGGCACATTTTGCGGATAAGGCTTGATGATCACCAATTTCGCGTGGGGAAATTGTGCGAGCTGATTTAGGCTAATTTGGCTAAATCCCCATAAATTTACCGTTTCTTGCCACGCATTGTATAGTCCAAGTTGGGTTAGCACTACACCGGGCAGACTTTGTTTGCCATAAACACGCAAATGACGTCCATCAATAAATTGCACAATTAATAAAGGGCGTGCTTGAAATGGGGCGAGCAAAGCTTTTTGTGCGGCAAAAAGAGTTTCGGTTTGATCAATTAACGGCGTGGAATCTACCTCCACCAGATTGGCAAGTTGGCGTGTTGCTTGAAGTTGATTTTGCCAAAAATCGCCTGTTTGGTAAAAATTGACGAGATCCAAGGTGTTTACGTTGGACAAATAAGGCAAATTGGCTTGTGCGGTGGCGAAATACATATCGCTATTGGGGAAACTTTCAATATCAAGTTGTGCCAGTAATTCTTTATTAGGTTGTAATCTCGTGCCTAAATCCACCGCACTTTGTGGTAACGCAGGTTCGCTCACCCAGTTTTGATAGCTTTGTTTATCCCCTACGGCAACGGGTGTTACGCCTAGTCCGAGCAAGGTTTCGGCGATTGTCCAATCTAAGGTAGCAACTTTTGATGTCGCTAACGTAGGTAAAGTAACAATGAGCCAAAGTGCGTGCAATAAGTAAGCATATTTTTTCATTATTGCCTCCTAAAAGAACGCCACAGGAACTTGATCCACAGGGTGGGATAGCACTTGCAGATCAATATGATAAATTTGCTCAAGGGCTTGCGGGGTCATAATCTCTTGTGGTGTGCCTTGCATTAATAATTTGCCTGATTGCAAGGCGATGAGTTCATCACAAAAACGTGCAGCAAGATTGATGTCGTGAATAACAATAATCACGCCTAAATTCAGGTTTTTTACCAGTTTTTGGATAAGCTGCATTACTTCCACTTGATGGGCAATATCCAATGCTGCCAAGGGTTCATCTAATAATAAAAAGCGACTTTGTTGAACCAACAACATTGCAAGCCAGACGCGAGAACGTTCACCGCCTGAAAGGGTATCCACAAATTGATCGGCATAGCCTTGCATATTTGTCCACTCAAGGGCATTTTGAATCGCTTGCTCATCTTTTTTAGGGTTACGCCCTAACAGCCCATTCCACGCATAACGACCCATTTGTAGCAGCCCTTTCACCGTTAAATTACTGGCTTGCGGCAAATATTGTGGCAGATATGCCACTTCACGGGCAAAGGCTTTGTTTTTCCATTGCTGAATAGGCTGATCGGCAAAATGCAGCGCGCCACTCGAAGGAAATTGCTGACGTGCTAAGAGTTTAATCAAGGTAGATTTACCCGAGCCATTTGGTCCAATAATACCATAGATTTTTCCCGTGCCGAATTGCAGTGAAATAGGCTGCAACAACACTTTTTCAGGTAAGGCGAATGACACGGCATTTAATTCAAACACGATATTTCCTACGGCGAATAAAATAAGGTGGGGGATTTTAATTGATAACCGTTATCATTTCAATAGGGGGAAGATTTATCGAATAAAAACGAGACAAAATTACCGCACTTTTATTATGGGTTTATTGTATTTAGCAAGGAATAATAGTATTAAAGTGTGAAGCAATGAAGAGTGATAAAATGAAAGAGGTACTTTGATAAAAATGGGCAAAAACATTGCATTTGCCCTTATCTAGCTCGTTGAGTGAAAGACTATTGCGTTTTTTCTATTTTTTTATCTTGCGGTAAGATTAAGTTTAGAATTAGCGCTAATAATGATCCCACAGTAATGCCTGAACCTAGTACTTCTTTGAAAAATTGCGGGAGTTTTTCGAGCAATTCTGGGCGAGTGGTTACCGCCAAGCCACAGCCAATAGAGATCGCGATAATTAATCCGTTGCGTTTGCTACGTTCGATGCTATCTAGCATTTGGATTCCTGCGGCAATAATCATTGCGAACATCATCAATCCCGCACCGCCAAGCACCGGAAGTGGAATTGACACGATTAATGCACCGAATACTGGGAATAAGCCAGCTAGCACCAATAATGCCCCTGTTATGGCAACTACATAGCGACTAGCCACTCCCGTGAGAGAAATCACGCCGATATTTTGTGAGAAAGAAGAAAACGGCGTGGTGGACATAATCGCTGCAAGGGCAGAACCTAAACCATCACACAACACACCACCGCGTAAATGTTTTCCTGTGATTTCGGTTTTGGTGGCATTACCTAGAGCTAAGAAATTACCGCTTGATTCCACAATGGTGACCAAATAGGCGATAGACATTCCAATAATTCCTGCGATAGGGAAGGATAAACCAAAATGTAAGGGTTGTGGTACAGCAAAAATTTGTGCTTGTTTCACCCCATCAAAATTCACCCAACCTAGAGCGAGCGCCAATAGATAGCCTGTCATCATTCCAATTACAATGGCTGCGGCGGAAAAAATACCTTTGCCCCATTGCACTAAAATTACTACGATAACTAACACAAAACTTGCCATCATCAGATTTTCTGGCGTGGCATAGTTGGGATCGTTACGTTGTCCGCCGGCGAACCAGTCCACCGCAACAGGGATAAGGCTAAGGCCGATCATCATCACCACGGTTCCCGTTACCACTGGTGGGAATAATTTACGGATATAAGGCATAAAGAAGCTGCCGATGATCATTACTAGTGAACCCACGAGCGAAGCGCCTAAAATTCCCGCCACGCCGTCTTCACTAAATCCAATGGAAAGGGCGGCGGCAACAAAGGTGAAACTTGTTCCCATTACGCTTGGTAAGCGAATACCGATCGGACCTAAGCCACGGCATTGAATAATGGTTACCACGCCAGAAATGAGTAATGCTGCGTTTACCAAAGTGATAGTGTCTTCAGTCGGTAATTTTAATACATTACCGATAACCAATGGCACCGCGATAATTCCTCCTAAGGCAGCGAGCAAATGCTGAGCAGCTAATAATAGACTTAACCCGAAAGGTGGTTTGTCTTCAACGGAATAGAGTAGGTTGTTGTTCATAATGCTTTCCTGAGTGATAAAAAATAGCGCGCATTATACTTGAAAATAGAATTTAAGCAATCGTTTGCTTTATGAGGTGGTCGCTTAAAAGGGAGAGCTGCAGAATAAAAAATAAGATGTGATGCTAATAAAATAAGAAGAAAAGTGCGGTGGTTTTTTGATAAATTTTGCCCTTAAAAAATTAAGGGCAAGGCTAAAATCTTACGAGGTTACTTAAGGTAATCAAATACTTTAACTACTTTTGCCACGCCTGAGACATTTCTTGCAACTTCAGTGGCAGCGTTCGCTTGTTCTTCCGTGAGATTCCCCATTAAGAACACTTCACCGTTTTCAGTGATCACTTTTACATCAGTGGCTTTCACGCTTGAATTTACAAACATTTTGGATTTAATTTGAGTGGTGATCCAACTGTCTTTAGCAATTTGTGATACAGAAATAGGTGAACCAATGCGCAGTTCGTTATACACTTTGGAAACATTGTCCACACCTTCAGCTAATCCCGTAGCGAGATCTTTTAAATTTTCATTTGGCACTTGCCCGATGAGTAAAATACGTCCACTATAAGACACCACATTAACACGGCCTTCACTTTTGATTTGCCCGTCTTTATAGATTGCACTTAGCACTTTTTCTTCAAGAACTTCATCATCAACTTGCGTTCCCGTTGTTCTTGGATCTGTGGCGACTTTCGTACCAATGGCGGCCGCACCAGCTACACCCGCAACAGTTGCGGTTACACAGCCTTGTAATAAAAATGCGCTACCGAGAATAAGGGCAAGTTTTTTTAAATTTCTTGTTTTCATTAGTTATACTCCTTTGTTGGGATCTATAAATCGTTGACAATTATGAATGAGAAAAAAGCGAATGATCAATTAACTCACAAATCGTATTAATAATAAATAGATGATGCTCCAAAATACGGCTTTCTTTTACCGTTGGGGCGGTGATTTCCAAATCCTGCTCAGTGAGAAAGCCTTGAATGTGATCATTATTTGCTCCCGTTAGTGCTATGACACTAATTTCTTTATTTAGTGCCGAATTAATTGTATCTAGCACCATTTCTTCATTGCCAAAAGGGGAAAATACTATCAACAGATCCCCTTTTTGTGCTACAGCATTAAATTGGCGTTGGTAGAATTGTTGTTTCGGACGATCGGCAATAATTGCTGATCCAATGGCGTTATCCAAACTTAATAAGACGGAAGGAAAGCTTGGTCTTTCTAGCTCATAGCGATTAAGTAAATTCGCCACCAGAAACTGTGCATTGGCATAAGATTTTCCTTGTCCGCAGACGATAATTTTATTGCCACGCAATAGACAAGCGACAATGTTTTGCACTGCTTGAAAAATGGCATTGGGCAATAAGCTTGAGGCAGAAATCTGGGTTTGTATGCTTTCGCTGTAAAGATCTTTTATTTTATCTAACATTATGCTTAATCAGGCTTATTCATCAAGAAAATTAGGAATCCATTGTAAGTCTTGTATTGTATTACCAAATGCGACTAAGTCAAAACGGCAATCGGTATCTTCAAGGCTACAATCTTGTTTTGCCAACCACATATTGGCAGCATCTAACCATTTTTGCTGTTTTTGCCAATCTACACTTTCCACAGCTGAACCAAAAAAATCATTTTTTCTTTGTCGCACTTCGACAAAAACAATGGTTTCGCCATCTTGCATAATCAAATCCAGTTCCCCACATTTAAAATGCTGGTTGGCGGCAATAAATTTTAACCCTTTAGCTTGTAAAAAAAGGCGAGCTTGTTGCTCAAAGCTCGCCCCTTGCTGACGTTTGGATTTAAACATATTAATTGCTTAATACTACCACTGATGCATTTTGGTATTGATACCACGTCATATCACGTTCAATATTACAGTTCGGGCCGGCACTTAATTTACCGGTTAAACCGTTAATATTGAAGCCTGGAACTTGGCGTAACTCATTGAATTGGTTTATCAATAACCACGCATCCGCGCCCATTGCATATAAACGCATTAAGGAATAATCGCCATTGGTAAAGCCTGCGACTTTTTTGTATTGTGCAGAATCCACATCTTTAAAGAATGGAATATCACTAAATTCTAAGCCGTTCATTAATAAGCGATATTCAGGGCCGTTATTAGATGAATTACTGCGTGAACTTGCATAAAGTTTTAACTTCGCATTGGTGTTGTCAATCACGGTTTTTAATTCGCTTAATTGAGTATTGGTGGCAACGATGTATAAGCCTTTAATATTCTCATTAATGCCTGCTTGTAAAGCAAAGCTAATATCATCAGCACGGTTATAGAATTTTACGTTAGCATCTGTGCCAGATAATTTTTGCCAACGGGTGTTGAACGCTGATGCAGTACGCTGGCCTAAATCATTTTGTGGCACGATCACTAACGGATTGTGAATGCCTTCATTCCAAATGCGGTTTGCCGCGGATTCTGCTTCATCTTCAGGTGCTAGGCCATAATAGCAAAGCTGACCAATAGCACGAGAGTTTGCCGTAGAATTAAGGGTTAGCACATTCAAGCCTTGTAGCAGATCGGCACGATTGGTTAATTGATCCACATTTTGTTTCAGCAATGGCCCAACGATAGTGGTAATGCCTTCTAGTTTGGCTTGTTCAATGATATTTTCAACAGGAGTAGAAAGGGTATCAAACACTTTAACCTGAATTGCAGAATCACCTTTGGCATCATCAAAACCGCGTTTGATTGTGCTACCAATAAGTTGTGCATCACCACTTAATGGCAATAATAATGCCACTTGTTCAATCTGAGTTTGTTGGAAATTAAATAACCCTTGTAATTCTGTTGGGAAAAGATAGCTTGCAGAATGGCTAGGGTACATCGCTTTCCAATTTTGTAATGCCTGGCTTAATTGCGCTGGGTGATTTAAGTTATCGTTATAGGTTTTTGCCAGCGCTAACCAACCAGCTAATGCTGCATTGCCATTCGCTGGTGTGCCGTTGATTAAGCCACGATTTGCACTACGTAATAATGCCCAAGTGCGGTCATTATTTTCTTGTTTTCTTTTAGTATCAGTTAATAACGCATCAATTTGAATACGGGCTTTTACCGCATTAATGATCTGATTACGATTTTTTGCTACGCGGGCGACCACTTCATAGTAGCGCGCTTTTTGTGAAGGGCTTAATAAAGCCAAGTTGATCACTTTTAAACGTTTATCGGCATTTTGATTATTGCCTTTTACCGCCGCAATATGCGCTTCAACAATCGATTTATCTAAAAGTTGCTCTTCGTTTAAATTTTTCAATTCTGAGAGCATTGCTTGTGCTTGAGGGATTTTATTCTCACGCACTAAAACACGCGCAGCAAGCAATTTATAGGTTTGTTGATCTTCTAGATTTTGTGTCCGTTGAATTTGATTGATGTAATATTCCGAACTGGCATTAGCATCGTTTTTCAGCATATTTGTGAAGCTGTTACCGAACAAATTGGTACAGCCTGCCAACACCAATGCAAATAAAAAAGGCATTAATCGATTTTTTAAATTAATGCGTTGTAATAGAATAGTCATAATTACTCCGTTGTTGAAAACAATCTGGGGGATCTTACTTATCTCCATAATTAAAATCAAATAAAAGAAGTAAAAATGGACAATTTAACTGGAATTTTATATATCGTGGCAACGCCGATTGGCAATTTGCAAGACATCAGCCAACGCGCATTGAGGGTGTTGCAACAAGTGGATTTAGTCGCCGCAGAAGATACACGCCATAGTGGTTTATTGTTGAGTCATTACGGCATTAAAAAGCCTTTTTTTGCCTTGCACGATCATAATGAGCAACAAAAAGCCGATATTCTGTGCGAAAAACTGCTGCAAGGTACAAGTATAGCATTGGTTTCTGATGCAGGTACGCCACTGATTAGCGATCCGGGCTTTCATCTGGTAAGAAAATGTCGCCAAGCTGGCATTAAAATCGTGCCAATTCCGGGCGCTTGTGCTGCAATAGCAGGGCTTTGTGCCTCAGGTATTGCATCTGACCGTTTTTGTTTTGAAGGTTTTCTGCCAGCTAAATCAAAAGCCCGTTGCGATAAATTAGAAAATCTCACAAAAGAAGACCGTACGTTGATTTTCTATGAATCTACTCACCGTATTTTAGATTGCCTTGCGGATATGGAAAAGGTATTCGGTACACAACGCTATATAGTGCTAGCGCGAGAACTAACCAAAACGTGGGAAACCATTCACGGTGATGAAGTCGGCGCATTACGCCAATGGGTGAGCGAAGATCCAAACCGTAGCAAAGGCGAAATGGTACTGATCGTAGAAGGCAATGTGAGCAGTGAAGAAGAAAGCTTTTCCCCTGAAGCCATCAAAGCCCTAACCCTTATCGCCAAGGAACTCCCACTTAAAAAAGCCGCCGCTATTGTCGCAGAGCTTTATGGCTATAAGAAAAATGCGTTGTATCAGTTTGGGTTGGAGAATCTGTAAGTTTATTTTTATACAAATTTATTTTTCCCTAACCCTATAATCAATGGGGAATTTCGGTATAATGACCCAGTTAATGATTACAGGATAAAGGTTATGAGCCAGTTTTTTTATATACATCCAGAAAATCCGCAGCCGCGTTTGATTAATCAAGCGGTGGATATTTTGACACAAGGTGGGGTGATTGTTTACCCAACGGATTCAGGTTATGCCTTGGGTTGTATGCTCGGTGATAAGCACGCAATGGATCGCATTGTGCAAATTCGCCAACTGCCAGAAAATCATAATTTCACCCTTGTGTGTAGCGATTTATCAGAACTTTCTACTTACGCCACGGTGAATAATATGGCGTATCGACTGATTAAAAATAACACGCCAGGACGTTATACCTTTATTCTCACCGCCACCAAAGAAGTACCACGCCGTTTGATGACATCAAAACGTAAAACCATTGGGCTGCGCGTGCCAGATAATCAAATCGCACTCGCCTTATTAAATGCCTTAGGCGAGCCGATTTTATCTTGCTCTTTGATGTTGCCGGGGGAAGCATTTATTACACAATCTGATCCAGAAGAAATTCGTGATCGTTTAGAACATCAAGTGGATTTAATTATTAACGGTGGCTATTTAGGGCAAGAGCCAACAACCGTCGTAGATTTAACCGACAACACGCCAGTGATTTTGCGCGAGGGTAGTGGTTCAACCACACCATTTATTTAATTTTTTCAAACTGTTAGACGCTTGGGAAAGCGACAAGAGGAAATATGAAAACAACATCTTATTCACAACGCAATGCCGTCAAGGGAATGCGTTTTGCTGAAAAAAATAACACTGAAAGAAAACGTACAGACAAGCCTTTCGTATCAAATGTAGAAAGTAAAGAAAAAAGTGCGGTAAAAAAGACCGCACTTTCTGCCACCCATAAAGTGGAAGGGGAAAAATTACAAAAAGTGTTAGCGCGCGCAGGACAAGGATCTCGCCGTGAAATTGAAACGATGATCGCTGCCAACCGAGTGAGTGTAAACGGCAAAATGGCAACCTTAGGCGATCGTGTCGTGGTGAATGCAAATTTAAAAATCCGCATTGACGGACATGTTGTGAATTTACAACAAGCACAAAAAGAAGTATGTCGCGTGTTGATGTATTACAAACCTGAAGGCGAACTTTGTACCCGCCACGATCCCGAAGGACGCGCCACCGTATTTGACCGCTTGCCACGCTTAACTGGATCGCGTTGGATTGCCGTTGGACGCTTGGATATTAACACTTCTGGCTTATTACTCTTTACCACAGACGGCGAATTGGCAAACCGCTTAATGCACCCAAGCCGTGAAGTGGAACGTGAATATTCCGTGCGTGTTTTTGGTCAAGTAGACGAGGCGATGATTGCCCGTTTACGCAAAGGCGTACAGTTAGAAGATGGACCAGCCAATTTTAAAGCTATTAAGCCAATGGGCGGACAAGGTATGAACCAGTGGTTTGACGTTACCCTAATGGAAGGGCGTAACCGTGAAGTTCGCCGCTTATGGGAATCGCAAGGCATTCAAGTCAGCCGTTTGATTCGCATTCGCTACGGTAATATTAAATTAATGAAAACCCTACCGCGTGGCGGTTGGGAAGAGATGGATCTCACCAATGTGAATTATCTGCGTGAATTGGTGGGGCTTGAGCCAGAAACCCAAAGTAAATTAGACGTCACTCAACAACGTAGACGCGCCAAAACAGGGCAAATCCGCCGAGCGGTGAAACGTTATGCGGATATGAATAAACGTTACAAAAAAGCCTAAAAATGCCATAAAAAAGCACCGCACTTTGAGCAAGGAGTGATGATGAAAATTCAGCAATTACGTTATATCGTTGAAATCGTAAATCAAAATTTGAATGTAACCGAGGCGGCAAATACTTTATTTACTTCGCAACCAGGTATAAGCAAACAAGTACGATTATTGGAAGATGAGCTAGGCTTAGAGATTTTTGAGCGTAACGGCAAACATATTAAAGGACTTACCCCAGCAGGTAAAAAAATAGTTGCGATTGCGCGCGAATTATTGGTTAAAACGCAAAGCATTAAGGCTGTAGCAGATGAATATACTCGGCCAAATCATGGCGTATTACGAATTGCAACAACCAACACGCAAGCTCGTTATATGTTGCCTAAAGTAGTGGAGCGTTTTTCTAAAAAATACCCAGATGTAAGCTTACATATTCATCAGGGATCGCCAAGTCAAATTCATGATGCGTTGCTGTTAGGGGAGGTTGATTTAGCTATCACAACAGAGGCGCAGTATTTATTTGATGATTTAGTTTTATTGCCTTGCTATTTATGGAATCGTTCCGTAATCATTAAGCCAGAGCATCCTTTGGCGCAATGTGAAAAACTCACCATTGAAGAGCTAGGAAAATATCCCCTTGTGACTTATACTTTTGGTTTTACGGGGGGATCAGATTTAGATTATGCTTTCAACAGCGCAGGGCTATTGCCGAATATTGTGTTTACCGCCACCGATGCTGATGTGATTAAAACTTATGTGCGACTAGGCTTAGGTGTCGGGATTATGGCATCAATGGCTCACACGCCAGCAGATGAGGATCTCATTGCCATTGATGCAAGCCACATTTTCCGTGCTAGTATGACGCAAATTGGGTTTAAACATAGTCTTTTTTTACGCAATTATATGTATGATTTCATCAATATGTTTTCACCTCATTTAACGCGTTCAATGGTAGAAAAAGCAGAACGTTTACCTGATAATAATATGGTGAAAAAGTTGTTTGATGATGTGGTATTGGAGGTTTTATAGTTTAGATTTCTTTTTTATTTTTAAGCAAAGAAATTTAATATAACAGGTGAGTTCTATACAGAAATATGATACAAACAACACTTAATTTTTTATTTAAATAGGAAACAGGTATGTCAAATTTACAACGTATTATTGAATCGGCATTTGAACGCCGAGCTGAAATTACACCTAACAGTGTCGATGCGGAGACTCGTTCTGCGATTGAAGAGGTCATCGAAGGTTTAGATAGCGGTAAATACCGTGTTGCAGAAAAGATTGAGGGCGAATGGGTGACCCATCAATGGTTAAAAAAGGCTGTATTACTTTCTTTCCGCATCAATGAAAATCAAGTAATTGATGGGGCTGAAACCAAATATTACGACAAAGTCGCCCTTAAATTTGCTGATTATGACGAAGCGCGTTTTCAACAAGAAGGTTTTCGTGTTGTCCCTTCGGCAACCGTGCGTAAAGGAGCATACATTGCGAAAAACGCTGTATTAATGCCATCTTATGTAAACATCGGGGCTTACGTTGGTGAAGGTACAATGGTGGATACCTGGGCAACAGTTGGTTCTTGTGCACAAATTGGTAAAAATGTCCATCTTTCAGGTGGTGTTGGTATTGGTGGCGTATTAGAACCATTACAAGCTAACCCAACTATTATCGGTGATAACTGTTTTATTGGCGCACGCTCTGAAGTAGTGGAGGGTGTTATCGTAGAAGATGGTTGCGTTATCTCAATGGGAGTATTTATTGGTCAATCTACTAAAATCTATGATCGCGAAACAGGTGAAATTCACTACGGTCGTGTACCAGCAGGTTCTGTAGTAGTATCTGGTAACCTTCCATCAAAAGATGGCAAATATAGCCTATACTGTGCTGTAATTGTGAAAAAAGTAGATGCAAAAACCTTAGGTAAAGTTGGCATCAATGAATTACTGCGTAGTATTGAAGAATAATAAAAGATGAATATTTAATACTATAATCAATAAAAAATCTGCACTAGGATTTCCGTGCAGATTTTTTTTATATCAATTTAAGAGTATAGGAAGTTAACCTTTATGTTATCTTTTTATTCTTTCTGTGCTTTATGTTCAGGTTTTAATCCTACATATCCCCTTGCTTGCAGAGTGGCTTCTTTTGATTTTCTAACCATCGTTTCAATTGTCGCACCTTGTACTAAAATAGAGAACATTACCACTGCATAGGTCATTACTAATAGTAAATCACGGACGTTCATTCCGATTTTGGGAATATATAAGCTTCCAACTGGAATTGAAAGAGCCATTGCCAGAGAAAGCCCTCCACGTAGTCCGCCCCAAGTTAGAATGCGCAGGGTGTAAGGATTGTAAGTGGTTTTCATACTTAACAATTTGAATGGTGTCCAGACACTGATATAACGGCAGATTAAACAAAGTGGAATGGCGAGTAAACTTAAAATAATGCCTTGATAGGTGAAGTTTACCAATAACATTGCCGCACCGATTAAGAGGAATAAAAGAGAGTTTAGGAAATGGTCTATCATTTCCCAAAAATGATCTAAATAGTGCTGGCTTTGTTTAGAGAAGCCAGTTAGCCTTGTCCAGTTTCCTATGATAATCCCAGAAACCACCATGGCTAGTGCGCCTGATACTTCAAGTAAATCGGCTATCATAAAGCCGGCAGTCGGGATTGTAAGAGTAAGGAGAATTTCTAAACTTCCATCATCGGTAGCTGAAATCAGAAAATGAGCGATTAAGCCAAGTATTAATCCAAATAGTAAACCGCCACCAGCTTCCATAAGAAAAAGTTCACTCACATCTACCAGCGTAGGTTGTTTTCCACCAAAAGCGATGGCAAAAATAGTAGTAAAAATCACTAAACCTACACCATCATTAAATAAGGATTCACCTTCTACTTTCATAGATAATTTTTTGGGGGCTTTGAGATTTTTGATAATAGCTAATACAGCAATTGGGTCAGTTGGAGAAATTAATGCACCGAATAACATACAATAAATAAAATCTATTTGCCAGCCAAGTGCGTAAGTTAAAAAGTATAGGATTGTACCGATAAGAAAAGTGGAAGCAAAGGTAGAGAATAAGGCTAGAATAGTAATTTCACATTTCTGGCTTTTCATTACGGGAAGTTTGATGCCTAATGCTCCAGCAAATAAGAGAAAACCTAAAATTCCGTTGAGTAAGAAACTTTTAAAATCAATTTGCTCCATTACCGCTCGAGCTAACTTATCTAGATTAAACAGATTTAAATGTCCTAAGATAAGGAAAATGAGCGAGGCAATCATAGAAGTTGCAGTAATGGCGATAGTATATTGAATTTTATCATTAATTTTTTGTGTAACAAAGCCGATTAGAATAGAAATGGCTGACAGAAAGCAAATATAGGTATAAATGTTCATTGAGATACCTTGATCAAATAACAAAAAATCTAGCTAAGAAAGTTGGCTGATTTTACTCCATCTGGTAACTAGAAAGGAATAGCGATAAACCAAATTAATTGGCGTAGTATAAGTAAACTGCTACTATTTAGAAAGCATAAAATTTAAAAATACATCAAAATGAGTAAATTAAAATCTTTTCTTGTCGGATTACTAGGTTTGATTCTACTTGGCTTAGGTTATTTGTGGGATAACCTAGAAATTTATTCGGTTCCTCAAATTAAATTTCATATAGAAAGCCACTTAGCTTATCATCGAAAAACGTTAGATAAATCGGTGAGGTGTTTTTATGCTGAACAATCTGTTAAGCCCATTGAACAGCAGGATTTTCGACTGTTGGTGTGGAATATGCACAAAGGGCAAGATCAAGGTTGGCAGCAACAATTAGCCAGCTTGTCGCAAGGGCAAGATTTTCTTTTGTTGCAAGAAGTGTCAAGTCAGCAAAAGTTGGTAGAGCAAGTTTCTTCCCAAAATTTTTCCAAATTTTCCACCGCACTTTATACTAGCAGTTTTGCCTATTTAGGCAATCAATCAGGCGTCGCGCTGATGAGCCGTTTTGCGCCACAATATTATTGTGCAGGATCTTCTGTTGAGCCTTGGATTCGTATTCCTAAAGTGGGCAATGCAATGGCGTTTCCGTTGAGTAATGGGCAATCGCTATTGACAATTAATTTGCATTTGGTGAATTTTGAGCTGCATCCAAGCCATTATCAACAGCAGTTAGAAGCAATGTTTAAACTGATTGAACAGCATCAAGGGCCAATTATTTTGGCAGGTGATTTCAATGCGTGGAACAAAGGACGGATAAAGTTAATCAAAAAACTCACCGCACTTTATGGTTTGACCGGCGTATCATTTCAGCCTGATGACAGGCTACGTTTTTTGGATAATCCGCTTGATTGGGTATTTGTGCGGGGTTTTAGCGTGAAATCGGCGCGCACGGTACAGACCACCAGTTCCGATCATAATCCGTTACTGGTGGAATTAATTTTGGCTACACCGCAGCGGTAATTACGATCTCCACTTTCCACTCAGGCACGGCTAGTTTGGCTTCTACGGTCGCCCGGCTTGGTGGATTGTGGCGATCAACCCACTCGTCCCAAGCGCGGTTCATTTCCGCATAATCTTGCATATCAGCCAAGAAAATTTGTGCATTTAAGATTTTGCTTTTATCTGATCCCGCTTCAGCCAGCAATTTATCAATTAGGCCAAGCACTTCCTTGGTTTGCTCATAAGCATTGCCTTGCGTATTTTCTGGCACTTGCCCCGCCAAATAAGCCACGCCATTATAAACGCACATTTCGGCAAGGCGCTCATTGGCGTGAAAACGTTGGATTGTTGTCATTTTTTTCCTTCATATGAAATAAAAATAATTCGCAAGGATTATAGCGATTATGAGAAAAAATAGCTAAAATTCTTGGCAATTTTTCACCGCACTTATTCGCTATTATGAAATTGCTTATTTCCAATCAACACGGTGCTATCGTGATGGCACTGATGCCGTTTTTATACGGAATGTTACTTTCCACGCCGATTACGCTGCATTTATTTCTGTTATTGGCGTGGTTCGCCCTTTATTTGATGACCTACCCCTTTTTAAATTTATTCAAAGGCAGAAATCTTGATCTTTATCGCAAATGGACGCTAATTTACGCCACTGCTAGCTTACTTTTCGCCTTGCCCGCTTTATGGCATAACTGGCATATTTTATATTTTCTGCTAGCAATGTTGCCTTTTGTCGCAGTGAATATTTACTATGTAAAACAAAAAGATGAACGTGCATTGCTGAACGATTTTGCTGGCATTATCATTTTCGCCATCGCAGGAATGGCCGCGTATTATTTCGCTAATTCACAATTCGATCACAAAATCTACTGGGTTGCGCTCTACCCAAGCTTATTTTTTGTTGGTGTAACCCTGTATGTAAAATCTGTAATGCGTGAACGCAAAAATCCACGCTATCTACACGCGTCCATCGCATTCCATTTACTCTGCATTCTTGGCTTTGCCTTATGCAAGCAATATGTATTAGCTTTCGCTTTTGTCCCACCATTTATCCGCGCAATCTTGCTCCCAAAATACAAACTTTCTGTTAAGCAAGTCGGAATGGCAGAAATGGCAGTATCCTTGCTGTTTTTTGTGATGTTGCTGTGGGGGAGTGGAGTTTCTTAAGAAAGAGAAAGAAATTAAAGAGCGGTGCTTTTTTGTCAATTTTTTATTAATGGCATAGCCGGAATAGTTCCCGCTATGCCTTTATTTTGAGTGATTAACTCAACGCCGCACCACTGAGATCAATGAAGAATCCTGCGATAGTGGCGCTCATTAGGTTGGCGAGTGTGCCGGCGATGACGGCTTTTAAGCCTAGACGAGCGATGTCTGAGCGGCGAGTTGGTGCCATACTGCCAATTCCGCCGATTAGCACGGCAATCGCGCTGAAGTTAGCGAAGCCACATAAAGCAAAAGTGATAATGGCTTTGGTTTTATCGCTAAGTTGTACAGCCGCGTCAGGTTGTAAATATTGAGCAAATTCTAAATAGCCCACAAATTCATTTACGGCTAATTTCATTCCGATCATTTGTCCTGCGATTTCAGCATCTTGCCAAGGTACACCGATGATGAACGCGATAGGTTGGAATAGATAACCAAGTAGGCTTTGTAAGGTGAGATCGCCATAGCCAAACCAGCCACCAATGCCACCGATTAAGCCATTTAATAAGGCGATAGAGGCGATAAAGGCGATCAACATACCACCCACATTGATGGCAAGCGTTACCCCTGACGCCGCACCATTGGCAAGTGCTTCAACGATATTATTTGGTTTTTCGATTTTGACATTTTCTTCTAAGGTGTCGCTGAATTTTTCTGTTTGTGGATACATCAATTTGGCGAACAATAAGCCTGCGGGCGCTGCCATAAATGACGCGGCGATTAAGTAGGTGAGTGGTACACCCATACCGGCATAGCCTGCTAATACAGAACCTGCGATGGAGGCCGTTCCACCTACCATCACGGTAAATAATTCAGATTCGGTCATTCGGCTAATAAAAGGCTTAACCACAAGTGGTGCTTCGGTTTGTCCAACAAAAATATTGGCAGCCGCAGACATTGATTCCGCCTTTGATGTACCCAGTGCTTTTTGCAAGCCACCACCGATAATTTTAATTATCCATTGCATTACGCCAATGTAATACAATACGGAAATTAAGGCTGAGAAAAAGACGATAATTGGTAGCACTTTGAAAGCAAAAATAAAGCCCACATTGCTTGGATCGGCAAGGTTACCAAAAAGAAAGGCGATCCCTTCGTTGCCATAATTAATTACTTTGCTCACGCCTTCAGCGGTGCTAAGCAGGGCATTTCTTCCCGCTGGTACATACAAAATCAGCGCAGCAAAGCCGATTTGAATGGCTAAGGCACCAAAAATAGTTCGGAAATTAACGGCTTTGCGGTTGTTGGAAAACAACAAGCCAATACCAAGCAGGACGAAAATCCCGACAATACTGATAATGAGATCCATAGTTACGCTCCTTGATGAATGAATTTAGGTAATTGTGGTAATTTTTTGTATTCCGCATTGTTTAGCAAATGCGGCCAGTGCCTGAGTTTCTTCCACAGTGGGAATAAAAGGGGTTAAACCAGCTTCATCTCTTGCCCCTTTGCTATGCACTCGAATAATTTTGAATAACACCTCGGGATAATCCCGTAGCAGTTGCGCCGCTTTTTCCACTAAGTGGTAGGCGTCAAAAAAATCTTTGATAAAAACCAACCGCACTTCTTCAATTTTATTGTGCGGTAATAATTTGGCGAGATTTTGCCAATTTCGGCTAAGATTTTCTGTTTTGATATGCTGCGTTGTGGGGATAATTTGAGTTGGCACTTTGCCTTGCTGATTGCGGCGTTCAAAACAGAGTGTCTGTAAGCCTAAGCCATCACCTTTGAGATCAAAGAGAAATTTATCGGTTACGGCAATTAAGGATTGCGTGCTGTCATAATCAAAAAATCCGCTGCTATCAAGATAACAAGTTAGACTCTGCTGACGAAGTGCGGTGAAAAGTGGCACTAATTTTTTATGATGAATGGTGGGTTCACCGCCAGAAACGGTGATGCCGCGAATAAACGGCACGGCGTGCATTACCTGATCATACAAATATTGCAAGCTGACCAGCTTTGCTTCGCTATTTTTTCTTGGAATAGTTTCTGGGTTATGGCAATAAAGACAATTCAGCTTACACCCTTGCAGAAAAATGCTGGTACGATTGCCTTGTCCCTCTACATTGGAAAAGGGAATAATCCGATGCAGAGGAACATAAATTTCTGAAAGCTGAACTGGCTTAGTCATTATGAATTGGCGCTGACGTTTTCTTCATCGCGCAATTGGCGATCAAAGACATTGGCGCAATCGTCTGTGCCAGAGCCATACCAAGTGGTATCGCGTAATACCGCTTCGCCTTTGCGATAACGTTCAACCTCGCTTTTCTTAACTAAATAGCCTGTTACGCGAATGAGATCGGTATTTTTTAAGTAAGTCGTAATGTAGCGATAGCCTTGTGCGAAAGCACCATCAATAATATCCACCACCGCATCTAAATGATCGGTATAGGTTTGATCGAAAGCAAAGAGATCCCCTGTACCAGAGGGGAAGTATTTATGGAATGGGGCAGATTGTTTTAGATGTGCTAATAATGTTGGTTCTTCACCTACGCGAATACGGTGTGCCGGTGTATTCATCTTATCTTCTTCGTGATTGCTCGCCCCCACTTGCGCGTGTAGTAAATAACGATGATTTGTACGCTCCACATAAAGCCCTTTATGCGCGTTATTGACCTCTTCCAATTTATCCATAATGAGTGTGGCGATCTCATCACCACGTTGGCTTTGCCCGAAAGTTTCGTTAATGCCTTCTTGTTGTAAAAGATGATTGACCGCATCGGCTAATCCCACAATGGCGATCATACTGGTGAAGTTTTCACGCTTGATAAATTCTTCTTGTGCTAAGAAGCTGCTTTCAAAGAAATTGCTTTCTTCGATCAAGAATTTATGCCGTTTATCCATAGTGGAAAGGGCGAGTTTTGCCACTTTAGGCAATAATTCATTCACCATTTCATCAACACTTGAGCAAGCACGTCCGATGGTGCCTAATCTTAAGCGAGTCAGGGTATAAGCGCCGCCGCATTCAGGCAGAGCATTGTAACAACTGGCGATACCATATTGTTCACCGAGATCTTCAATGTAATAAGGATCATTGGCAAAGGACGGTTTTGACACTAATAAACAGGCTTTAGCAGCAAGTTCTGCAAATTCACGCGAGGTTTTTTGTTTATCATAGCGAATGGTCATATTTGGCGTGGTGTTTTCTAACTCAATGACCGCCTGTAGAATTAAACGCCCCGCTTTAGTGTCATAAGGGCCAATATTGGCGTGGCAGAAGGAATCTGCAATGGTTTTATCAATATGGTTTAAGAAACGTTTAATTTTGATGTAGTCTTGCTTTTCGTCAGTAATAAAAGGATCGAGCAACTCATCTAAGCGTCCAATATAAACAGGATAAGTGGTAATGGACGGAACGTGGGAATAGAGAATGAGCAAGCCATCTAGCACTTCATCAAGATCTTTGGGTGGAGGCAAGTCAAGGAATTTACAGCCTTTTTGGATATAAACATTATAGTCAGGCAAAATATAACGCGGACGATAAATGGCATAGCCTTCACATAAATCGCAAATCATATGATTTTGCAGATATTCCCATTCTTCTTCTGTGTAACCTAATAAATCAATAGGGTTAAATAGCCGCTCAGCAATATTGCCTAAGCTCATTAATTTTTGATGATAGGTTAGATTTTTCGCTTTAACCACATCGAGAATATCTTGTAGTGAGGCTTGCATTGTTTGCTCCTTATTTAAGAAAAGATCAGTAAGAAAATTAATCCTATCGAAGTTCGATTGATATCACTGTGATTTAGATCATATTTTAGCTAAATTCAGGCTATACTTATTGTCGATTTTAAACCGCAATATACTCCAATTTTATTTCTCCTAAATAACCCAATAATTCTTCGGCCATTTGTCTGTAAGAAAGTTTGACTGGGTGTTCTACCATCACTACGCGAGCGATATTTTCTACTTCTTGACCGCTCAGTAGGAGATAGTTGATGGCCACTTGTAGAGCTGGCAAACTAGGATTGAAAGCTGCATTTTCTGCATAGCTGCCTTGGAAAACTTGTTTATCTTGTAATTCTACCGCGACTCCGCAGAAACTTTGGGTATAAGGTGCGTGGGATTGGTTTGCGGCTTCAAGTGCGGTGTGAATTAACGGATCTTTTGTGGATAATTGTAAGCCATTAGTTTTTTCGTCAAATAATCGGTAAGGAATGGCTAAATCTGCGGGGCCAAAGGCATCGGGCAAATAGCTATGGAGTAGATTGTTCTGGCTGTGTGGTAGATGGATATGTAAGCTATCTGCACTATTTAATTCATTCATAAATTGACGACAATGCCCGCACGGTGTGTAATTCACCGTGATGTCGGTGAGCTTTTTCTCTTTGCGCATCCAGGCGTGAGAAATGGCACTTTGTTCTGCGTGAATGGTTTGTTGAATATTAGTGGCGCAGAATTCTTGATTTCCGCCAAAGTAGAAATTGCCACTTTCGCCAATTGCCACCGCACCCACGTTAAATTGTGAGATGGTTGGATTGGCATAGGTTGCGCTGACGGGCAATAATAACAAAGAAAGGGTTTTAGGATCTAATTGATATTTTTGGCATAAATGCTGTACGGCAAAGTGAGATAGAAACCCTTGAAAATGTTGTTCGGCGAAAATATGCCAAAGATCTTGTGCCAAGTTTTGATTTTCTAATTGTGCTAAGGCGTGCTGTAAACGGTGAGAAATATGTTGTTCAATACGGCTCATTTTATCCTCTCAATTCTCTATAACATGGGGGCTATTTTTTTCATCATAAAGCAGAAAGAATAAAAAAGCTTGTGTTAAATTCAATATTTGTGAGCAATATCAAAAATTTAGCGAGAGAAAAGAGAAAAATAGGCGAACCTGATGATTCGCCTATAAGTACATTTACGTTTTATTGATTTGGCTCAATCACTTCAATTTCTGCGCCACTATGCAAGCCTCTTGGTAGCTGGCTGCCTTTGCGACCACGATCAGCACGGAAGCGTTGTAAATCTTCCGCTTTAAGGGTGATTTTGCGTTTGCCTGAATGGAATACCAAGTTTGCTTGTTCAGAAATCAGCAATAAGCGTACCAATAATTCGCTGCGATCTTTCGCGTTAGCCGCGGGGATAGAAATGATTTTGTTGCCTTTTCCTTTGGATAACTCAGGCAGATCTTGCACTGGGAAAATCAACATTCTGCCTGCGGAAGTGAGTGCTACCAGCAAGTTTTTATTTTCTTGTAAGCTTAATGGTGGCAAGACGTGGGCATTTTCTGGCAGGGAAATCAAGGCCTTACCTGCTTTATTACGTGCTACTAAATCGCTAAATTGGCAAATAAACCCATAGCCTGCGTCCGATGCCATTAATAATTTTTGCTCATCATTTTCCATTAACACTTGGGACACTGTTGCACCTGCTGGCAAGGAAAGTTTGCCCGTTAGCGGTTCGCCTTGTGAGCGTGCGGAAGGCAAGGATAGTGGTTCTACCGCATAACTACGCCCTGTGCTATCAAGGAATACCACAGGCTGATTGCTTTTTCCGCAGGCGTGCGCTAGATATCCATCGCCTGCTTTGTAACTTAGTCCTTGTGGATCAATGTCGTGGCCTTTGGCACAACGCACCCAGCCCATTTGCGATAAAATCACAGTAACAGGTTCGGCTGGGATCATTTCGTTTTCTGCCATTGCTTTGGCTTCCGCACGCTCTACAATTGGCGAAAGGCGAGGGCTAGCAAAGGTTTTGGCATCTTGCTGAATTTCTTTTTTGATGAGCGTGTTTAAACGGCGATCTGATCCCAAAATTTGCTCTAAATTCAACCGCTCTTGTTCTAATTTATCTTGCTCCGCTTGCAGTTCGTGCTCTTCCAATTTGGCTAATTGGCGTAAGCGCAAGTTTAAAATGGCCTCGGCTTGTTCCTCACTTAAATTAAAGCGTGCCATTAATTCCTGCTTTGGCTTGTCTTCGTTACGAATAATGGCGATCACTTCATCAATATTTAAAAAGGCAATCATCAAACCTTGCAAAATATGCAGTCGGTTCAGCACTTTATCTAAGCGATGTTGTAAGCGTCTGGTTACCGTGGTACGGCGGAAAATCAGCCATTCAGTGAGAATTTGCAGCAGATTTTTCACCGCAGGCTTGTTGTCCAAGCCAATCATATTCATATTCACACGATAGCTTTTTTCTAAATCCGTGGTGGCAAATAAATGTGCCATTAGGGCATCGGTATCCACGCGGTTGGAACGTGGCACCAATACGATACGGATTGGGTTATTGTGATCTGCTTCGTCACGAATATCTTCTACCATCGGCAGTTTTTTCGCATTCATTTGTTCAGCAATTTGGCTGATGATTTTTGATGGCGAGGCTTGGTGGGGCAGTGCGCTAATGATAATTTCGCCATCTTCTTTTTTCCACACCGCTCGCATTTTGATTGAGCCACGTCCTTGCTCGTAAATTTTACGGATATCCTCTTTGCTCGAAATAATTTCCGCCTCCGTTGGATAATCAGGTCCTTGCAGCACGCTCATTACATCATCTAAATTGGCTTTTGGGTTATCCAACAACATTACCGCCGCATCGGCCACTTCATTGAGATTGTGTGGGGGGATATCCGTTGCCATTCCCACGGCGATCCCCGTTGTGCCATTGAGTAAAATATGCGGTAGGCGAGCAGGCAAATATTCAGGCTCTTCTAGCGTGCCGTCAAAGTTAGGCTGAAATTCCACCGTGCCTTGACCCAGTTCGCTGAGCAAAATTTCTGAAATTTTGGCTAAACGTGATTCGGTATAACGCATTGCCGCGAAGGATTTCGGATCATCAGGCGCACCCCAGTTACCTTGTCCATCAATGAGCGGATAACGATAAGAGAAAGGCTGTGCCATTAGTACCATAGCTTCGTAACAAGCAGTATCACCGTGCGGGTGGAATTTACCTAATACGTCCCCCACGGTACGCGCAGATTTTTTATATTTCGCCGTGGCATTGAGCCCCAATTCCGACATTGCATACACAATACGGCGCTGTACGGGCTTTAATCCATCACCAATAAAGGGCAATGCGCGATCCATAATCACATACATTGAATAATTCAAATAGGCACTTTCGGTGAAGTTTTGCAGTGGCATTTGCTCAATGCCTTCGTAATTAATTTCTGCCATAAATTTGTTTTTCTCTTATATTCGTTAAAATTAAAGTGCGGTAGTTTTTTGTGCGATTTTTAATGTTGAAATCCTGTGGAAACATCCGCATCAGGGTTGCGCTTGGTGTAAGGCTCATCTTTTAATTTTCCACTGAAAATGTGTGGATTTTTTTCCCCACTTACCATTAACACCCCTTTCGCGCCTTTTTCAGTACGGAAAATGGAATGATCCACGAAAGGATAAGGGCCGGGTACGAGAATGGTGGCTTCAGCCATCATCGCGCCGCCAGCAGGAATTAAGGTGGTTTGGACATTGTGATTTTGCAATGAACCGCCTTCCACATACACCGTATCAAAAGGCTTGCCGATCAAATGGAAAGACGACACCTTATTTGGCCCCGCATTGCCGACATAAAAGCGTAATTTCTCGCCCACTTTGGCTTTTAATGCGTTATCGCCGAGCATTGAGCCATAATGCCCATTAAAGACCACATAGTCAGGTAGTTCATAGCTCGCTTTTTGTTGACTAAAAACTTGCAAGCCCGCTTCGCCAAATTCCCCTTGGGTATAAAATTCGTTTTGTACAATATAAAATTCTTTATCCACTGGTGGTAGGCCTTCTTTTGGCTCAACCAGCATTAAACCGAACATACCCTTGCCGATGTGGATTGGTGCACCGGGCATTGCGGCGCAGTGGTAAAGATAAAGCCCAGGAGATAGCACTTTGAACTGATAAATACTGGTATGTCCCGGTGCGGTGTTGCTCGCCAGTGCCGTGCCTTCAGGGGCGTCTGACGAGTGGAAATCAATGCTGTGCGGTAGTTTGGAATTGATTGGATTGGATAAATGCACTTCCACTGTATCCCCCTCGCGCACACGAATAAACGGCGCGGGGGTTGAACCGTTGTATGTCCAATATTTGAATTGCACTTTTGGCATAATTTCCATAATTTTTTCCAGCGCTTCCAGTCTTACCACCACACGCGCCGGATAATCGCGCGTAATGGGGGCTGGCACATTTGGTGCGGTAGTGAGTTCTGCCTCAATCACGGGAAGATCAGAAATTTTCACATTTTGCACCGCACTTTTGTTTTCAGACAAATTGGTATTTTTCGCTGTATTTGTATTTTCAACCGCATTGGGCTTCGTTGAATGTTGTTCTGTGGCGATAACATTGCTGCTTAAAAGTGCGGTGAAAATTAAGGCTAAAAAGTTTTTTTTCATTCGGTGTTTCCTTGCTTATTTGGTAGCAGGCTTATACGCTCAAATCCACTTGGTCGCCTTTGGCCTGTAACCACGTTTTGCGATCTTCGGAACGTTTTTTTGCCAACAGCATATCCATTAATTCAAAGGTTTCCGTTTCACTTTGTTCATTTTCTTGATCAAAGGTGAGCTGCACCAAACGGCGCGTATTGGGATCCATTGTGGTTTCACGCAACTGGCTCGGGTTCATTTCACCTAGCCCTTTGAAGCGCTGCACGTTGATTTTGCCTTTTTTATTTTTTAGCCGAGCTAAAATGCCTGCTTTTTCTCCTTCATCAAGGGCGTAATAGACTTCATTACCAATGTCGATACGATAAAGTGGCGGCATTGCCACATAAACGTGTCCTTCCGCGACCAGTTTCGGGAAGTGGCGTAAGAATAGGGCGCAGAGTAGGGTGGCAATATGTAAGCCATCAGAATCCGCATCAGCAAGAATACAAACTTTGCCATAACGTAACTGAGAAAGATCGCTATTATCAGGGTCAATACCTAATGCCACTGCAATATCGTGCACTTCTTGCGAGCCAAGCACCTGATCAGCAGACACTTCCCAAGTATTTAGAATTTTTCCGCGCAATGGCAAAATAGCTTGATATTCACGGTCGCGTGCTTGTTTGGCCGATCCTCCTGCGGAATCCCCTTCGACTAAGAATAATTCGGTCAGTGCTAAATCTTGTGAGCTACAATCAGCGAGTTTTCCCGGCAGGGCAGGGCCACTCACTTGTTTTTTACGCACGATTTTTTTCGCTGCACGCAAACGGCGTTCTGCCGAGCTAATCGCCATTTTCGCCAGTTCTTCGGCTTCTTGCACGTTTTGGTTGAGCCATAAGCTAAAGGCATCTTTCACCACGCCGCTGACGAACACCGCACTTTGACGGGAAGATAAACGCTCTTTGGTTTGCCCTGCAAATTGTGGATCTTGCATTTTGATCGAAAGCACATAAGCACAGCGATCCCAAATATCATCGGCGGTAAGTTTCACACCACGGGGTAGCAAATTACGGAATTCGCAAAACTCACGCATTGCATCGAGCAAGCCTTGGCGTAACCCATTAACGTGCGTTCCCCCTTGAATGGTGGGAATTAAATTCACATAGCTTTCGCCGAGCAAATCCCCCCCTTCAGGCAACCAAATTAACGCCCAGCTGGCGGTTTCTTTTTCAGTTTCAAAATTGCCAACAAAAGGGGAGACTGGCAAGGTGGTGTAACCTTCTACGCTTTCTGTTAAGTAATCGGACAAACCGTCTTGATAGAGCCAAACATCTTCTGTGCCGTTGATTTTATCAATAAAACGAATCTCTAAGCCTGAACACAGCACCGCTTTGGCACGCAATAAATGGCGTAAACGGCTGACGGAAAAATTAGGGCTATCAAAATATTTTGGGTTTGGTTTGAAATGCACGGTTGTGCCAGTAGTACGGCGACCGCAAGTGCCGATGACTTCCAATTCTTGCACTTTTGCCCCATTTTCAAAGGCGATTTTATATACTTGTCCGTTACGCTTAATTTGAATATCCACGCGTTCAGAAAGGGCGTTCACCACAGAAATCCCCACGCCGTGCAAACCGCCAGCGAACGTATAGTTTTTATTGGAGAATTTTCCCCCCGCGTGCAATTTGGTGAGGATTACTTCCACCCCTGAAATGCCTTCGGTTGGATGAATATCCACCGGCATTCCACGTCCGTTATCAATCACTTCAAGGGATTGATCTTTATGCAGAATGACTTCAATTTTGGTGGCGTGGCCGGCTAGTGCTTCGTCCACGCTGTTATCAATCACTTCTTGCCCTAAATGGTTTGGGCGAGTGGTGTCGGTGTACATACCGGGGCGCAGCTGAACTGGCTCAAGATCTTTTAAAACGGTAATTTCATTGGCGGAATAATTTGTTGTCATTGGGAGTCCGTAATTTCAAATCAAAAAATTGGCGAAAGTTTAACAAGAAAACCAACCGCAGAAAACGCAAATGCGTGCAAAATAAAAGTGCGGTTGGTTTTTTGTGAATTTTTATTCGTTACCTAAAATGCCTAAATTCCAGTTTATGGCTTCTTTAGGACGCTTGTCTTGCAACAAGAAACGCTGGTTGGCTTTTGCTTGCGGTTGTACCACAGAGCCAGACGGCGTTGAGAAGGCAATTCCACCTTTTAACAGTTGCTGCATTGATCCCGTATTAATGGATAAGCCACTAAAACCAAGTTCCATACCATAACCTGATGAGATCCAGAATTCTGAATTTTGGCGCACAAGGGCTTTGTGTTTATTGGCAATCACGATATGTACTAACACGCGGTCGCCAAGGCTGTTGAGTTCTAAATTGCGAATTGTTCCCACTTCCACGCCTCGGTACAACACAGGGGATCCCACTGTGATATTCATTGCGTTTTTGGTTTCTAAAATGAGTGGGAAACCATCACCATATTTGTTGGTGGTTGGCACAGATTGCGCGAGGCGGAATTGACGGCGTGCTTTGCCACTGCCTGCTTCTACATCAATATAAGGCTGTAATAAACTATCTAAATTCTCAATACCACCCGCTGAAATTTGCGGTGAAATCAGGCGGAATTTACTGTTTTCTTTGGCAATGATTGCCATATATTTCGGGTTAATTAACGCCGTGGCGATAATTTTGCGATCGGCAGAAAGTTCAATGCTATCCACTTCACCAATATTTAAGCCCATATAACGTAACGGCATTCCTTTACTTAAGTTGGTCGCATCGGTGGCGGTGAGCTTAATCACTTGTCCTGCGGATTTGGCACGCATTTCATTTGGATAAAGAATTTTATTGCCTGAACCGCTGTTATCAAAACTGATCGCGCCTTTTAAGGTGCGAGCAATAGGCGTTGCTTGGATAGTAATGCCTTTCGGTGTAATGTCCACCTGTGCTGCACTTTCCACCCAGAATAGGCTTTTGCTAGTGAGCAAATTGCGATGCTTTGGATAGATGAATACGTCCACGTCAAAATGATCTTTTTTCGGGCGGATAGCCAGAATTTTGCCTACCTCATATTGGCGATAAAGCACTAGAGAGCCTTTATCAATACTTGGCAGCTGTGAAGTGGTTAAGGTAAGGGTTGGGGTGAGATTATTGCTCACAATTCCTGCTTCAGCATTGCTTAGATCGCTGTATAACGGGAAACTTTCAGGTAATTTACCCGATTGATGACCAGCAACAATGCGAATGCCACCTTGTAGCCATTTTTCAGGGCTTGCGGCTTGCATTTTCACGCCGTCAGTACCAATGCTCACTTCAAAATTTGACGCAGCAATAAAGAGTGTGTCAGGGTGAATTAAATGACGATATTGTCCTGCAATCGCCACTTTAAAACGTACTGATTCTTGTTCGATCCGCTGATTTACAATTTCACCAATAGGGAAATTATTGTAGTAAATTTTCTGCCCTTCGCTGATGTTATAGGTTTCAGGTGCGGTTAAGGTTAAGACTAAGGTATCAGGCTGTTTGAGTAGTAGTTCATTTTCTTTAATCACGCTAAATTGCGTTTGTTTTTCACCCGTTCCGCTGATGACATCAAAATATTCACCTCGGAATAGTTTTTGCGTATCGCTCAGTTCGTTCAAATTAAATTTAGTATTGCGTAGCACGATCTCTGTGTCGGTTTTAAACAGATTTTCAGCGCTTGGGTCAATGAGTAATTTGCCTTGTAAAATTTCTTCATTATTTTCCACCGCACTTAATTCTGAAAGCAAACCAATTTGTGAATCTTGTGCATACACCGCAGTTTTACCCGCGCGTAAGCCCGCAATATTTGGCACAGTTACATTGATTTCAATACCGCGTTTGGCTGCCTGTAAATTAGCATATAAACGATAACGTTCGTTGCTTTCCGCGTTTGGACTATTTTGCGGTGAATCAAATGCCACAGCACCTTGCACCACGGCATTTAGGCTATCCATTTGTACGTTAATGCCGGAAAGCCCAACATTGGCGTTAATGCCACTAATGTTCCAGAAATGGCTGTCTTTTTTTACGAATTGGGCATAAGGCTTATCGATTACCACATCAATTTCAATTTTCTTTTGATCTTTGGTGAAGCGGTAATCATAAATTTTCCCCACGGGCATTTTTTTGAAATAGACAGACGCGCCGATAGAGATCGAGCCTAAATCATCAGCTAGTAAATGAATGAGCAAATCGCCTTCGCTAACTTGGGCGATCGGACCTTCCGTTTCAGCAATAAATTCATCTTGCGATTCACCATCACCGGGTTGTAGGGTAATATAGTTGCCCGAAACGAGAGCATCTATACCTGAAATTCCTGCCAATGAAGCACTTGGACGAACGAGCCAAAACTTGGTGTTTTCTCGCAATATGGTTTTTGCTTCTGGATAAATACTGGCTTGTACTTCAACTTTTTTCAGATCATCAGTAAAATTTACTTTTTTAACCACACCAATTTGTAATCCTTGATAACGAATTTGTGTCTTTCCTGCTATTAATCCGTTACCATTATCAAAAGTAATTTTGATATTTATTCCTTGCTCTTGCACAATTTGAAAGAACAAAATTGCGCCAATACATAAGGCAACAAATGGAAGTAACCAAAATGGCGAAATCCGTTTGTTTTTATGAATAGTGGCTTTTACAGCATTATAATTATCCTCAACGGAAGGTGCTTTGTTGTTGTCTGTCATAAATTTTCCAAAGTAAACGGCTATCGAATTGCGAAGCTGAAATCATAGTTAAGAAGACCGCTGCCCCGAAATAAAAAGCAGCAGGGCCTACGGAAAAATTGATTATCTGTCCGCGAGTAACCAAGGACATCATCAATGCGAGTACGAATAAATCCAACATCGACCAACGCCCTACAAAATGTACAAAGTGAAATAAACGCATTTGCCATTTTATCGATTGGCGGAGATTGAAATGTACACAAATTAATAAATAAAGCAAAATAAAAATTTTGCTGATGGGTATAAAGATACTGGCGGTAAATACCACAAATGCCACGAAATAACTGCCCATTTCAACAAAGGTGATTACGCCAGATATCAGGGTATCGGCACTTGGCGCACCATTTACATAAACCACCGACATAGGTAATAAATTAGCGGGGAAAAGCATAATGATGCCGGCAATCAAAGTTGCCCAAGTACGTTGCAATTTGATGTTTATTGGCGCTTCTAGTAGCGTTAAACAGCGCGGACAACGCGCTCGATGTTTGCTGTCTTGATAAGGCTTTGTAAAAGTGTAATGGCATTCCAAACAGACACAAGGTGGCTGATTAGGTATTTCAGTCAAAAGTCTGTCTTGTGGATAAAAATCATTCCACAGCGCATTGAGATTAAGCTTAATAAACAGTAGTGTTGTCAAAAGTGCGGTGAAAATAAAGGCAATTAAATAAATATCAAGGCTAAGGGTCGCGTATTCCCGCACTTTAAACATCGTTACCCCTAGGGCAACCAAATAGACATCAAACATCACCCAAGGTTTAATATAGCCTAAGGCGAGTAGAACATTACGAGGTTTAATTGCGAGCATTTGTGATAAACGCAGTAAAATTACCAAAATTGCAAAGGAAATTGGCATAAATACAGCACAGAGAAATATTAAAAATGCGGTATAAGGATAACCTTGAGTTGCCATTTTCCAGATACCTTGCCAGACTGATGCACTGATATTCGAACCAAGTAAATCAATACTTAGTAAAGGATAATTTAAGGCGAACGGCATCAGAATCAAAATGGATAATGCAATCATGGCACAGCGATGCAAACTCCAACGGCTGCCCGAACACAGTACCTCATCACAGCGAGGACATTCCGCGTATTGGTTTTTTTCTAATACGGGTACAGATACCGTAGCATCACAATGAGAGCAACGTGCTATACGCTGTGTGGCATAATGTTTAGTATTCAACGGTTCTATCTCGCTTTTAATACCTATATAATTTTATTGCTAAAAGCAAATTAAAAGTATTATTTTATATGGATTTGCTTGCTTTTCAAAGTATGTTAGTTTTTTGTATGTTAGTTTTTGACAGAAAATTGAGCTGAAAAAAAGCACCGCACTGCGTTTTTATTAAGGTGTAAGGTAAAAACTAATCAAAAAATTGCCATTTCTTGCGAATTTAAGCTAGAATGTGCAACGTTTTTCTATTCAAAAATTAATGGTATGTGAGATTACACAATGACAGAAGTTCAGAAATCAACCAATAATAAAGAAATTATAGCCTATTTAGCGGAAAAGTTTCCGCGCTGTTTTTTCCTTGAGGGTGAGGCAAAACCGTTAAAAGTCGGGATTTTCCAAGATTTAGCAGAAGCTCTTGCAGATGATGAAAGAGTGAGTAAAACTCAATTACGCCAAGCATTGCGTTTATATACAGCGGGTTGGCGTTATTTATATGCTTGTAAAGAAGGGGCTGAGCGTGTCGATTTACAAGGTAATCCAGCAGGTATATTAGAGAAAGAACATGCTGAACACGCTGCACAAAAATTAGCAGAAAGCAAAGCGAAAGTCGCAGAAAAACGTGCAGCAGAGCGTGCAGCAAATCCGAAAGTGAATAAAAAGCCTGCACGTCCAAATGCGAAGAAATTTGTAGCGAAAAAACCACAAAATAAACCTAATCTTGTCGCGGTGGATGTTACAACCTTAGCACAAGGTGATGTGGTGAAAGTAAAAGCTGGGAATACGGCTAAATCTGCTGTTGTTATTGAAGTTGTAAAAGAAAATGCACGTGTGCAATTAGAAAACGGTTTAACTATTTCTGTAACAGCAGATCGTTTATTTGTTTAATGATATGCTTTTTATTTTGCTTTAATTGATTAGGAAAGTTTGATGAAATTTTATAAAAGCAAGAGCAAATTTGTCTTTATGCTTGGTACTTTGTTTTTATCTAGCCAGCTCAGTTTTGCTGTTGTACCAACGTTAAAAAGTTCTGATATTGTTTTACCCAAATATAATGAAAGTCATCAATTAGCAACCAAACGTGTAACCGCACGTTTAACTAATTCTCACTATCAAAAATTTCAATTGGATAATGAGTTTTCACAAAGAATTTTTGATCGCTACTTAAAAGGCTTAGATCGTAATCGCAATACCTTTTTAGATTCTGATATAGTAGAAATGCGCCAGAAATATGCAGGTAAGATTGGCGATCAACTAAATCAGGGTAAATTAGATATTGCATTTGATATGTATAACAGAATGATGAAAAGACGCTATGAACGTTATGAATATGCGCTTTCCTTATTAGATAAAGAGCCTGATTTAAGTCAAGATGATCAGATTGAAATTGATCGTGAAAAATCTCCTTGGGCTACAACAGAAGCTGAACTAAATAAACTGTGGCAACAGCGTGTCAAAAATGATGTAATTAGCTTAAAATTAAAAGGCAAAAAATGGCCTGAAATTAAGAAAACATTAGTCAAACGCTATAATTTATCTATTCGTCGTTTAACCCAAACTAAAGCAGAAGATATTACTCAGCTTTATCTCAATGCACTAGCTCGTGAAATTGATCCTCATACTAGCTATCTTGCACCAAGAATAGCTAAGAGCTTTAATGAGACGATGAACCTTTCCTTAGAGGGAATTGGCGCAACCTTGCAAACAGAAGAAACCGGAGAAACAGTAGTAAAATCTCTGGTTAAAGGCGCGCCAGCAGATCGTAGTAAAAAAATTAAAGCTGGTGATAAAATTGTTGGTGTTGGACAAGCTAAAGGCCCAATTGTTGATGTAGTTGGTTGGCGTTTAGATGATGTTATTGAAAAAATTAAGGGAAAAAAAGGTACTAAAGTTCGTTTAGAAATTGAACCCGAGAAAGGGGGAAAGAATCATATTGTCACTTTAGTCCGAGATCGTGTTCGTCTGGAGGATCAAGCGGCTAAATTGACCTTGAATAAAGTTGATGGTAAACAAATCGCAGTCATAAAAATTCCTGGCTTTTACATTGGATTAACAGATGATGTAAGAAAACTGTTGAAAGAAACAAAGGATAAAAAAGCACAAGGATTAATTATTGATTTGCGCGAAAATGGTGGTGGTGCATTAGGTGAGGCTGTTGAGCTCACCGGATTATTTATTAGTGATGGTCCAGTTGTTCAAGTACGCGATGCTTATCAGAGAATTCGTATTCATGAAGATCCAGATGTTGAGCAAGTGTATAAAGGTCCACTATTGGTAATGGTTGATAGATTTAGTGCTTCTGCGTCAGAAATATTTGCCGCAGCAATTCAAGATTATAATCGTGGTATTATAATCGGGCAAAATACCTTTGGGAAAGGGACCGTTCAACGTAGCAATTCACTCAATTTTATTTATGATTTAAATGATAAGCCATTGGGGTTAATCCAGTATACCATTCAAAAATTTTATCGTATTAATGGGGGAAGTACTCAATTAAAAGGGGTTAAACCGGATATTACTTTTCCTTCCTTAATTGATATGAAAGAATATGGTGAAGAAAAAGAAGATAATGCTTTGCCTTGGGATAAAATTCCCCCTGCCACTTATTCAGAGCAGGGTAAAGCAAGAGAAGCGGTTGAGAAATTAGAGCCTATTCATATTGCTCGAATGGCAAAAGATCCTGAATTTATCGTCTTGAATGAAAATCTTAAGATACTTGAAGAACGTCGTGCGCGTAAGTTTTTATCATTAAATTATGACAAGCGGAAAGCTGAAAATGATAAGGATGATGCTAAGCGCTTAAAAGATCTTAATGAACGCTTTAAACGCGAAGGCAAAAAGCCAATACAAGATTTAGATAAATTACCTAAAGATTATGAGGCGCCTGATTTTGCCTTGAAAGAAGCCGAACATATGGCTGCAGATTTGGTTTCATTTTATACTAAAAAAGCAAGTGATTTATCAAACCCATAAAAGAATTTTATCATTTTGAATAAAATATTGCTGTACTTATTGTTAGGATTGAATATTTATTGCCTAATATTTGTAATGGTATAATTGCTTGTATAGATTTTAATTACAATAATAAACTTTCAATTTAAGGACTCAAATATGTTAAAGATGACTTCATTTAAGTTAGTCAAAGTAGCAACTTTATTGACGTCTTATGCTTATGTTGGAAATGTGTTGGCAACACAGACACAAGCCGCTCCAGTGATTTCTTCAATGCCCGCCGAATCGGGTATTGTAAAAAAGGTCAAATTAACTAATGAACAATTACTTCTCGAAAAACAGGTTGTTGCAGATAAATTGACTGCCGAGCGTATGGCGGAAGATAATCGTCTTAATGCCGAGCAACAGGAGCGTTCTGAACAGCGTTTGACAGATATCATTGGTACACAATCATTACAATTTAAATCTAGAATTGCTAAGATTTATACGCAAAATGATTATGTTCTATTATGGGAAGATAAGAAAGCTGAAAAGCAGTTTTTGCGCGATTATGCGGCATTAGTTGCTAGCGGTATTTCTAGACAATCTGCACAAAATTTAGATCGCATTTATAAAACGGAGAATCAAGATCCCCTTGTGCGTGATATTTTATTAACTGATGCTTTTTTAGATTATCTTTTTTACAGTAAGAATGCTTTGAATTCTGCACAACGCTGGCTTTATAGTGCGAATGCTTATAAAGCAAGTGAACCTACGGAACAGGACATTCAGCTTTGGCTAGGTGCAGTGAAAGATGGATCGCATTTTGCTTTTATTAGTGAGTTGTCGGGTAAAAACTCTTTATATCGCCAAACATTACATCAATTAGAAGCGCTTATCGCATCAGGCAAGAATGAGAGTAGACAAATTTATAAATTGGCAATTAATGTCCAACGTTTGAGAATTATTCCTGAATTTATCAATGGAATCTTTGTTAATATTCCAAGTTATCAGCTTAATTACTATCGTGATGGTAAGTTGCTCTTAAATTCGAGAGTAATTGTGGGTAAGCAAGCTCGTAAGACACCTGTTATGTATAGTAAATTAAGTAACGTTGTAGTTAATCCACCTTGGACTCCTACAACACGTTTAGTCAATGAAGATCTTGTACCAAAAATTAAACGAGATCCAGGTTATGTTGCTCGTAATGGGTACACTATTACAGATAGCTCAGGAAGAACTATTGATCCGTATTCTATCAATTGGGCTGCAATTGGGGCTAAATTTCCTTATCGTATTCGTCAAGCTCCAGGAGATAGTGCATTAGGTAATTATAAATTTAATATGCCAAGTACTGATGCGATTTATTTACATGATACGCCAAATCATAATTTGTTTAGTAAGAAAGATCGTGCCTTGAGTTCTGGGTGTGTTCGTGTTCAACAGTCCGATCAATTAGCCACTATTTTGTTAAAAGAAGCTGGTTGGACGCAAGAGCGGAAAAATAAAGTATTAAGCAGTAAGAAGACCGCTTCTGCTAATATTCGCTCAACTAATCCTGTGTATTTATATTATGTAACAACGTGGGTTGATGGCGGAAAAATATACTCTTTGCCAGATATTTATGGGTATGACTCTGTTCCAAATCTTAGCTATATAAATTGGAGTGCGGTAAAAAAATATTTAATGTAATGATTATTTCTTATTTTTAATCAATTTTATTGAACTAATTCAATATGATATGGACTAAGAGAAATAAGTATTATAAAGTTAAATTGAGTAATGTATATGAATAGCGTTAATAAGCCCCGTCGAAAATGGTTATCTTTGGGAGGTATTGCTTTAGGTGTATCATTAGTACCTAATGTTTTATTAGCCGCCTTTTCAACACAGAAACCAAGAATTTTACGTTTTAGAAATATTAATACAGGCGATACTTTCAGTGGGGAGTTTAGTTTTTCTCAAGGATTTTCTGCTAATAATTTAAAGAAGTTAGATTACTTGTTACGGGATAAGCGTAATAATAGTGTCCATAGAATGGATCCTAGATTGTTTACTAAGTTTTATCAAATCCAGAATAATTTAGGATTGCACAATGTAGAAATCCAAATTATTTGTGGTTATCGTTCTCCAGCAAGTAACGCCGCCATGCATCGTAGAAGTCGTGGGGTTGCGAGTAATAGTTACCATATTCGTGGTCAGGCGATCGATTTTCGAATTGATGGCATACCACTTGCTAGAGTAAAGCGAGCTGCAGAAAGTTTAAATAATGGTGGAGTAGGCTATTATCCAAGAAGTAATTTTGTCCATATTGATACAGGTCCTGTGCGTACTTGGCGTGGAAGTTGATTTTATTCTAATCATCACATAAAACCGCAAGTGATTGCGGTTTTATCGTTTTAAAGAGCATATAAAAAGGAAATAAAATGAATATCGAAATTATCCCTGTTACGCCTTTCCAGCAAAATTGTTCATTAATTTATGATGATGAAAAAATTGCAGCAATTATTGATCCAGGTGGAGAAGCGGATAAATTAGTTAAACGTATTGAAGAGCTAGGATTAAATTTAAAATCCATTCTGCTTACTCATGGACATTTAGATCATATTGGGGCGGCAGAAAAATTAAAACATCACTTTGCTGTTGAAATTTTTGGTGCACACCAAGCGGATAAATATTGGTTTGAAGGCCTTCCACAGCAGGCTGAACGTTTTGGCTTGCTATTTGAATTAAAAGCATTTTTACCTGATCACTGGCTCAATGAAGGTGATGTAATTGAGGTGGGTGATTTTACCTTTGATGTATTACATCTACCTGGACATAGTCCAGGTCATATTGGGTTTATTGAAAAGGCTAAAAATGTTGCTTTTACTGGCGATGTATTGTTTCAAAACTCAGTAGGAAGAACAGATTTACCAGGTGGTGATCATCAAACATTATTGGATAGTATTAAAGACAAATTGTATCCACTCGCAGATGAAATGGTGATTATTCCTGGACATGGTGGTTATACCACCATCGGTCAAGAAAAGAAAAGTAATCCTTTTTTGGCTAACTTATAAAATGAAAACGAGCAGGTAGTTTTTTCTTGCTCGTTTTTTATTAGAAATAAGACTGGGCTATTCTTCCTTTATTCTCCTTTATTTGGAAACATAAAAGGATTTAAACCACTGCGTGCAAGGCCTTTTTCTTCCATTTCGATATCAAGATAGATGCTCGCCAGATCATCGGCAATGGCTTCCACATAAGGATCTTTTTCTTGATACATCATTTTTAGGTAGCTATGACAATCACCACAACTTTCGGCTTTAACTGGGGCTGACTCGCTATCGATTGACCAATAATCCAATTTTCCAGTGTGATTACAATTCGTGCATTTGCTACGTACTACATTCCATTCACTTTCGCATAAGGAGCAATGCACATAACGTAAGCCTTGCTCCGATCCAAAATGCACCACACTTGCTGTAGGTGGGGCATTGCACACAGGGCAAAGATGAAGATGTTCACCGCTTTCCATTTTACTATTTTGTGGTAATTGCTGTGCAAGCTGAATCCAATAAAGGGAAAGTGCTGCCCAAATAAATAAGGCTTTGTCGCTACTTACATCAGAAAATTGTTGAGCAAGTAGTTTATCGGCAAGCTCTTCAAGCTCACTGTCAGAGGCTTTTTCTAAATTTTCAATAGTACCTTGAACGCTCTCATTGCCAGTATTTTTCATTTTATTGAGTAACGCCTGTAGCAAGATTCGCCATTGCGGATCACGTTGCCATTTTGTTATGTCAAGGGGAACGTTTGTTTCCGTACTGATTTCAATTTTTTGCGTAACAGGCTGTTCGTTTAATAGTGCAAGTTGGCAATCTACAATATTAGCGGCGAAGTTAAGGTAATCAGCCATAGGATGATTGTCGGCCAAAGAACGTAAACGTTCGGCACGGCGTTGGTAAAGATTTTTCGGGTTGGAAAATAAAAGAATAGGGTGATGAAAAGAGCTGGCAGCTTGTACAATTTCATCTTTTGGCAGTATTTTTATACTCATAATTTTTAACCAACTTTTGTCAATAAAGAAAGTGCGGTGTAAATTTGCAAAATTTTGCAAAAAACCACCGCACTTTACCATTGTTAATTATTTAACATGCTTTTCTTTCGCTTTTTCTGCGGCTTCTTTTTCCAGTTCAGGTAGAATGTCTTCACGGAACCAGCGCGGGTGATGTTTTTTCGCCCAGCGTACCGTTACCCAACCTTCAACCATTCCACGAATAGAACCTTTCACCCAGAATGCCATATATATATGTACCATAATACCGGTAAAAAGCATAAAGGCACTAGCAGAGTGAAGTAAAATTGCAATGCGAATGACAGGAATCGGGAAATTATGGGAGAAATATTGTCGCCACATAATAATTCCTGTTGCTAATAGGGTAATCATTGCAAGGATTAAGGTCCAGAATAGCATTTTTTGGCCTAAATTATATTTTCCGTTGTCTGAAACGGCATGTTCGTTGCCTTTTAAGACTTCTTTAATATTTTTTAGCCATACCCAGTCATTTCTTTCAGGAATGTTGTGAGGCCAGTAAATCAAGCAAAGGTTGATAAAGGCAATAAACATTACTATCCCTGTGAATGGGTGGATAAAACGGGCAATTCTTGGATTACCTAAAATTTCTGTTAGCCAAGCAAAATCAGGAAAGAAAAATGCAAGCCCTGATAAGCCTGTGGTGAAGAAACAGATTACAAGTAACCAGTGACTTAAGCGCGCAGGTAATTTATGGCGAATAACTCGTTGATCGTTGCTGATCTTAACTTTACTCATTTTCGCCTCCTTTATGTGCTTGTTCATCTTCTGGCACGACTTCTTCATGTTCTTCTATATCTTCCGTATGTGGACCAACTGCAAGATAGTGCGCAATTTCAGAAAGTACTAAGCCTCCCATTGCCACTGCTGCAACTGGTTTCAATACGTCTTTCCATAATTTCACGGTAACGTCAATTTGTGGATCTTTTGGTAAGCCAGAGTAAAGCTCCGGTTTATCTGCGTGATGTAACACGTACATCACGTGTGTGCCACCCACGCCTTCCGGATCGTACAGTCCTGCATTTTCGTAACCACGAGATTTGAGATCCGCAATACGGGTTTCTGCATAGTTTTTCATTTCTTCTTTTGTACCGAAATGAATAGCACCTGTTGGGCAGGTTTTCACACAGGCTGGTTCTTGACCTACAGTCACACGATCTACACAAAGCGTACATTTGTACACACGGTTATCTTCAGGGTTCATTCTTGGAATATTGAATGGACAACCTGCGATACAGTAACCACAACCGATACATTTATCAGATTGGAAATCTACGATCCCGTTTGCATACTGAATAATCGCCCCTGGTGAAGGACAAGATTTTAAACAGCCCGGTTCACTGCAGTGCATACAGCCATCTTTACGAATTAGCCACTCTAAACGATCATTTTCTTCAACTTCGTTGAATTTCATCACCGTCCAGGCCTTGGCATTGAGATCGATCGGGTTATCGTATGAGCCAATACATTTTTCTGGTTCAGCACGAATGTCATTCCATTCTGAACAAGCCACTTGGCAGGCTTTACAGCCGATACAAGTGGTTACATCAATCAGTTTCGCCACCTCAAGCTGGTGATCCCGTGCGTGAGGTGGTGGTGTTAATCCCGATGTTGCAGAGGCTTTAATAATATCTTGTGATTGAATATTTCCCATATTATGCCCCCACTTTCTCAATATTTACCAACATACATTTTGATTCTGGTGTTTGTGTATTCGCATCGCCTGCGCGAATGGTTAGATTATTGGCAAAGAAACCTTGTTTACCGATACCACTAAAGCCCCAGTGAATTGGGATACCTACGGTATGTACGGCTTTGCCATCGGCAGTGAGTGGACGAATACGTTTTGTTACCACGGCAACAGCTTTAATATAGCCACGTTTTGAGGTAACTTTGACATAGTCGCCATTATTGATACCTTTCTCTTTTGCAAGTGCTTCACCAATTTCAACAAATTGTTCTGGCTGAGCAATTACATTGAGCAACACGTTTTTCGTCCAGAAGTGGAAATGTTCTGTTAGACGATAAGTTGTACCGACATAAGGGAACTCCGTAGAAGTACCAATATCTGCTTTATCACTTTCTAAAATACGTGCAACAGGACTTGATACCACATTTGGGTGTAATGGGTTCGTACCAATTGGCGTTTCAATTGGCTCATAATGCTCTGGGAATGGGCCATCAGCCATACGTTCACGCACGAATAAACCACTTACCCCTTCAGGTTGCATAATAAATGGTAGGGTAGGACTATTTGGTGGTGCTGTACCGAAGTCTGCCACGTCCACATAGTTCCAGTTTTTGCCATTCCATTTAATCAACTGGCGTTTTGGATTCCAAGGTTTACCAGATAAATCCGCACTTGCACGATTATAGATAATACGGCGGTTCATTGGCCACGCAAAGCCCCAGCCTAGGGTGTTACCTAAGTTAGATGGATCAGCGTTATCACGATTCGCCATTTGGTTACCTTTTTGTGTCCATTGACCGGTATAAATCCAGCATGCACCAGAAGTGCTACCATCAGCACGCATTTGTGCGAAACTTGAAAGTAGCTCACCTTTTTTCAAGATCACGTTGCCGTTGGCATCAAGGAGATCTTGTAAGGCATAGCCGTTCATTTCTTTCGCCACTTCTTCTGCTTTTGGCTCGCGCGGATTGTCATAGTTCCAACTCATCGCTTCAAGGCTATCGAGTGATACACCACCTTCTTTATGGTAAAGCTCGATTAGTGCTGCTCTTAATTCAGAAAGAATTTCGCCATCACTTTTCGCTTCAAATGGGGCATCAACAGCTTTCCAGTGCCATTGTAACCAACGGCCAGAGTTGGCGATTGAGCCGTGTTCTTCTACAAAACAAGTGGTTGGTAAGCGGAATACTTCGGTTTGAATTTCTTCTGTTTTCACATCATTAAATTCACCGTAATTTTTCCAAAATTCAGAGGTATCTGTAATTAACGGATCCATAATTACCAAGTATTTCAAATTACTTAGGGCCTTGATGATTTTGCCTGAGTTTGGATAAGAGGCAACAGGATTCATTCCTTGGCAGAAATAACCATTTACGCGACCTTGATACATTTCATCAATGTAGCGCATTTGATCCATACCACCTTTCGGCAATTTTGGTAAATAATGGTAGCCGAACTCATTTTCTGCTGTCGCTTTTTCACCAAAGAAGGTTTTCAGCATACTTACCATAAATTTCGGCGTATTTTGCCAGTAGTTTACCTGATCTTTCATCATTGTTTTTGGTGTAATACGGTTTAGGAAGTTTTCTAAACTGGTATCCGCTTCTGTTGGCAATGGGATATAACCCGGTAACATATGTGGGAATAAACCTAAATCCGTAATCCCTTGTACATTTGAGTGTCCACGCAACGCATTTACACCACCGCCAGAAACCCCGATATTACCGAGTAATAACTGGATCATCGCCATTGTACGAATATTTTGTGAACCCACAGTATGTTGAGTCCAACCTAATGCGTACATAAAGGTTGCAGCTTTGTCAGGTGCAGAGGTTTTGGCAATTTCTTCACAGAATTTTAAGAAGCTTTTTTGTGGTGTACCAGTGATACGTTCTACCATTTCAGGGGTATAACGAGAAACGTGATCTTTTAACAGATTAATCACGCAACGAGGGTGTTGTAAGGTCAGATCACGAATAGGCTGACCTTCCGCATCAAATTGATAACGCCAAGTTGAACGATCATATTTGCGTGTTTCAGGATCATAACCTGAGAACAAACCGTCTTCAAACTTGAAGTTCTCATCAACGAGGAATGCCGCATTCGTATAATGTCTAACGTATTCGTGTTGGATTTGATCTTTTTCTAATAAATAACGAATAACGCCAGATAAAAATGCAATATCTGTCCCAGAACGCAATGGCATATAAATATCTGCAACTGAAGCTGTACGGTTAAAGCGTGGATCAACCACCATTAACTTCGCACCATTTTGTTTTTTTGCTTCAATCGCCCAACGGAACCCAACAGGGTGAGCTTCCGCTGCGTTACCGCCCATTACAATAACTAAATCAGAATTTTTAATATCAACCCAGTGGTTGGTCATCGCACCGCGACCAAATGATGGAGCAAGACTTGCTACCGTTGGTCCGTGTCAGATACTCGCTTGGTTGTCGGTATAAATCATACCGAGTGAGCGTACAAATTTTTGCGTTAAGATACCTGTTTCATTACTACAGGCGGAACCTGCTAAGAAACCAGCGGTCATCCAACGATTAACAGGCGTGCCGTTTTCATTATTTAACACAAAGTTGGCATCACGGTCTGCTTTCATATGCTTAGCGATACGCTCAATGGCTTCTTCCCAAGAAATACGTTTCCACTCGCTTGAACCGGCTTCACGTACTTCAGGGTATTTCACACGGCGTGGGCTGTTTACATAATCCAATGCACCTGCCCCTTTCGGACAAAGCGCTCCACGGCTTACTGGATGATCGGGGTCTCCTTCAATGTGATAAAGTTTACCCACGCTATTTTTTGCGCCATCACCTAAGCTGTATAACAACATACCACAGCCTACGGCACAATAGGTGCAGGTATTACGGGTTTCTTTACCGCGTAATAACTTGTATTCGCGAGGAGCTGCTAAAGCCGTTGCTGGAGCAAAGCCCAGCATCGCCGCAGACGTCCCTGCCATACCTCCTGCACAGATCTTAAAGAACTTTCTTCTTGTGACCTGCATACAGATACTCCTTAACCAACAAAATTGTTGTGTTATTGTGTAGTAGTAGAATTTATTGATATTCGTTTGGGGACTGAATTTATCTCAATGAATATTTTTTTACATCAATAAAATTCAGTACTGTATAGTTTATTGCAAATTGTATTACAATTAACAAAATATATACGATCTTAAGGATACGCTTTTTTGCAGGCAAAATCTATAAATAATCTTGATTAAGAAGGGGAAAAGGCTTGAGCTGGATCACAAAATTGCCAATTATTTTTTTCAAAAAATTAACAAATTATCAACAAGTTGAAAGGACATTCTTGCTTGAAGAACGAGAAGATAATCTTGCGGTAGAAGTGCCTGTAGCTTTAGTCTATAACGGTATTAGTCATACAGTGATGATGTGTTCTCCACAAGATTTAGAAGATTTTGCTCTTGGATTTTCAATTACTGAAGGGATTATTGAAAAGCCTGCAGACGTTTACGGTATTGATATAGAAGAAACTTGTAATGGCATAGAAGTACACTTAGAGATTGCTACGCGTTGTTTTGTTGCGCTTAAAGAAAGTCGTCGTACCCTCATCGGTAGAACTGGATGTGGTATCTGTGGCACGGAACAGTTAGAGAAAATCCATAAAAATTTACCTGTTTTACACCGCACTTTTTCTTTAAATATGTCCATTCTGGATGATTGTCTCGTTAAATTGCAAACCTCTCAAGAGCTTGGACAGAAAACGGGATCAACTCACGCAGCTGCATTTTTTGATCTACAAGGAAATTTACTTGCTATTCGAGAGGATGTGGGGCGTCACGTCGCTTTAGATAAATTATTAGGTTGGTACAGTAAACAGCAAAAAAAACAAGGCTTTGTATTAATTTCTAGTCGTGCCAGTTATGAAATGGTACAAAAAACCGTTATCGTTGGTATTGAATGTCTAGTCGCGATTTCAGCCGCTACATCACTTGCTGTGCAACAAGCTAAACAAAGTCAACTCACTTTAGTTGGTTTTGCTAGAGAGGGGCGGGCAACGATTTATAATCAAGGTGCTTAGATAAAATCACAAAAACCTTGATATAATTTGTATCAGATAGGTATATTAGTTAATCTGATACAGATTGAAATATTTCTAGTATTATTTAAAAAACTCAATAATATTTTAATGATAGTTAGCAATTTTATTGTTTGACTAACCTTATTAATAATTTATTAAAATATTTCCAAATAATAAAAACAATAGCAAGTACAATAAATAAGAGCGAATAAAGATCATACCCTTTCACAGCAAGAAAATAGTGCCATACCGCTAAAGCTAAAACCAAATGTGAAAACTGATGCAGTTTAAACCAACGAGCGGACAATTTTCTGCGTAAATAAGGGATAGAAGAAACTCCAATAACTCCCCAAGATAACAGGGAAACTAGCCCTAGTTGTAAATAGAAACGCTGTAATAACTCAGATAAGAATAGCGAAAAATCAAATGCTAGCTCAAACGCAAGATAGCTAATAATATGCAATGTTCCCCAACACAGACCCCACAAACCCAAAGGGCGGTGTAAACTCAAAAGCATTTTATTATTACTCAGTTGGACAATTAAGCGAAAACCAAATAATACAATAATAGCAAGAATAGCGCCCCAGCCTAAAAAATGAATGATTTCCTTGATAGGATCACTGCCAAAATAGCTCAAATTATCAGTATAAAGGTTATACCCTAACCAAATTAATGGTAGCCCCGCGGTGAGGTGAATAATATAGCGTAATACAGTAAATGCGGTAATTTTCATTGGGATTGTCTTTGACTTATTAATAATTCTTACGTAAATCTAAATTAGCATATAAGTGTGCAACTTGCTCTGCATAGCCGTTAAACATTAATGTTGGTTGGCGTTTAATGCTTAGCAAACCACCAGCGCCAATTACTCTCTCAGATGCTTGCGACCAACGAGGATGATCCACCTCTGGGTTTACATTCGCATAAAAACCATACTCGTGTGGGGCGAGTTTATGCCAAGTCGTTAATGGACGCTCCTCTTGTAAGGTAATTTTAACAATAGATTTAATGTTTTTAAAACCGTATTTCCAAGGCACAACCAAACGAATTGGTGCACCATTTTGTGGTGCAAGCGTTTTGCCATACAAGCCGACTGACATCAAGGTTAAACTATTCATCGCCTCATCAATAGTTAAGCCTTCAACATAGGGGTAATCAATACCGCCACCAAAGAAATAATTTTTCTGCCCAGGCATCTGTTCTGGATCGTGTAGTGTATGAAATACAACATATTTTCCTTTAGAAGTTGGTTTCACTAACGCTAGTAACTTATTCAATTCAAAACCAATCCAAGGGATTACCATCGACCAAGCCTCAACACAGCGAAAACGGTAGATTCGTTCTTCTAAAGGAAATTTATTGCGTAAATCATCTAAATCTAATACAACTTGATTTTCAACTTCACCACCAATCTCCAGTTTCCACGGATCGGTTTTGAAATTTTTGGCATACTGTGCGGGTGCACCTTTATCTGTGCCAAATTCATAGAAATTATTATAGCCAATCACTTTATCTTCAGGTGTCAATACAAGCTGATTATCTGCTTGCGCATTAAAGGTTAATGCTTTGCGGTTGTCCTCTGTTTGTTCTGCTAACGAAATTTTTGGCATAAAGGCCATTGCACTGCCAGCTCCCAAGCCCATAATTAGCTGACGACGTTGTTTAAAAATATGTTCTGGTGTAACTTGATTTTCACTGAGTTTTACCATTTGTGTTTACTTCCTTTTTTATCGTTGAATCTTGCTCGCATACATTACTTGATTTATATCAAGTATCACCAGCATTTTTACATTAATTCTTTTGTTTGACAGTTTTATCTATTTAAAGTTTTTACAATGTATTTAGTTTTTATAACACGCTATTTAGGCAGAGAGTAGCACATTAAGCGGTGTGTTACTAAACGTGTAACAAAAATCCACGCCTTAACTCAATTAGCTACGATTAGTTGCGATAGGTGAAATGCGATAAACCCTTGAAATTACAGGCATTAAAAAAGCCTTTCGAGCGGTTACGAAAGGCTTAGTTAAGTGTTTTGGTGCCTGAGCGAGACTTGAACTTAATTTTAATTTATTGATATATAATGATATTTTTACGTTTGTTTGATTTCTTGTTACTATCCTTGTTACTAAAAACAAAAATCACACAAAATTCATTGATTGCTTCAGATATTCTATTCTTACTTTTTATTAAATCAAATATATTTTTTTATAACTGTGTTCACCGTGTTCACCTTTTAAAATTTTAAAGAAAAAATACTTATATATTAATATCTTATATTCTCTTTTTAGGGTGAACACTAGTGTTCACCGGTGTTCACCAGTGTTCACCCTTTAAAAATCCTGTTTTTCTTTCCTTTCTTTGGTTAAAAAACAATCACTTAAACTTTATTAACTTTTCATAACTTACCGTATCTAATCGCCTAAAAAATAAGCTATTTACTTTCCTAAATATCTGTTTATCTTGTGATATGGGCTAATTGTAGCCTTCTTAATTAAGAAGAAATTTGAGGCAAAAAATGAATATTCATAATGATATTAGAAAAGAGGTGCTTTCCCTTTTGGAAAATAATCTAGAAGGGATTGGTCGTTATTCTAATGGCGTACCTAGAATTGCTGATTTAGATGCTGATTTGCCATTGGTGGCTGTATTTATTGATGATGCGAATGCAGATCAAAGTGTAATAGGCTATCAAGAATGGCACGCCGGTTTAAACATTGTTTCTTACTTACCCTTTGAGGCCGGTGAAGATGGGCTAGATACACTTTCTGAAAAAATTTATAACCTTATCTTAAAGCACGCTTTTGAAAATCTTTCAATAAAATTTGCTCGTAGTTATGACTATGATTTTGATACTACCAGCAATGTATGGATTTCTTCAGCTATTGCTTTTGATATTACATATAAATTTGAACAAATTAATAATTTTAAGGAATAAAAACTATGTTTAAAAAGCTATTAGAACTTCGCCAACAAAAAGCACAACACACAGCAGAAATGCGCGCTTTGTTGGAAAAAGCAGAAAAAGAAAATCGTTCATTAAACGAAGAAGAAAGCGGTCAGTTTGATAAGCTGAAAGATTTAGTTAAACAGATGTCTGATGAAATCGCCCGCTATGAAACTGTAGCAGATGAAGAACGCAGTCAAAAAGGTGAGCCAGTAGAAACCCGTAATAAAGCTCAGTTTAGCAATGATGAGTTGCGCCATTATATTAAAACGGGTGAATTGCGTTCTAATCTTTCCACTACAGCAAATGATGATGGCGGTTATTCCGTTATTCCACAATTAGACAAGCAAGTGATGAAACGCTTAACAGATGATAGTGTAATGCGTCAGATTGCTAATGTGGTGCGTTTGCCTGTTGGTGCGAAAGAATATAAGAAATTGGTTTCTGCTGGCGGTGCGGTAGTGAACCACGGTGAAGAAGGTCAAGCGCGCACAGGCACGAACACCCCGAAATTAAATGAAGTTACTATCGCATTAAATCCAATCTATGCTTACCCGAAAACCACCCAAGAAATTTTAGACTTTTCTTCTATTGATGTGTTGGGCTGGTTGACTGAAGAAATTAGCGAGAGCTTCACCGAGACGGAAGAAGTTGATTTGACTTCTGGTGATGGGGACAAAAAAGCAAAAGGGCTATTAGCTTATACGCGTTCTACTGCGAATGACAAAACTCGCACTTTTGGCGAATTGCAAAAATTAGAAGTTACCAACACGGACAAAATCACAGCGGACACGCTGATTGATTTATTCTACACCTTGCATAGCAAATACCGTAAAAATGCGGTTTGGGTGATGAGTTCAAGCATTGCGGCTACATTGCAGAAATTGAAAAACAAAAACGGTGATTTTATTTGGCGTGATGGTTTAACGGTTGACGCGCCAAGCACGTTATTAGGTCGCCCTGTTTATTATTTGGAAACAATGCCAACCGGTGGCGCAAATCAAGCGGTGCTTGCTTTTGGTGATTTTAAACGTGGTTATTACATTATCGATCACGAAACAGGCGTGCGCACTCGTCCTGACAATATCACCGAACCGGGCTTTTATAAAGTTCACACGGATAAATATTTGGGCGGTGGCGTGGTGGATAGTAACGCCATTAAGTTTATTGAAACAACAGCATAACCAATCAGAGGGGCTTTCAGCCCCTTTTTTGTCAGTAGGTAGAATATGAATAAAGATTTTGAAATTCGTTCATCTGATATTCAAGCGCAAGATAAAAAGCTGGTTGGCTATGTGGTGCAATGGAATAGCCCAAGTGAATTAATCTGGGGGGATTTTGTTGAACAGTTTGCACCGAATGCTTTTGCAGCGAGTTTAGCCAGTGGCCAAGATGTACGGGCGTTATTTGAACACGATCACACTAAGCTACTTGGGCGAACCAGTGCCGGCACATTGAAACTGGAAGAAGACAGCATAGGGCTACGCTTTGAGCTTACTCCGCCAGACACCACGTTAGGGCGTGATTTATTCGTCAGCGTAGAACGTGGCGATATTTCAGGAATGTCTTTTGGCTTTTATGCCAAGGCGGAAGCGTGGGATTTTGAAGCCACGCCGTGCTTGAGAACGGTCAATAGTGCGGAATTGGTGGAAATCACTGTAACTAGCATTCCCGCTTATCCTGAAAGTAATGTGCAGATTGCTCAGCGCTCAATGACACAAGCCAAAGCAAAAATGCAGCAGAAAAGCACCGCACTTTTATCTTATTGGGTTGATTTAGCGGGGTTATAAGATGTGGCCATTTAAACGTAAGACAGAACAACGTAGCCAGCCTTTGGGAATTGATGAGTTAATTTCTTATTTAGGCGTATCAAATACGTCAGCAGGCGAATTTGTTAGCCCACAGACAGCGGAAGCCTTACCTGCAGTAATGAATGCCGTTACCGTGATTGCGGAAGCGGTGGCTTCAATGCCGTGTTATTTATATCAATTAAAGCAAGATGGGCGTGAGCGTGTTTTCGATCATCCTGTTGATTATTTATTGAATGAAATGCCGAACCGCAATCAAACACCGTATCAATTCAAATATACCCTAATGCGCCATTGTTTACTAAATGGGAATGCGTATGCCGTGATTGAATGGAATAAGCAGGGTGAGCCAGTCAGCCTTACACCTTATCAGCCTAGTGCGGTGAATATTTTGCGCACGCCAAAAGGTGAGCATATTTATCAAATCACCGATTTAGACGGCAAGACAAAGAATTATTTGCAAGATGAAGTGTTGCATTTGCGCCATTCTTCACTTGATGGCTTTATGGGGCGTTCTCCGATTGCGATTTGTCGTGAAACCGTAGGCTTAGGAATGGCACAGCAAAAACACGGCGCAGCAGTGATGAAGAATGGCTTGATGGCCAGCGGGCTAATTACAACGGCAGAATGGTTAGACGAAGCCAAAGGCAAGAAAGCATTGAAAGCCTTGGAACGTTACAAAGGGGCAAAAAATGCAGGTAAAACACCGGTGCTTGAAGGTTCAATGGAATATAAGCAGTTAGGAATGACGAACCAAGATGCGGAATGGTTGGCAAGCCGTACGTTTACGATTTCCGATATTGCGCGTATTTACAATATCAGCCCGATCTTTTTGCAAGATTATTCCAATAGTAGCTATTCCAATTTTAGCGAAGCAAGCCGTGCTTTTTTATCGCAAACCTTGCGCCCGTGGCTGACTAACTTTGAACAACAGTTAAAAGATGCGTTGATGGTGGACGTTAGCCGCCAAAGCAAGCAACGTTATTTGATTGAATTTGATACCAGTGATTTATTACGAACCAGTCAAAACGATCGCTTCAATAGTTACGACACGGCAATTAAAGCCGGCATTATGAACCCTAATGAAGTGCGCAGACGTGAAGGGCTTTCGCCTTATGTTGGCGGTGATGAATTTAGCCAAGCGTGGAAACAGACCGTAGAAGTGAAAAAAGGTGGTAAAAATGGCGAGAATGATTAGAGCCGGAAAATATAACAAAGTGATCACCTTACAAGCACGTAATCACGAGAAAGAAAAGCAGCTCAATCCTTATGGTGGCAATAAAACATTTTGGGAAGATGTGGCAACGGTGCGGGCAAGCATTGAACCCTTGCAAGGGCGCGAATATTTTAGTGGGCCATTTCAATTAGGTGAAAATATTATCCGCGTGCGCATTCGTTATTTTCCCAATGTAACAAGAAAAATGCGGGTGAAATATGGCGATCAGCATTGGGATATTTATTCAGTAATCGACAGCAAGGACGAACACAGAGAACTGCAGTTAATGTGTAAAGAAGGGGAAGCTTATGGCGAACGTTGATCTTGTTATTTCGCTAGAGGAAATCAAAGCACACTTGAACATTATGGAAGATTTTCATCTTGATGATGACTTGTTAGAACGCTATGCCGTGGTATCAATCGAAGTGGCACAACGTCATATAGGGAAAACTTTTGCGGAAGAAGAAACCGCAACAACAATCCCTTTTTACCCAACTATTAAAGTAGGTTGCTTGATGTATATTGCGCACCTTTACACTAACAGGGAAATAACCACGGATATTAATCAAACGATTGTGCCAATGACAATCAAATCCCTGTGGGAAGTGTACCGCGAACCCTGTATCTATTAAGGTGATGTTATGCCTTATCAACCTTTAAAGCGTTGTTCTTTCCCTGGTTGCCGTAATCGTGTGAAATCTGGCAGATGCGAAGAACATCAGACTAAACCAAAGGACAACCGCCCAAGCAGTAGCGCAAGAGGCTATGACCATAAATGGAGCAAATACCGCGCACAATACCTAAAGCATAATCCTTTGTGCGTGATGTGTTTAACAAAGGGATTACATACGCCTGCAACAGTGATAGACCATATTAAGCCCGTAGAGAATGGGCAAGCTGATCCGCTCTTTTGGGTAGCAAGTAATCATCAAGCCTTATGCCGTGATTGTCATAGCTACAAGACAAGGGTGATAGATAAGCGCGGATTTGGGGCGAAGAAGTAAGTTGTGGTGATGTAGCCATAACTATTTCAACTGTGGCCATATGCCCACAGTTCATTCAGTTGTTACCATATGACCACAACTGCAAGCCAACTGTTTCGATATCGAAACAACTGAACCAGCTCAATTTTGAGCTTTGCTTTAAAATCAATGAGATAGACAAGGTAGGGGGAGTTTTGAAAAGAAAAGCCGAAAGCCGTAGAACCGCCCGCCCCCTCAAATTTTTACGCACAGCAATTTTTTAGAAAATATAGTTATAGAAAAGGTTAGAAGATGAACAAGAAAAACATACCAAAAGCCCCGAGTTACCTCGATAAAATCGCCAAAGACCAATGGAATAAAAAAATAAAAGTTCTGGCAGAGCGTGGCGATATAACCGAAGAAGATTACACCAATTTAGAACTTTATTGCGTTAATTATTCGCTTTATCGTTCAGCTATAGAAGATATTGCTAAGCGTGGGTTTAGTATCACCAATAGCCAAGGTACAGAATCACGCAATCCAGCTTTAACAGCAAAAAGTGAGGCGGAAAAGATTATCATAAAAATGTCTTCCTTGCTTGGTTTCGATCCCGTTAGTCGCCGTAAAAATCCAGTGGAAACGGAAGAAAACGACGCCATTGACGATATTATGGGAATGTAAATGCCTTGGCGTTGTTATGCTGAGCAAGTGCAGAACGGGGAAATTATCGCTTGCCAGAAAATAAAACAAGCTGTAGCCCGTTATTTTGCGGATTTAAGCAACCCTGATTATTTCTTTGATGAAAGTGCGGTGCAAAAATTCCTTGCTTTCTCTCGCTTATGCCCGCACGTTAAAGGGCATTTAAGGGGACAGCCGATAGAATTATCTGATTGGCAAATCTTTCTTTTTGCTAATTTGCTTGGCTTCAAGCGCAAAGAAACCGGCTTGCGAAAATACCGATCCGCCTATGTGCAAGTGGCAAGGAAAAATGCGAAATCAACCATAGCCGCTGTGTTGGCAAATTGGTTTCTGATTATGGAAAAAGGGCAACAAGACATTTATACTGCGGCCGTAAGTCGTGATCAGGCGCGTATTGTTTTTGATGACGCACGCCAAATGTGCTTGCTTTCTGCACCATTGAAAAAGCGGATCAGCATTCAACAGCATAAACTGATCAACCCCAAGAACAATAGCTTAATGCGCCCACTGGCAGCGAAATCTAGCACCATTGAAGGAACTAACCCAAGCCTTGCGATTGTTGATGAATATCACCTACACGCAGACAACAGCGTTTACAGCGCGTTAGAACTTGGGCAAGGAGCAAGACCAGAAGGGCTATTATTTGCCATCACCACCGCAGGCAGTAACACCATTTCAGCGTGCAAACAGCATTATGACTATTGCGCCCAAATTCTGGCAGGCAATGAACAGAATGATAGTTTGTTTATTCTGATTTTTGAATTGGACGACGAAAGCGAAATTGACCAGCCTGAAAACTGGATCAAAGCGAACCCCAATATTAACAAATCTATCCCGCAACTTGATTTTGAAAACACCATCAAAAAAGCCCGTGGCATACCGTCCGAATGGGTGGAAATGCTCACTAAACGCTTTAATGTTTGGTGCCAAGGACAAACGCCGTGGCTAAGTGAAGGCAGCTGGGCGCAGTGCAAGCGTGATTACAGCGAACAAGATTTACTTCACCAAGATTGCTATATGGGCTTGGATCTCTCTTCAACCAACGATTTAACCAGCATTTGCTACACCTTCCCACAAGAAAAGAAAGTGCGGTTGATAACGCGTCATTATTTGCCTGAATATCAGCTTAACAATGTGGCCAACAAAAACCGCGCCATCTATCGCCAATGGGTGCGCCAAGGTTGGCTAAAAGTAACAGAAGGGGATTGTATCGATTATGACAAAATCCGCGATGATATTTTGAAAGACGCAGAGCAATTTAATATCAAAATGATTGGCTTTGATGTTTGGAATGCCACACACCTAAGAACCCAGCTACAAGCGGCAGGGCTAGAAGTTGAGCCATTCCCGCAAACCTATCAACGCTTTAGCCCTGTGGCAAAATCAACGGAAGTCTTAATCAACCGCCAAGTGATAGAACACAACGGCGATCCCGTGCTTGCTTGGGCATTGTCTAACGTGGTAATGGAAACCGACGCAAACGCCAATATTAAACCAAACAAGAAAAAGGCAGCCAATAAAATTGACCCGGCGATTGCCTTCTTGATGTCTTTTGGCACATATCAGCTTGAATATGGCGATGTGATTTTTGAATTATCCAACGAACATCAACAGGCATTAGAACACTTTAACGGAATAGATTTATAGATGAACAATGAATTAATTTACCTGCTGATGTACAGCAGTACAATGTATTATTTCTTTTATTATTGGAGTAAATAGAATGGGAAATTTTAGCAAAGAAATTGAAAAGTTTATGCGTAAAGCAAAAAATGCCTTAAATAATGAGAACGGCAAAGCAATGCGGAAAGGATTAAATGCAGGGGCAAAGGTTTATAAAGATATTGTTAAGCCGATTATTCCCGTATTAAGTAAAAGCACGGATTTCCGCAGAAAGAACACCTTAAAAAATAACTTAAGACATAAAACAACGATTGCCAGAGATAAAGAAAGCGGAAAGGCTATCATCAGGATCAGACGAACAAAAGGGCGAAAAATGGCAAGCATTCACGCTAACACAAGGGATAAAACAGATCCGTTCTACTGGTTTCTTGTTGATCGCGGAACAAGCAAAATGAGAGGGGCAAACTTTATGGAACAAGGAAAGCGATTAGGTGAAAAACGTGCGTTAGAAGCAGCGAAAAATAAATACTTTGAAGAAATGAAAAAGTTTATGCGCTAGATAGGAGTACGCCCTCAATTCTGAGGGCGTTTTAGGTTGGGACACCTATACCGTATTGCATATTTGTCATTGCAAATCTACGGGCGTTATTTCTTTCCAAAAATAACGAAGTTATTATATCATACCTACTCAATAAATAAACTCACCGCAATCAATCGCCATTCAACTTTTAGCGATAAATTGCATTCAATCAAATACGCCTAGGCTGATCACCGAAAACAAGCCCCCTTAGCTTGCTGGCGTGTTTCCATTCATAAGGGCAAATGCTAAAGGGGCATTTATGAAACTAAAAACAAGCATTCCTGAATGGTTTAGTTTAGATGATTATGAAAATCTTAAGTATATGAACCGTAACCAATGGCGCTTAGTTTGGTTATATAGACTTCATGCTTATGAATATTTAAAGAATGGTAAAGAGAACTTTTTTTCAGTTAATCAAGAAACTATATCTGAGTTTCCACTAGACATTAAAAATAATGTATTTAGAGATGATCTAATATCTAGCGACGATTCAATACATGAGCTTGGTGATTTTTTCATATTTTTTATATATGAACTGGCTAAGATTTGGGGAAATGATGAATTCATAAAGGTCTTAGATGATGTAGGGAAATATGTAGAAGAATCTAAAGAAAAAAAAGAAAAAAAAGAAAACATAGAGGATATTTGGGATGAAGTTTCTATATCTGATTATGAAGAATTAGAGCTAGATAATTCTAAAATGATGGAGGAAATTAATAAGCATTTGGGGCTTATTATTTCAATTGACACTCATTTTTCAGACGAGGCTATTTTCAAACAATTTAAAGAAATATTATCATCATATCGAAAAAAAAGAAGAGAAAATGGAAAAATTATATCTGAAAGTGAAATAAAAAGTTTAATTGAATACAAAGTTATACCTTATATAGATCTAATGTTGTGGGGAATGATAACAGGTAAAAAAATACGAGATCAAGAAATCGCTGATGTTTTATTTCCTGATGAATATGATATATCAAGGATAGACACAGTCAGACAAACAGTAAAGAAGAAGGCATTAAAACTACTTTCACATTCTTCCCCAAAGTTCATATAAAAAGCTTAAGCGTAAAATTACTAATAAGATTTTACGCTTTTTTTGTATTAGCAACTTTAAAATAGGTTATTTTATTTGTAAATTTTCTTATGACTTCCGAATCTCGAAAGTAATTCCAAAATCCCTTCTAATACCCCTCGTAACGTTACGAACCGAATAAATAGTTAAACTAACGAGAGGTATTTTTTATGAACCAATCACAAACCCAATCTAAAAAACTCATTTCAGGCAAAGAAGTTTGTGCCGTTGTTTGCTTTGGCCGCACGAAATTGAATGAACTAGTTAAAGCAAATCAATTCCCGCAGCCGATCCGCTTTTCACAAAATTTTATCCGCTGGGATTTAGATGAAGTGAATGCGTGGATTGAAGAACAGAAATCAGCAAGGGGGCAATAATGAATATGAACCAATTAGAAAACGCCGTATTCCCTAAACTCTTTCATAGTGAAACTGTGGCAATGACCGACAGTTTGAAAGTGGCGGAATATTTTGGAAAGCAACATAAAAACGTACTGAAATCCATTAAAGAATTGAATTGTTCACCTGAATTTTGGCGGCTCAATTTTAAGCCGTCAAATTACATCGATGAGCGTGGCAAAAAGCAACCAATCTACTTAATGACCCAAGACGGTTTTACTTTGCTGGCAATGGGATTTACTGGCAAGAAAGCAATGCAATTTAAAGAAGCCTACATTAAAAAATTCAACCAGATGAAAAGTTGGATTACTTCACGGGCCAACCTGAAAAATGACCAGCGCCGACTTAATGACGCAATCAAATTTAGCATTGAGAAACAAGGCAAAGACGACCCTCACGCCTACAGCCGAGAGAATAACCTTGTTTATTGCGTAGCGTTAGGAATGAGCAAAAAGAAATGGCTAGAAATGCACGACCACCTAAAAGACGCGGACATTCGTCAATTTCTCACAGAAAACCAGCTAATGCTGGTGGACGAGTTACTTTCTGAAAATGCCGTAATGATAAAACTTGGGCTTAGCTATTCACAACGCAAAGCACAGCTTACAGCAACCGCACTTAATTATCTAAGAGGGCAACATAGCTAAAAAACGCAGGCAAGAAAAAACGCCACAAGGTTCACCCTAGCGGCGTTAGTTCCCACTTCAAGGATCGCCCAAGAAGTGAATGCTTTACCCATTACGACGATTTTACAGAAAAGAACCCGATACAGCTCACTGCCGTGTATCTTTCCGAACTAAACTCAAAGGATATTCTATGAATTTAATTGAAAATAATTCTATCAAATATGAAAATAATTCACAACAAAAACACTTTACAAAGTGCGGTGATTTTTTTAGTATTTTTATCGCTACAGCAAAATCTGTAGCCGAGCCTCAGAACTCGAACGATAAACTTGTGGCGTATAGTAACACGCCTATTAATGCGTGTTTTTTTATGCGTAGCACAAACACACCCAAAGAACGCCTAGAAATGGCGTCTTCTTCTATGGTAGCGTGTTATGGGAAAGGTTTCGCCCTTTGCTGTGTTCCACAAGTCGCAGTTTCTGAGCCCGTAACACGTTACCGCCCAAGCCTCAGAACTTTCTCGGTAACTTCACGAAAACTATTTACTTGTGGAGCAAACGCAATGAAACTCTTCATTTTTGCGGCAATTCGTCGCACAGACTTAACCAACAAAATTTATAAAATCCGCATTTTTGCTGAAACTGAAATGCAAGCAAGAGCAAAATTAGCTAAGCAATTCGTTCTTATTTTTGCCGGTTGCATTAACGTTAAAAACTTAGCAAAAAACGACCGCGCTTTATCCCCTATCGTACTCACTTCAGCTATGGCGGAGGTGCAGAATGGATAACAAAGATTTAGCCTTTCAACTAGGGCTTTTAGAGCGTGATATTGAAAATCTTCATCAACCAGCAACACTTATTCACGCATTAGCTCACTATTCAGATTTAGACAAATTTGACTATTGTGAGTTAGAAGAAGCGTTAAAAGGTATTAATACGGCACTTTATAACCATATTAATTCATTAAATCACCGTCTGAATTTTATTAAAGAAAAATTGGGGGTGAGCAATGACTAAACCAACTAAAACCACACAAGACCAACATTATTTGCAAGCACAATCCCGCTTATGGGAAGCCTATACCATCGTTTTAATGGCAGCCAATGCAAATGAAAAAGAAGTAAATATCATTGATATGCAAACCGCTTTGCGTGGTGCATTGGTATTAATGGATCAAGGTTTAGAGCATTTAGGGGAGGTATAGAATGGCCAAAGCAATACGTTCACGCAGAACAAAAATTAAACCTTTTGAACCTGAAACATTGCCGAATTGGGAACAGTTAGTAAAAGCCATTAAGGACGCGGAACTTTACCTTAACTTTGCGAAAAACTACTTACATAACGGGCATTTAAAAGGGGCAGTAGATGCGCTGAAATCTATCAAAAACAGTGCAACAAAAGGATTAAAAGTTAAGAAAGGGGGAAGCAATGAATAACGATGAAGTCAATTTTGATAAATTGAATGAAACCGAATTACAAGCAATAGGCATTAGAAACGGTAATTTTATCAATGGCACAAATAACCCTGAATTTCCTTATTTAGCCGTTGCTTTTGATGAATTGGCTGATGTGTTGGCTGGGATTGCCGAGATTGATCCGCTTTCATCAATACAATTTGCCAAAGAAGCGAGTGTCATTTCTCAAAGATTGCTTGAGCTCGCCCCTAAAGCACCAACAAAAGACTACAAGGAATTAATGAAATTATTCAGTAATGAAGAAATTGCAGAACATTTACTTAATTCAGTGATCTGTGGCTTCTTGGCTGGGCAACTTCAACAAATGGTAACGAAAGTTCTCACACAATTAGAAAAAGTAAAATGCGGGGGAAATAATGGAAAAATTCACTAAAAACGCACCGCACTTAAAACAGCCGTGGAATAATTGCCCTTTTGATGATTTGATTATTCTCGCCGGCTCTCGGGCGTGGGAAGTGTGGAACAAGGGAGCAGGCATAGAATGGCAGAATATTGCGGACGCATTGCAAATTCCACCCTTTAAAACCAGCGGGGGAGAAATTTCCCGCTATGATCAAAAGCCTGTTATTTTAGGTGAAAAACAGCTAGCAAACCTTGGTAATATTAGGATTGCGACCCCTGATCAACGTGCAATAAAATTTATTCAATGCGGCGAACTTTCTCAGGAAAATATCACCGCACTTTGCTTAAAGTTAGCCACGGAAACGAAAGCGGAAATTGCGGGCTTGTATGATTGCGCCACGCTCACACTAAACCAAAACTTGAACAAAGACATTAATCTTTACCGTGAAATGCGAAAAGCCCCAGAAACTGCGGAAATTATTGCACAGGTGGCGCAAGGTGAAGAAATCACGATTAAAGACCGTTCACCCGCTAACGAGAAAGCCAGAGCTTTCAAACAATGGCTAGGGCTGGATCTAGCAGTCCAACGTGGAAGCTGTGAAGTTTATGCTTACAGCGAAACAATATGGCAACGGTTAGATGATGAAACGCTAGAAGATAAAGCAGTGTTCTTTCTTGAAGAAAAAAAACTTGCCTATAGCGACGTCACTGTATTGAGACTAATCAACACGCTAAAAATGCAATTACCTAAAATGTGTAAGCCGTCTTCTACTCTGATTTACTTTAAAAATGGCACGTTAAACCGCAATGATTTAACTTTTGAGCCTATTAAGCGGGAAGATTTTGTTATTTCTCACCTTGATTGCGATTATACAGGCAAGCCCGAGCTAACGCCGCATTTTGATAGCTGGTTGAACTTTATTGCTAACGGCAACGAACAGAAGAAAACTAACATTCTAGCGGGGCTTTATGCTGTTTTAACCAACCGCTACGATTGGCAGTTATTTCTTGAAATTACAGGCGATGGCGGAAGCGGTAAATCAGTTTTTGCCAAGATTGCGACAATGCTAGTAGGCAACAAAAGCACTACACAAGGACGCTTGGAAGATATGGACACCCCAAGAGGGCGGGCAAATTTAGCAAATAAGAACTTGATCATTTGTGCTGAACAATCACGCTATGGCGGTGATGGGGCAGGATTAAAAAGTATTACGGGGGGCGATGCCGTGAGCATTGATCCAAAATATAAAGATGAGTTTAACGCCGTTATTCAAGCTATGGTGATGATAGTCAATAACGAAGCCACCCGATTTACTGAACGTTGCGGGGGAATTGACCGCCGTCGAGTGATCTATCACTTTGACAGGGTTGTCCCTGATGAGCAACGCGATCCGCACTTGCTGGCAAAGATAGAACAAGAAATTAGCGGCGTGGTTTATCAGCTTATTCAGCGATTTAAAGACCCAATGGACGCAAAGCGGGCTTTGCATAATCAGCAGACCAGCGCAGAAGCATTAGAAGTGAAATCGCAAACTGACCATATCACGGAATTTTGCGGGTACTTACTGACAAGTGATAAGTGCGATGGGCTTTTTATTGGCAATGCAAGAATGTTTGGGCGAGAAAGAACGCATCTTTATCCCGCTTATCTTGCTTTCACGGGCGCAAGTGGAATAAAAGAGCTGAACCTAAATAATTTTGCCATTTCACTTAGGCAAGGTATCAAGCAACAGCGCAATGAATTTGATTATAACAAACAAAAAACGAAAGCAGGGGTTAGAACGAACATTCACTTTAAAGACGTGGACGAGTTCATAAAAACCTTTTTAAAATAATGAGTTAAGGGCAGAAATGCCCTTTTTTTATTGCCTAAAAGGGTGATCACCGGGTGAATATGGGTATTCACCCCTTAACCTATTGAAATATAAAAGAAAAACAGGGGAATTGGCGAGGTGAACACCCAAAACAAAAAAAATTTTCTTCTATTAAAATTTCTTTTCGCACGCTTCCACATAATCGCCCCAAAGTTGCATCACTGGTTTACGCTGTTCAAGATAATCAGAACGATTATAAGCACGTCGAACTTGATCTTTAATGCCGTGAGAGAGACAAGCCTCAATGACATCAGGCGAAATCATCGGCTCATACTCATTCAGATAAGTGCTACCAATTGAGCGCAATCCGTGGCCTGTCAGTTTGTCTTTATATCCCAAATCAACAAGCGCTTTATTCACAGTTTGGCTATTCATTGGCTTGTTTGGCACTCTGGCACTTTGGAAAACATACTGCGCATTGCCCGTAAATTCTTGCATTACATTCAGCACCTGCTGGGCTTGGGTGGAAAGTGGCACGATGTGCGGCTTTCTAGTTTTCATTTTTTCTGCAGGGATAGCCCACAACGATTTAGCCAAATCAATTTCAGTCCATTCTGCGCTACTGGCTTCAATTGGCCGCGTCATCGTTAAAAGCTGGAATTTGATTAAGCAGCGAGTAAATAGCGTCATCTTTGAATTTTGTAGCTTATAAAGCAGCTCTGGCAATTCTTCAGGGCGAATAGTGGGGTTATGCTCATTTTTGCCAAAATTAAACACTGCATTAACGTTAGCGCAAGGATTAAAAGGCAGTAAGCCATAGTTTACGGCATAATTTAAAATCTCGTTTATTAAGCGAATAGTGCGCTTTAGTGTGTCGCCTTTGCCTTGGTGGTTTAATGGTTCAAGGGATTTGATCACCACATTAGGCAGCACTTCAGCAACGGGGAAATGTCCGAGCAAAGGGAAAACATAAGTTTCCAAGCGTCGCCAATTCTTCTTCAAGGTGATAGGCTCAATTTCTAATGCTTTTTTCTCTTTCCACTTTTCAGCTACAGACAAAAAACTGTTCTCTATTTGCTCATTGATAGCCTGTTCTTCTTCCTTGGCGTTCTCTTGCGGATCGATACCTTGGGCAAGTAACGCACGAAATTCTTCACGCTTAGCGCGAGCCTGGGCTAGGGTAATGCTTGGGTAAACTCCAATCGTAAAAGTAGTTCTCTTTTTCGTAACTGGATGATAATAATTAAATAGCCAAGCCTTAGCGCCAGTGGGCTTAACTCTTAAAATAAGCCCGTTACCGTCGGTTAAGTTATACTCTTTATTTTTGATTTTAGCCTTATCTATTTCTGTGTTGGTGAGTGGCTTCGTGATGCGTGGCATAAGCATTCCTCGTAGTTGTAGTAACAAGATTTTTTGGGAAATATTTTAAAGTGTAGCATCTTGTTACTAAACTTGTTACTAAAATCCGCGCCTTAACTCAATTAGCTACGATTAGTTGCGATAGGTGAAATGCGATAAATCCTTGAAATTACAGGCATTAAAAAAGCCTTTCGAGCGGTTACGAAAGGCTTAGTTAAGTGTTTTGGTGCTCTGAGCGAGACTTGAACTCGCACATCCTATGGATACTACCCCCTCAAGATAGCGTGTCTACCAATTCCACCATCAGAGCAAAACTTGGTTTAAATTATTGTGGGATATCTGAATTCTGTTTTTGTTCTACTTTTGGTTGCTGTTGTTGAATTTTTTCTGCAACTTGTGAAAGATTATCAAATTTCCCTGTTTGAATATTATTTTTGTGAGAATTAATATTAGCAATAGCAATACTCACGACAAAGAAAATAGTAGCTAAAATAGCAGTGGTTTTAGTTAAAAAATTGCCAGCGCCACTTGCACCAAAAACTGTACCTGAAGCACCCCCACCAAATGATGCTCCTGCATTTGCACCTTTCCCTTGTTGGATCAAAATGAAACCAATAAGTACAATGGATACTACTAAATAGATAATTAACAGGGCTTGATACATTATTTATTCTCTTATTTTTTGGTCTTCAATAGAAAATCTAACGTGCGAATGTTAACGAATATTATAACTGCACGCAAGGGATTTTTTTGCAAAAAATCGTTAGTTGTGTTAATTTTAAGCAAGTTTCCTTATTCTGAGCAAAGAGGAGGAGGAATTTATGATTTTTTCTTACATTTTATTAGCTTCTTTCAAATCTTGGACTCTCGATGTCTTTAACCCATGCCAGTGAGATTTTGTAAATCATTATCCTATTTTTTGACGTTACTATATTTTGGTTAAAAATAGCTTATTTAAAATTTTATTTTTATTTTCAAGATCTAAGCTTTCTAACGTTTTTAGGCGTTATATTGCCAGTTTTCCGCTGAGCTTCAATAAAGCTACTTTATGTTTAATGAGTAGCTTTATTGAATAAAAGATGAGCGTTTTACTTTTGTTTAGATCGAATTCTGATATGAGTATTCTAAACGGAAAACGCTCTTTTTTATAGCAATGAATTGGAGACGATTTTTATTCTGAAAATGATTTAAAGATCAAACTTCCATCCTGCATTAATTACATTGTTTGAGTAAGGGCTAGAACGAATATTACCATAATTCAAATATAATTGAGAATTTTTTGTGATATCTAGATCAGCATTTAGCTTTATGGATAAAGAATTTTTATCTCGTTTTACAGTTTTAGAAATAAAACTTTGTTCACTATTATCAAAATATAAATGGTAGTTTATTTCACCATTGTTTAATTGATGCAACCAAGATATTTCAGAAGATAAGTGAATATTATTCTCTTTATATAAAGGAGGCTTTCCCTTTGATGCGAAGTCCAACTTGAGATTGACTATCAAGAAAGCTTTGCTTTTTAGCATTAAGTGTTATTATGACGAACATATAAGTTTTAGATTTGTTGTTAAATAAAGATTAAATGCGCTATTTAGGTAAAATGATCTCTATGAGAAAAAGTTGTCTAAGTCAGAATAAAGTCATTAAGCGGTTTGTGGTAAGTGTTGTTATCTGTAAGTTAGTTATCTAGGACAGCCCTATTTTTGATAATAAAAACGGTACGTTTATCGATATTCTATTTGTCAAATATATAGGGCTATACACCTAAACCTTGTCGAATGAGTTGTTCTTTTAATAAGCCTAATTGGTTGAGTGAGTTTAGTCCAATTCCTCGGATGAGTTTTTTTAATGCGGTATTGCCTGAGAAAATATCTTTTAACCCTTGCATTGCAATCAGCATTTTCACTGCTTCGGCTTTGCGAGTACGTTCGTAATAACGTAGGTTGCGGTATTCACCGATGTCTAAACCTAGGGCAAAATATTTTTCAATTTCTTGGGCGAGTAGTCGGGCATCTTGCAAGCCGAGATTTACCCCTTGCCCTGCCAGTGGGTGAATGGTGTGTGCGGCATCGCCAATTAGAGCGATACGGGGTTGGGCGAAGTTGCGTGCATAGCGCGCAGTAAGCGGAATGGCTTGGCGTTCGCTTTGGACTTCACATAATCCCAGCTGATTATCAAAGGCGATGCTCAGCTGTTTGTTGAATTCTGCTTGTTCACAGCGGCTAAGCTGTTTGGCTTGTTCTGGTGGAAGCGACCACACGATAGAACACAGATTTTCTTGATGTAATGGCAAGAATGCCAAAATGCTATCTGGAGCAAAAATCTGTCTGGCGCAGTGTTGATGTGGCTCTGCGGTTTTCACGTTACACACTAAGGCATATTGTCCATAATCGCGGAAAATCAATGGAATGTTGGCTTTTTGGCGTAACCAAGAATTAGCCCCATCAGCCCCCACAACCAGTTTGCCCACCAACATTTGCCCGTCTGTTAAGGTGAGGATGGCGGTGCTCTCGTTAATGCCCAAATGTTGCGCTGTTGCGTTGAAAATGTCCACATTTTCTTGTGTAGCCACTTGTTGCCACAGACTATGCTGAATGAGCTGATTTTCCACAATATGCCCAAGATGCGGAATGCCTAGGCCTTTGGTGTCAAATTCAATTTTGGCGAAACTGTCTTTTTCCCACACCAGCATTTTATCGTAGGCGGTGGCACGTTCAGCTTGAATGGTTTGCCACGCATTGAGCTCTTGCAATAAATGTTCGCTTGCAAGATTTAACGCACTGACACGATAAGCAATATTCGCTAAAGAAAAATGTGGCGGATTAGGTTCGATCAGAGCAATACGCATTGCGGTATTTTTTAATTTGGCGGTAATCGCAAGCCCAACCATTCCACCGCCGATAATAATCAGATCAAAATTTTTCATTCTGCTAACCACCCCAATGTTGGTTTGATAAATTGTTGTTTGAGTAAATGAGATTGTGCCATTGCCATTAGTCCTAAATTTCGTCCAATTTGTAGTGGCAATAATTCATTGGAAAAGAGAGAAACCAAGCCGTTGGTTAAGTTGATGAGCCTTGTTTGATCCCCTTGGCGTGCATTTTCATATTGGCTTAATAAAGAATAAGTACCGAGATCTTGCCCTTGAATAAAGGCTTGGCTTAACAATTTAGCCAAGCAAATCACATCACGCATACCAAGATTAAACCCTTGCCCTGCAATGGGGTGTAAGGTTTGTGCGGCATTGCCGACTAACGCGGTGCGGTGATGAATATGCTGGCTGGCTTGATATAACGCCAAAGGATAAGCAAAACGCTTGCCGCATTGTTGCAACTTGCCAAGCCGCCAGCCGAATTGTTGTTGTAGACGAGCGAGAAATGCTTCATCAGGCAATGCTATTAGCTCATCGGGCGATTTTACGCACCATACCAAAGACATTAAATTCTCTTGCAATGGCAGCAACGCCAGCGGGCCTTCCGTAGTGAAACGCTCAAAGGCACGTTGCTGATGTGGCTGTTGCGGCTGAATATTGGTGATAATGGCGGTTTGCTGATAATCGCGAAGTTTGTTGATAGCAATGTTGGCAGATTTCGCCACCAAAGATTGCGTGCCGTCTGCACCGATAATCAGCTGACAAGATAAAGTGCGGTGATTTTTTAACGAAATTTTCACCCGCACTTGATCAAATTGGATCTGCTCAATTTCCACTGGGGAAAAATAATCAATGTTGGCGTATTGCTTGATTGCGGTCAGCAAGATTTCTCCCACTGGTTGTAATGCGACCACCGCCCCCAGTTGTTTTAGCTGAAACTCATCAGCGTGAAATTCTATTAAGCCACTATGACCTTTATCAGAAACGTGAATATGCTCAATGGGGCAGGCAAGGGGCGAAATTTGTTGCCATAATGATTGTTGGTTGGGTAAATTGAGCTGCGCAAGTTGTTGGCAAGAACCTGCTGAAAGGGCAATACAACGGGCATCAAAACCGCTTTGCTGATGTTGCTGTGGCGCTTGTTTTTCTAATAACGCAATGCGCATTTTACCTTGGGTTTGCGCACTTAACGCTAAAGCAAGGGTACAGCCCACCATTGCGCCGCCCACGATAATCACATCATAATGCTCAATTTGTTCCATTATTGCCCCGTTTTACTTCATTGTTATTAAGCGTTATGTGCTGCCATCACTTGTTCAATTTCATCAATTTCTTTTGGTACGGCACTGGTTAGCACTTTGTTGCCATATTCGGTGATCACAATATCATCTTCAATACGCACGCCAATCCCTTTATATTGCTCTGGCACATCGGCATTGGTTGGAATATACAAGCCCGGTTCAACCGTCAGCACCATACCCACTTCTAATGGACGATCGCGTAATTTGCTGTCTTTTTCAAGGCTATAACGTCCTACATCGTGGACATCAATGCCAAGCCAATGGCCTAAACCGTGCATATAAAAGGCTTTGTAGGCTTCATCGGCGATCAGCTGATCGACTTCGCCTTGCAAAATACCTAAGCGTACCAAGCCTTCCACTTTAATGCGGATCACTTCTTGATTCACTTGCTGAATATTACTTCCTACTACTAAGGATTTTATGGCGTGCTTTTGTGCATTTAACACGATTTCATAAATTTCACGCTGAGCTTGGCTGAATTTGCCATTAACGGGATAAGTGCGCGTAATATCACCAGCGTAGTAAGCAAATTCACAGCCAGCGTCCACCAATACCAATTCGCCATCTTTCAAAGGCTGATCATTTTCGTTGTAATGCAGAATACAGCCGTTTTCACCGCCTGCGACAATGCAATTAAAGGACGGAAAACGTGCGCCAAAGCGGTTAAATTCGTGTAGTAATTCCCCTTCAATTTCAAATTCTAAGCGGTTTGGACGGGTTTGTTTCATCGCACGTAAATGCCCAAGTGCTGAGATTTGTCCCGCTTGTTGTAAAAGCGTAATTTCATTGGCAGATTTGATTAAACGCATTTCATCTACTATATCAGCCCAATCAAAAACTTGTGAAAATTGCACCGCACTTTTTTCCAACAATTTATTACCCCAAGGCTGGGCTTCAGGGTTATGGTAAAGTGCGGTAAAATTTTGGCTGATTTTTTGCCATTGTGTAGAAAAATCTTCAATGGAATAGGCTTCGTCTACGTTTAATTTAGCGACCGCCTTTTCTACCCCCAGACGGCGACCATTCCACGTTTCCATTAGGGGATCGCGAGGGCGTAAAAATAATATTGTGCGAGATTGTTGTGCGGTTTTGGTTAATACTAATATGGCATCAGGCTCATTAAAACCGGTCAAATACCAAAAATAGCTATCTTGGCGGAATGGATGATAGTTATCTTTATTACGTATTTGTTCTTGCGCTGAGAAAATGATTGTCAAACTGTTATCTGTCATTTGTGCTAGCAATTTTTCACGGCGTTGCACAAATTCTTGCTCGGGGATTTGGGCTAAATAAGCAAGATCCATTTTTGTTCTCCTTAATGTAATACGGTTTTTTGTGTGACTTGATAAGGACGATAATGGGCATAAAGCACAGCCACCAGCGTGCGAACATATTCCGCTACTTGTTCTAAGGATTCCGCCAGCTCTTCAGGATCGTCATCTTCTTCATAAGCCAACACGGCAATATTTTGCAGATCATCTAAGGCTTCGCCAATTTCACCCGTCTCTTTATCCATTTTTGCTTGCACTAAGCCTAAACCGAGCAAAAAGTTGCTTGTCCATTCTGAAAGGGCATCAATTTCGTTAAAAACATCACTATTTTCGGGCAAGAAAAGTTGAAAATTGAAGCTATCAATATCTTCTAAGCTATGCTGAACATCGTGGTAAAGTGCCGATACTTCTTTTAATAAAGCAGTGGGGTAGGCTTCCCCATTATTGGTAAATTCATTCATAAAAATCGGCCATTTTTGTTCATTCGCGCCGCCACAAATTAAGCCAGTGAGAAAGCCGTGCAATTCCGCTGCGGTAACAGGAATGGTGGCTTGACGGAGTTTTTGTTCTAATTCGTCATAACAGAGAATATCAGACATAATTTTTTCCTTTTGCTAAAGATAGGCGTAGTTTAGCACTGTTAGATTAAGCTCTCCACAATCAGGCGGATTTTTATGACGAAAAATATTTGCTATGGCATAATAGCACAGAAATATGATTGGCTAAAATGCCAGAAAAATCACCGCTCTTTATTTGTTATAAGCCAAATTGATTAAGCGAGGAATTATGTCATCTCAAAATAACAGCATTGAATTATCTGTATTAGGGCAAATTTTACGTTTGAATTGCCCAGTGGAACAGCAAGATGCTTTGCGTCAAGCTGCTCGTGCATTAGATCAAAGAGTTTCAGAAATGAAAGAACGGACAGGTATTTTACAATTAGATAAAGTACTTTCTATTGTGGCATTAAATTTAAGCTATGAGCTTTTACAACAAGAACAAAAAACGCTGATGATTGAAAATGCAGTAAGTACTCAAATTAAGCAGTTAGGCAGTTCATTACAAACTGTGTTAGCGCAGAAATTGAATGATTGATCGTTAAATTGGAGAAAGAATGGTATTTTGTCCAGTTGATAGAAAAATAAACTGGTCAAGCAAGATAAATTAGAGTAGTATAAAACTAATTTTAGTATTACCTGAGATGTTCGTCAGCGGGTTATGTCCCTGAGCCGATAACTACAATCTGATGAATCGGTTTCCTTTTGTTGGTGAGCAAGCTTACCTTGGTTTTTACCCTGATGTAAGAAGCCTAAAAACAATATAACTGATTCCCTTGAGCCTTCGGGTTCAAGGACTACCACTCGCAACGGCATCTTGGGTTTCTCTTTTTCTTATCAGTTATGAATGATTGCTTGATTTCTCAACAACGAAAAGCCATTCGCAAGCATATCCGCCAAGTGCGGCAGAATTTAAGTCCCCAACAACAATTTGAAGCAGAAAAGAACATTACACAGCAAGCTCTTCATTTTATTATGCAAAAAAAAGCCAGACGGATTGGTCTATATCTTTCTTTTGATGGTGAAATTTCAACAAAACAGCTTATTGAGAAATTGTGGCAACACGAGAGTGAAGTCTATCTGCCCTTGTTGCACCCATTTTCACCACATCATTTGCTATTTTTGCGTTATCAAGAAAATACGAACTTAGTAAAAAATAAATTTGGGATTCTTGAACCGAAATTAGATGTGCGAAATGTGCTGCCAACTGAAAAATTAGATATTATTTTTACGCCTTTAGTAGCCTTTGATAAGCAAGGAAATCGTCTGGGAATGGGCGGTGGTTTTTATGATCGTACATTACAAAATTGGCAACAGAAAAATTTTGTTCCTGTGGGACTGGCACACCAATGCCAACAAGTTGATGCGTTGCCGACAGAAAGCTGGGATATCCCTCTATTTACCATTCTTTCCGCTTAACTCCTTAGATGTAAACTAAAAAATAAAGCATAAAAAAGAACCGCACTTTTGTGCAGTTCTCATCGGTAGTGAATTATTTCGCTGCTTTTAGTTTTTGGTAATACTCTTCGTAGTATTGAACTGCATCACCTACATCATCTTGCCAGTGGCTGTTTTGTAGTATTTCAGCAGTTGGGTAGATAGCAGGATCTTTAGTGATCTCATCTGGAAGTAATTTTAATGCTTCAACATTTGATGTTGGGTAGCCGATTTCTTCCGTTAACTTCGCAGCAGTTTTCGCACCTAACATATAGTTAATGAGTTTATGCGCACCATCTGGATTTTTAGATGTTGCGGGAATCGCAAGTGTATCAACCCAAAGCACCGGGCCTTCTTTCGGGAATACCATATCTAAAGGTGCATTTTCTTTTTTCGCAATACGTACAGAACCATTCCATAGCTGACCTATATTGACTTCACCAGAAATAAATGAATTGGCTGGATTATCAGAATTGAATGAAAGCACGTTTGGACGCAATTTCAATAACTCTTCATAGGCTTGTTTGATGATCGCTGGATCTTGAGTATTTGGATCTTGACCTAATTTTAATAGGGCAATGTTGAACACTTCACGCGCATCATCAAGTAATTGTACTTTACCTGCGAATTCAGGTTTCCATAAATCCCCCCAAGAGGTGAAGTCAGAACCTTTGTAATCATTGGTGTTATAAGCAATACCTGGTGCGCCTAATAATTGTGGTAAAGAATATTTGTTACCTTTATCGTAAGGTTTGTCTAACCAATCTGGGTTTAATTCTTTAATAACAGGTAATTTGCTGTGATCTAATGGCATTAACATGCCTTCACGTGCCATTTTTGACACAAAGTAGTTTGAAGGTGCGATAACATCGTAACCGCCAGCTTCACCTTGTGTTTTTAATTTAGCGTACATTGTTTCGTTAGACTCAAGGCTTGAAACAATGACTTTGATGCCAGTTTCTTTGGTAAATTCGTCTAATAGACCATCTGGAACATATTCTGTCCAAGTGTAAAGATATACGGTGTCGTTAGCTGGTGCTTTAGTGTCCGCATTCTTTGTTTCTTTATCATTACAAGCTGTTAAAGTAACTGCGATCATTCCGGCTGTGAAAAGACCTGCAAATTTTTTCATTTCTATCATTCTCCTGTTAAGAGGGTTAGTGGTATATTTTGTTTAAACAAAATATGAATAAAAAACGCCCTGACAGCGTCAAGGCGTATTCTATTTTGTCTATTCTTATTTGTGAAGTATTATTTTACCTTTTGGGCTATTTATCTTTTTTCGCCACAACTTGGCTTAATATCACTAAAGCAAGCGAGAAGATAATCATAATGGTGGCAAGGGCATTCACTTCTGGCGTTACCCCTGTTTTTACCAATGAGAAAATTTTCAGTGGTAAAATTTCGTAGCTTACGCCACTTACAAAAGAAGATACCACCACATCATCAAGGGAAATGGTAAAGCTCAATAACCAGCCTGAAACAATCGCAGGAAGTGCAAGTGGCAAAATGATTTTACGCAAAATGGTCACTTCACTTGCGCCTAAATCTTTCGCCGCTTCAAGCATTTTAGCGTCAAATCCTTTCAGGCGAGAGAACACGGTTACTACTACATAAGGCAAACAGAAAGTAATATGCGCTAATAATAATGACCAAAACCCAAGCGAAATTCCTACGATCATAAATAATGCGAGAAAAGACACTGCCATTACAATATCAGGCGACATCATAACGATAAATAACATTCCGCTTACAGCCTGTTTACCGCGGAAACGATAGCGATATAACGCAATTGCTGTTAATCCACCTACAATGGTTGCAAGAGTTGCCGCAAAAAAGGCAATAGTCACAGAGTGAAACGCGGCTTGGATTAGGGTGTCATTATTAAATAAACGCTCATACCAATTCCAGCTAAAGCCTTTCCAGCTTAAGCCGTAGCGATCAGCGTTAAACGAATTGGTTACCAAAATGATAATTGGGATATACAAATAAGCGTACACCACCAACATAAATACATTACGCAGTAAACGACTCATTATTCCAACTCCATTTTCTTATTCATTAATTTACTTGCTTTGTAATAAACAAAGATGAGTAATGCCATTAAAATGGTCAAACCGATACTAATTGCAGAACCAAATGGCCAGTTACGCGAAATCAAGAATTCGCTCTTAATCACGTTACCCACAAGCAATACTTTCGCTCCGCCGAGCAAGTCTGCCACATAGAACATTCCCATTGCCGGTAATAACACTAATAAACAGCCCGCAATAATGCCCGGCATTGTGAGTGGAATAATTACCTTCACAAAGCGTTGGAAACTGTTCGCACCTAAATCTTTAGCCGCTTCTAATAAACGGTAATCTAATTTTTCGATAGCAGCGTATAATGGCAAAATCATAAATGGCAATAACAGATAGACTAAACCAATAATCACCGCCGCTTCCGTATTAAGAATACGAATTGGCTCATTGATAATGCCAAGTGTAAGCAAGGTACTGTTTAAAATCCCTTTTACACCAAGGAAAATTTTCATTCCATAAATACGAATTAGTGAGTTCGTCCAGAATGGCAATACCACTAAAAAGAGCAAAATCGGGCGATATTTTTCTTTAATTTTGCTAATCATAAAGGCAAAAGGGTAGCCAATGATTAAACAAATAATGGTCGCAATGCCTGACATATAAAGAGAATTCCACACCACTTGTGCATAAAGCGGTTCAAATAGCCGTGTATAGTTCTCAATGGTAAATGGTAAGGCATAAAAATCACTGCTATCACGGGTTAAAAAACTCACCGCAAGCACTAATAAGTTTGGTGCAAGTACAAAGAAAATTAACCACGCAAAAATGGTAGTAATGGTGATTTTTTGAAATCCAGAATTAGCTGTCTTCATCGTCTAACACAACCTCCCAGCCTTCGTGCCAAGTTAGGGCAACTTTTTGTCCTACGGAGTGATCAATGTGTGGATCATCTTCATTGAAGAATTCGCTAACTAACACTTTCATATTGTTATGATCAAGAATAATGCTCGATTCCAACGTCATACCTTTATAGTTACGATCAGAAACGTGTCCGATAATCGCCTTGGATTGTTCGTTTTCGTCTAATTCTTCAATCACAATATCTTCAGGGCGTAAAAGCACTTTCAAATGCTGATCAGGTTGAACCAGTAAATCCGTATAGATTTCACAAATACGTCCTTCTACATTAGCTTTTACGGTTTTTTCGCTTACGCGTTCAATCACTTTGGCGTTGAAAACATTAATTTCGCCAATGAAACGCGCCACGAATAAATTCTTCGGCTCTTCGTAAATTTCGCGTGGTGTACCATCTTGCTCAATGTTACCTTTATTCATCACGATAATACGATCAGACATTGTTAAGGCTTCTTCTTGATCGTGGGTAACGAAAATAAAGGTAATGCCTAATTGGCGTTGCAAGGCTTTCAGTTCATTTTGCATTTCTTTACGCAATTTATAATCCAATGCAGAAAGCGATTCGTCTAATAACAGCACTTTTGGCTTATTTACCACCGCTCTTGCAATGGCAATACGTTGTTGCTGACCACCAGAAAGCTGATTTGGTTTGCGATCTGCCATTTCTTCCAAACGAACCATACGCAAGGCTTCCATTACACGCGGTTTAATTTCCGCATTTGGCACTTTCTGCATACGCAAACCGAAAGCCACGTTTTCAAAAATCGTCATATGCGGGAACAGAGCATAACTTTGGAATACCGTATTCACAAAACGGCGTTCTGCTGGTACGTCAGTAATATCCTGACCATCCAGAATAATCTTACCGCCGTTAGGATCTTCTAATCCTGCAATCAAGCGTAAAACAGTGGTTTTACCACAGCCTGAAGGCCCTAAAATTGTCAAAAATTCGCCATTGTTAATGGTAAGATTTAAACCATTAATAATCGTTTTATCGCCATAAGATTTGGTTAAAGAACGAAGCTCAATAATCGGCTTGGTTTGAACTGGATTTTCCACTAGCTTTGGTTTTCTCCCTAACAAATTGGTTGAACAATTAACCTATAAAAATAAGTGTTAATGATATAGCGATCGCCTTGTAATTAAAAGTAAATAATCACATTTTCGATAAAATTTATGCAAAATTATTTGTTGAATAACTCGAGCCAAATTTCTTCAATAAACTTCCGTTCTGCTTGAAATTCTTGTTTGCTTACCACTGCTGGCATACCAAGTAAATTTAACTGATGAATACGGTTGCGCAGGCTGGTGTAGGCATTTTTTAATTGTTTAGAAACGTCACAACTTATTATCACTGCACTTTTGTTTTTTATACTTTGATTTTCCACATTTTTGATATCTGCCATTGATTCAAAAATCCGCACGTTATCCGACCAAGTGGTTAAGTTGGGATATTGTGGGGCATAAGCTAGCATCAAATATTGCGCGATAAATTCAATATCCGTAATTCCGCCTTTATCGGTTTTAATGTTAAATTCATCAGGATTGCTATTGGCAAGATGTTGATACATTTTCTCGCGCATTGCTTTCACATCTTCCTTGAGTTGCACAAGATCTCGTGGTGCAGCCAGCACCTTGTGGCGAATCTGCTCAAAGCGTTGGCGCAGGGCTGGATCGCCATAAACCGCGCGACTACGAACCAAGGCTTGTTTTTCCCACGTCCAAGCTTCATTCAGCTGGTAATTTTCAAAAGCACTTAATGAACAGCCAAGCAAGCCTGCATCGCCAGAAGGGCGTAGGCGAATATCCACATCATAAAGTACACCAGCGCTGGTATTCATACTAAAAATGCTGATGATTTTTTGGGCCAGTTTAAGATAAAACTGATTGCTATCAATCGCTTTTTTGCCACCTTGGGTTTGTCCTGTTCGGCTGCCGTCAAATAAGAATACTAAATCCAAATCCGATTTATAGCCCAGCTCAATGCCCCCCAGTTTGCCATAACCAATCACTAAAAAGCCTTTTTCATTAGGTGCAAGAAATTCAGGCACGCCAAAGCGAGTAGAAATCTGTTGCCAAGCTAAATTAACTACGGCTTCGATAATAGCTTCAGCTAAATAAGTAAGGTGGTCGCTCACTTTCATTACAGGTAATACCCCTAGAATATCTGCCGCCGCCACGCGTAACAAGGTACTTTGTTTAAATTGGCGCAGTGCATCAATGAATTGTTCTTCATCATCTTGCGGTAAACGGAGCAGATATTGCTTTAGTTCGTTGGCATATTCGCTGAAATGTGTAGGATTTAGTAACGCGTTACGATCTAACAATTCATCAAGCAAAATCGGGTGGCGTGCTACTTGTTGTGCTATCAGTTGCGATTGAGAACATAGCTCAATGAGCTGATTTAGCACTTGCGGATTTTCTACTAATAATTCCAAATAAGTGGTGCGTGTAAGAATTTTATCTACAATATCTAACATTCTTGGTAGTAAGGTTTCACAGGCTTGATGCTGGAAAATTTGTGCAAGTAGCATAGGTATTAATTTTACCAATACACCACGCCCTCTTGTACCAATAGCACGGCGAGGTAGTTCATTACAGAATTGAGTTAGCCGTTGTAAGTGCGGTGTGTTTTCGGTTAGTTTTATACCGTTTTGTTGCAAAATGAGCTGAATGTTTTCATCATTGAGATCGGGTTCTAAAAGATCATCCCATTGACTATTTTCTTGTATGGAAGTGAGATTTTCCTCACCAATTAATTGCGAAAAAACTGACCGCACTTTGTTTTGCTGAGATTCTAATAAGGCATAAAAATCAGCCCAGCTGGTTACTTTATTTTCCATTACAACAGGTTGTCTTTCATCGTCCCATTGAGTGTAACGTTGTATGGCAAAGATAAGACGTTGACGATCTAGATCTTTTTCAGGTAAAAGCTGTGTTTGTTTATCATCAATGGCTTGCAACACATTTTCTATACGGCGTAAAAATACATAGGCCTGCTGCAAATCTTGTTTTTCATTTTGGCTAAGCAAGTCTAATTTTTCTAATTCTGGCAAGAGATTAAGCAGAGAATGTTGCTGTAAGCAGATTTCACGTCCACCTCGAATAAGTTGGAAAACTTGTACGATAAATTCAATTTCACGAATTCCCCCTGCGCCAAGTTTGATGTTATCCACTAAACCACGGCGGCGCACTTCTCGCTCAATTTTGCCTTTCATTTCGCGTAGCGCTTGAATCACACTGAAGTCAATATAGCGGCGATAAACAAAAGGGCGGAGCAAATTTTGCAAGTTTTTCACATTCAGATCTTGCGGATCAGCACCTAAAATTCGCCCCTTAATCATCGCATAGCGTTCCCAATCTCGCCCTTGTTCTTGATAATATTGTTCCATCGCGGTAAAGCTCAGCGCTAATGCACCCGCTTCACCAAAAGGGCGCAGACGCATATCCGTGCGATACACAAAACCATCGGGGGTATATTGATCAAGGGCGTTGATAAGGCGCTGTCCAAGACGAGTGAAAAACACGCTATTTTCAATCGAACGCCTTGCTCCTTGGGTTTCCCCATTGGCAGGGTAGGTGAAAATGAGATCAATATCAGAAGAAAAATTTAGCTCAAATCCACCTAATTTCCCCATTCCTAAAATATAAAGTTGTTGCGGGTTGCCGTGCGCGTCCATTGGCGTTCCCATTTCCGCACAAGCGCGCTGATAAAGCCAATCCCGTGTGGCAATAATAATGGTTTCTGCCAGTTGAGAAAGGCGAATAAAGATCTCTTCTACTGTAGCAAGATTTAGGCTTTGGCACAGGCTAAGTTTCGCCATTTCACGGTGGCGAAAAAGACGCAGCTGGCGATACAGTTGTGCATCATCATTGACGCTTTCAAGCAAATCACGCAAGGCTTGACGATAATAGTCCCAATCTTCTAAGGTTGGGATCTGCTGCCAGCATTGGTGCAAAAAGTGCGGTTGTTTTTTTAAGGTTTCTGCCACAAAATCAGACATTGCAATGCCTTGCGCCAACTTGCCAATGGAACTTGTGGGATCATTTTTCTGCATAGCAAGTTGCGTGTAAATTTCTTCATTGTAGTGTTCGGGGTAATGTTGAATTAAACTCGCTGCCAGTGCTTGCAAGGTATCGTCAAGGTGGGGAACAGAAAATACCATAGCCTATCCTTATGAATAATTAACTTATTGCTAACTATAAAGAAATTTTGATAATTTTTAAACACATAGATTGCATTAGCAACGGAAAATTACTACACTGAAAGCCGAGCTAAAAGCTCAGATTAGTCGGGGTGCTTGATAGCTGAGATCATACCCGTGAACCTGATACAGTTAATACTGACGTAGGAAACTAATTTCTTTGCTGTTTGCGTCAATATTGCTGGTCGTTTTTTATGGAAGGAAACACTATGCAATTCAAAAAATCTTTTTCTCTTACTTTTCTTACCGCACTTTTTAGTACTCACCTTGTGGCGGCACAAAGCCCTGAAAATGTGCAAGTTTACACTTATGATAGCTTTAGCGCAGATTGGGGCGCAGGTCCCAAAGTGAAAGCATTGTTTGAGCAGACCCACCCGCAATGTCGGGTAAATTATGTGCCTTTTGATAGTACTGGCGTGATGTTTAACCGCATTCGCCTTGAAGGGAAAAAAAGTAAAGCAGATATTGTGCTAGGCTTAGATCAAACAATGCTTGATGAAGCAAGAAAAACACAATTATTTGCTGAAAATAACGTGCCAACGGAACAACTGTCTTTGCCAGTGAAGTGGCAAGACAAGGTATTCTTACCTTATGATTTTGGCGCTTATGCCTTTGTTTATCATAAAGAAAAATTACCAAATCCACCAAAAAACCTAAAAGAATTAGTGGATAACCAACAACTTCGCGTCATTTACCAAGATCCGCGCACCAGTGGCGTAGGACGTGGGTTAGTGATCTTAATGAATGAAGTTTATGGTGATGATGTGGGCGCTGCGTGGAAAAAACTGGCTAGCCATACTGTTACCGTGGGCAAAGGTTGGTCGGAAACCTATGGCGCATTTTTAAAAGGCGAAGCGGATTTAGTATTTAGCTATAACACGTCACCGCTTTATCACTTATTAAATGATAAAGATGCCAATTACGCCGCCACAGATTTTGCTGAAGGGCAAGTGTTACAAATTGAAACCGCTGCACGAATGGCAAATCACCCGAATGCTTGTGCAGATGCCTTTATGCAATTTTTGATCTCACCACAGGCACAAAGCCAAATTTCACAAAAAAATGTGATGTTTGCCGTGATTGATGAAAAAATTGAACCGCACTTTGATGCCTTAAAACAAGCGCAGCAAAGCAAAACCACCTTGGGTAGTGGCGTCAATGCAGAACAATTAAAACAATGGACGAACACTTGGCAAGCCAGCTTAACAAAATAATTCGCCGTAACTTGCAAAAATTCCCCCTGTCTTCAATGGCTGGGGGAATTAGTGTGATTTTGCTGTTAGGTGCATTTTATCTGTTTGCCTTAAGTGCGGTGTTAAATCTTGGCAATGATCATCAATGGACGACACTTTGGCAAGATAGCTATGTGCGCCACGTTATCGCGTTTAGTTTTGGGCAAGCTTTTTTATCGGCGTTTTTATCTGTACTGGTTGGCGTGTTTTTTGCCCGCGCGTTTTTTTACCAAGATTTCCGTGGCAAACCACTGATTTTAAAATTATTTTCTCTCACTTTCGTGTTGCCTGCCTTGGTGGCTGTGCTAGGCTTGCTTGGAATTTACGGACATTCAGGCTGGCTGGCAACTTTATTTTCCGCTCTTGAGATTGATTGGAAACCCAATATTTACGGTTTGAGTGGTATTTTAATCGCCCATTTATTTTTTAATATTCCTCTGGCAAGTCGTTTATTTTTGCAGGCGCTCTCAAGCATTCCCAATCAGCAACGGCAGCTCAGTTCACAACTGAATATTCGCGGTTGGCAGTTTATCCGTTTGATCGAATTACCTTATTTACGCCAACAGTTTTTGCCGGCGTTTACTTTAATTTTTATGCTGTGCTTCACCAGTTTTGCCATTGTGCTAACCCTTGGCGGCGGGCCAGCTTACACCACCTTAGAAGTGGCAATTTATCAAGCGATTTTGTTTGAATTTGATTTAGCGAAAGCCGCAATGCTCGCGTTATTACAATGTGGGTTTTGCGTACTGTTGCTTGCGCTCAGCAGTTTGTTTAACAGCAAAGATCCGAGCCAGCTTAATTTGCGTCATTTTTGGCGAGAAAAACAAACAAGTGCGGTGCAAATTTGGCAAGTTTTTTGTGTGAGCAGTGTGCTGATTTTTCTCTTTTCTCCGCTACTTTATATGGTAGTGGCTGGCTTAGATTGGCAGGCGTGGCAGAAAGTGGCTGTCAATCCCCAGTTATGGCGCGCCTTGGGGTATTCTTTAAGTATCGCCCTATGTTCTGCGTTATTTGCGATTTTATTTTCAATGGCATTGCTCTTTTTGGCTCGCCGTTTAGCTTGGCAACATCACCGTTATTGTGCCAATTTAATTAGCAATATGGGAATGATCGTGCTTGCGATCCCCACCTTGGTGGTGGCGCTAGGGTTGTTTATTCGTTTACGAGAAATAGATTTTCAGCCGTGGCATTTATTGCTGATTGTGGCATTTTGTAATGGCATTTTGGCGATGCCTTTTGTGATCCGCACGCTTTCTGTGCCAATGTATCAAAATAGGCAATATGATCGCCTTTGCCAATCTCTTGGCGTGCAAGGTTGGCAACGCTGGAAATGGGTGGAATGGCAAGCCCTCAATGCGCCAATGCGATATGCTTTCGCCTTGGCTTGTGCTTTATCTTTGGGGGATTTCACCGCCATTGCTTTATTTGGTAATCAAGATTTTATTTCTCTGCCGTATTTGCTCTATCAGCAATTAGGCTCATATCGTATGCAAGAAGCGAGCGTAACCGCCTTGCTTTTATTATTGTTATGTGGCGCGTTATTTGTGCTGATTGAGCGTTCACAAAAGCAGGGCAAAGATAAAATTTGAAAAAATTGCACCGCACTTTATCTTTGCATTTTGGTATGTTTACCGCATTCTTTCGTTTTATGATTTAGGCAACACGATGATTAAACTGGATACTTATTTTCATTACCCCAATCAAGCGATGCACTTTAAGCTGCATATTCCCACAGGACAACGGGCAGCCATTGTGGGGGCGAGTGGAGCAGGCAAAAGTACCTTGCTCAACCTTATTGCAGGATTTGAATTGGCGGACAAAGGGGAGATTTGGCTTGATGGGCAAAATCACACCTTTAGCGCACCCCATCAACGCCCTGTTTCAATGTTGTTCCAAGAGAATAATTTGTTCACCCATTTGACGGTAGCGCAGAACATTGCTTTAGGGCTAAAGCCAAGCCTAAATCTTAGCGAGTTAGAAAAAAAACAAGTGGCGGAAGTCGCAAGTGCGGTGGGATTAGGGGATTTTTTAGAACGTTTGCCCAACGCCCTTTCAGGTGGACAAAAACAACGTGTCGCCTTGGCGCGTTGTCTGTTGCGCGATAAACCCATTTTATTGCTTGATGAACCTTTTTCCGCCCTTGATCCCCATTTACGCCAAGAAATGCTGTATTTATTGGATAAGTTATGCCAGCAGAAAAATTTGACCTTGCTTATTGTGACGCATCAACCTGATGAATTAACAGGAAAAATTGATCGCCTTTTGATGGTTGAAAATGGTAGGATTAGTGATAAACCATTACCCGAATTAAAAATTTAAGTCTAAAATAGACCGCACTTTTTACAACAAGGATAATTTATGACAACCACAAACATTCAAATTCCCTCTTTAACACCGCATCCAACGCTAGAATACTGGTCAGTGTGTAAAGTGGAAGCTTTATTTGAAACGCCTTTTTTAGAGCTTGTGTACCGTGCTGCACAGGTTCATCGTGAGAATTTCAATCCACGCGCGATCCAACTTTCCACCTTAATGTCAATTAAAACAGGTGGTTGCCCAGAGGATTGTGGTTATTGTCCGCAATCGGCGCGTTATCAAACCGGCGTGCAAAATCAGCAACTGATTGATGTTGATGAAATTGTAGAAAAGGCGAAGGTGGCGAAATCCCGTGGTGCAAGCCGTTTCTGTATGGGGGCGGCGTGGCGTGGACCAAAACCAAAAGACATTGAAAAAATTACCACCATCATTAAAGCAGTGAAAGATCTTGGCTTAGAAACTTGTGGCACATTTGGCTTATTGCAAGATGGAATGGCAGAAGATCTGAAAAAAGCCGGACTAGATTATTACAACCATAATATCGACACTGCGCCAGAACATTACGAAAAAATCATTGGCACACGCCAATTTGATGATCGCATAAACACACTTGGCAAAGTGCGTAAAGCAGGCTTAAAAGTATGTTGTGGAGGGATTGTGGGAATGGACGAAACTCGCAAAGAGCGTGCAGCCTTTATTGCCAGCCTTGCCAACCTTGACCCACAACCAGAATCTGTGCCAATTAACCAATTAGTTAAAGTCGAAGGTACGCCATTAGCAGAAGCCGCAGAATTAGATTGGACAGAGTTTGTTCGCACCATCGCCGTTGCGCGTATTGTAATGCCAAAAAGCTATGTGCGTTTATCCGCAGGACGTCAGGGTATGTCGGAAGAAATGCAAGCAATGTGCTTTATGGCGGGTGCAAACTCCATTTTCTACGGTGATAAATTATTGGTTACCGAAAATCCAGAAGAAGACGGCGATCAACTGCTTATGGCAAAACTCGATCTTGAGCCAGAAACGGAAGAAACTCGTTTTCTGAAAGAGAAGGTTAGCGAACAGTAATCTGGTAATTATAAATGAAATAGAGGGGCTAATTTAATCTGCCCCTTATTTGGGGGACCGTGCAATATTTTCGCCATCATTTGATACGCCGACAAGGTCTCCAAACTGATGCTATTTCAAAAACTTGCGCATATCCTGAAAGCTCAATGTATCATTAAAAAGTCATTATAATAGTGACAATATTATTTGAGGAATGCGACTGAATAAATCCGAAGTATAACGTTAAACATTTCGGCCAACTAACATTAAATTAGCAAATGAAGCTAACATTAAAAACTAGCCATTCTAGCGAAATTATTTAATTGATGTTCTTTTTATTTCTCTTCGTATCACATAGAATTTAAATAACTTTCAACCAGTTCTTGAATGTATTTAATCTTATTTTTATCTTGGATATATTTATCCTTATTTTTATCAGTCATCATAAATCCTATTGGCAAAGTTACAGGATAAGCATTATTTACTAGGCAATGCTGATTGTCTCTTAATATTTTGGAGAGATTAATCAGAATTTCCTATGTATTACTTTATTTTACAATTTGCTTTTAAGCTTCTTTCTTGCAGGCGCTTACGGTTGGCTTGGTTGCTGTAGTCTTCGTCGGCGTGCCTAGTCTTATTTCAAACTTGAACGAGTATAGTAAAAATTCGTGTAAAATGGAATTTTGCAAAGGTCTCAAGTTAATTGATGCTTATGATAAGGGCTAAGCAAGTCCGTTCTCTGCTCGCCAGAATCCAATAATGATTGGCTATTTGATTTCATACCCAAGCCAAAGATAAATAAGCCAAACTGTTTAATCATAGAAAAATCAGATAGATATCCTGTTTAGACAAAATCATTAGCCTTGTTAAAAAACTTATCCCACCATCTCCACCAACACTTCTCTCAACCATTGATGCGCGATGTCTTGCTCGGTGCGTTCGTGCCACGCCATCATCATTGTGAAGCCTTGCACCTCAATGGGCGGGGCTTGCAGGTGAACATTGGGCAGGGTTTGGGCGAGGTGTTCGGGCAACACCGCCACTAAGTCTGAATCTTGCAGTAGTTGGGGCAGTAGGGAAATGTGGTTGACGGATACCATCACTTTGCGTTGCCGTCCGAGTTTTTGCAGGGCAAGGTCAGTGGCGCCACTAAATTCTCCGCCGTTATAAGACAGCATCGCAAAAGGCAATTGACAAAATTGCTCTAAAGACAGGGTTTGATTGGCAACAGGGTGGGTTTTGCTCATCGCGCAGACATAACGCTCTTCATAGAGCATCATTTGGGGGAGATTGGCACAGAGATGTTGCTGGCTGACGAGGGCAAGGTCAATTTTATTTTCTTCAAACAATCTGTTGATGTTTTGTCCTTGTACGGGCAGTAGGGCTATTTTGACTTTTGGGGCAAGCCGTCTTAACCGCAAAATCAGGGGCAAGGCGATGATTTGCTGAACATAATCCATCGCGGCAATGCGTAAAGTCATCGTGAGATGTTCAGGCTTTAAGACGGGGGGCTGAAGCATTGCACTGATTTCTTGAAGGATTTTTTTGGCACTTTGTCCAAGCTGTAAGGCTCTGTCGGTTGGCTGCATACCGTGCTGTACTCGCACGAACAAGGGGTCGTCAAAGCTTTCTCGTAGGCGGTTTAAGATACCGCTCATCGCAGGTTGGGTGATGGATAGGCGCTTTGCTGCTCGACTGACATTGCATTCGTCAAGCAACACAACAAAGGCTTTGAGTAGGTTGAAGTCAAGGGTTCTAATATCAGTCATTATTATAACTAAGCATCAATACAATTAATTTAGCAAATAGTAGCATTTGCCAATGATGGAATTCAAGTGGTGTGTGGGGGTATGTTGCCGTGATGGGGAAATGGTTTGATGATTAAAAAGGGAAATATATTTTTTGAGGTAGCCTGATGTTTATTATTTTAGTGCTATTGACTTTTTTACAAGCCTTGTTTGGTAACTCAGTCGCTATATATCCCAGTCAATGAAGCGAAAATCAAGGATTCTAATATCATTCATTCTTATAACAGTATATAAAATAATCGATTTGAATAAATAGTAGGGGCGCTTTATCATAAGCGTCACTTATTTTTACTTACCTGTAAGGAGTGTGTGATGGCAAAGTTTAGAAAACTATTAACCCCTTTTAAAATCAAAAATCTTGAACTAAAAAACCGCGTGGTGATGCCGCCAATGTGTCAATATTCAGCGGTGGACGGCGTGCCCAATGATTGGCATTTATTGCATTACAGCAGCCGTGCGGTCGGCGGTGTTGGCTTGATTATTGTGGAGATGACCAATGTTGCGCCCAACGGTCGGATTACGCAGCACTGCTTGGGGTTGTGGAATGATGAGCAGCAAGCGGCGTTTAAAAAACTGACCGATAGCGTCCACAAACACGGAGCAAAAATCGGTGTACAGATTGCTCACGCTGGGCGTAAGGCTCAAGATGAACCCAATGCGGTTGCGCCAAGTGCCATTCATTATGGTGAATTGGATTATGCTGGGCAGAATTTGGTGACGCCAAAAGAGTTAAGCACCGAAGAAGTTAAAGACTTGGTACAGGCCTTTCAAAATTCAGTGAAAAGAGCGGTAGATGCTGGTTTTGATACCATTGAAATTCACGGCGCGCACGGCTATTTGATTCATCAATTTTATTCACCAAAATCCAATCAACGCACCGATGAATACGGTCAAGACAAAGCGCTTTTTGGGGTGGAGGTGATTCAGGCTGCCCGTGCGGTGATGCCTGAGAATATGCCACTGATTGTGCGAATTTCTGCCCAAGAATATGGCGAAAACGGCTTTGATATTGATTACGGCGTGCAAGTGGCAAAACGCTTTGCGGACGCGGGGGCTGATGTGCTAGATGTGAGTGGCGGTGGCGATGGCGTGTTGCATAAGGGTAATCACCCTGAATTTTATGCAGGTTATCAGGTGGCGTTTGCCAGAAAAGTGAAAGAGGCAACAGGCAAGCCTGTGATTGCGGTTGGGATGCTGGATAATCCTGCGGTGGCAGATCACGTGTTAGGCGTGGACGATGCGGATTTGGTGGCAGTCGGACGCGGTTTATTGCGAGATCCTTACTGGGTGCTAAACGCACAATATCAGCAAAATGCGGTAGATGGCAGTGAAATGCAGTTTGTGCCAAGACAATATGAGCGTGGGTTTGCATAACCATTTGCAAAATAAGGAAAAAACATACCGCTTGTATAGATTGGGCGGTGTGTTTCTAAGTTATTTATAGACCAATTTTTATTTCTGGAGCTTATATGCAATTTTTTAATAAAGACGATGTGTTAAATGCCTTTCACTATCGAGCTTCTACTCGCTCTTATGATGGCACTAAAAAAATCAGTGATGAAGATTTTCGCTACATTTTGGAGCTGGGGCGGTTAAGCCCAAGTTCGGTGGGGTCAGAACCGTGGCAGTTTTTGGTATTGCAAAATGCCGATATTCGCCAAAAAATCAAACCTTACTGCTGGGGCATTCCCACAATGGAAACCGCCAGTCATTTGGTGGTGATTTTAGCTAAGAAAAATGCCCGTTATGACAGCCCCTATTTTGCTGAAATAATGTCTCGCCGTGGACTGGAGAGTGAAGCCAAGGCAAAAGCATTAGCGATATATCAAAAATTCCAAGAGCAAGATATAGCCATTTTGGACAGCGAACGCAGTCTATTTGATTGGGCGAGTAAACAAACCTACATAGCATTAGCCAATATGATGACGGGCGCTGCGATGATTGGGGTGGACTCTTGTCCGATTGAAGGCTTTGATTATCAAAAAGTGAATGAGATTTTGGCTAAGAGCGGTCTGTTTGACCCGAGTGAATGGGCGGTATCTGTGATGGTAACTTTTGGTTACCGTGATAAAGAAATCCGTAAAAAAGCCCGTAAAGATTTTGAAGAAGTCGTGAAGTTTGTAGAGTAATAAACTTAATAATTAAAAAATGATTTAGGAGTAATAAAAGATGAAATTAAAAGGGGCTGTCCTAGATAACAAGGGAATTAAACTTTAGGTTAGAATTTCCCTTATGAGAAAAAGTCGTCTAAGTCAGTACAAACAAAATAAACTCATTGAACTTTTCGTAGCAGGTGTAACTGCCCGTACAGCAGCAGAATGAGTTGATGTAAACAAAAACACCGCAGCTTATTATTTTCATTGTTTAGGTTTACTCATCTTTCAAAATAGTTCACATCTAGAAATGTTTGATGGTGAGGTTGAAGTCGATGAAAGCTATTTTGGCGGACACAGAAAAGGCAGACGCGGTCGTGGGGCAGTAGCAAAGATCGCAGTATTTGGGCTTTTGAAACGAAACGGCAAGGTTTATACAGTTTCCGTACCGAACACTCAAACTGCTACTTTGTTGCCAATTATTCGTGAACAGGTTAAGCCGGACAGTATTGTTTACACCGATTGCTACCGCAGTTATGACGTACTTGATGTGAGTGAATTTGCCCATTATCGGATTAATCACCGTACCCATTTTGGTGAAAAACAAAATCACATTAACGGAATTGAGAACTTTTGGAATCAAGTGAAACGGCATTTGCGTAAGTTTAATGGCATACCTAAAGAGCATTTTGAGCTGTATTTGAAAGAGTGCGAGTGGCGTTTCAATAACAGCGAGATAAAAGTTCAGTTTTCTATTTTAAAATAATTAGTAAAGCAGAATTTATCCTAGTTATCTAGTACAGCCCCTTAAATATTTGTTTAAAACACCGTTTGGAGCAATTCAAGCGGTGTTTTTGTGTGGAAATTTTGCAAAAATGAACTTTCAGGCTGCCTGAAAAACATTATCCTTTATCTTTAATACTTTTAATGATTTGACAATTTTCAATTTCTTTATTTTGACAACCAATAATTTGTTCCAAAAATGATTTAACTTCTTGTAATTGCTTAATTTGTTCGTTGATATGTGATAAATGTTTTTGGGTTAATTCATCAACATCATCACATTGATGATTGGGAGTTGTTTGAAATGTCAATAAGACCTGAATGTCATTTAAAGAAAAACCGATATTGCGACAAGTTTTAATAAAGCGTAATTGTTCTAGCTGATTTTCATCAAAAACTCGGTAGCCATTAGCTTGAAAAGTTGGCTTGATTAAGCCTTGTTTTTCATAATAACGAATGGTTTCTAAATGCACGCCTGTTTGTTCACTGGCTTGTTTAATTTGAAAAATTTTTGACATTGTACTTGACTCTGTAATAACTACGGAGTTTATATTATAGCAAATTTCAATCATCTTTCGGAGTTTGTTATGGCGTGCCAAAGTTGTTGCAGTTCAAATCAGCCCATTCATCAATCACCCAAGTACAAAAAAGCCTTGTGGATTGCCTTGATATTAAATTTATCAATGTTCTTTGTGGAAATTGTAATGGGGATTAAATCGGGTTCAACTTCGCTGTTGTCGGACAGCTTGGATTTCTTGGGCGATAGTGCCAATTATTTGATAAGTTTGATTGTTTTGCCAATGGCATTAAGTTACCGTGCCAAAGCATCTATGGTTAAGGGACTAACGATGGGCGTTTTTGGCTTATTTATTTTAATTACAACCATTTATCGTGCGTTTTATGGGGAAATTCCCAGTTATAGCGAAATGAGTATTGTGGGATTTTTGGCGTTATTGGTGAATGTGTCGGCATTGTTGATATTATTAAAATTCCGTGATGGCGACAGTAATGTCCGAAGTGTATGGGTATGTTCTCGCAATGATGCGATTGGTAATGTGGCGGTGATTTTGGCTGGCATAGCAGTTTATTTTTTTCAATCAAAATATCCTGATTTAATTGTGGCGTTTATTTTGGCATTTTTAGCATTACAAGCCAGTCAAGAAATCATCAAAAGGGCTTGGGTGGAAGTAAAAGTCAGTTAATTTATAAACACCGTTTGAATTTGATTTTCAAGCGGTGTTTTTGTTTGAGAATTTTGCAAAATAACTTTCAGGCAGCCTGAAAAACCTACATCCCTTTATTTTCCAGCGATTTTCGGTTTATCCACCACACCAGCGACAACATCACAGGCACTTCAACCAACACGCCCACCACCGTTGCCAACTTTAACTTTTAGCGACAAATTTACCCTGCACGACGCACAAGAGCCGATATTGCTAGAGTATATTCCTAATGCCCACAGCCAATCAGATGTGCTGGTCTATCTGCCTAAATCCAATGTGATTCATATGGGCGATATTTTGTTTAATGAGCGTTATCCCTACATTGATGTAAATGCAGGTGGTGGCATCAATGGAATGATTGAGGGTGTGCAGCGCGGGATTGCTTTGGCAGATGAACAGACAAAAATTATTGCAGGACACGGCAAAACCACCAATCAAGCTGGCTTAAAAGAGTATCTAAATATGCTGGTTTCAGTGCGTGATGCAGTGCAAAAACAAAAAGCACAAGGCAAAACCCTCGCTCAAATCCAAGCCAGCAAACCCATCGCACAGTGGGACAGCGTCTATACCAATCAGCTAATTAGCCCAGAGCGGTTTGTGGAGTCGGTGTTTAATAGCTTACCATCTGCGCAAAAATAGGAGAGGTGATAAGTAATTAAGGCGGTGAGTGCTAAGTCATTTTGTTATCGATATGCATAGTCAATGGCGTAGTTTTCAGACTGCCTGAAAGTCAATTTCTAATAGCAAAAAACCGTCCAAAATTCAGACGGTTTTTATCAAAGCTAACGATTAAAACGCTATCTTCTCGCCATCATTTGGCACGCTGACGCGGTCGCCAAATTGATGCTGTTTCACATACTCGCGCATATCGTGGCGGCTGACCGCACCGTGATTAACTGCGTCCATATGCACCGTGATGATTTTGGCATTAGGGGCTGCCTGATAGGCGTGAGCAACATCTTCTTTACCCATAATAATGCCGTCATTTGGGAAGGCATTCGTGCGTGCTGAACCTGTATTCATCACCAATACTTCTGGATTGTGGTTGATTAACGCTTTATTCACATCAGCCGTCCATAAAGTATCGCCCATCACATACAGGGTTTTATGTTGTGGGGCTGTAAACACCACGCCCATTGCATCACCCAATAGTTTGCCTAAAGGTGCTACGGCATACATCTCTGGCGTACCGTGTGCACCGCCTGCTTTGTGTAGGGTTACTTTACCGATGGTGGTGCTTTCGCCGATGACGCGTACATCTTTAAAGCCTTGTTCGCGAATCAGTTTGGCATCAGCTTCATTTTGCACAATGATGGGTAGGTTTTTAGGCAATAATTTTTGCGCCGCAGGATCCCAATGGTCTAGATGAGTGTGGGTTACTACCACCGCATCCACGCCTTTCCAAGCTTCTTTAGCAGGCATTGGTAGTTCAATCAATGGGTTGCGAAGCTGGCTATTGAGCGTTTGCGCAAAGCCTTCATACGCCCCTTTTTTTCCCAACATCGGGTCAATTAAAAAAGTTTCGCCAGCGTAATCCACTTTGGCAGTGGCGTTACGAATATGTTGATAGACATCAGCAGCATAGGCTTGTGTGGCAAGCGCTGTGCTGATGATTGCTGAAAAGATGATTTTTTTAAAAGACATAATAGTTCCTCTGTGTTCAAAATAGAAACGATATTATGCCCTGCCCAACAAAACAAAAATATTGACTTATTTGTCAAAAATCATAAAAATTGGCTCAATTTGACAAAAAACCACCGCACTTTTATGGCATTGACATAAAAAGGAATATCCGATGCCCATTCCAAGCGTAGCTTTGGTGTTGCACCCAAATTTTAGCCCCTTTCAATTTGCAATTCCGAATATGGTATTTTCAATGAAAATCGCTGAAAAACCCTTATTTGAACTAAAAATTATTGCCGAAGATAAAACAAGTTGTTATGGCGAAGGCGGGATTTATGTACCCGCAGAGGGGGATTTAAGCTTATTGGAAACGGCGGATATTATTATCCATTTTGGCTGGCACAATGTGGCCGAAGCCCCTAGCTTGGCAATGCAGCAAGCTTTTCAGGTAGCCTATCAGCGTGGTGCCTTGATGGTTGGCTTGTGTTATGGCGCTTATCCGTTGGCATATAGTGGCATTTTAAACGGCAAAAAAGCCACGACCCATTGGCTTGGTGAAGCGGATTTCAGGCAGCGTTTCCCTCAAGTGCGTCTGGATATTCAAGCCATTTATGTAGAAGATGGCAATGTGATGACCTCTGCTGGCACGGCGGCTGGGCTAGATTGCTGTTTGGCGATTGTTCGCCGTCAATATGGCGTGAAAATCGCCAACCAAATTGCTCGAATGCTCGTGGTTTCACCCCACCGTGAAGGCGGACAAGCACAATTCATTGAACGCCCAGTAGCCCGCGTATCAGCCAGTGAAAACATCAATCAATTGCTGGCTGAAATACAACAACATTTGGCAGAAAATTATCATATAGATACCCTTGCCACGCGTCTAAATATGAGCCGTAGCACCTTTACGCGTCATTTTCGTCAAGCGACAGGAATGGCGTTCACACAATGGCTGATTGAAACTCGGCTACAACGAGGACGAGAATTATTAGAAAGCACCGACTTAAGCATTGAGCAAATTGCCCAACAAATTGGCTTTCACTCTGACACCGCCTTTCGCCAGCATTTTAAACACAAACACCAGCTTAGCCCACGAGTGTGGCGAAAGAGGTTTGGGAGAGGAGGATAATCTGTATAGTATTTTGAGACCATACAGTGAGACCATACAGAAAGAATCCTACCCTTTAACAAAAGGGGAAAATTGTCGAACAATGTCGTTATATTTTCTTATTATTTGCCTTGTCTAATTTCAGAAATGATCAATGTTATTAATATAGTGTTACATTTGCTAGCGATGTATACATTGTTGGTATTTAAAAATGCTATTATAATGATAACGATATTATGCCTTTATTTTCATATAGATGAATAACAATTTTAAACTTAACCCGACTTGCTACAATCCCCACCATCTCATCACAAGTTGGTGCATCTTGCAGATAATCACTTGGAGGAAAATCGATGAAACCCCTTATCTTAACTGCTATCACTTTATGCCTAAGCGCTTGTTATCACAACGCACCTAGCCAAACAGCCAGTCCATCAACACCATCATCGCCCACTATTTCGGCTACCACCGCACCCACCGCCACGCAAACCGAAATCGCCACCAAAGCCTATGATGGCCCGGTCAAATCCTTTACCGCCTTTGGCAATAGCCCAGCCCCTTGGCGTGCTGTAGTAGTTGGCAATGCAGAGGAAAACGGCAACACCTTATCACTAGAAGGCGATTTACCGGTTAGTCAGATTGAGGCACGGCGTTTAGCCTATGCCCGTGGTGTAGAATTTTATGGCAATGTGCAAGGCAAAGAGGTTGTGTTAAACATCCGCACCCAAAAATGCATCGAACAAGGCAAAGCGTATCCCTTCACCGCCAAGATTCGCTATGGCAACAAAAGCTACAAAGGCTGTGCATTGCCACAAGCCATTGCACATAGCCCAACTTAAATTTTAAATTAAGGTATTAAATAATGACCCAAACCTAACAACGCGCCGAACTCCAACGCCGAATCTGGCAGATTGCTAATGATGTCCGCGGTTCAGTAGACGGCTGGGATTTTAAGCAGTATGTTGTAGTGATTCATTAAAATAATAGTCCTTGACAGGTTCTTTTCATTAAAGTAACTATGATTGGGCAGGTTTTCAGCTATACTAGGGAAGTACAACAGGAAAAGGTGGAAGAACGGATAGCCAGCGAAGTGCTTAACGAAGAAGCTAGTAGATGCTACCCAAAAACCTCGTTAAAACACGAATACGCCAGCGAAAATGGCACCGAGTTAAACGACATTTTGCCAAAACTTAGCCTACTAAAGCCCAAATACCACACCAAAAAGTAAATGGCATTTCAAAAACTTGTGGCACTTGTGGAGAAATTTAAAGAAATTGGGGGGGGAATTCTAAGCAGTACCGGTGGCTGATAAAAATTACCCAGTAGATATATGATAAAACGCTTCAATTGTTAATGTGTTAATGATCATTATTAAATGAATGATTATTGACCAATTTACACTCAATACAATTGACTTCAATTTTTCCTTTGTTCAACAAATTAAATAACTGTGCAATCGCCTGTTTTCCTGCGATGGTAAAACCGAGATCTATGCTTAGAATTTCGGGAAATAAAAAGCGTAGTAGAGGATTGTTACCAATACCAGCCACAGCAATGTTTGTGGTATTGTTTTCTTGTAACCATTTTACAACCCCTATTGCTAGTGTATCGGTAGCACAGACTATGGCAGAAACTTGTGAAAAATCTACCGCACTTGCTAATTGATAAGCACTGTCATAGCTCAATTCACCTAGCACCGCATAAGGCGAAAGCTGATGGGTTTGGCAAAACCTAAGATAGGCTTGGTAACGCAAGTAACCCGTGGTCATATCACTTTCTTGTACACCAAGATAAGCAATTTTTTGATGACCTTGTTGAAGCAGTTTTTCTAGCAACAAGGTGACGGCACGTTGTTCGTCATAGTATACGCAAGAAAATTTCGGGTAGTGGCGTGCGATGACCACTAAATTTTTTTGCCAACCTTGCAGATCTTGTTCTTCCAGTCCTGAAAACGCAAATAAAATTACGCCATCAACACGACGTTGCTGAAAGAACTTGAGATGTTCTTGCAGACGGTGCATTTCCATTTGACTTTCTACAATAATCGGCTCGCAATTTGCTGCGTAGAGTAGGGGCAGCATTGCTGAAAGGGCTTGGTTTTCCGCATTGGAACTTAAACGCGTGACGATAATGCCAATCATTGGATTACCTTGCCCACGCATTGCCCGCGCGGATTGTGAAGGGGTAAAGTTGTTTGCTTGAATAATGGCTTGAATTTTCGCTCGGGTTTCTGCACTCACTTTACTATCTTGGTTTAACACGCGGGAAACCGTTGATTTTCCTACGCCGGCCAAGGTAGCAATATCTTTAATCGTGAGTTTTTTTGCCATTATTCGATCCTGTTAATAGGGAATATCCTAACTATTCAAGTGCGGAGCTTTTTTGCAGAATTTTCATTTCGTGATGGTGAAATTGTTGTACTAAATCCACCACGTTTTTGCCGTCGGGCAAGGTTAAGTTAGGCGCAATATCATACAATGGTACGATAACAAATTCCCGATTTTGCATATCATAATGGGGAACGGTTAAGCGTTCAGACTGAATAATTTGATCACCGTAAAGCAGAATATCCAAATCTAACGTGCGTTCGCCCCAACGGCGCAGGCGCACACGCCCTTGTTCTTGCTCAATACGTTGTAATTGATCGAGCAAATCTAATGGTGCTAATGCAGTAGCTAAGCAAGCGACCGCATTGACATAATCAGGCTGATCCTGTGGCCCGAGTGGCTTACTTTGATAAAAATGGCTAACTGCCAGCAGTTGCGAATGGGGCAGTTGCTGTAACGCTTGTAGTGCATTTTCTAGTTGTTGCACAGGGGTGGCTAAATTGCTGCCTAAAGCGATATAAACTTGTTTCATTGTACGGTTGACTCTTTCTGCGTTTTACGTTTTCTTGGGCGATAACGTTTTTTCTTTGGCGTTGGGTGAAGTTTTTGATAGCTTTTCATCAAGGCGTTACGCTGTTCTTCATTACTAAATTGGTATTCGTGCCACCAAGCTGCGAGCTCAATGGATTCGCCTCCCTCCACTTGTGCGCGCATTGCGAGCAAATCAAAGGCGGCACGGAATTTGGAGTGTGTCATTACACGCATTGGCGCGTTGCCATTACGTTTTAGTAGTTGTAATTGTAAGAACCAAATATCACGAATCACCCCAGTATGGCGGCGCGGTGCGGCAAGACTTATTGCAAACTGATCGAGCACATCATTACTGGCTAAAGCATAGGCATCGTGATTATTTAAGCCGCCCTCGTTTTTCAGCACTTCTACTTTTTCTCTTAATGGATACCAGAAGAAACAAGCAAACAAAAAGGCGGGATTAATGCGTAGTTTGTCAGCAATACGTTCATCTGTTGAAGTGAGCGCAGTCAAAATCATTCGCTCTGCAAAGCTATCGTGTTTTTCCGTGAAATAAGGTATTAGCGTTGGGAAAAGCTGTTCAAACAAACCGTATTGACGTAGCAAATGATAGGTTTTTACGCCATTACCTGTTTGCAATAATTTTTGTACTTCATCATATAAGCGAGCAGGCGGAATATTGCGCAATAGGTGTGCCATTTGCTTGATTGGGGCTTCGGTTGGTTTTTCCAAAAACATATCTAATTTTGCCATAAAGCGAATGGCGCGTAGCATACGCACGGGATCTTCTTGATAACGAATGACGGGATCACCAATTAAACGCAATTTGCCTGCGTTGATATCTTCAATACCGTGGTAGAAATCACGCAAAGTGTTATCTTGCGGATTGTAATAAAGGGCATTTACACTAAAATCACGGCGTTCTGCATCTTGTTCTAGCGTGCCGTACACATTATCACGTAACAACATTCCTTCACCACTTTGTTTGGATTGGCGTTCGTTATTATGCTCAGAATGGCTAGCGCGAAAAGTTGCCACTTCAATAATATCACGTCCAAATAAAACGTGTGCCAAACGGAAACGTCTCCCGATCAAACGGCATTGGCGTTGAAAAATCGCTTGAATTTGTTCAGGACGGGCATTGGTGGCAACATCAAAATCTTTTGGTTTTTTATCGAGCAACAAATCCCGCAAACAACCACCTACGACATAGGCCTCATAACCATTACGTTGTAGTTTTTGCACCACCGTAAGGGCATTTTTATTGATCATTCTAGGGTGAATACCATACTGTGAGGCTTTGATAATGTGCTTTGGATAACGACGAGAAGATTTGTCTTGTGATTTATTTTTAGCAGGTATAGCCTTTTCCATTAAAGCTGGAGAAGCTCCTGTTTCGCTATGATAGGATGAGGTATTTTTTTTATGCGTCGGTTTACCAGAACGTGCTTTAATAGCGACTTCTTTCGTTGTGTTATCTGCTTTTTTCTTAAACAGATTTTTGATTAAGGTTAAAATAGCGAACCCCTTAAGTAAAAGTGAAAATGATATTAATCAAAAGTGCGGTTAAAAATTACCGCACTTTTTAGTTCGACAAAATTATCTATATAGGCAATTAGCCTACCATTTGTTTTTCACGAATTTCAGATAAGGTTTTGCAATCAATGCAAAGATCGGCAGTTGGACGAGCTTCTAAGCGGCGTATACCAATTTCGATCCCGCAAGAATCGCAATAACCAAAATCGCCAGTATCAATTTTTTTTAGTGTATGTTCAATTTTTTTCATTAATTTACGCTCACGATCACGAGTGCGTAATTCTAAACTAAACTCTTCTTCTTGCGTTGCTCGATCCGCTGGATCTGGAAAGTTAGAAGCCTCATCTTGCATATGAGCAACGGTTCTAGAGGTTTCTTCTTGAATTTGCTTTTTCCAAGCTTCAAGAATTTTTTTGAAATGAAGAATCTGCTCATCATTCATATATTCTTCATCTTTTTTGGGCTGATAAGATTCCACTCCAGCTAAGGCTAATAAACTTAAAGAGGATTGAGCCATTCGTTTCTCCTAATCGTAATTCATCCATTTTAACTTAGTATAACTGACCCTATTATCGCCATAGGAATAGCAAAATTCAGCTATATTTTTGACCGCACTTTTGCGTCAAGTTAAGACTTTTTGAGGAAAGCCTAATCCCATTTCAAAATCAGTCTCTTTTTTAAAGAGCGGTATAAATATCAAAACTTTGAGAAATTAGCAAATAAATTTACGCAAGATAAAAAATTTTTACAAAATAAATCTCAATTTTGAGACCTAGTTAACAAAATATATATGTGCAAATGTGCAAAATGGTTTATTGTCAGCGAAAACATAAAAAGACTAGACAACTTTTGAGTTAGGCGAGTATCTTTTAAGAATGATCTTTTTAATAAAAAGAGAGGGCAAAAATGCAAAAATTTTCATTGATAAAAACAAAAGGTTATATTAATGGTGAATATGTAGAAAATATAAATGGGAAAACTTTTGCGGTGTTGAATCCGGCAACGCAACAAGAAATTTGCCAAGTGGCAGATTTAAGCGTTGCAGAAACGGAACAAGCCATTTTAGCGGCGGAACAAGCGCAAAAACAATGGAAAAAGGGATTACCGAAAGAGCGAGCCAATATTTTAACCCGTTGGTATGAACTGGTGTTACAGCATCAAGAAGAACTTGCACAAATTATTAGTTTAGAACAGGGAAAACCTATTGCCGAAAGCCGTGGTGAAGTACTTTATGGGGCAAGTTTTATTCAATGGTTTGCGGAAGAAGCGAAGCGAATTCAAGGGGATATGTTGCCTTCAGATAAAAGCAATCATCGCTTAATGGCAATGAAACAGCCTGTTGGTGTGGTGGCAGCCATTACGCCTTGGAATTTCCCAAATGCGATGATTACACGAAAAGCTGCACCCGCCTTAGCAGCTGGCTGTGCCGTGGTGTTAAAACCTGCGCCAGAAACGCCATTATCTGCCTTAGCTTTAGCAGAATTAGCCACCCAAGCAGGATTGCCAAAAGGCTTGCTGAATGTCATTCCTACTACACAAGCGGTGGAAGTGGGCAGAGTGCTGACAGAAAGCCCAATTATTCGCAAATTGACCTTTACTGGCTCAACCAAAGTGGGCAAATTATTAATGGCACAATCGGCGAGTACGGTGAAAAAATTATCCTTAGAACTAGGAGGCAATGCGCCTGCTTTGGTGTTTGATGATGCAGATTTAGACAGTGCGGTGGAGGGGGTGTTTGCCTCTAAATTCCGTAACGCAGGGCAGACCTGTATTTGCACCAATCGTATTTATGTTCAAGCAGGAATTTATGAAGCCTTTGTGCAAAAATTTTGTGAAAAAATACAACAAATTAAACTGGGTGAAGCCAATCAACCAGATGTCACAATGGGGCCTTTAATCAGCAAAAGTGCTGTGGAGAAAGTACAACGTCACATTGATGACGCCCTACAAAAAGGTGCTAAACTGGTGCTTGGTGGTAAACCATCAGATCTTGGTGGGACATTTTTCCAACCTACTGTTTTAAAAGATGTTAATCAGACAATGTTAGTCGCTAAAGAAGAAACCTTTGCGCCTTTAGCTCCGATTTTTAAATTTGAAACGGAAGAACAAGCCATTGCAATGGCAAATGACACGGAATTCGGCTTGGCGGCTTATTTCTTCACGCAAAATATTAACCGCATTTGGCGCGTGTCAGAAGCCTTAGAATATGGCATTGTAGGCATTAACGAAGGCTTGGTGACCAACGAATTTGCCCCATTTGGCGGCGTGAAAGAATCTGGCATTGGGCGCGAAGGCTCACACTACGGCATTGATGAGTTTTTAGAGCTAAAATACCTTTGCTTAGGCATAAAATAAATAGGCTAAAGATAAAATAAAAAATAAGGGGCTGTGTGGCCCCTTTGTTATTTTGCTATACCGTTAGATCTTTAATCAAAATCTTAGAACGACGCTGGTAATTGTATTTTTCTCTTTTTTCTACGGGGAGATCTTCTACTTGCGCTAAAGAAAATCCACGCTCTTGAAACCAATGTACGGTGCGCGTGGTCAGTACGAATAGTTGCTTAATCTGCTGTTCTTTTGCACGTTTTTCAATAGTTTCTAATAAAATATCACCACGGGAAGAATTACGATAATCTGGGTGAACGGCAACGCACGCCATTTCTGCCATTTTTTCTTGTGGATAAAGGTTAAGCGCAGCACAAGCAATGATCACGCCATCACGATCAATAATAGTGTAGTTGGCGATGTCCATTTCTAGCTGTTCGCGAGAACGTTTGACCAAAATTCCTTGCTGTTCCAATGGATGAATGAGTTCCAACAAGGCTGGAATGTCAGCCACATTTGCAAGACGAATGCTTTCTGAATTTTCCATTGAGAGCTGTGTTCCCACGCCATCTCGAGTGAAGAGCTCTTGTAGCAATGAGCCATCTTCTTGATAACTTAATAAGTGAGAACGTTTCACGCCGGCACGACACACTTCAATAGCAGCCTGCAAGAAACGGGCTTGTGAGCTGTGGTATTGATCTTGTGAAATAAAGCGATGTAAATATAGCTCGGCATCTTGTGGCAATAAATCGGTAATGGTTTCTTGCTGATCATTTAAAATCCCTTGCGTATTAGAAAAGGCGATCAATTTCTCAGCCTTAAGTTTGATCGCCACCTGCGTTGCCACTTCTTCAAAAGGCAAATTAAAGGTTTCTCCCGTAACAGAAGGAGCAATTGGCCCAAGTAGTACTATCGATCCCTGATCTAATTGTTGCTGAATTTTCTCGCTATCAATACGGCGAATTTTTCCACTGAGTTGATAATCTACCCCGTCATCTACGCCTATGGGTTGTGCCAAAATAAAATTGCTACTTACCACATTAATAACCGCAGAATGGGGTAGGCGCAAAGAAAGGCGTGCGATAATATCATAATTTAATTTGCCCACCGCTTGTTTCACCACATCAAGGCTATGAGGATCGGTGATACGAATATTTTTATGATAAGTGGGTGTAATACCTTGCTGTTCAAGGAGATGATTGATTTGCAATCTTGCACCAAACACAATGACTAATTTAATGCCAAGGCTGTGGAGTAGGCTAATATCATTGATAATATTGATAAAATTTGGGCTGGCAATGGTGTCGCCATCAAGCATAATCACAAAGGTTTTGCCTCTGTGCATATTCACATAGGGGCTAGATTGTCTAAACCATTGTACTAGTTCTGTGCTTCGCATAATATTCTTTCCCATAATTATTCTTTTAAAATGAATTTATATTCATTTTTAAAAATGTGCAAGGGAAATTTTGCGGATATAAAAAGTGCGGTGAAATTTCACCGCACTTTGTGTTGTTAGCAATTAGTTTACCACGTTGAATTGTTCTTTGATTAACGCAGCGAAGTCGGTGTAACCGCCTACTGGTTTTTCATCAATGAAAATTTGTGGCACAGTTTCAACGGGTTTGCCCACAGAGGCAGACAAGTCAGCTTTGCTGATTCCTTCTTCGACAATATCAACATAGCGATAATCAAAATCAGATAGGGTTGTTTTTAATTTTTCTGCAAGCTCTTTCGCACGCACGCAGTAAGGGCAGCCTGAGCGACCAAAAATAACAACGAACATAATCATTTCCTTTTGTTGAGGCCAAGCATATTGGCTAAATAAAAATGCAAAATAGACAAAATGCCTAGCGAGATAAAAATTTGTGCAAATTGTACTGATTATGGCAAAAAGAATAAAGGAGTTTTTTAGCATTGCTGTAATTGGTGTAATATATCAAAACGACAATTTGAGAGCCTTATATGATTAGTTGAAGTATAAAAAATGAAATTATTAATGTTATGCCGAGAACCACGCCTTTATAGTTGTCAGCGCTTAAAAGAAGCAGCAGAAAGTTGTGGGCATCAAATGGATATTCTCGATCCAAATCGTTTTATGCTAAAACTCAGTGAAAAGCCACCGCACTTTGATTTATATTATCAGCCAAATCACGAAGCTGAGCCTTATTTATTGCCAGATTATGATGCTGTGTTGCCACGGTTTGGAGCAGCGAGTACACAAATGGGGTGTGCCGTGTTGCAGCATTTTCAGGCAAAAGGTGTGGCTTGCTTAAATGACGTTGAGCCTTTTCTTAAAGCGCGTGATAAGTGGCGGAGCTTGCAGATTTTAGTTCAGCACGGTATTGGCGTTCCGCCTTCTTTACTGGCTGGCAGTGAAACGCGGGCGAAAGAAAGCCTTGAATTGATTGGCTCGCCGACCATCTTGAAAACGTTAAGTGGCTCGCAAGGCATTGGTGTGATCTTAGCGGAAAGTAGAAGTAGCGCTAGTAGCATTATCGAGACACTCAATCATTCTGGTGTATCAGTACTAATGCAAAAATTTATTAGTGAGGCACAAGGTGGTGATATTCGGTGTTTTGTTATTGGTACTGAGGTTATTGCCACAATGGAACGTAAAGGGCAAGCGGGTGAGTTTAGAGCTAATATTCATCGCGGAGGAAGCGCAGTGCCAGTGCGATTAAGTAAGCAAGAAAAACAAATTGCCCTTTCAGCGAGCCAAGCTCTAGGGTTAGATGTTGCAGGTGTGGATCTGATCCGTTCAAGTGAAGGCTTATTAGTATTAGAAGTGAATGCTAGCCCCGGACTAGAAATGATCGAAAAAACCAGCGGTCTGGATATTGCGTTACAAATGATCTTGTATTTAGAAAGAAAAATTCGTACAAAACCTAATCATAATACTACAGCGCGGTGAAAAAATGGTGTTTTTAAAGCACGCTTGAGCGTGCTTTTTTGTGATTAGACGATATTAGCTGTTTTCTTTTATTTGTGGATTCATCTCAAATGTTGGCGGAAGTTGAGGGTTGATTTCATCCTCATTAAGTTTTTCCACCTCAGGGGTTGGTAAGAGCCTTTCATTCTCACTATGTGGGCTTTTTTCTTTGCCTAATAGCTGTGGCAAGATTTTACTGTAACTGCCTTTTGGTGATAACACACTGCTGATAAAAGCACGGTTAAAATCATCGCCAAATTCTTTGTCTAATACTGTGTCATTTAAAATAAAATAGCCTTTTTGGGGTAAGGCAATATAGCTCAACACATCTTTAGGCGAGAAATCGGGAAAGATTTTTTGTAGTTCATCTAGCCAATTATCTGTATCGCCTTCCACGTTAAGGGATTTCATTTCTTTGATTAAACTAATGGCGAAACTTTTGCCTTCTACGGGCTTGTCAAAGTTGAAGGAGAGCATTAAAGGGCGTTGATTTTCTTGATAATTCCCCGTTTCTGAATAGAGACTTAGGGTGTAAATTTGAAATGGTCCCCAGTTATAATCAGCATTGCCCACCATTTCCCAATCCGCCCAAAGTGCGGTGGAAAATAAGGTAGAAATTAAAAATGCGACAAGTTTTTTTTTCATTCTTCTTCCTGATAAATTGCTTGTGGCGATTATAGCAAGTTTTTTATTTTTGACAGATTTAGTTTGTACAAATTGATAAATTTCGCACAATTTGCTCAATTTGTTTTAAACCATTTAAGCGGGTGCTGCTTAATCGTTGAGCAATGCCAAGTTCATCAAAATAATTGGTCAAATCAAAGGATTGTAATTGTTCTGCGGTTTTGCCATTAATTTCTTGCAGAATTAGCCAAAGTAAACCGTTAATAATGCGTGCTTCGCTAAAGGCATTAAACATAAAAGTGCGGTCGTTTTTGGGTTCAAATTTGAACCAAACCTTGGCTTCACAACCTGAAATAGGCTGCATTTGGGCGAGAGCTTGTTCATCAGGGCGAGAGAGATTTTTTCCGCTTTGAATGATGAAACGGTAGCGATCTTCCCAATTTTGGGCGTTTTTAATTTCTGTTCTCATTGCGTCAATCTAACAAGGCTAAGGCGTTATCCAACGCGTTAAAAAAGTGTTCAATATCTTGCTCATTATTGTAAGGGGCAAGGGAAAGGCGTAATGTACCACGTTGTTCGAGCCTTGCCAAATAAGGTTGAGCGCAATGTTCGCCAGCGCGCAGGGCAATATTTTGTTCGCTCAACAGGGTTGCGAGATCAGAAAGATCAATATGCTTAAATAAAAAGCTAATAATTGGGCTGTGATCGCCATAAGCAAAAAGATGGCAGGCAGGGTATTGTTGCAGGCGAGCGGTGATTTTTTTGCTTAATTGCGCGACATACTGATGTGCGGCATTGTTATCCCATTTTTCTAGCCATTCTAGCACTGCATTAAAGCCGATTACACCAGCAATATTGGGTGTGCCAGCTTCAAGTTTATAAGGTAATTCGGCAAATTCTGTTTGCTGTGCACTGACTTTCTGCACCATTTTACCACCGAATAATAAGGGCTGAAGTGGGTTAAGTGCGGTCAATTTTCCTGCTAAAACGCCAAGCCCTGTTGGACCATAAATTTTGTGTGCGGAAAAGGTGAGAAAATCGACGTCAAGCTGTTGTAAATCAATGGAAAGATGATTAATCGCTTGTGCCGCATCGGCTAAGATGAGTGCGTCACTTTGGCGGCGAATAATCGGGATTAAATCCGCCAAAGGCTGCACCACGCCCGTTACATTGGACATCATAGTCAAGGCAACAATTTTGCAGTTTTTTTGTACCGCACTTTTTAATGTACGATCATCAATAACGCCGTTAGTCTGCAATGGCAGGATGATCAATTTTGCTCCAGTTTTTTGGCTTAGCTGCTGCCAGCTGACAAAATTGGCGTGGTGTTCTGCTTCACTGATGATAATTTCATCTTGTGGGCTAAGCTGTGGCAGCAGACCGTTCGCCACTAAATTAATGGCGTGCGTTGTGCCTGATGTCCAAATAATACTTTGTTCACTTTCGGCATTGATCAGCTTTTTCACTCTTGTGCGTGCTTGTTCGTAGTGTGCGGTTTGTTGTTCATCATATTGGCTGCGATGTACCGATCCTGCGGATTGATAAAAGGCAACGGTAGCATCAATCAAGGCTTGTGGTTTTAAGCTGGTGGCTGCGCTATCTAAATAAACGGCTGCGTTAGGTTGTTGAAAATAAGGGAAATTTTTCCGAAATTCAGCGGGGTTAAAAGCCATAGAATGATCCTTTTTCTTTTTGTTGGCGTTTTTGTTTACGTTGTTCGCTTTGCATTTTTCGCCATTGTTCAGGGTAAATCGGTTGCGGATCTTGCCATAAACCGACACGTTGTGCGCGTGCCTGTTGCTGTGCACTAAAATAGCGTTGATCCCTTGCATAACGTTCATACACCCACGCCATTCCTAGTTTTACCATTGCAAGATTGACATTTTGCCCTTGTTGGTTATATACCGTCGCAAGCGTGCGTTGATAGCGATCATAGCCCACAATTTGTAGCTGAACCGCTTGCTTATGAATTAAGTTTGCTAAGGTTTGGCGAGATTTATTGCCAAAAGGTTGTTTCTTTTCAGGTGCATCAATACTGTCTAAACGTACTTTGATTTGTTTGTTATTTTCAAGCAAGCAGCGAAAGGTATCGCCATCAGAAATTGCCACAACACGGCAAGGAATGATACGCACCGCTTCAGCTTGAGGAAACCAAAATATTGTTGTAATAAGGAACAAGAAACGCTTTTGTAACATTCTGATCATATTTGATTTAAAAAAAGCTTGAAATTTCTCTTATTGTAGCGAAAAGCCATAACAAAACGAATAAAATAAGAGTAGAATTATTACGATTTTAGTAAATTAACAAATTTATAGTAGTATGACACAGAAGATTTTCCAGTTATTACGTTCTTTTGCCATTCTTTTTTTGATGCTTTTTCTCGGTGAGCAGATCGCGCATTTTATTCCTATTGGTATACCTAGTAGCATTTGGGGATTGCTGTTATTATTCGCCTGCTTAATGTTACAAGTGATTAAAGTGCATTGGATTTTCGCAGGTGCAAGTCTATTAATGCGTTATATGGCAGTGTTGTTTGTACCGGTAAGTGTGGGGATTATTCAATATTCCGACCTTTTGATCAACCAAGCCAAAGTGCTCTTGATTCCTAATGTGATCGCGACGATTTTGACATTGGTACTAAGTGGCATTTTGGCGGATTATCTTTTTTCTCAACAGTCTTTTGCTGGATTACGCAAAAAAGTCTTGAAAAAACGGGCTAAGGAGAGCAAATGATTTACGCTTATACTTTTCTTACCCTTGCGGTGTTTATGGTTGCCTTGCAGATTAGTAAGCGGTTGAAATCAATCATTTTTAATAGTTTTATCCTTACCGTGGCAATGTTGATCACCATTGTAGTGATGTTTAATGTACCTTATCCCGACTATATAGTGGGTAATGCGCCGTTAAATCATTTATTGGGGGTGAGTGTGGTTGCCCTCGCATTGCCGTTATATGAACAATTTCGCCAAATCAAAGCATACTGGAAAACGATTTTATTCATTGCCACGCTTTCTTCTTTGTTTTCTATGATAGTAGGTGCAGTGTTGGCACTAATGCTCGGTGCTGATCTTGAAATTGTGGCCACGATTTTACCCAAATCGGTAACCACGCCGATAGCTATGGAAATTGCAAAAAATATTGGTGGTATACCTTCTGTGGCAGCGGCCGTTGTGCTAATAGCTGGTTTACAAGGATCTATGTTTGGTTATTTAATTTTAAAAATGTTCAAGATTAAATATGCCGAATCAATCGGGCTTTCTATTGGTGCGGTATCACATGTTTTAGGTACAGTTAGCTGTATGGAGGTAGATCCTAAAGCGGGTAATTATAGTTCAATTGCACTTGTCCTTTGTGGCATTTTAAGCTCTATTTTTGCACCTCTTATTTTTAAGTTAATTTATTTGTGGGTTACATAAAATGATCAATGCTGGTAATAGCTTTTGGCATGAACGAATTGTTCCAGATAGTCCAAGAGAAAAAGATCTTCGTCCGCCCTTTCGGCGTGATCGAGGACGTATTCTTCATAGTGCAGCTTTTCGTTGCTTACAAGCCAAAACACAAATTCATGCAGTTGGAGAGAATGATTTTTATCGTACACGTCTTACGCATTCTCTCGAAGTAGCACAGATTGGAAGTAGTTTGGTGGCACAGCTCAAATTTACGGAAGCATTTGCACATTTAGCTGATCAATTAAAGACGGATAAAAACACCTTACAAAAACAACTAAAGCCCTTATTGCCTTCCAATGATCTAATTGAAAGCTTGTGCTTTGCACATGATATTGGACACCCACCTTTTGGACATGGTGGGGAGGTGGCGCTAAATTATATGATGCGTGATCACGGTGGTTTTGAAGGCAATGCTCAAACCTTTCGCCTGTTAACTAAACTTGAACCTTACACACCCGATGCAGGAATGAATTTAACTCGTCGCACTTTATTAGGTGTAGTTAAATATCCAGCTCTTTTAGATAACGTTTCTCCGCAATATGCGGCAATGTCCCAATTACACCAAGACAGCTTGAATAAACCGAAAATGGCCGATTGGATACCGGGTAAAGGTTTGTTTCGTGATGATCTTGATGTCTTTATTTGGTTGCTTAGTCCATTGACAGAAAAAGATCGTCATTTATTTCAACGATTAAATAATGAAAGAAAAAGTCCAGAACAAATCTTAAAAACCTGCTACAAGTCTTTAGATTGTAGCATTATGGAGTTGGCTGATGATATTGCCTATGGCGTTCATGATTTAGAAGATGCTATTGTGCTAGGAATGGTGCATCAACACCAATGGCAAGAAGCCTTTGAAAAATTGCAAGATTGTGATTCTGAATGGATCAAACAACATATTGAATCAATTAGTCGTAATTTATTTTCTCCTTATCATTATGAGCGAAAAAATGCCATTGGTGCGTTGGTTAATTATTTTATTACTAATGTGCGGTGGAAAATTAGTGCAGATTTTTCAGAACCATTACTTCGTTATAATGCGGAATTATCCTCAGATGTTATTGCAGTGCTGAAAGTATTTAAGAATTTTGTTTGGAAATATGTGATTTGTGACGTTAATACTCAACGGATTGAATACAAAGGACAAAGAATGTTGAGAGAGATGTTTCAAGTTTTTGCCAATAATCCTGAGCGTTTATTACCCCCTTATGTATTTGAACAATGGCGTAATGCGGATGAAATGCATAAACAACGTGTGGTATGTGATTATATTGCAAGTATGTCTGATGCCAATGCAAGGCGTTTGTATCAGCAGCTTTAATGAAAAAGAGTGGTTAAAAATTGAGTAAACTTTTTAATTTTTCAACGCATAACGTCAATTTTCTGGATTTTTATTGACCAACTTTTTATTTCTATGTTAGAAAAATAAAGGATCATTTTTGTTAACATGCAATAATGTTGATTTTATTTAGGCTAATTAGCCAATGTTTATATTTCAGGAGAGGTTAATGGTTCGATATATTCGCTATTTTATGAAAATGGAAGCCGCAGGGGGAATGTTATTGCTATTTTTTGCAGCCTTTGCCATTTTGCTTGCGAACACACCATTAAGTCGGTTTTATTTTAGTTTTCTCGATGCACCCGTGGTGATTCAATTTGGTTCAATTGTACAGATTAATAAACCGTTATTGATGTGGGTAAATGATGGGTTTATGGCAGTCTTTTTTGTTTTAGTAGGGCTAGAAGTTAAACGAGAATTGCTTACTGGGGCAATTTCAAGTTATCAAAAGGCTATTTTCCCTGGAATTGCCGCCATCGGTGGAATGATAGTTCCCGCACTAATTTATTGGTTTATCAATAAAGATACCCCTCACTATCAACAGGGGTGGGCTATTCCTATGGCAACAGATATTGCGTTTGCGTTAGGTGTGCTTGGTTTATTGGGGAGTAGAGTACCTTTTGCATTAAAGGTATTTTTACTTGCTCTCGCAATTATAGATGATTTAGGTGCAATTATCGTTATTGCATTGTTTTTCTCACAAGATTTAAGTACTCGAGCATTGATTCTAGCAAGTGTTGCGATTATTGGATTAATTTTGCTTAATCGCTTTAAAGTATCAAATTTAGGTCCTTATGTGATAGTCGGTTTAATTTTGTGGGTATCGGTATTAAAATCTGGTGTACATGCGACTTTGGCGGGCGTTATCATTGGGTTTAGCATTCCTTTAAAAGGTAAAAATGGAAGGAAGCTATTGCATGAGATGGAGCATATTCTTGCACCTTGGTGTTCATTTTTTATTTTACCTTTATTCGCTTTTTCTAATGCAGGTGTATCTTTGTCTGGCATGGGAGTTGAAACCTTAAATTCTCCTCTTACTCTTGGCGTAATTTTAGGGTTGTTTGTAGGGAAATTACTGGGCGTATTTTTATTCAGTTACCTTTCTGTTTTATTACGAATAGCAAAATTACCTGAAGGAATTAATTTTAAGCAAATCTTTGCTATTGCTTTGTTATGTGGCATAGGATTTACTATGTCAATGTTCCTTGCAGGTTTAGCTTTTGGGGGGGAAGGGGAAAATGAAATGGTAAGTTTTGCTCGAGTTGGAATTTTAATTGGATCTGCATTGTCCGCAATTGGTGGTTATATTTTATTAAGAGTGTTCACTAAACCAGTTACAGCACAATCTACCGGGTAAATATGGGAAGCTTCAAAAGCTTCCTTTATGGGTTCTTCTCTATGCTAAGTAAAATAAGAGACAATTTAGCTTGCAGTTCTTTCGGTCAAGTTATGCATTAATAATAATTTGCTGTAATTGCATACGGTAGCGTAAGTTACTCTATGAGTACGATGTTATTCATTATCCGATATCTAAATTCTGATAAAAATAATTATATGTTATAAAATCAGCATATCATATAATAGAGCGAGTCTCATCAGTTGATGGTAAAGCGAGGAAGTTATGCAAAAAGAAGCAAATCTTAATGATATTCAAAATGAGCTAGATCAAACAGTCACAGAAACTATCCGCCTAACTCAATACAGCCATGGTGCGGGGTGTGGTTGTAAAATTTCTCCCCAAGATCTTGAGACAATTTTACATTCGAAAATGGAAAAATTTATCTCTCCAAATTTAATGGTAGGCAATGAGACCAAAGATGATGCGGCTGTTTATGACATTGGTAATGGAATTGGGGTTATCAGCACGACAGATTTTTTTATGCCAATTGTAGATGATCCTTTTGATTTTGGTCGCATAGCTGCCACCAATGCCATCAGTGATGTTTTTGCAATGGGAGGAAAACCTATTATGGCGATCGCAATTTTAGGATTTCCAATCAAATTACTCCCACCAAGCGTAGCACAACGTATTGTTGATGGTGGGCGCTTTGCCTGCCAACAAGCTGGGATCGCCTTAGCGGGTGGGCATTCGATTGATGCACCCGAGCCAATTTTTGGTTTAGCAGTAACAGGCGTAATTTCTACCGATAAAGTGAAAAGGAACGACTCAGCACAAGCTGGTTGCAAACTTTATTTAACTAAGCCGCTCGGTATTGGCGTTTTAACCACGGCTGAAAAAAAAGGAAAGCTCAAGCCAGAACACAAAGGTCTTGCCACCGCAACAATGTGCCAAATGAACAAAATTGGTTTGCAGTTTGCTGAATTAGAAGGTATCACTGCAATGACTGATGTAACAGGCTTTGGCTTGCTTGGTCATTTAAGCGAAATTTGTGAAGGTTCTCAGCTAAAAGCGAAAATTTATTTTGAGCGAGTTAAAACCTTAGAGGGAGTGATTCACTATATTCAAAAAGGCTATGTACCAGGTGGAACAGCAAGAAACTTTAATAGCTATGGGCATAAAATTTCTGTGATGAGCGAGCTACAAAAAAATATATTATGTGATCCGCAAACCTCAGGAGGATTACTTATTGCGGTTAAGCCTGAAACTATCACACAAGTTACAGGATTGGCAGAAAAAGAGGGAATAGAATTATTTGAAATTGGTGAATTAATTGAGGGGACCAATTCTCAATCATCATTAATCGAAGTGCTTTAGCTAAGTAAGATTGAAAGGTTAACTAAAAAGGTGAGATTTTCTCACCTTTTCTTTTTCTGTATCGAAATAATCAAGCTTATAGGTAACTTACCAGATCAGATATATCTAATGTTTTTGCTTCACGATTCATTTTTTCTTCACCTGTTCCAACCATTAGCAAAGCGATCACTTTATCATCTTCCTTACATTGTAATGCGTTGCGTAAGGCTGATCCATTAACCCAAGGACCCGTTACCCAAATATTGTCAAAGCCTTGTGCATTGGCTGCAAGTTGCATTGCGTAAGTAGCACAACCAGCACTAAGCATTTGTTCCCAAACGGGGACTTTGGCAATATCTTTTTGGATTTTTGCGATGACTGCAATGATCATTGGTGCACGATTAGGTAAATTTTCCGCTTTTTTCAACCGCTCTTCACCGAGGGTAAGCTCTTGCGCGGCACTTTTTAATAAGTTACCAAGTTTACTTAACCCTTCTTTTTCAATCACCACAAAGCGATAAGGTTGCAATCTACCGTGATCAGGAACGTGCAGTGCGGCTTGGAAAATCTGTTCAAGTTGCGCTTCGTTTGGCGCGGGCGCAAAGAGTTTCTTGTTAGAACGGCGTGAAGTGAGTAGGGTTAAAGCGTCCATAATCAGTCCTTTTGTGATCATTTTTGTTATGAAAAGTGCGGTGGATTATAGCATAGTTTTTTGTATTAGATGCGTGCGATAGAGAAAAGCCCTTTTATATCGGGCGTTTGAATAAATTTAACATTGGATTCTCCTTGTGGTGGGAGCAACCATAGCAAAACCTGTTTAAGTGCGATGATTTTTTTGCGAATTTTGCGATTGTGATGGAGAAAATAGAGCAAGGCGGATAAAAACAGTCATTCTGAAAAGAATTATTCGCATTTGGGCGTTAATCTGTTTATGATACGCCTTCTCAAATAAAATCAAAAAATAAGGAAACCTATGAAATCGCTGATGAAACTCGGCTCTATGCTGTGGCGAGGATTAAATTTTGTGCGCAATGTTGTGATGAATTTAGTCTTTCTTGTTTTTGTACTGTTTCTTTTTGCGGTGGTGAGTTTGCTCACGAATGCAAATAAAGAAACCCAAGCGCCATTGGGCGCAGATGAAGGGGCGTTATTGCTGAATTTAGATGGATATTTAGCGGATAATCGTGAAGAAATTCACTCTTTGCAAGATTTGTTGAAAGAAGTAGATTCTCAATATGTACCGCGTCAAATTTCTACCTTTGATTTAGTATATAGTATTCGATCTGCGGTGAATGACCCACGCATCAAAGGCTTGGTGTTAGATCTTAATCGTTTTGAGGGGGCAGATTTGCCTGCGATTAAATATGTGGGCAAGGCAATTAATGAGTTTAAACAAAGTGGTAAGCCGGTGATTGCTTATGCGGATAGCTATACGCAAAAACAATATGTAATTGCGAGCTATGCCGATGAAATTTATCTCAACCCGATTGGTACGGTGGAAATACAAGGTTTGGCGTTGGAAAATCTGTATTACAAAGATTTGCTTGACAAGCTAAAAATCACGCCACATATTTTCCGTGTAGGGACGTATAAATCTGCCGTTGAGCCATTTTTGCGTAATGATATGTCGGCAGAAGCCAGATCCAATATGCAACGTTGGTTAAATACAATGTGGACGGATTATAAAACGCTGATCGCAAACAATCGTGAAATCCCTGTTGCGAATGTCTTACCTGAGGCGGAGCAATATTTCGCGAATTTGAAAGCGTTAAATGGGGATTTGACGGCTTATGCCCAACAGCAAAAATTTGTTACGCAACTTGCTGATCGTTTCACTTTAGCACAAAAACTCACCGCACTTTTTGGTAAAAATGCAGAAGGCAAAGCAAAATTGTTGCCGTTTGATCGCTATTTGTCGGATTTACCTGATCGTATTGAAGGGGAGGGGGAAAATCGCATTGCGGTAGTCAATGTTGAAGGCGCAATTATTGACTGTGAAACCGATGAAAATGGCGTTGGTGGCGATACGATTGCCACATTGTTGCGTCAGGCTTATGAAGACAAAAAAATCAAAGCCGTGATTTTACGCATAAATAGCCCTGGTGGCAGTGCCTTTGCGTCAGAAATTATCCGTCAGGAAATTGTGCATTTACAGCAAGCAGGTAAACCAGTGGTGGTGTCAATGGGGGCAATGGCCGCTTCAGGGGGATATTGGATTTCTAGCACGGCAGATTATATTTTAGCTGATGCAGATACCATTACAGGATCTATCGGTATTTTTGCGATGTTTCCGACCTTTGAGAAAGCCGTGGCAGAAATTGGCGTGAATGCTGATGGCGTGGCCACTTCACCATTAAGCCAGCAATCTTCTTTTGGTGGCATCTCAAAAGTAAAAAGTGATCTTTATCAACTGGAAATTGAACACGGTTACGATAAATTCCTTTCGCTTGTTAGCAAAGGCCGTCAGTTAGCTAAGGCTGATGTAGATAAAATCGCACAAGGTCAAGTATGGTTGGGATCGGAAGCCTTGCAAAATAAATTGGTGGACGAGCTAGGTAATTTTGATCGCGCGGTGGAAAAAGCAACTGAATTGGCTAAGGCAAAACAAGGTGATCAAAGTGCGGAACAATTTAGCGTAGAATGGCTAATTGAACGTAATGATTCTATGTTCGATGCCTTAGTGAAAAGCTTTGGCAAAGGTGCACAACAGCAATTATTCAGTGCGCTTGGTTTGGCAAAACCGTTCAATGAAGTAAAACAACAGCTCAATCAACTGAGCCAATTTAATGATCCAAAAGGGCAGTATTTATACTGTATTAACTGCGGAACATTACGCTAAAAATCATTTTCCCCTTTTATGCAAATAGAAGGGGAAAATTTTTAAAAATTGCACCGCACTTTTTATTCCTATTATTTCTTCTATTTGTTGCTAGCATTTTCTTGGCATAATCCAAGCTGGCTTAAAAAATCCACGAAGGCTTTCACTTTTGCAGCTAAATGACGGCGGTGGGGATAGACAATATTCATATCAATCTGATGTTGCGGATAGTCAGCCAACACTTCCACCAATTCCCCCGAAGCTAATTCATTTTCAATCAGAAAACGGGGTAAATTCACAATGCCGAGTCCCGATTTTGCCAGTTCTGCCAGCGCCAAGCCACTGTTGCACATTACATCAGCTTGCACGCGCAAGCGCTCAATTCTTGTGCCGTTGATAAATTCCCAAAATACTTGATTATTATTGGATTTATACAGCATTATTTTGTGTTGATAGAGTTCTTCAGGCGTTTGTGGAATACCCTTTTTAGCGAAATAATCAGGCGATCCCACAATGTGCATTGTTGAACTCGCAATTTTTTTCGCTACGAGCGAACTGTCTTGCAAATTGCCAATACGTAAAGCGAGATCAAAGCCTTCGGTGATTAAATCCACTAAACGATCGTTAAATTCAATATCCACTTCAAGATCGGGATTGGCGTGCAAGAATAAGCCCAAATTAGGCGCAATAAAACGCAAGCCAAAATCCCGTGGCACGGAAATATGTAGCTTGCCTTGCAATGCGCTAGCAAGATTGCTGATACTGGCTTCGGCATCTTGCAATTCCGCCAGAATAGGCTGGCAACGTTGGTAATAAAGCAGTCCCGCTTCAGTAGGCACAATCTTTCTGGTGGTACGCTGCAATAAGCGGGTTTTCAGCTGTTCTTCTAGTTGTGAAACCAGCTTACTCGCCATTGCTACGGAGATATTTTGCTGTATAGCGGTTTGGGTAAAACTTTGCGTTTCCACCACTTTACAAAAGACAGAAATTGCATTGAGTTTATCCACTTATTCTTCCTTTTAAAAAAAAATGATTGACCAATCCTCAGATAGTCCGCAATATATCGGACAATTCTACATAAGTTAGCAGAAATTAGGTAAAGAAAAAGATGAGTAAATCTTTAGTGATTGTGGAGTCGCCAGCCAAGGCGAAAACTATTAATAAGTATTTAGGAAAGGATTATATTGTGAAATCCAGCGTAGGGCATATTTGCGATTTACCTACCGCTGGAACGAGTACTGGTGAAAAAGCCAAGCCAATTTCAACCAAAGGATTAAGCCCAGAAGAAAAGCAAGCGATTAAGCAAGAGAAAGAACGTAATGCGTTGGTGAAGCGTATGGGGATCGATCCTTATCACGATTGGAAAGCCAATTACCAAATTTTACCGGGTAAAGAAAAAGTGGTGGCGGAGCTGAAATCGCTGGCGAAAAAAGCCGATCATATTTATCTCGCCACCGATTTGGATAGAGAAGGGGAAGCCATTGCTTGGCATTTGCGTGAAGTGATTGGCGGTGATGATGAGCGTTTTAGCCGTGTGGTATTCAACGAGATCACCAAAAATGCCATCACTCAAGCCTTTGAACACCCTGAACATCTCAATATGGATCGCGTTAATGCCCAACAAACACGCCGTTTTCTTGATCGCGTGGTGGGCTTTATGGTGTCGCCATTATTATGGAAGAAAGTGGCGCGTGGCTTATCCGCAGGGCGTGTGCAATCGGTCGCGGTGAAATTATTAGTAGAACGAGAGCGTGAGATCAAAGCTTTCCAACCAGAAGAATATTGGGAAGTGGCGGTGCAAACGGAAACCGCACAGAAAATTGGCTTACGTCTTGATGTAACCAGCTTTAAAGGGAAAAAATTTGAGCCGAAGAATGCGCAACAAGCGCAAAGTGCGGTGGATTTTTTACAAAAATCTGACTATATCGTTTCTGATTTAGAAACCAAGCCAACCAGCTCTAAACCGAAAGCGCCATTTATTACTTCAACCTTGCAACAGACAGCGAGTACTCGCCTTAATTTTGGCGTGAAAAAAACAATGATGCTGGCGCAGCGTTTGTATGAAGCAGGTTATATTACCTATATGCGTACCGATAGCACTAATTTGAGTAAAGATGCGTTAAATATGGTGCGTGATTATATCGGTTCAAATTATGGTGATGCATATTTACCGGCTAAACCGAATTTTTATTCGAGCAAAGATAATGCGCAAGAAGCGCACGAAGCCATTCGTCCTTCTGATGTATGTGTGTTGGCGGCTGATGTGCAGGGAATGGATAAAGATGCGGTGCGTTTATATGATCTCATTTGGCGTCAATTTGTGGCTTGCCAAATGCCTGCCGCGCAATATGACAGCTCAACGCTCACGGTAACGGCGGGCGATTACGGCCTGAAAGCCAAAGGGCGCATTTTACGTTTTGACGGTTGGACAAAAGTGTTACCGCCAATGAGCAAAAGTGCAGAAGATCAAGTGCTGCCAGCAGTTGCGGTGAATGATCAGCTAAATTTAAAAGAAGTGATTCCACAGCAACATTTCACTAAGCCACCAGCACGCTTTACCGAAGCTGCACTGGTTAAAGAGCTGGAAAAACGCGGTATTGGTCGCCCATCCACTTATGCCGCGATCATTTCAACCATTCAAGATCGTGGTTATGTGCGGGTGGAAAATCGCCGTTTTTATGCAGAAAAAATGGGGGAGATTGTTACCGATCGCCTTAATCAATCGTTCACCGATTTAATGAATTATGATTTCACCGCCAATATGGAAGATGTGCTAGACCAAATTGCCAACGGTGAGAAAAATTGGAAAGCGGAATTAAATCAATTCTTTAAAGATTTTTCTGCGCAGCTGAGCCAAGCTGAATTAGATGAGCTAGAAGGCGGAATGAAGCCAAATAGTCTTGTCCTAACCGATATTAAATGCCCAACTTGTAGCCGTCCAATGGCGATTCGTACTGCAAGTACTGGCGTATTCTTAGGCTGTTCAGGTTATGCCTTACCACCAAAAGAGCGGTGTAAAACGACGATAAATTTAATTCCAGAAGCTGAATTGTTAAATGTGCTGGACGAAGCTTCTGAAACTAAAGCCCTGATGGATCGCAAACGCTGCCCGAAATGTGGCACGGCAATGGATAGTTATATTATTGATCCACAAAGAAAACTTTATGTGTGCGGAAATAATCCAAATTGTGATGGCTATGTGGTGGAGCAAGGCGAGTTTAAGATTAAAGGTTATGACGGTCCGGTGGTGGAATGTGATAAGTGCGGTGCTGATATGCACTTAAAATTAGGGCGTTTTGGCAAATATATGGCTTGTACCCAATGTGATAACACGCGCAAAATCTTAAAAAATGGCGAAGTTGCGCCACCAAAAGAAGAGCCAGTACATTTCCCAGAGTTAAAATGTGAAAATTCTGATGCGTATTTTGTATTGCGTGATGGCGCAAGTGGCGTGTTTATGTCTGCGCATAATTTCCCGAAATCTCGTGAAACCCGTGCAGCAAAAGTGGCTGAGTTGGCACTATATCGTGATCGTTTGCCTGAAAAATTGCAATATTTAGCCGATGCGCCACAGAAAGATCCTGAAGGTAATGAAGCCATTGTTCGCTTTAGCCGTAAGGAAAAACGTCAATATATTACGTCCGAAAAAAATGGTAAAGCCACAAAATGGCGAGCAGATTATATTGATGGAAAATGGGTGGCAAATAGCAAATAACTAGACTGAATTGAAAAAAGGGCGATTAACTAACTAATCGCCTTTGGATTGGTTTTATGGTCAATTTATTTAACTTGATTGGCTTTAAGATGAGATTTTAACGTCTGTTCAATTTCATAAATCCAGTCCAATTCAAATTGAGTGAAACCAGCTTGGATACGAGCATCGGTGTTGATTGCCCCTTTGAAAATGACAATGCGATATTTACGCAATAAATCGCTAAAACATTGCATTGCGTCCAATCCACGTTTGGCAGAAAGGGCGTGATACCAATGATTGCCAATGGAAACGTGGCCAATTTCATCACGCAAAATAATATCGAGAATTTTCACTGCATCAAAATCTTTACGCTGCGCGATTTTTTCTTGCATTACAGGAGTAGCGTCCAAACCCCTTGCTTCCAAAACCCGTGGCACTAACGCCATTCGTTCCCAAATATCGTGCGCAGTGGCTTGTGCCATTTCCCATAATCCAGCGTGTGCTTCAAAATCGCCATATTTATAGCCTAAGGTTTTTAAATGATTGTTTACTAAAGTGAAATGGGTGCTTTCTTCATAAGCAACGCGCAACCAATCATGCGCAAAGGCTAACCCTTCGCCTAATTCTTTTTCTGCTTCACGGGCAAATCGCCAAGCAGCATCCAAGCCTAAATTAATCGCATTAAATTCAATATGTGCGATGGCGTGCAAAGTGGCAGCATAACCTTCTTGTGTGGCAAAAGAACGTTTTGGCACAGCGTGCGGTGCAACCAATCTCGGTTTGTCAGGAAAGGCGGCGATTTCTTGATCTTTTGTTACTGTTGGGAAGTCTGCCAATTCAGCTTGTTCAATGCGTGGCAAAAGATCGCTATATAAGGCATTTACTTGCTCACATTTTTTCGTGGGATCTTTTTCTTGCAAGGCGTGTGTAACCAGATCCCAAAGTTGTGTCATTAAAAGTGCGGTCATTTTTTTCCTTATTTTTCGCTAAATCGAATTAAACCTTCTTGCTGTGTGGTGGCAATTAAACGCCCTTGACGATCGAAAATTTGCCCGCGTGATAAGCCCCTTGCACCAAAGGCGTTAGGGCTTTCAATGGCGTAGAGTAGCCAATCGTTAAGATCGCCTGTACGGTGAAACCAAATGGAATGATCAATGGTGGCTAATTTTATTCCTGTTTCTAAAAAACCTTTTTGATGTGGGTGAAGGGTAGTGAGTAGCGGATGAAAATCAGAAAAATATGCCAACAAACATTGCTGAATGGCACGATCTTGCGGCACTTCACCGTTGGCTTTCACCCAAACATATTGTTCTGGTGGCAAAGCGTTACCTTTAAACGGATTATTGATATATTTGCTACGAATATCAAATGGACGCTCGGCAGTAAATTTATCGCGAATTGGCTCAGGAATATATTGCGCCAGTTTTTGCAATGCCACACTTTCAGCCATAAAGCTGTCTGGCTCGCCCACATTTGGCATTGAAGATTGGTGATCAAAGCCTTCTTCTTCCATCTGAAATGAAGCTGTAATGTGGCAAATGACTTGATTATGCTGAATGGCTTTCACTCGCATCGCAGTAAAATGGTGTCCTTCACGTAATACTTCCACATCATAAATAATCGGGTGCTCACTATCCCCAGGAGCAAGAAAATAGGCGTGGCAAGAATGCAACACGCGATCTTGGGGGGCAACCTGAATCGCCGCTGAAAGCGCTTGCGCCACCACTTGTCCTCCAAACACTTGGCGTAAACCTAAATCTTGGCTTTGCCCACGAAAGAGAAAATCATCAAGCTGTTCCAATTTTAGCAATGCAATAAGCTGGTTGAGTACCACAGACATTTTATCTACCTTTTAATAAAAATAAGTGCGGTGTATTTTACGGGAATTTTTACTAAAACTAACGCTATTTTTACTCGTTGATAGTTTTTTCTGGTGATTATGGTATACTTGGTCAGTTTTATTTCTATGTTTTTAGGGTAAAAGATAAATTAGTATCCTATCTAACTCGCTTTAGGAGAAGTGTTATGAAACAGTTGGGATTAAAAAGAGCCCCATTACTATTATTATATTTTTTAGCAGGAAGTGCGGCAGCTGATTCTTTACAGTTGCAAACAGTTATTCGTAAAGCTTTTGATAAAGATCCGAAAGTACTGGCTGCACAGGCAAATCAAAAAATTGCTCAAAAGAAAGTAAAGCAGGCAGAGGCAGGGCACCAACCCAAGCTGTCTATTTTTGCTCAGCAAAATATGCATGAAAGTCATCGCTATACAGAAAATAAATCTTCCAAATTTACTCCAGGCGCGCAGCTTTCTTTAAACCTTTATTCTTTTGGTGCAATAGAAAAACGCGTTGAGCAAAGTGAAAAAGCAGAGCAGACATATCGGTATAAAATAGATGAAACCTATGAGTCATTAGGTTATACAATCACTGAATTATATTTAATGGCATTGAGATCTGCAGACACGTTAAATGTATTAAAGAATAGCATTAAACGTATTGATAGTACGCTGAATGAAATTGATATCATTGCTGATAATGATGAAGGTCGTAGATCTGAATTTGTTCAAGCTCAAGCGAGAAAATATGCAATTGAGCAACAAATTAATTCGAATCAGCGAGAATTAAAAACGATGATAGATAAGCTAAAGCGTTATTCAGGTCAAGAGCTTAACATCAATAAATTATCAAATCCTTTCAATGGATTAACTGCAGAAAGCTTAGTGGCTAAGTATTCAGCAGATAAGAGTCAACACCCTACAATCAAAGTATCAAGTTCTGAGATTGAAGATGCTACTGCAGAACTGGCTGCAAGAAAAGCAGAGCGTTTACCCAAATTGGATTTAATTGGGCAAGCGACGCGTGATGATCGTGCTGTGTATTTGAATATGTCTTGGGATGTGTATAATCCTGAAAGTGCTTATGCTGTAGAGGAACGGGCAGAACGTTTACTTTTAGCTGAAAGTAATTTAGAGCAAGCTAATCTTGATATTGAAGAACGTAAATCTTTAGCTTTATTAAATTTATCTGAATATCAAGCACACCTTAAAACCTTAAATAAACAAATTAATAGCCAAAAAGAAGTTATAGAATTTTATAAATTACAATTCTTGATTGCGAAGAGAACTTTACTTGAGTTACTAAATGCAGAGAATGAACTATTATCTGCACAATTAAGCAAAGTAAACTCAGAATACCAATTACGCCATTCTGTATTAGATTATCTAGCATCTCAAGGCACCTTGAGAAAATGGGTTAATGGAAAATAAATAAATGAAAAGTATTATTGAACATCTTGCATTGGCAACACAATTATTAGGTTCGCCATTGTCAGTCGCAACATTAAGTGCACACACTATTCGTAAAAATGGGAATAGTGCAGATTTTTCAGGTCTTTGCGAATATCTAAGAAGTGAAGGATTTGATAACAGTATTTCAGAACGCCCTTTAAATGAAATTCCTTCTCTCGCCATGCCAGTCATTATTTTGTTGAGAAATGAAGAGGCAGCGGTTTTAGTTGAAATTAAAGAAGAGGAAAGTGGTAAAACATATCGTTTGGCACAAGAATCTGGGCTATTTATTGATTTACCTGAAGACGAATTAGCCTCTAAATATTTAGGCTACTGCTGGTTTATTAAACCTAAATTAGCGCAGGATAATCGTTCAGAATTGCCGGAATATGATTTACCAAAATCTTGGTTCTTTAAAATTATTTGGCGATTTAAGAAATATTATTACCAAGTTATTTTAGCTACGTTTATGATAAATACGTTGGCTTTAATTAGTTCTCTCTATGTAATGAATGTCTATGACCGCGTTATCCCAAACCAAGCTTATGAAACGCTTTGGGTATTGAGTATTGGGGTATTCTTAGCTATTTTCTTTGAGTTTTTAGCGAAAATGCTACGAGGACATTTAACTGATATTGCGGGGAAAAAGGCTGATCTTATTATTAGTGCGATGCTATTTAGGCGAGTAATGTCTTTAAGAATACAAGATCGTCCAGCCTCTTCAGGTTCTTATGCAAATAACTTGAGGGATTTTGAATCTGTACGAGAGTTTTTGACAAGTGCGAGTTTATTGACCTTGGTTGATTTGCCTTTCTTATTATTATTTATTACCGTAATCTTTTTGATTGGTGGGAAACTGGCTATTATACCAAGTATTTTAATTCCATTAGTCATTTTAATTGGTATTTTAGCTCAATTTCCATTGTCAAAAGCGATTAATGAATCTATGCGTGAATCTTCACAACGTCAAGGTTTGGCTGTGGAAGCGATAGAAGGTATTGAAACTTTAAAAAATAATAATGCCACTTTATGGGCTCAAAAGCGTTGGGATTTTTTTACTGCAAAAAGCTCTTATTCCTCTATTAAAGTAAAGGATATTAGTAACTTTGTTATAAATCTAGTAACTGCTTTACAGCAGCTAAATACGGTATTTTTAGTATTATATGGGACTTATCTCATTCATGCAGAAGAGGTATCTTCTCGTATTACTATGGGGGCATTAATTGCAGCAGTGATTTTATCTGGGCGAGCTTTATCACCTTTAGGGCAGATTGCAGGGCTTGCAATTCGTTTTCAGCAAGCGTGGGTAGCATTAAAAGGTGTTGATGCGATAATTCAGCGCCCTGTTGAAAAATCCTCCGATAGAGAATACGTTAGCTTAAAACAGGTTAAAGGCGGATTAAACTTTACGAATCTTTCCTTCCAATATACTGATGAAGATACTCCAGTACTAAAAAACTTTAATTTGCATATTCAACCTGGAGAAAAAGTTGCTATTTTAGGTAAAATTGGTAGTGGAAAGTCTACAGCACTTAAACTGGCTGTTAACCAATATCGCCCAACAGAAGGGAGTATTACGTTAGATAATATTAACTTACAGCAGATTGATCCTTATTATTTACGTAATCAAGTACTATTATTAGAACAAAATCCTCGTCTATTCTTAGGTACGTTACGTGATAACTTAGATATAGCACGCACAGATAGTTATCCATCAGATCAAACATTGCTAATTGCATTACAACGCTTAGGGTTAATGGATTTTATTCGTAGTCACCCTAAAGGGTTGGATATGCCATTGGGAGAAAATGGATTAGGATTATCTGGTGGACAACGTCAGGCAATAGCATTAGCTCGAATGATGTTGAAAGATCCAAAAGTGGTGCTTTTAGATGAGCCAACCCATAGTTTTGATCCACAATATGAAATACAAGCATTAAATGCTATTGCTCAATGGGCGGCTAAACGAACACTGGTTGTGGTAACCCATCGGTTATCAGCATTACGCTTAGTTGATCGTGTTGTTGTAGTGGATGGTGGAAAAATCATCATGGATGGACCAAGAGATGCTGTATTGAAAAAATTAAGTGAACAAAATAACCCACAACAACAGCCTCAACCAGCAACTCAAACTGGGAGCAATGAGAACAAATGAGAAATGAACAAGAAAATACGGTAAATAATAAAGATCTGCATTTGCTGACAGATTTACATGCAGCAATGCAAGAAGAAAAGCACCAAAAAACCTTTGCTATTTTATGGCTACTCGCTGCTTTTTTACTTGTTTTTTTGATCTGGTCATATTTTAGTAAATTAGAAGAAGTAACCAGGGGTCAAGGAACCATTATTCCAAGTAGTCGTGAACAAATTATCCAAAGTTTAGATCCTGGAATTTTGAGTGAAATGCTAGTAAAAGAAGGACAGCAAGTTGAGAAAGGTCAGGTCTTATTAAAACTTGATGATACACGAAGTTCTGCCATTCTCCGAGAGACGCAGGCAAAAGTCGATAACCTAGAAGCCGTGTCTATCCGTTTGAAAGCAGAAGTATCAGGGACGAAGCCTGTTTTTCCAGAAAGACTTCCAGCAGATATTATTAAACGTGAAGAAGGGGTCTATCAAGCCAAAAAACAAGCATTAGCAGAAGCATTAAAGAGCCTGCGTGAAAGTAAAAGATTGTTAGATTCTGAAATAAGAATTACTGAGCCAATGGTTCGTAAGGGAGCGATATCACAAGTAGAATTACTTAGAATGCAACGTTCCTCATCAGATCTTAAATTGCAAATATCAGAACGAGAGCATAAATATATTAATGAGGCGAATGCTGAACTTGCTAAGGTGCAAGGAGAGCTAGATCAAGCAAAAGAAAACTTAGCAATGCGCGCAGATCCTGTAGAACGCTCTCTTATACGTTCTCCACTCAAAGGGATAATTAAAAATATCAAAGTCAATACGATTGGTGGTGTAATCACGGTTGGGCAAGATATTATGGAAATCGTTCCAATTGAAGAAAAATTACTTGTTGAAGCTTATATTAATCCAAAAGATGTTGCTTACGTGCATCCAGGAATGAAAGCTGTAGTGAGATTAACTGCCTATGATTATGCTATTTACGGTGGGTTAGATGGCGTGGTTACTTTGCTGAGCCCAGGCACATTACAAGATAAACGAGCAGGTGATGAGTTGAAATTAAATCCAAACGCCTCTTACTATCGTGTATTAGTCGAAACGGATGGCAGTAATTTAACCGATAAAACGGGAAATTTGTTGCCTGTACTGCCGGGAATGGTTGCAACAGTGGATATAAAAACAGGTGAAAAAACCGTCTTTGAATATCTCACTAAACCATTAACAAGAATGAAACAAGCGTTACAAGAACGCTAGAAATGAGAGAAAAATAAAAAATGGGCAGCTTAATTATCAGCTGCCCATTTTATTATGATGAAATTACTCAAACACAGCCCAAATTGGAGCATGATCGGAAGGTTTTTCCATCGCACGAATATCAAGGGCAATGCCTGTATCAGTACAACGATCGATTAAACTATTGCTTGCCAAAATATGATCAATGCGTAAGCCACGGTTATCATCAAAGCCTTTTGAGCGATAGTCAAACCAAGAGAATTTATCGTTAGTCGTTGGGTTTAAATGGCGGAAAGTGTCCGTTAAACCATAGGCATATAAGCGGTTATACCATTCTCTTTCTTCAGGTAAGAATGAACATTTTCCGGTGCGCAACCAACGTTTGCGGTTTTCTTCACCAATGCCAATATCCAAATCACTTGGGCTGATATTCATATCACCCATAATAATAATTGGATTGTCTTTATTGTGATCCTGCTCTAAATAACGTTGTAAATCCGCATAGAATTTTTCTTTAGCAGGGAATTTGGTTTCGTGGTTACGGCTTTCCCCTTGTGGAAAATAGCCGTTTATCACCGTGAGCAACCCAAATTCCGTTTCCATTTCCGCCATAATAATGCGTTTTTGTGCCTCCGCGTCATCAGTCGGAAAACCTTTGTGAATGGCTTTGGGCGAGTGTTTCAACAAAAATGCCACGCCATAATGCCCTTTTTGCCCGTGGTGATAAACGTGATAGCCTAAATGTTCCACCAAGGCATAAGGGAAATCTTCATCTGCTACCTTAATTTCCTGCAATCCCAAAATATCCGGCTGATACTGTTCAATAATGGCTTCAAGCTGATGAGGTCTAGCTCGCAATCCATTGATATTAAAAGACATTATTTTCATTCAATACGTTCCTAATTGCTCATTTATAAAAATCAGACGGGCATTATACTAAGGTTTACAAGATTTCAAAAATGATAAAAAATTTCACCGCACTTTGTTACATATTCAAATTTAAAGTATGTATTTTATGAATTTCCAACAAATTCTGCTCTTGTTTAGGCATTTGTAGATAAAAGCCTTGTTGTTGGATTTTTTCTAGTACATCTTGATTATCTGCATTGATGAGAGATTTTTCACCTTTAAGATTAAATAGCATCACAAAAATAGGCGTGCCGAAACTGTCGCGTAGGGGGGCGGGAATGGGGGAAAAATCATCGCGTTTGGCAATGTATAAATACATTCCTTCTTTTTCCTTACTTTTATAAATAGCGTAGAGCATAAGGTTTCCTATTCTTTAGTTTGTTTATTTTGGCGTGATTTTTTCCATTTCCACAATACAATCAGGGCAACTACGCCAATAATAGCGTAAATAACAAATTGCCCCTTGTGGATTTGTTTATGCAACCAATCTAAATTACTTGCTCCGAAATGCCCTAAATAAACCCAAATTGGCACAGAAATAATGGCGGCAAAAAAATCAATTAATACAAAGCGGATAAAACTAACACGGCGAGTAATGCCAGAGATCATATAAATTGGTGCTCTTAATCCAGGTAGAAAGCGTGCGGTAAAAAGTACACGATTGCCGTATTTATCAAATTGGGAACGCACTATTTGTAAACGTTTTAAGGTAAGCATTTTACGAATTGGACGAAAACGTAAGATTTTTACGCCATAAAGTCGCCCTAACCAGTACATTGTACTATCCCCAATTAATACACCGATCATACTTACTATGAGCATCATATGCGGATTAGCATATCCTAAGCCAGCAATCACACCACCTGAAACAAGGGTAATATCTTCTGGGATTGGCACACCGAAACCACAGATGATTAGAACAAAGAGAACAGCGAAGTAGCCATAGTTAGTAAAAAAATTGATTAAAAATTCCATATCAAACCCGCATTTAATTGAATACTATAGTGATTAATATTTTAGCCTTTCAAGAAAAGCTAATATTTGTTCTTCAATACCTTTAGCATCAATTTTTAAGTCAGTTAAAATTTCTTGTTGCGTGCCTTGTGGAATGAAGAAATCTGGTAAGCCTAATTGTAAAAGTGCGGTAGTTTTGGGCTGAGAATTTAGCACTTCCGCCACGGCACTGCCTGCCCCACCTTGAATGGCATTTTCTTCGAGTGTTACTAATAATGAATGGTTTTCAGCGAGTTGCAAAATTAAGGCCTCATCAATAGGTTTAACAAATCGCATATCCACAAGGGTGGTATTTAATTTTTCTGCCACCGTTTTGGCACTTGATAACAATGTACCAAAATTTAGAATGGCAATATTTTTCCCTTCGCGCAGAACGTTACCTTTGCCGAGTGGCAAGATTGCTAATGGCTCAAGTTCTACGCCAATGGCATTGCCACGTGGGTAGCGTACGGCGGCAGGTTTACCACATTGATAGCCGGTATAAAGCATTTGACGACATTCATTTTCATCACTTGGGGTCATAATCACTAAATTTGGAATGCAGCGCATAAAGCTAATGTCAAACGCGCCTTGGTGGGTTTGTCCATCTGCACCCACCACGCCTGCGCGGTCGATAGCAAATAACACAGGAAGATTTTGAATGGCCACATCGTGGATCACCTGATCGTAAGCACGTTGCAAGAAAGTAGAATAAATGGCTACCACAGGTTTAAACCCAGCAATCGCCAAGCCTGCGGCAAAGGTAACGGCGTGCTGTTCAGCAATGGCAACATCAAAATATTGTTGTGGAAAGCGGTTGGAAAATTCAACCATTCCTGACCCTTCACGCATAGCAGGGGTGATGCCGATTAATTTCGGATCTTGCTCTGCCATTTCACATAGCCAGTCACCAAAAATTTGCGAATAGGTTGGGGTGGTGGATTTTGGCAATTTTCCACTTGAAGGATCGAATTTCGGCACACCGTGGAAGCCGATAGGATCTTGTTCCGCTGGCGCATAGCCTTTGCCTTTTTTGGTTTTAATATGCAAGAATTGCGGCCCTTTCAGGCTACTCATATTCTTCAAGGTGCTAATTAATTCGTCCACGTTATGGCCGTCAATTGGACCGATATAGTTAAAACCTAGTTCTTCAAACATTGTGCCAATAGGCGAAACAAAGCCTTTAACGTGTTCTTCCGTCTTTTTCACAAATTCTTTAATGGGTGGCACGCCGGAGAGAATTTTTTTACCGCCTTCACGTAAGGTGGAATAGAAAGAGCCAGAAAACAAGCGGGCAAGATAGTTATTCAATGCCCCCACATTTTCTGAAATAGACATTTCATTATCGTTGAGAATCACTAACATATCGGTGTGTAATGCACCTGCGTGATTGAGTGCTTCAAAGGCCATTCCTGCGGTGATTGCGCCATCGCCAATGACACAAATGGTTTTGCGACCTGCGTTTTCTTTTTCTGCTGCCACGGCAATGCCAAGTCCGGCACTAATAGAAGTGGAAGAATGGCCCACACTTAGCACATCAAACTCACTTTCATTACGCCACGGGAAAGGGTGAAGCCCATTTTTTTGGCGAATGGTGGACATTTTATCACGGCGTCCAGTGAGAATTTTGTGTGGATAGGCTTGATGCCCGACGTCCCAAATGAGCTGATCAAATGGGGTGTTGAATACATAATGCAAAGCAACAGTGAGCTCCACCGTGCCTAAGCCTGAGGCCAAATGGCCGCTACTTTGACTAACACTTTCCAACAAATATCCGCGTAATTCATTACAAAGTTGGGGAAGTTGATCTTTATTTAAAAGACGCAAATCGTCCGGTGAATTAATCAGTGATAAAAGAGGATATTTTTCCATTGTTAATCAAATCCTAAAAAGGGTTAAATTTCGACCGCACTTTAATCGTATAAGGCTTAGGCGGTGTCCAATATATTAATTTTTTCTTGTTACAATAAACTCGCTCAATGCCTTTAATGGCGAGCTATCAAAAGGTAATTTGGCTAAGGCATCAAGGGCTTGTTGATGAAGTTCTTGCGCTTTTTCTTTCGCCCCTTGCAAGCCGAGTAATTTTGGGTAAGTGCTTTTATCCGCGGCTAAATCCGCGCCCACGGTTTTGCCGATCACAGCACTTTCGCCTTCAATATCTAAAATATCATCTTGCACTTGGAACGCCAGCCCAATGGCATCAGCATAGCGTTCGAGCTGTTGGCAAAGTTGTTTGTCGACAAAATGCGGTGAACAAAGAAAGCCCATTTTTAATGCACAGCGTAACAACGCGCCCGTTTTGTTGCGATGAATTCTTTCCAATTCCGTAAGGCTGACTTGTTGATGCTCAGCTTGCAAATCAAGGCTTTGCCCCAAACACATTCCTTGCACGCCAGACGCTTTCGCCAATTCTGCTACCAAAGCAAGGCGTTGTTCGGCAGATAAATTTGGCGTTTGGCTCAGTAATTCAAAAGCAAAGGCTTGCAGCGCATCCCCTGCTAGAATGGCGGTGGCTTCATCAAAGGCAATATGGCAAGTGGAGTGGCCACGGCGCAGTGCATCATTATCCATTGCAGGTAAATCATCGTGAACTAAAGAATAAGCGTGAATCGCTTCAATACCAGCGGCAGCATAATCCAAATGCACGAATTCTGCCCCTAGCATTCTGCCTGTGGCATAAACCAAAAACGGACGAACGCGCTTTCCACCCAATAAAAGCGCATATTTCATTGCGTCTGCAAGGGGGGAAGGTTGCGTGTCAATTTGCTCAAATTGGTGTTCGAGAAATTGATTAATCCGCTGTTGAAGTTGTTGTAAATCCTGTGCAAATTGGTACATAGCAGTGGCTTAGTTATTGGGTTCTTATTCGTTGTTTTGATAGTCACTTAATTCTGCTTTATCGCTTTTAGAAAGCAAAATTTGAATACGCTGTTCCGCTTGTTGTAAACGCGTTTGACCTAATTGCGCCAGCTTAATCCCGTTTTCAAAATCCTTTAACGCCTGCTCTAAAGGCAATTCACCGCTTTCTAAACGGGTAACAATGCTTTCTAATTGAGTTAAGGTAGTTTCAAAATCTAAGCTGTTTTCGTCTGTGGTAGGTTTACGAGCCATTGTTTTTCCTAAATTCAACCTGAATAAATGCTACATTGTACTGTATTTTTATGGACTTGTTAAAGCCTATAGCAAGATTGTTGCGCAAAAAATCTCAGAAAAAAGCACCGCACTTTTGTTTCCCTTGCTCAGCGCTAAAACTGGTGCGAGCAGCGGACGAGAAAAATTGGGGATTTGCAAAAGATGTTGTACAATACCGCCCAATTTTTTTGCTTAAAACAGAAGTATTCCAATGAAATTTATTATTAAACTTTTCCCTGAAATTATGATTAAAAGTGAAAGCGTGCGTAAGCGCTTTATTAAAATTTTGACAGGGAATATTCGCAATATTTTGAATAAATATGATGACACGGTGGCCGTGGTGAAGCACTGGGATTATATCGAAGTGCGGTCAAAAAATGCGGAGAATCGTGCCTTATTAATAGAACTATTAGGACGAATTCCCGGCATTCATCATTTTCTCGAAGTGGAAGAAAAACCGTTCAACAACGTGCAAGATATTTTCCAACAGACTTTGCAAGATGTGGCACCGTTGCTTGAAAATAAAACTTTTTGTGTACGTGTAAAACGCAAAGGCAAGCACGATTTTTCTTCCCTTGATGTGGAACGCTATGTAGGCGGTGGCTTAAATCAGCACATTGCCAGTGCGAAAGTGAAACTCAGCAAACCCGATGTTACCGTTCGCATTGATATTGAAGACGACAAAATGATGTTGGTTAAAGCTCGCCATACAGGATTGGGGGGGTATCCTATTGGCACGCAAGAAGATGTCGTTTCGCTTATCTCAGGCGGCTTTGATTCGGGCGTATCAAGCTATATGCTCATTCGCCGTGGTTCGCGCGTGCATTATTGCTTCTTTAATCTGGGCGGTGCGGCACACGAAATTGGCGTAAAACAAATGGCATATCACATTTGGAATCGTTTTAGTGTCTCACACAAAGTGCGTTTTGTGGCGATTAATTTTGAGCCTGTAGTGGCAGAAATTTTAGAGAAAATCGACAATGGCCAAATGGGCGTGGTGTTAAAACGAATGATGGTGCGCGCTGCAAGCAAAGTGGCAGAGCGTTTTGGTATCCAAGCCATTGTGACAGGCGAAGCACTCGGTCAAGTTTCAAGCCAAACCCTCACCAATTTACGCCTGATTGATGAAGCTGCAGACGTCCTTGTGTTACGCCCACTTATCACTCACGATAAAGAACACATTATTGCCATAGCAAAAGAGATTGGCACAGACGATATTGCTAAATCAATGCCTGAATTTTGTGGCGTGATTTCAAAAAATCCAACGGTTAAAGCGGTGCGAGAAAAAATTCTTAGTGAAGAAAATCATTTTGATTTCAGCGTGTTAGAAAGTGCGGTACAAAATGCGCAATATTTAGATATTCGTCAAATTGCAGAACAAACGGCAAAAGAAGTGGTGGAAGTGGATACCATTTCTGTATTAGGCAAAAACGACATCGTTATTGACATCCGCAGCCCCGAAGAAACAGATGAAAACCCGTTGGAACTGGCAGGGCAGGAAGTGTGTTTAATTCCGTTCTATAAACTTTCTACCTTATTCCCAGAATTAGACCAAAGCAAAAATTACGTTCTTTACTGCGAACGCGGCGTAATGAGCAAACTCCAAGCCCTTTATTTAAAAGAAAGTGGGTTTGAGAATGTGAAAGTATTTAGCAAATAGTTGTCAGTAGATAGATAAGATAAACAAGAATGCACCATTGATGGTGCATTTTTATTTGGAAAACGTTGAGCTACTTCACATTTTTTAATATCTATTCTTGTGTTCAGTTTATATTTGACTAGGATATGAATGTTAAATTTATGTTAAAAATGTAAATGAGGAGGTGGTTATGTTAATCAAAGTGGGAATGTTTCAAACCTTAGCACTTGCAGTGATAGTTATTTATGTCGGCGAGTTTATTCGGCAGCAATTTCCAATCTGGAAAAAATATTGTATTCCTTCTCCTGTTATTGGTGGTGTAATTTTTGCTTCGTTAACAACTTTAAGCCATAGTCTAGATTTAATTTCCTTTCAGTTTGATTATAAAACGATTAATACGTTTTTCTATAATATCTTTTTTGCAGCGATGGGGGTTGCAGCAAGTTTTGCGCTATTAAAGAAAGGTGGGAAATTAGTCCTTATTTTCAGTATATTAGCAGCTACATTGGCGATTTTGCAAAATGTTTTAGCACTAGGTGTTGGAATATTGCTGGATATGAACCCATTAACTGCATTAATGGCAGGTTCTATTCCATTGACGGGAGGACACGGCAATGCTGCTGCGTTTGCACCATTAGCTGAACAGCAAGGTGCGGTTGGCGCGATGGAGGTTGCAATTGCTGCCGCAACCTTTGGTTTAGTGGCTGGCTGTATGCTTGGTGGACCGTTAGGAAGAGGTTTGATAAAAAAACATCATTTAGAACATCAAGTAGAAAATGGACAGGTTATTGAACGTGAAGAAAATGGTATTCTTGCAAAAATTAGTTATCGACGTTCAAGTCAGGCAGCATTTTTATTACTTTTGGCCTGCGGCATTGGGCAAACGCTCTTTTACCTTACACAAGTAGTATTTCCTAAAGTGAATATTCCTATTCACGTAATGAGTATGTTAGGTGGAGTGATTTTACGTTTAATTTTGGATACGAGAAAGCGTGATAACCAAGCTTTGTATGAAACGATAGGTATTATTGGAGAGATTTCGCTAGCCATTTTCGTTTCTGTGGTGATTATTACCATGCAATTATGGAAACTTGCCGATTTGGCGATACCTTTAATTATTATCTTGGTTTTGCAAGCCTTATTGTGCTATGTATTTTGTGTCTTCATTACTTTTAGATTATGTGGTAAAAATTACGATTCAGCAGTGATAGCTACAGGACATTCAGGTTTTGGATTAGGAGCTGTTCCTGTTTCAATGGCGACAATGACCGCGGTTTGCGCCCGTTATCGCTATTCCAAGATTGCTTTCTTTGTTGTGCCGTTAATCGGTGGCTTTATTAGTAATATTAGTAATGCCTTAATTATTACATTTTTCCTTAATGTTGCAGAGACAATATTCTAATAAAAATCCACCTAGTTTAGGTGGATTTTTCATTATAAATTAATCGGTAAACACATTCCTTTATCCGCACTTTCATAGATCAATGCAATCAATTTCAGCACGTTAGTGGCTTGTTGGGCGGTAACCTGTAATGAGGCTTGTGCGGTGAGTACCGCATAAATATTATCGTAATAGGCTTGGTAGTTGCCGCGTTCAGTTTCAATGGGGCTGCGAATAACAATGCCGTTGATTTCGGTGTGGAGTAGTCCCCAGTCTTTTTCAGGCTCAGCGTTCCAATCGCCTTGTGGTTTTATGCCTTTTAGCAACAAGGCTTCTTGGTTATCCATTGTGGCTTTAATGTAGCTGCCTTTAGTGCCTTGTAGGATAATGTAAGGGGCTGGTTCGCGGGCACATTTAGTGGAAGACAGCACCACTTTTTTGTCCGCATAATAGAAAATAATTTCAAAGTTATCTTCCGATTTCGCGCCTGCACGTTGTGCTTTCATATCCGCATAAAGTGCGGTGGGAATGCCGAATAAATCCACGCAATGATCGATCAAATGCACGCCTAAATCATAAACCAGTCCAGAACCAAATTCGCCCGTTTCTTTCCACGCTTTGCTATTAGGTTTTTGGCTGAACCGTTCGTAACGCATTTCATAATGCACAATGTCGCCCAATATTTGATGCTCAAGCAGTTTTTTCACCGTTAAAGCACCATTATCCCAACGGCGATTTTGGTAAACCGAAAGCATTACATTATGCTGTTTGGCGAGTTTATCTAGCTCTTCGGCTTGGGCAGGGTAAACTGCAAGGGGTTTTTCTACGATAACATTTTTCCCTGCCAAAATGGCTTGTTTTGCCATTTCATAATGGGTGAGATTGGGGGTGGTGATAATCACCAAGTCAATTTCAGGGCTGAGCAGTTGTTCAAATTGATGTACCACTTCAAGATAAGGATAGGCCTGTTTCGCTTTTTCGCTGCTACGTTCAAACACTTTACACACTTGAAAACGCGGATCGAGATCTAAAAAAGGCATATGAAAAGTTTTGGCGGACATTCCAAAACCGGCAATGGCGACATTAATGATTTTTTCCATTTGATTTTCCTATTGAATTGCTTTTAGTTTTTGCAAAATTTCTTGGTCAGGTAAGGCCTGAATTTTGCGAATACGCTGGATAAGCAGCACGGCGGCGACAGTTAAACTCACCACAAATCCCACCCAAAATCCTGCCGCACCTATGCTTGGCATTAGCCAATCGGTACGCGATAACATATAGCCCAATGGCATTCCAATGCCCCAATAACAGAACATTGTGATATATAAAATGGATTTAGTGTCTTTATAGCCACGTAATGCACCTGCGGTGATCACCTGAATGGTATCAGAAAATTGGTATAAGGCAGAAATTAACAGTAAATGGCTAGCGATAAGGATCACTTGTTTATCGGTAACATAAATTTTCGGGATCTGTTGGTTGAATAACACAATGATAGACGCAGTAATACAAGCTAAGGCTAATCCCACCGCAAGGGCAGAGTGAAACACCACTTTGGCTTGCTTTAATTGTCCTTCGCCTAAACGCTGCCCCACTAAAATGGTGGTTGCCATTCCTAAGGAAATGGGGAAGGTGAAAATAAATGAACTCGTTGTTAAAGCCACTTGGTGGCTTGCTACTACATCTGTACCCAGTGGGGAGAGCAAAAGGGAAGAAAGAGCGAATAATGCCACTTCGCAAAATAACGCAATACCAATAGGGAAGCCTAAACCTAGTACCTTTTTTAAGGTGGAAAAATCAGGTTTTTCAATGAGTTTATCAAAAAGATGAATATCACGCTGGCTGCGCGCTTGGCGCGAATAGCTAATCATCATTAAGCACATTGCCCAGTTCACAATTGCCGTTGCAATACCACAGCCCACCGCACCAAAGGCTGGCACACCGAATTTACCGTAAATAAAAATATAATTAAGTGGAATGTTAAGAAATAAGCCAGCAAAGGTGATCAGCATTGTTGGCGCCGTTTTGGCGATACCATCATTTAAACAGCGAAAATTAATCATCAGCAAATAACCGGGTAAGCCCCAAAGCATCGCGTGCAGATAATCAATGGTGATTTGTGCCAATCTAGGCTCCATTTTCATATGACTGATGACATAATCGCTGTAATAAATAAACAAGCCAAGGGGAATACAGCTTAACACCACCACCCACATACCTTGTCGCACATAATGGGCGATCCGTTGGCGTTGACCTGAACCATTAAGATAAGAAATAATCGGCGGTAAGGCAAGCAGTAAACCGTGCCCTAATAAAATCAGCGGTAACCAAATGGATGCACCCACCGAAATCGCCGCCATATCGGCAGCACTGACGCGACCAGCCATAATGGTATCCACAAAACCCATTGAATTTTGTGCCATTTGCGCCAGTAAAATCGGGAAAGCGATTGCCACCAATTTGCCCATTTCTTGGCGATGATGTTGAATGAAACTAAATAACATAAAAATATCCGAATTTGTTATATACTATTGTAAGTTTTACCGAATTTACGGTGATGATTTTTAAGATAAGAGAGCTAATTATGTTTACAGGAATCGTGCAGGGCGTTGCCCAAATTCATTCTATTGATGAAAGATCTCATTTTAGAACACAGGTAGTGAAAATGCCACAGGAATTAACCGAAAATCTGGAAATTGGTGCGTCTGTGGCAAATAACGGTGTATGCTTAACTGTCACCAAAATTGAAGGAGATTTAGTCAGCTTTGATTTAATGACCGAAACCCTACGCATTACCAATTTAGGTCAATTGCAGCAAGGGGATTGGGTGAACATTGAGCGCGCGATGAAAATGGGTGATGAAATCGGTGGACATATTCTATCTGGCCACGTTTACACCATCGCTAAGGTATCACAACGCATTGTGTCAGAAAATAACTTGCAAATTTGGTTCGAGTTGCCTGCTCCTGCCTTGATGAAATATATTCTCACTAAGGGATTTATCGCCATTGATGGCATCAGCCTGACCATTGTGGACGTGAAAGGCAACGAGTTTTGTGTAAACCTTATCCCAGAAACGATTCATCGCACCTTGATTGGCAAGCGTGAAGTGGGGGATTTAGTGAATATTGAAATCGATCCACAAACGCAAGCCATTGTGGATACGGTAGAACGCTATTTAGCCAGCCGTAGCGCATAATGGCATAAAATGAAAAAGTAAAGTGCGGTTGAAAATCACGAAATTTTTCACCGCACTTTTTTTAATCGTATTATGTGCTACGATGTGGCAATATGCAATAAACGACACACAGTAGCGATATGGGGGCAATATGCAAAATGATTTTTGGAGTTCCGCGCTTTTTTCTATAAGCGTAACGTTACCGACCTTATTGTTGTTAATACTTGGCATTGGCTTGCGAAAACGCAAAGTGATTGACGATAAATTCAGCCAACAAGCCACCAGCGTGGTGTTCAAAATCACCTTGCCCGCCTTACTTTTTCTTAATGTATTCAAAAATCCCATTGCTGAACTGAATGAACAATTGGTGATGATTTGGGCGTGCGTGTTAGGAACGTTATTGTTGTTTCTCTGTGCAGAAATTTTCGCCGCAAAATTTGTGCAAGAAAAGCGAGAACGTGGCACTTTCGTGCAAGGCGTTTATCGCGGAAATTGTAGTATTTTAGGGCTAGCATTCTGCCTAAATGCCTATGGCGATGCCGCATTAGTGCCCGCCACCATTTATGCCGCCACCACGGCGATTATTTATAATGTGTTAGGTGTGATCACCTTAAGCCGATCCCTTTCTGACGGCAAAGTGAATATTCCACGAATGATCTTAAACGTGGTAAAAAATCCCTTAATTATCAGCATAGTATTAGGCTTTTTAGCCAGTTACTTAAAACTTGCCATTCCTAAATTTATGCTCACTACAATCCAATATCTTGCTACAATGACCTTACCGCTTGCGTTGATTTGCGCTGGGGTCAGCATTGAATTAAAAGCCTTGTATAAAATTTCAGGCATTTCTTTATGGGCAAGCATAGGGCGAGTGATTGTTGCACCGATTTTTATGGTGTTACTGGGGAAATTATTTGGCTTTAGCGGCGTGAATTTGGGGGTGATTTTCTTAATGAATGCCACGCCAATGGCGGCCGCGGCTTATGCAATGGTACGTGGAATGGGCGGCAACGCCAACACGGCAGCGAACATTATTGGCATTACTACTTTCGCATCAATGTTTATTTCTGCTTTAGGTTTAACCATTTTGCACCAAATGGGCTGGGTGTAAGAATCAGCCAAATGAAAAACAAAAGGGCGAAAATCTTCGCCCTAAAATTTGTTAAAAAATCACCGCACTTTATGGATTAAGCGAGATCTTCACCGCACAGCGTTCGCCTTGTTGCAGTGGTTGTGCAATTCTTGCGGTTTCCAAGCAAACCATTGTTTTATAACCTGTTTCGCTAATTCCGCCAGTGGCTTTATGCCAAGGATTCCACAGCACCACATTGCTTGCGTTATGATGTGCGACATTAATTGTACGCCCGTCCCCTTTATCGACAATTTGATGAGAAACAGGGGATTGCACCGTATAAATGCAATCAATATGCTGATCAATTAAACGTGGAGAAGGCACATTTTCTTGCTGTTGCGTTAATGCGTTGAAACATTCGGCTGGTAAGTTTTGCACTTCTACATTGGTCACATCGCTTAAATTAAAGTAGCTGTGTAAAGCAAGTTGGGCAGGTTCTTGTCCATAATGCTGAAAAATAATTTCGCAATCTTGGCTAAAGATCATCGTTGTTTTGGCTTCGATCAAATGATCTGAAGAAAATAAACAAAATTCCAATCGCACTTTGTTTGCTTCAATTTCATAATCACTCAGTTGCCATAAACTGGTTCGCGCATAACCGTGCGCAGGAGATTTTGCCCCACCAAACCAAGGATAGCAAATCGGCACGCCACCACGAATAGCATTGCCTAAGGTAAAAGGTTCAATTTCACTTAGCCAAAACACATCTTTCTGTGCACCTTTCGGCTGCCAGCTAAATAAATGTGCCCCTTGAAGCGAGATCAAGGCTTTACCCATTTGGTGATCCAACACGATGACAGGGATTTCATTGTATTGTTGTAAACGTAATTCTGGGCTAAGTTGTTTGCTATTTGTCATTTTGTTTCCTTGAAAGTGCGGTAATTTTTATAAAATAATAGGCGAATTATATTCGCCTATTATGCTGTGTTATTAACAAGTTAAACCTGTACTTTCAGCCACTTGTTCTACTACTTGGCGTAAGGCTTTGGCGCATTGGTGAAGTTGTTCTAGTTCATCGGCAGGCAGTTTATATTTCAAAATACGTTCTACGCCGTTACTGTTGATGACCATCGGCACATTTACCACCACATCGTGTAAGCCGTATTCACCGTTGAGCATTGTGCCAACTGGCAACACAGAGTATTCATTAATACTAATTGCGCGAATAATTCGGAACACACTAGCAGCAATGGCGTGGTTGGTGTTGAGTTTTAAGCTGAATACTTCTAAACCAATGGCTTTAGTGGCTTTAAGTAGCTCTTGCGGATCGAGCATAGGCACATCATTTTGCAGGCAAAAATCATCGATTTTTTGTCCAGCGATATTTACGATACTCCAAGGAATAAAACTATTTGCGCCGTGTTCCCCCATTACATAACCGAACACGTTTTTCGGATCAATTTTGACTTTATCGGCAATAATTTTCATCATCCTTGCCGTATCCACTACACAACCAGCACTAATTACACGGTGTGCTGGGAAGTTTGTGTTACGAATAATAAAATGGGTCAAAATATCGCACGGATTGGTAACCACAATGATAATCGCATTTGGAGAGTAGCGTTCTAATTGATGGGCAATTTCTACGGTGATTTTTGCATTGATATGACCAATTTCTAAGCGATCTTGTCCCACTTTAATTTGTGCACCAGCGGTGATGACAACCACATCGCTATCACGAGTGTCTTCATATTCGCCAGAAATAATTTTGGTGTTTTTAGCAAAGGTTAATGCACTGGTATGGCTAAAATCCAATTGCTCGCCACGGGTACGCTCTTTATTGAGATCCACCAAGACCACTTCTTGGCATTCACCCATCGTAAGAAGATAATTACAAATGCCTACGCCCACAGCGCCTGCACCGATAATGGATACTTTCATTGTGTTTTCCTGTATTTGTTGTATAAGTTGTTTTCAAAAGGGAATTAATCTTACTTTATCTGTTTCCCTTGCTCAATCCCTGAATAGAAAGTGCGGTGTTATTTTTGTTAATTTTTTGCTATTTTGCTCAAAAAATTAACAAATGTCCGCACAGTTGGCGCAAGCCCGCGATTTTTATAATAAATGGCATATAAAGGCACGCTTTCCACTTGCCAATCTGGTAATAACTTCTGCCAATGAGGTTGAATTAAGCCCGTCAGTTCTGGCAACAGGGCAATGCCATAGCTATTTTCGACCAATTCTGCTAATACTGAGGCATCATTAGCTTGTAAGGCTTTTTTAGTTTGGAGCAACTCGCGTTGATTCCCCCGCTTGAAAAGCCAATTTTGGCCATCACTTTTATGCAGCAAGCGATGGCTTTTCAAATCTTGTGGCGTTTGTGGTGTGTCATTTTCTTTCAAATAGTTGGCAGAGGCATAAACCCCAGAAGCAATATCTAGCAAATGCTTGGCAACCACATCATCAAGATCAAGCTCTCCAATGCGTAAGGCAATGTCCACGCCTTCTTGCAATAAATTCGCACGGCGGTTTTCCATTGTAATATTCAGCTCAACATCGGGGTGTTGGTGTACATAGTGAGATAAATGTGGCGTAAGCCAATAACGCAAAATTTCACTGGAAACAGAAATGCGCAGCAAACCATGGGGCTTGGCTAGACAATCAGCCACAGAATTTACCGCACTTTCTGCCGCCTCCATAGCAATTAAGGCGTGTTGATAAAAATGCTCACCTAGATCATTTAGACGTGTGCCATTGCGATTGCGATCCAGTAGTTTGCTGCCCAGTTGATTCTCTAATTCTGTCAAACGACGGCTTAAGCGAGATTTTGGCACGTTCAGCTGTTCAGCTGCTTGGGTTAGGCTACCAGATTGGATTACGGTAACAAAAAAGCGCATATCATTGAGATCAATTTGTTGCATAAATAGAACCTTAAGTTTTAAAATTGACTATTGTTCACTATATGGAACAAGTATAAACTACGCCACAAGAAATAAGCAAACAGTTTAGGAGAAAGAAAATGCGTATTTTGGAATTAGATAGAATTAATGAATTAGCTCGCAAAGCAAAAGTTACCGCACTTTCTGAAGCAGAATTAAATGAGCGTAGTGCGTTACGTCAGCGTTATTTAGCGGCAATCCGTGGACAATTAACCAATATTTTATCCACCGTAAGTGTGATTGATCCAGACGGCAATGATGTTACCCCAACCAAATTGCGTGAAGCGCAACGTGGTGGAATGCAAGTTGCGACTTATTAATGAATAACTGCTCTGAATATTCAGGGCATCACAAAAAACAGAATTGATAAAATTTAGGAGAAAAAATGATGCGTACAGTAAATCGAGTTTATACCGCACCACAAAAACACTGGGTGGGTGATGGCTTTTATGTATCATCTTTATTTTCACATAGCCAACAAGATAAAGTCACAAGCCCGTTCTTAATGCTAGATTATGCAATGCCAATGGTGTTTAAACCTCATAATGGCGTGCCAAGAGGGGTAGGTGCACATCCACACGCAGGATTTGAAACTGTCACAATCGCGTTACAAGGTGAAGTAGAACACCGCGATAGCGATGGTAACGGCGGCATAATCGGCACAGGCGATGTACAATGGATGACCGCAGGAAATGGGATCGTTCATCAAGAGTTCCATAGCGAAAATTTCAGCCGTACAGGCGGAATGTTTGAAATGCTACAACTTTGGGTAAACTTACCAGCGAAAGACAAAAATGCCCCAGCAGGTTATCAAAGTATTAAAGCGGCAGATATTCCAACTTATCACTTTGCGGATAATGCAGGTACAGCACGCATTATTGCAGGTGAATTGGACGGCGTAAAAGGCCCTGCTCGCACCTTTACTGAGTTAAATATGTGGGAAATGGATATTAACGTAAACTACAGCATCACCATTAACGTGCCAGAAACGCATCATTTTATGTTGGTGGCATTACGCGGATCTGCCGTGATCAACGACAGCGACCGTGCGAATCCAACGGAATTGGTGATTTTCAACCACGAAAGTGGCGAAGTGAAAATCACTGCAGGCGATGAAAACGTGAAAATGGTGCTACTCAGCGGTGTGCCAATTGATGAGCCAATTGCAGCCTACGGGCCGTTCGTTATGAACACCCGCGCAGAATTAATCGAAAAATTCAACGCGTTTAACAAAGGGGAGTTTGGTGAGATTCATTAATTATCAATAATCATCAGTAACCAACTAAGTGCGGTGGTTTTTAGTTTGATTTTGCAACTTAGCGTAATATATAAAAAGAGATGTCCAGTAATTTGCTTTTTATTATTGAATTTCTAAACATAATAAGAATTAAATGCTGGACCCTGCATATAAATGTCTTGCTCTCTCTAAATTAGAAAGATATTAATCTTATATAGATTATCAGAGAAAAAATAAAATCTAGTTTTTTGCACTATTCTAAAACTTGTCAAGTGTTTTTTGATTGTGAAAAATCTCATAAATATGGGGTAGGATTTGGCTGATCATATTCAATTGTTGGATTAGTATGTCTACTTCAGTTGAGTTTACTCTTTCTCTTTGTTTTTCATTGAGTTTATACAAAGATTGAGTAATGTTTTCTTGTAGCTTATCAAATACATGTCGTGATAGGGATTCAATATGTTCTAAGCTATAAATAATTTTTTTTGCAATAGGATAATATTCAGCTACAAAATCAATGTGTTGTTCAATTTGCTTAATATGTCTGCGGCAAGCGCCAAGAGCCGAAATGTAGCTGAGTAATGAATAATTTAACTTTAATATAAGAAATCCTTGCTGTAAGTGAATTTGGTATTTTTCGGGTGCATTACTTATATTGGAGATTATCGTACTAAGTGCAGTAGCATATTCGTGTGCTTTTCGGCGTGCTATGCGGTATTGTAAGCTATCTGATTTGCCAAATTGAAGTTGGCTAATGATGTAAAGTAAATATTTTCCATCGCTTTTAATCGCTTGATGAATTACTTTATTGAGTTGGAGATATTTCCAGTCTGGCCATAAATAAGATACAGCTATCCAAGCAATAAATGCACCAGCTAAGGTGTCAATTAATCGAGAATAAAGTGCAGAGTGAATATCAATACCAATAATATTAAAGCTAATTAATACCTGTAATGTAATAAAAAAGGTAGAAAAACTGTAATTATTTGTACGAAAAAAGAAAAATAGTGTACTAGTCGCTACAACTAAGCCCATTTGTAGTTCCAGTGTGGGATGTGCGTAAGGTAATAAGGAACCTACTATTACACCTAAAATTGTGCCAATAATTCTTTGTTTTAGGCGTAATTTAGTCGAGGTATAATTGGGTTGGCAAACAAATACAGCGGTAAGCAAAATCCAATAACCGCGTGAAAGCTGTAAAAACTCTACTAGCGTACAGCAAACAAACATAACAATAGAAAGTCTTACCGCGTGGCGGAAAAGCTGTGAATCAAAACTGGAATGGCTACGAATGGTAAGCCAAATATTTTTAAAGCCCTTGGCATCGCTATCATCGTGAATCTTTATCCAATGATAATGTGGTTCAGAAGATTTTGGTGTTTGCCCCAAATGGCGTAATTGCCGATCAACGCCTTGTAAATTATTAATTAAGGTCTTGATAGCGGTATTTTGTGTATTGTCTTTATTACGTTGTGCATAATGTTCAAAAGATTGATTCACCCCAATTATTGCCCGATCTAACCGAGAATTATAGTTATAATTGGTATTTTGCTGCAGGCTTAGTGCAACGTCACGACAAGCTTGAGCTTGCAACTCTAAAAGACGTTGAATACGAAAAATTAAATCGCTATTTTTAAGTTGTTGTGCTAACACTTGATAATCGAAATAACTGGAATTAGCGCGTTCATGAATATCTTGTGCGGCAAAATAATAGTTAAGCATTTGTGTGGTTCGAGCGTGTCGATATTGTCCACGAATACGGTAAAACAAAGTTGTACGGCAAGTATTAAAGGCATTGATGAGCTGGCTATTTTTCATCGCAAGGGTAATTTGTTTGCTTTCTAGCTGTTCAATATCATCAGGATCAAAAAATAAAGATTTCGCTTCTAAATATTCGGCTAACGCCAAAAAGGATTTGGCTACCGCATCTTGCACTGGGCGGTTAGGAAAAAATAAATAAACAACAATTGCTGTAATACTATATAACAATGCGCCTAATAAAATTAATAATGAGTTGAGATACCACAGTGTTTCAGGTTGATAAACCAGGGTGGTATAAAGTGCAACCACTAAAGTAGCAAAAGAAATGGTGTTATAACGCTGCCCCAGTGCACCAATCATTGTAAATATAAAGGTAAGCATCGTCATCAAAAGCGTGAATGCAACGCCGTTATCTAGGGTAAACTGAACGCTAAGTGTCGAAATAGAAAATGCAAGCAGGGTATAGAGAATGTTTTTTAAACGTCCTGTCAAGCGGTTATCTAAGTCTGCTAGTCCTCCTGCAATAATTCCTAATACTAATGGCATACTTTGTTGAGAAATATCAAATAGCCATACAGAAAATGCAGCAATGTTTACTGCAATAAAAATAGGAATAGTAGCGATAATTTTTGCATTCAGCCAGTTATTGACGGCCATTTTTATACCTTACTTTCGTAAAAAACCGATTTATTTTAACCGCTCTTTGAGATAATTGGCATAATCGGGTACTTGAATTTCAACAGTTTGGTTAAATAATTGACTTTGTACTAAAAAATCAGCACTTGCCATATTCATTGCCACTGGAATGTTCCACACTGTTGCGATACGCATCAAGGCTTTGACATCGGGATCGTGTGGCACGGCATTCATTGGATCCCAAAAGAAAATGAGCACATCAATTTTTTGTTCTGCAATTAATGCACCGAGTTGCTGATCGCCACCCATTGGGCCACTTAGTAATGGGGTGATCGGTAAATTGGTTTCTGTTTGGATTAAACTGCCTGTTGTACCTGTACCATAAAGTATATGGTTAGAAAGTAAAGTGCGGTGCTTTTTGCACCAATTTATTAAATCTTGTTTACAGTGATCATGGGCAACCAAGGCAATATGTTTGCTTTCTGCAAGCTGGCGAATGGTATTTTGCATTTTTCCTCCAGATAGCAAAAAGTGAGCCTAAAGCCCACTTTTTTCAATAATAATTGGCGATTATTTTTGTTTTTTCGCCCAATTTAAGAAACGTGTTTGTGTTTCTTTATCGGCTTGTTGGAACCAATATTGTAATTGTTGTTCTACTACATTTTCACCTTGCACGGTAATTTTGCCTTTTTGTGCTCTTGCTGAGGTCGGGATGGCAGCTGGCATAGTATTTGTTGCAAAAGAGGAAACGGCAGCCACAGCACCAGAGGCGTTATATTCAGAAAGATTATCAATTAAATTTAAGCCAGGCAAAAAACCTTCACCTTTTAGCTGATCTTGCTTAAAGGGTACATTTTTACCTGATACAGTTTTTAAACTAATGCTTGGGGATTCATTATAAGCGTTTGCTTCTCTTTCTGTTTCAATATGTGGAGCGGAGATCACTAAATCTTCTGAAGTTCCTTGGAAGGTAACGATAATTGGATTTGATTCAAATAAAGTACGGTCAGAACCGCCAACACGAATTACCTCACTTACGCGGACTACCACCTGGTGAGACTGAGAATCATTGGTTTGGAATGAATTATTGGATTTTAATAACGATGTATTGGCTTTTTGTCCGTCAATAGCTAGAAAATCAACATTTGATGAGCTAGTTACCACGCCAGCAAAACTTGCTGTACTAGCTAATAACGCTGTGGTAGCGAGTGCAACAACACGAAATTTCATAGTTACTCCTTAAGGTAGTTGTGCTTGATTTAATGCAATTACATTACGTAATTATTATATGCTATGCTAATTTACCTAAAATGAAAATAAAAAATTATCATTTTATTCAATTATTTTACTTAGCTTTGTGAGTAACAGACAAATTTAGGGGTTTAGGGGGAAGGGATAGAAATAAATCGTGAACTGCCTCACAAATTTGAATTTTCCTATTTGCAGAGATAATCGAGATAGAGTATTTTGCAATACATAATAATTAAGTGCTATTGAAATAGCCAGTTTGTCATATTTTGCTTTCCGAGTAGCGCCTCTTGCAAGGCGCTTTCTTTTATTTTTTATTCTACCATTTCAGTTTAATTAAGTTTGCCTCATCGCTATCCCAAGGTAGTGTTAGCCTTGTTTCACCATAAACAAAAGGAAATAATGCATAAGGCGGATAAATAAAGTTTATCCCATTTTGGTCAAAGTAAAATTGCGGAGAAATAGTGAAATCCTGTTTCTCTGTAAATGTTCCGTCGCTGTTTTCTGGCAAGTTTGAGTAGATTTCCCATAATGCCTTTAATAAGGTAGGCTGATCTTTTTTATCGATAATATCGTCTAAAGAAATCACAGACTGTTTTTCCACATTGATATTAAGATAACTTCCTATTTGTAAGCCGTGCGCACCGCCTGAATAAGTGTAAATATCATTACGGAATGTAACCAAATTATTTCTTTGACCGATATAGCTCATGTGTAGGACTAATTCGGATCCAATACTACCACTCTCTTGCACACTTTCTATAGAATGTTTATGGATCTTAGCAAAGAGATCCATTAAATTTTGCTTAGATGGTGTTGCATTGGCTTTTAAATCTTCGTTACTGTTTTGATTTGAGCTTTCGGTAAATTCTGTGAAGTAATTTAAGCCTTCCTCATATTGCTTACTTATTAATAGTTCATTTAGCCAGGGTACTTGAGTTTCTGATAGATTAACAAAGGTATTGACATGAGATTCTGTTTTAACACCATCTAGTGAAACAGGTACAACTTGATCCTTATCAAAAACAGTTACGTCCTTAACGTGAAGTGCAGGAAAATTTTGTAAGTTTTTTTCTTCACTAGTTTGGGCTTGTGATTTTACTGTCGTTGCTGTTTGATTTTGGTCATTACAAGCAGCTAGGCTAAATGTAGCAGCAAGAAAGAAGGGAATAAGTAGTTTTTTCATTGAACGTTCCTTTTATAAAATGGAATATAATCCTAAAAATTATATACCAAGTTTTTATTTTGTTTGCATAAATATTTCGCTATAATCACTATTATCTGATGCAGAACAAAAAATTATGAAGTTACAAGCTAATCACAAAATCCTTTCATTATCAGAGCCCCAAATTATGGGGATTTTAAATTTTACGCCAGATTCTTTTTCTGATAGCGGTTTGTTTTTTGACCGCGATAAAGCCTTATTTCAAGTGGAAAAAATGCTTAACGAAGGCGCAACCATTATTGACATTGGTGGTGAATCCACCCGTCCAATGGCAGAAGAAGTCAGTCTTGAGCAAGAATTAGAGCGTGTTGTGCCAATGGTAGAAGCAGTGAGAAAACGCTTTGATTGCTGGATTTCTGTGGATACGTCTAAGGCGCAAGTGATGGTAGAAAGTGCCAAAGTCGGAATGGATTTAATTAATGATATTCGTGCTTTAACAGAACCCAATGCACTGCAAACCGCTGTGCAATTAGCCTTGCCCACCTGCATAATGCATATGCAAGGGCAGCCGCGTACAATGCAACAAAATCCCCATTATGAAAATGTGGTGCAAGAGGTACTAAATTTTCTGGAAAATCGTACCGCACTTTGTTTAGCAGCGGGAATGAAAAAGGAAAATATTATTTGGGATCTGGGCTTTGGCTTTGGTAAAACCGTTCAACATAATTATCAGTTATTGCAGCAGTTAGCTACATTCACCCAAGATTATCCTGTATTAGCAGGTATTTCGCGTAAATCAATGATTGGCGCAATATTAGACAAGCCTGTTGATAAACGTATTGTTGGAAGTGTTGCAGCAGCATTAATTGCGGTGATAAATGGGGCGAAAATTGTGCGTGTACACGATGTCGCACCCACCGCAGACGCATTAAAAATTTGGCAAACCACACAAATGGCATAGCCAGCAAATAAATGTAATCATCTTATAATTATAAAAAATAAAAGGAATATATAAATGGCAGAGCGTAAATATTTTGGTACTGATGGTGTGCGTGGAAAAGTTGGTAATTCACCGATTACTCCAGATTTTGTCTTAAAACTGGGGTGGGCTGCAGGAAAAGTGCTCGCAACACAGGGGTATGGTACCGTATTAATTGGTAAAGATACCCGTATTTCGGGCTATATGTTGGAATCCGCACTTGAAGCTGGTTTAGCCGCAGCAGGGCTTTCTGCCGCCTTTACTGGGCCAATGCCAACGCCTGCTATTGCCTATTTAACCCGCACTTTCCGTGCAGAAGCGGGGATCGTGATTTCCGCGTCTCATAACCCTTATTACGATAACGGGATCAAGTTTTTCTCTACACAAGGCACCAAATTGCCAGACGATGTGGAAGAAGCCATTGAGGCTATGCTAGAACAGCCAATAGATTGTGTGGAATCGGCGCAACTTGGACGAGCAAGCCGTATTAACGATGCAGCAGGACGTTACATTGAATTTTGTAAAAGTACTTTTCCAGCCCATTTAAGCCTAGAAAATTACAAAATTGTGGTGGACTGTGCGAACGGCGCAACCTACCACATTGCCCCTAATGTAATGCGTGAATTAGGGGCAGAAGTGATCGAAATTGGTACGCAGCCAAATGGAATGAACATCAATGAAAAATGTGGTGCGACCGATATTAAAGCCTTACAAGATAAAGTGTTAGAAACCAAAGCCGATATTGGTTTAGCTTATGACGGTGATGGCGACCGCTTGATCTTAGTAGATCATCTTGGACATAAAGTGGACGGTGATCAAGCCTTATTCATTATCGCTCGTGAAGCCTTGCGTGCAGGCAGATTAAAAGGCGGTGTAGTAGGTACATTAATGAGTAATATGCGTCTTGAATTAGCTCTAAAAGAATTAGCGATCCCATTTGTGCGAGCTAATGTGGGCGATCGTTATGTCTTAGAGCAAATGCAAGAAAAAGGCTGGCAGCTTGGCGGTGAAAACTCAGGGCATATCATTATTGCCGATAAAAACACTACAGGGGACGGCATTATTGCTTCACTTGCGGTATTAGCGGCAATGGTAGAGCATCGCTTATCTCTTAATGAATTAGCCAGTGCGGTGCAATTATTCCCACAAGTGTTAATTAATGTTCGTTTCGCAGGTGGTAGCAATCCATTAGAAAGCGAACAAGTCAAAGCAGTTGCCGCGGAAGTGGAAAAACGCTTAGCGGGCAAAGGGCGTATTTTATTAAGAAAATCAGGCACTGAGCCATTGATTCGCGTAATGGTAGAATGTGAAGATGGTGCCCTTGCACAACAATGTGCAGAAGAAATCGCAGAAGCAGTGCGTGCAAACTAAACAAATCGAAAAGTGCGGTGCAAAAGAAGCGAGTTTTCGCTTCTTTTCGTCTCATTAAAAATAGAGTAGTCATATGAAAATTTTTGTAATGCGACACGGCGAGGCGCAAACCCTCGCCCCCTCAGATAGTGCAAGACCGCTCACAGAAAATGGTAAACAGCAATCCTATCAACAAGGGCAATGGTTATATGCTATTAATGCCGAGCTTGATAAAGTGTTGGTTAGCCCTTATCTGCGTGCGCAACAAACCTTTGAGCAAGTCAATTTAGCGTTCCAAAATCAACTGCAATCAAAGCAGGAAACTTGGGAGGGCATCACGCCTTATGGCGATGCAAGCTTGGTACGAGATTATTTGCATTTACTGGCGGAAGAAGGTGTACAAAACTTGCTGATTATTTCACACTTACCACTAGTGGGGGATATAGTGCGTGAATTGTCGGGGAAAAATCCAGCGCGTTTTTACCCCGCTGTTGTTGTAGAGCTACATTGCAATGAAAATTTAACACAGAATAAAGTGGTACGAATTGAATCGACAAGTAGGTAAAAGGATTGACATTTATCTATCTAACCTTTACTTTATGTTAGTGATTGTTATTTAAATATAGGAGTGCTTATGCAATCTCGTCTAATTGTTGAAGACAGCCGTCAGGAATCGGTACTTGCCACTAACAAATTGTTACGCAACACTTATCTTTTACTCGCTTTAACCTTAACTTTTTCTGCGGTTGTTGCTTATGTGGCAATGACCTTAAATGTTGCCCCATTACATTTTGGTGTGCTGTTAGTGGGGTTTTATGGCTTATTATTTTTGAATAGCGCCTTAGAAAACAGTGCTTGGGGTATTCTTTCCACTTTTGCGTTAACAGGTTTTATTGGCTATTCTTTAGGTCCAGTATTAAATATGTATATTGGCGCCGGTCTAGGAGATTTAATAGCCCTTGCCCTTGGTGGCACTGCAGCAGTGTTCTTCGCGTGTTCTCTCTATGTACTCAGCACGAAAAAAGATATGTCATTTCTTTCAGGGTTGATGTTTACCTTGTTTATTGTGCTTGTGGTAGGAATGATCGCTAGTTTCTTCTTTAAAATGCCGGCATTCTATGTGGCGTTAAGCTCATTATTTATCGTGTTCTCTAGTATGGGTATTTTATATCAAACCAGCAGTATCATTCACGGTGGGGAAACCAACTATATCCGCGCAACAGTAAGCCTTTATGTATCTATTTATAATATCTTTGTGAGTTTATTAAACTTGCTTGGTATTTTACGCAATGATTAATTATTGCTTTAATTGGTAAATTCAACGCCCCTTTTTAGGGGCGTTTTTGTATAATTAAAAAGATAAATAAGGAAACAAAAATGCTCAATATGAATAATCAAACGATTGAAACCGATAACGAAGGCTATTTGTTGGATTTAACACAATGGACGCCAGAAGTTGCACAGGCTATTGCAGAAAAAGAAGGGATCGTTTTAACAGATGCACATTGGGAAGTGATTCATTTTGTGCGTGAGTTTTATCAAGAATACAACACTTCGCCAGCGATCAGAATGTTGGTGAAAGCAATGGCACAAAAATTAGGGGAAGATAAAGGCAACAGTCGTTATTTACAACGTTTATTCCCTGAAGGGCCAGCCAAACAAGCCACGAAATTGGCGGGATTACCAAAACCGGCAAAATGTCTATAATTTGAGAATTATTTGCGTTTACCTGAAGTCAATTCATCTTTATAATAAGGGAGACAGCGTTCATTTAAAGGGGATTTATGTTGAAACATTTCGCCACTATCAGCTTTGCTACTGCAATACTTTTTAGCAGTGTAAGCTATGCTAAATTCAAAGTGGTTACCACTTTTACTATTATTCAAGATATGGCACAAAATATTGCAGGTGATGCGGCCAGTGTGGAATCCATAACTAAGCCAGGGGCAGAAATTCACGGTTATCAGCCAACCCCCAAAGATATTGTCAAAGCGCAGTCGGCAGATCTTGTGCTATGGAACGGGTTAAACTTAGAACGATGGTTTGAGCGTTTTTTTCAAAATGTGCAAGATAAGCCCGCGGTAGTGGTGACAGAAGGTATTCAGCCTATTTTTATCGCAGAAAATGGCGAGAAAAAGATCCCTAATCCTCACGCGTGGATGTCGCCAAGCAATGCGTTAATTTATGTAGAAAATATCAAAAATGCGCTGATCAAATATGATCCACAAAATGCCGAAACTTACCGCCAAAATGCAGAAAATTACGCCAAAAAGATCCGCACTTTAGATAACACACTTCGCCCTAAATTGGACAAAATTCCCCAAGCACAGCGCTGGCTTGCCACTTCTGAAGGGGCATTTAGTTATTTAGCGCAAGATTATGGTTTTAATGAAGTTTATCTTTGGGCAGTCAATGCTGAACAGCAAGGCACGCCACAACAAGTACGTAAACTGATTGATTTAATTCGCCAACATCAGATTCCGGTGATTTTCAGCGAAAGCACCATTTCACCAAAGCCTGCACAACAAGTGGCGAAAGAAAGCCAAATTCATTATGGTGGTGTACTCTATGTGGATTCTCTTTCCAACGCCAAAGGGCCAGTTCCCACTTATTTAGATTTGCTCAACACCACCATTTCGACCATTATTGAAGGATTTGAAAATGCCCAATAATCAGCCCACTATTGAAATACAGGACGTAACTGTTCGTTATAACAACGGACACACCGCCATTCATAATGTGTCTTTTCAGCTACAAGGCGGCACAACCTGTGCTTTAGTGGGGGTGAATGGTAGTGGAAAATCCACTTTATTCAAAAGTTTAATGGGCTTGGTAAAACCTCAACAAGGGCAAGTGTTGCTTTGCCATCAGCCGATTAAGAAAGCGTTAAAGCAAAATTTAATTGCCTATGTACCACAAAGTGAAGAAGTGGATTGGCAATTTCCCGTATCCGTTTACGATGTGGTGATGATGGGACGTTATGGCTATATGAATTTGCTCAGGATTCCCACCGCACTTGATAAACAAGAAGTCCAGCTTGCAATGGAGCGGTTAAATATCGCGCACCTTGCACAGCGTCAAATTGGCGAACTTTCCGGTGGGCAGAAAAAACGTGTTTTTCTGGCGCGTGCACTGGCACAAAAAAGTAAAATTATTCTGCTTGATGAACCTTTCACCGGCGTTGATGTGCAAACGGAAGCGGCGATTATGAATTTGCTTGCCAACTTGCGTGAAGAAGGCTATTTAATTTTAGTTTCTACTCATAATTTAGGGGCTGTGCCAGATTATTGCGATCAAGTGATTATGATTAATCGCACCGTGCTTGCGCAAGGTAGCACCGCCACCACCTTTACCCAACAAAATTTAGAACACGTTTTCGGTGGCGTATTGCGTAACGTGAAACTGAGCGGACGCGATTTGCACGATGATGAAGATGAGCGCACCGTAACGGTGCTTACCGATGATGAACTGCCCGCCGTATTTTACGGACAAACGAAAAACGATCCGCCTGCGCCGATTGTGCGTGATTGTAATGTGGAAGATTGCCCCTGTCGTACTGACAAAGAGAAAAGCCAATGATCGCCTTATTATTAGAACCTTTCCAGTATGATTATATGATTAACGCCTTTGTGTTAAGCGCAATGGTGGGCGGTATTTGTGCTTTTTTATCCGCTTATTTAATGCTGAAAGGCTGGTCATTAATTGGTGATGCGCTTTCTCATTCGGTTGTCCCCGGCGTTGCCATTGCCTATGCCTTTTCTTTTCCTTATGTGATTGGTGCGTTTTTTTCAGGAATTCTAGCCGCACTTTCTATTCTCTGGGTGAAATCCTTGTCCAATTTACGTCAAGATGCGGTGATCGGTTTTATTTTTACCACCTTTTTTGCCCTCGGATTATTTATCATTTCCCTCAATCCCACCGCTATTAATGTGCAAGATATTGTATTAGGCAACATTCTAGGCATTTCAACGGAAGATATTTGGCAAGTGACAATTATTATCAGCATTTGTTTTGTGTTATTGCTGATTTTTTGGAAAGATCTGTTATTAGTCTTTTTTGATGAAATGCAAGCTTCCGCCGTGGGGCTGTCGCCACTCTATTACAAAATATTATTTTTCACCTTATTAAGCGCTTGTGTGGTAGCAGCCTTGCAAACCGTTGGCGCAATTTTAGTGATCGCAATGGTCATCACACCAGGCGCAACGGCATATTTGCTTACAGATCGCTTTAAAACCTTAGTGATCATTGCGGTGAGTCTTGGCATAAGTAGCAGTATATTTGGTGTGTACATCAGCTATTATTTAGATGGTGCAACAGGCGGGTTAATTGTCTGTTTTCAGACCGCACTTTTCTTGAGCGCCTTTTTCCTTTCCCCAAAATACGGTATTTTACGCCATAAGCGCGCCGCCAATAAGGAGCAACATAATGAGCTGGGTTGATTTCGCGAATTGGTGGTTTGAGCCGCTCAGTTATCCCTTTATGCAAAATGCCTTGTTTATGGCGTTAATCATTGCGGTGATTTGTGCCGTGCTTTCTTGTTTCTTGATTTTAAAAGGCTGGTCGCTAATGGGCGATGCCATTTCCCATTCGGTTTTACCGGGCATCGTGTTAGCTTATGTGGCAAGCATTCCTTTAGCCATCGGTGCGCTAGTTTCAGGCTTATTGTGTGCATTCGGCATTGGCTATTTAAAATCCCACAGTCGAATTAAGGAAGACACCGTAATGGGCATTATTTTTTCAGGAATGTTCGCGCTGGGATTGGTGTTATTCAGCAAAGTGGAAACAGAACAGCACCTTTCTCATATTTTGTTCGGTAATTTATTAGGCATTACACCGCAAGAATTGATGCAAACGTTGATTATTGCCGTCCTTGTTTTCTTAATTATCTTACTGAAAAAGCAAGACTTTCTCCTTTTCTGCTTTGATCCAAACCACTTACGAGTAATTGGGCTTTCACCAAAGAAATTACATTATAGTTTGCTTTTTTTACTTGCTTTAACAATTATCAGCACAATGCAAGTGGTGGGGATTATCTTGGTAACTGCAATGCTGATTTCACCTGGGATCACCGCTTATGTGCTGAGTAAAAATTTTAATAAAATGCTCTTGATTGCTATTGTAAGTTCCACAATAAGCAGTTTTCTTGGCGTGATTATCAGTTATCATCTTGATGCAGCAACGGCACCAACGATTATCCTATTGCAAGCTCTGATATTTCTATTAGCCTTGATTTATACCCGATATAGTAGCTATAAAAAGTGCAGTGAACAATGAGGTATTTTTACTATCCAAGTTTGATTTGTATGGTAGCCTGTCGTCTAGATCTTATCCTATCTTACAAATGCTTATCGAACAATAATTACACGCGATTGTTATTTCAAATTGGTATATTTTTCTCTTTTATTAGAACTATTATTGATTTCGATCATATAAATCGGCTTCTAACTTTTTTATAAAAATGATATAATGGGGATGTGTTTTATGCATTTTTTTGCTTAAAAAAGACCTGTCGATGTAAGCAAAAAAATGTATCAAATATTTATTTGTCGATTGTATCTTTGATGTATGCAATTTAATGGATATTATTGTTTCGGCAAATTAAGTTCAACCTATTTTATACTAAGGAAATGATTAATGTACATTGGAAAAGATATTCATGCGCCTATGCCACCAGTAGTCACTATTGTTAATGATAGTAATGGAGATGGTCTTATAACCCAAAACGAGTTAGGTGAAAAATTAACGATAAAAGTCGTATTAGACAAAAATGAGCTCTATGCTGGTGACAGGCTATATATGCAATTTCCTGATGAGCAGTATCCTATAGGAACAAAATTAACAGCACAACAACTTGATCAAGGCTTTATTACTTTTGAAAGAAATATACCAACAGGTTTAAATGTTGGCTATAGTGTATATGGCTATTTTGTTGATGGCGCTGAGAATATGAGCACTAATGGGTATGCTTCTATTACAGTTCGTCCTTATATCGAAAAACAATTAGCTATTGAGATTGTCAGTGATACTAATAATGATGGTTTTATTAATGCTAAAGAATTGCCGCAAGATAACCAGCTTACAGTTAAAGTGGCCCTTGTTAAAGGTGCTGTAGAGGGCGATGTATTAACGATCACCGGTACAGACAATACAGAGCAAGTTATCACGTTAACGAAAGAACAGGTTGATGCTGGTTATATCAATGTGCAATTTAATGCACCAGCAAATAACACTGAGTTTGTAACTTCTGCTACTCTGACAGATGGTGCGAATAGTGCAGATCCAGTCAATGATAAAGCAATTATTTTAGCGACAACACCAGCCAATCCAACCATCGAAATCACGGAAGATATTAATAATGACGGTGTAATCAATAAAGTTGAATTAAATGGTGATATTGATGTAAAAGTAACCTTACCAACGACAGCAAAAGCTGGTGATACTCTCTATGTAGATACTAATGGTGATGGTTCAGTTGATTTTACGAAAACATTAACAACTACAGATATTAATAATAAAGTTATTGATGTACCAAATGTTAATAACCCTGGTGAAGGGAAAACCCTTACTGTGAAAACTTGGTTAATTGATCAAGCAGGTAACCAAAGCGCTCCTGATACAGACAGTGCATTGATTGATACCCTTGCGCCAAGTAAACCTATTGTAGAGATTCGTGATGGTGGTGATGAGCATCTTAACAAAGAGGAAGTGGATAATGGTGTTATTGCACATATCACACCTCCAACTGATGCTAAACCAGGAGATAAATTAGATGTTGATACTAACGGTGATGGTAAACCTGATGTAACAAAAACATTAACCGAAGATGATATTAATAATGGTGTTGATGTAACTATTCCTCCTGCACATATTCCAACAGAAGGCACTGTTACGGTTACTGCCACTGTAACGGATAAAGAAGGTAATGTCAGCGAACCAGGTAGTGATACAACTCAAGTAGATCAAATTGTTCCTAATTTAGGTAATGCCCCTGTTGTTGAAATAACAGAAGATATTAATAATGATGGTTTTATTAATGGTACAGAATTGAATGGTGATGTTGATGTTAAAGTAAGCTTTAATAAAGATACAACTAATGTCGGTGATGTTGTTAAAGTGACTTCTGATGGAGTAACTAAAGACATCACTGTCACCGCAGAAGATAAATCGAAAGGTTATGTGACAACCTCGTTCCCAGCTCCTCAAGATGGAAAAACAATTACTGTTACATCCGTTATTGTTGACCCAGCTGGTAATACAACAAAACAAGGATCAGACAGTGCAATCATTGATACTGTTAAGCCATTAGTGGATATTACTCATATTGCTGGGGAAGATCAGGTTAAAGAAGGTATTGATGGTTATGCAATTATTAATGCTTCAGATAAAGCAAATGGCTTTGAGGTAAGAGGAACGACTGATCTTGAAAATGGCAAAATTATTACTCTTAAAGTGATCGATAATAATACTGTTATTGATACTTATACTGCAACAGTTAATAACGGCCATTGGACTGTTAATATTCCAGCAGGAAAGCCTTGGGTGGATGGTAAACCATACAGTTTTGAAGCGACAGCCGTAAATACTGCAGGAAATGTCGGTATAGATGTAGATGTGACTGCAGCAACCAATATTGCAGCTCCAGTAACTACATTGACAATAACTAAAGTGGCAACAGATGATCTGGTTAACGGAGCTGAATCAAGAGCAAATAATGTTCCTGTTACTGGGAAAGTGACTGGCGATTACCAAGCAGGTGACGTAGTAACATTAACAGTGAATGGTAAAGAATATACGGCAACAGTTGATGTGCAAGGTAACTTTACGGCAAATGTAAAAGGTTCAGATCTTGTCGCTGATGGTGATAAGGTTGTTGATGCAAGAATTACCACCACAAATGTAGCAGGAAATACAGCAACAGTCACTGCCACAAGAGCTTACTCTGTTGATACGCAAGTTAACATAGACATTAATCACATAGCTGGTGAAGATCAAGGTCCAGTAGATCGCCATAACTATGCAACGATTAGTGCAAAAGACAAAGCTGATGGCTTCAATGTCAGTGGTGTAACCGATGCAGAAGATGGTCAAACAGTCACTTTACAGGCTTGGGATGGCAGAGTAAAAGTAGCTACGTTTACAACGACAGTTGTAGATGGTGCTTGGACTGTTGAAATTCCTGCAAACTCTGACTGGGTGAAAGATGGTAAATCTTATAGCTTTAGAGCAACAGTTTCAGATAGAGCAGGTAATACTAACTTTGATGCCGATTGGGGAACAAGAACCGATCTGACAGGGCCAGATACTCAATTAGCGATCACGAAAGTAGCAACCGATGATGTAGTAAACAAAGCAGAATCAACATCTGCTAATGTTCCTGTGACAGGAAAAGTAACGGGTGAATTTAGCCAAGGTGATGTTGTTACTCTAACTGTAAATGGTAAAGAATATACAGCTCAGGTAGATGCAAATGGTAATTTTACAGCTAATGTAAAAGGTTCAGATCTTGCAGCTGATGGTGACAAAGTTGTGGATGCCCGAATTACAACGACAGATGCGGTAGGTAATACAAGTACAGCTACTGCAACAAGAGATTATGTTATTGATACACAAGTTAACATAGACATTAATCATATAGCTGGAGAGGACCAAGGTCCAGTAGATCGTCATAACTATGCAACGATCAATGCAAAAGACAAAGCCGATGGTTTTAATGTGAGTGGTGTCACCGATGCGGAAGATGGTCAAACAGTAACTTTACAAGCTTGGGATGGCAGAGTAAAAGTAGCTACGTTTACAACAACAGTTGTAGATGGTGCTTGGACTGTTGAAATTCCTGCAAACTCAGACTGGGTGAAAGATGGTAAATCCTATAGCTTCAGAGCGACAGTTTCAGATAGAGCAGGTAATACTAACTTTGATGCCGATTGGGGAACAAGAACCGATCTGACAGGGCCGAATACTCAATTAGTGATTACAAAAGTAGCAACCGATGATGTGGTAAACAAAGTAGAATCTGCATCTAATAATGTTCCAGTGACTGGTAAAGTAACAGGTGAATTTAGCCAAGGTGATGTTGTTACGCTAATTGTAAATGGTAAAGAATACACCGCTACAGTGGATTCACGTGGTAACTTTACGGCTAATGTAAAAGGCTCAGATCTCGTTGCAGATGGCAACAAAGTTGTAGATGCAAGCATTACAACGAGAGATGCTGCGGGTAATACAAATACCGTTACGGCAGAAAGACCTTATACAGTTGATAAGGTTGCGACTATAGATATTAATCATATTGCAGGTGAAAACCAAGTCATTGAAGGCCGAGATGGGTATGCGACGATTAATGGTGCGGATAAAGCACACGGTTTTACAGTTAGCGGTACGACTGATGCAGAGAAAGGCCAGCTTGTTACAGTGCAAGCATTAGATGGTAATGTTGTTGTAGGTACTTATAATACAAGAGTGTCTGACAATGGTGAGTGGGCTGTACAAGTTCCTGCAGGTCAAAATTGGAACGATGGCAAAGCTTATGATTTCCGTGCAACGGTTGTTGATAGAGCTGGAAATATAGCTGTTGATATTGATAGAACCGCATTAACAGAATTAGAACGTCCAGTTGTTACAGTGAGTGCGCCAGATAATACTCGGGATAATACTCCAACTATTACAGGGACAACTAATGCGCCAGTAGGTTCTGTAGTTACTATTACTGTGGTAGATAGTAAAGGTGTTAGCCAGACATTTAATACGACAGTGAGAACAGGTGGAACTTATTCAGTTGATGTACCAAATCCTATGGCTGATGGTATCTATCAAGCAACTGCAAAAGTAACAAGTGCAGCTGGAAATAATGCAACTGCAACAGATCCGGGTAGTATAGATACTATCGCGCCTGTTTTATCTATTACAGAGGGTAGCGTTGTTGAGGCCTCAGGTAGTACGATTGTGCGTGGTATTAATGTAAGTGATGCAGGAGGCATTGCTAGTGTCACTATTGGTGGCAAAGACATCACCAATGCAACAACAGCGACCCCTGTTACTGTTGTGACAGATAAAGGCAAATTGATGATTACTGGTTATAATAATCAGTCGGGTATGATTACCTATGCCTATATTGAAGGTCAAAAAGCACAAGATCATTCTCGTGGAGAAGTTAAAGATAGCTTTGCCGTTGTTGTTCGTGATACAGCTGGTAATGTGATTACTGATACATTGGATATCACAATTCAGGATAGTGCACCAATTGCTAATAATGATAGTAATAGTTTGATGTCAAATGATGCTAATGTGGAAGGAAACTTACTCACAAATGATCAGTTAGGCGCTGATTCTATCGTTACATCCTTAACAGGAAGTAGCGTAGGTCGTTATGGTACTATTCATGTAAATGCGGATGGTACTTATTCTTACACATTAAATCACAATAATGCAGCAGTAAAAGTATTGGGAGAGGGGCAGGCATTAACCGAGACCTTTAATTATCATATTACAGACAATGATGGAGATACTAGTGCTGCGAAATTAACGTTAACTATTAATGGTGTAGCAGCTGGTAAAACGACTATTGGTACTAATGACTCTGATACAATCAATGGAGCAAGTGGTAATGATGTTCTTATCGGTGATAGAGGTGGTTACGAAACCATTATCACTAAAGGTAAAGACTACAATGCGGTTATTCTCATTGATACATCAAGCAGTATGGAACGTGATATGGATATGGCAAAAGCATCATTAAGAAAACTTGCCTATGATCTTGCAAATCACGATGGAAAAGTTAACGTGAGCCTTGTATCTTTTGCTAGCTATGCAAGAAATTGGATAGAGATTAAAGATTTAACGATAGATAATGTTGATCGTTTAGTAGATCGGATTTATCGACTAGAAGATGGTGGTATGACATCGTATGATGATGCTTTTGCTAAGGCCACGGCTTGGTTTACACAGCAAAATAATAATTATGAAAATATTACTTACTTCATTACTGATGGTCAGCCAACGTCATATATAAGAGCAGGGAATACAACATTACCAACGTCAATGAATGGGCAATTATTCCAGAATGCATTTAATGAAGCATTTGATGAATATGCTCATTTATCGCAAATCTCAAAAGTCCATGCGGTTGGTTTTGCTCATAGAGTGTCTTCTAACATTTTAGACTTCTTTGATAATACTGCAACTGACAGTATATTAGATTATGAGTCGCTTCATCTTCAAGGTGGCACTTATTATGATGGTATTCCTGTTCAATCTCGTGGTGTTAATTTGAATGGTTACACTGGAGATTCTGCAGCAATTCGAACCTCAGCTGAGTTAGATGCTGCATTAGAGAAAGGTACAGTTGAAACCATTAACTTGAATGTTTCTGGTGATGTAATTAATGCTGGTGCGGGAGACGATATTATTTTTGGTGATACGCTCAATTCAGATAACCTATCTTGGTATGATAATGGAGCAAGATTCAACTATACTTCTTCAAATCATGATGGAATGGGTGCTGAAGGTCTAATTCAGTTCTTGAAATGGACGCAAAATGATGGGCAAGCCGTTTCCTCTGAGCAATTTAATGAATATGTGAGAGAAAATTGGCAAAACCTACTTGATGATCAGCGTAGTGATGGTGGTAATGATGTCATTAATGCAGGTGCTGGAAACGATATTATTATCGGTGGAGCGGGTAATGATCAGTTAACAGGAGGCACTGGTGCGGATAAATTTGTATTCTTGGCAAATACAAATAGTGGCCGTGATGTGATTACTGACTTTGAAGTGGGTAAAGATAAAGTTATCCTCTTTGGTGAATCACAGCGAGAATTCATCGCTGATAGTGGGGCACTCTGGAATGATAAAACTCACACATTATCATTTAAAAATAGTGAGGGAGTCTATACCAACACGATTACTTTCCAAAATATGGATAGTGGTGAAACGTTAACTTCTATTTTAGCTAAGAATGTAGAGTTCTACGGTTAATCATAGAAGCTTAATAACTAATTATAATAAGCTCAACATCTTCTCAGATGTTGAGCTTATTTTTTAGGAAACAATATTTTTCTATTGGGCTTTAATCTCGCGGATCAGAATTATCTAATACGGTTTGAGTTTGATTCTGACGGAATTGCTGTAAACGTGCCGCAAGCTCAGGATTGAAACGGGCTAAGATTTGTGCGGCTAATAATCCCGCATTTGCTGCACCCGCCGCACCAATAGCTAAGGTACCAACGGGAATACCTTTTGGCATTTGCACGATAGAATAAAGGCTATCCACGCCACTTAGAGTAGCACTTTTTACCGGCACGCCCAGTACAGGAACAAGGGTTTTCGCGGCGATCATTCCCGGTAAATGGGCTGCACCACCTGCACCTGCAATAATCACTTTATAGCCATTTTTTTCTGCATCTTCAGCAAATTGGAATAATTTATCTGGTGTGCGATGAGCTGAAACAATTTCAATATGATGAGAAACATTGAGGTCGGTGAGAATTTGTGCAGCTTCCTGCATTGTCGCCCAATCACTTTTTGAGCCCATTATAATGGCTATTTCAGCATCTTGGTTTGGCTTTTGGTCTGACATAGTTTTTCCTATTTCTAACAAAAATTAACAAAAAATAACCGCACTAGAATAGCATATCTTACGCGCTTTAAGCAAACGATTGCCTAAGGGGTGGCCAGACGATTGATTGATGAAAAATTAGTGAAATAAGTGGGTTAAGTGATAGTAGAATAGTTTGTTTTCCTTGCAACTTTGGGCTAAAAACCTTATGCTAACAACAATTTTTCTACCTTAATCTTAAAAGATTTCATATTGGATAACCTTCTTAAAACAACAAGCATACTAGGTGTCATATATGCAGACAAAAGCTAAATATAGAAAAGATTATCGCTCGCCAGATTTTACCGTAACGGATATTTTCTTGGATTTTCAATTAGATCCAGAAAAAACCGTGGTAACCGCCAAAAGCCAGTATCAACGTTTAAACCCAGAAGCAACCAGTTTGCGTTTAGACGGTCATAGCTTTCAATTTGCGGCGATTCGTTTAAATGGGGAAGATTTCAAACATTATCAACAAGATAGCGAAAGTCTAACGTTAGATTTAAGCAGTTTGAAAGAAAGTGCGGGGCAATTTGAGTTAGAAATTGTAACCTATCTGAAACCTGCCGAGAACACCTCATTACAAGGCTTATATCAATCAGGTGATGCCCTTTGTACACAATGTGAAGCAGAAGGATTTCGTCAAATTACCTATATGCTTGATCGCCCCGATGTACTAGCGCGTTACTCCACGAAAATTACCGCAGAAAAAGCCAAATATCCTTATTTATTATCTAATGGTAACCGCATTGCCAGTGGGGATTTAGACAATGGTTTTCATTGGGTGGAATGGCAAGATCCCTTCCCAAAACCAAGTTACTTATTTGCCTTAGTGGCAGGGGATTTTGATATGCTGCCAGACACCTTTATCACGCAAAGTGGCCGTGAAGTGAAACTTGAACTTTATGTTGATCGAGGCAATTTAAACCGTGCAGATTGGGCAATGCAAAGCCTGAAAAAATCAATGAAATGGGACGAAGAACGTTTTGGGCTAGAATATGATTTAGATATTTATATGATCGTTGCGGTAGATTTCTTCAATATGGGAGCAATGGAAAACAAAGGCTTGAATATTTTCAATGATAAATTCGTATTGGCCAATCCACAAACTGCGACAGATGAAGATTATTTAGCGATTGAAAGTGTGATCGCACACGAATATTTCCATAACTGGACGGGCAATCGTGTAACTTGCCGCGATTGGTTTCAGTTGAGCCTGAAAGAAGGCTTAACTGTATTCCGTGATCAAGAATTTTCTTCTGATACGGGATCTCGTGCGGTAAATCGCATTAATAATGTAAAATTCCTGCGTACTGTGCAATTTGGTGAGGATGCCGGCCCAATGTCGCACCCAATTCGTCCTGAAAAAGTGATTGAAATGAATAATTTCTACACGGTAACTGTGTATGAAAAAGGGGCAGAAGTGATTCGTATGTTGCATACTTTGCTAGGTGAACAAGGATTCCAAGCGGGAATGCGAGAATATATTTCACAAAACGATGGTAAAGCCGCCACCTGTGAAGATTTTGTACAAGCAATGGAAAAAGCCAATGGCGTTGATCTTAGCCAGTTCCGCCGTTGGTATAGCCAATCTGGCACACCAGAACTCACCGTTAGCGATAGCTATGATGAACGTTCTCATATTTATCGCCTGCAAGTCTCGCAGCATACGCCAGCAACCGCCGATCAAATGGACAAAGTGAATTTGCATATTCCATTAAAAATAGCCCTTTATGATGAGCAAGGCATTACGCAATCTTTGCAATATAATGGTGAATTGGTGAGTGATGTGCTAGATGTGAGAGAACAAACACAAGTCTTTGAATTTCATAATATTTATTCACGCCCAGTGCCAGCCTTATTGTGTGATTTTTCTGCACCAGTGCGATTAGATTATGATTACAGCACCAAGCAGCTCACCACTTTACTGAAATTTGCGAAAAATGATTTTGTTCGTTGGGATGCAGCGCAAATGCTATTTAGCAATGAGTTACGTCGTAACTTATCGCAATATCAACAAGGGCAACCTCTTGAATTTTCTCAAGAAATTCTGACCGCACTCCATCAAGTATTAGAAAATCATCAGAAAGATCCAGAATTAACCACGTTAATTCTGACCTTGCCAAAAGAAACGGAGTTTGCGGAATTATTCAAAACCATTGATCCTGAAGGTATCGCGGTGGTGCGTGAGTTTATGTTGCGTACTTTAGCGGACTATTTGAAATCAGATTTATTCCGAATTTATCAACAAATTCATTTGGAAAACTATCGCGTAGTACAACAAGACATTGCTTTGCGCGCCTTACGTAATCTCTGCTTGAACTATTTGGCTTACACCCATTTAGGCAATAATTTAGTGTATAAGCACTATGTGAACGCAAATAATATGACTGATTGTTTGGCAGCGTTATCGGTGGCGACAAAAGCACAATTGCCTTGCCGAGATGAATTATTAGCAGATTTTGAACAAAAATGGCAGAGCGATGGCTTGGTGATGGATAAATGGTTTACCTTGCAAGCTACGCGCTCTGATGCCGATGTGCTACAAATTGTGGTACAGTTGATGGATCACCCAAGCTTTAACTTTAACAATCCAAACCGTGTACGCGCCTTAGTGGGCAGTTTTGCGAGCCACAACCCACGTGCATTCCACGCTGCAGACGGCTCAGGTTACCGTTTCTTAACGGATATTTTAATTCGTTTAAATGAAACCAATCCGCAAGTAGCATCAAGATTAATTGAGCCATTAATTCGCTTTAAACGTTATGATGCACAGCGTCAAACCTTGATGAAGCGTGCCTTAGAACGATTGAGTGAAGTAGAAAATCTGTCTAAGGATTTATTTGAAAAAATCGAAAAAGCCTTACAATAATCCAACATAAAAGTGCGGTCAAAAATCACCGCACTTTTTTACAGTTTAACTATCCAGTGAGATAAACGAGTGAATATCTATCCTTTAATCCGAAAAGCGCTTTTCAGCCTTGATGCTGAAAATGCCCACAATTTAACGATTCAGCTATTAAAACTGGCTGGCAAACCACCTTTTATTACCTTAATGAAAGCCTTGTTAGCCTGTCCTCAAGGGCAGGAAAGAACGGTAATGGGCGTGAAGTTTAAAAATCCTATTGGCTTGGCAGCAGGGGCGGATAAAAATGCCGAAGCCATTGACGGCTTTGGTGGATTGGGATTTGGCTTTATTGAAGTGGGAACGGTAACACCGCTCGGACAAGAAGGCAATCCCAAACCACGCCAGTTTCGTCTAATTGAAGCGGAAGGCATTATTAATCGCAACGGCTTTAATAATCAGGGTATTGATTATGTAATTGAAAATGTCAAGAAAGCACGCTTTGACGGCGTAATCGGCATAAACATTGGTAAAAACAAAATCACCCCCATTGAACGGGGCAAAGATGATTATCTTTATTGTTTGAATAAAGCCTATAATTATGCCGATTATATTACAGTAAATATTTCCTCGCCTAACACGCCAGATTTACGCCAGTTGCAATATGGTGATGCGTTAGAAGATTTGTTGCAAAGCATTAAGGCTCGCCAGCACATTTTAGCAAGTCAATATAATAAATATGTACCGATTGCAGTGAAAATTGCACCAGATTTAACCGAAGCCGAATTGGTACAAATTGCTGATACGTTACGACGTAACAAGATTGATGGGGTGATCGCCACCAATACCACCATTGCACGCGACAATGTTCAAGGCTTGAAAAATGCGACAGAAATCGGCGGTTTAAGTGGTAAGCCGTTGCAACAAAAAAGCACGCAAATCATCGCACGGTTACATCAAGAATTAAATGGAGAAATCCCGATTATCGGCAGTGGGGGCATAGACAGCGTTGCTAGCGCGCAAGAAAAAATCGCGGCAGGTGCGCAATTATTGCAAGTGTATTCAGGCTTAATTTATCAAGGGCCGGCGTTAATTAAAGAATTGGTTAAGGCTCTTTAACCTTGAAAAAACTGAAATCATCACTGTATTAGTAACATTATATGGGGCATGTGATCAGCCATAAAAGTGTGGGGTATATATACCCATCTTGGTTGTAAGCAATCGTATTTATAGCAAATTTAAAAGCACACTGGGATTTAGTAGGAAGATATATAGTAGCGTAAACATGTAGATTGGGAAATTAGGTACAGTCTAAATTAGACATAATCTGAATGTATGTTCAGGATCAATAGGTATTTTATTGCTAAGCTATGCTTCTCATTATGGCAATTCATTATTGAATTGCCAGCATGAACGGGACAAAATGGACATTGCTATATTTCATATAACATTCCACCTGTCTATACGATCATGTTCAAAGTAGTTAGGCAGAAATTTATGCTTATCCAATTTCTCTATATGAATTAAAAAATAGATTCATGAAGCATTTTAAAGAAAAGCTTCCTAAGCACATTTGTAATAATCGTGATTATTTTATTAATAATTGCACTAGCTCTCATTGATAAGCATTGATTGAAATTAGTGCTCAATATAAGGATAGATTTAAATGGTTACTCCTATTACTCCTCCTATCGCAGTTCATTTTGTTTGGCATCCTGATGATAACGATAACATTCGTTCCATAATAATGGATTTCCGCCGATATTTGACACGAGATATTGAACGTCCTTTTTCTAGAGAATTGAATATTCCAACATTTTTATATAGTTCAAAAAGCTTTAAATGCCTTCCTTCTAAGCCCGAAAAGCTTGCTAATAAAGATGTGATTTTTCTTTTTATAAGTTGTAATACTTTAATGTATTCTAATTGGGAGACCTATATAAATGAACTACCAGAAGACGACGACTATAATGTCATACCGGTAGCAATTGAACAAGCAGGAATAAACCATACTTCATCGGGCCGTCTGAAAAACTACAATTGTATTAGAGCATTTGATTGGCCTGAGGAATTTAAAAAAGAATATGCCATCTTATTTCTCTCACATGAAATATATCGATTTGGCCTAAAAAATGCACAACCAGGCAGTCTTGGTATTTATCATTCTATTCGTTTATTTTTAAGCCATGCCAAAAAAGGTGATATAGGATTGAATCATGCGGAATCAATTAAACATTTTTTAGATAATTCAAATATGCAAAGATTTTTTGATGCAAACCAAATATCTCCTGGGTTTAAATTTGATCAGGAAATTGAAGGGCATATTAAAAATTCTACAATTATTGCTATTGCAAGTGATCATTACTCTTCTAGGTACTGGTGCCAGAGAGAAATTCTAAGTGCAAAAAAGGAAAGACGACCTATCATTCTTGTGAATAGTTTAGAAGAATATGAGGATAGAGTTTTTCCTGCAGCTTCAAATATTCCATGCGTGCATGTGACAGTGGAGCCTTTAAGAGAAATAGATATTTTAAAAATACTTATAGCAGCTTTATTGGAAACTATACGTTTTGAACATGCCCATAAATTATTATGTTACTATCAAGAACAGGGGTGGATAGATAGCTCCGCTGAGATCTTTGCTAGGCCACCGGAAATTCAGCAATTAATTGATAGTTTAAAAAAAAAGGAACATTTGGCGGTTTGTTATCCAGAACCTCCTTTATATAAAGAAGAAATGGAATGGGTAAATCATTTTAATATTACTGTTTCTACCCCTTTGTGGACATCGGCATATGAAAGAGATGATGACAAAAAATTTCGCATCGGACTATCTATTTCAGAGTATCTTCCTGATGGTTATGAGATCCAACACCAAGATCTAGATGAACTTAAACGATTTTCTCAATCATTAGCACGCCATTTATTAGCAAATAAACATACTCTTATTTATGGTGGTGATTTACGAGATGATGGGTTTACTCAATTTATTCTTGATGAAGCTGCAGTATTAAGAGATCGTTTACAAGTAGAAAAGTTATTTGTAGAAAATTATTTATCTTGGCCATTATATATAAAAAAGGAAAATATGAAATGGTATGCTAATTATAAAACGGTGGTAAATCCAATATCTGTAAATATTCCTAATGATATTGCAGAGATAATTAATGATTCAAACCTGTTTCTTGAGCCAAATTGTCCTGAAAATAAATATATTTGGTCTAGATGCCTTACTACAATGAGAGAAGAGTCAATTTTGTCTTCCGATGTACGAGTTTTAGCAGGAGGGAAGTTTGAAAATTATTTAGGAAAAATGCCGGGGGTTTTAGAAGAATTTTTGATTTCTTTGAGAAAAGAAAAACCTATTTTTTTAATCGGTGGATTAGGAGGGCTTACGAGTAAATTATGTAATTCAATTAAAAATAAGAGTATTGTAGAGGAGTTTACAGAAGAATGGCAAGTTTCTCATAATGCTTCTTATATAGAACTGCAAAATATAGCAGCTAAAAATAATCATAGCGCTAATTATGAAGAGATTAAATTTGTAATTGAAAATATATCGATTGAAATGCTTGCTCAACGAGTAGGATTATTAAGAGAAGATTATGAAAAGTTAATGATAACCCCCTTTATTGATGAGTGTGTTCATTTAATTATTAAAGGTATTAGAAATTTATCAAAAAGAGGCTGAATTATGATGGCTATACATAGAGTATTTATTAGTTATCATCATGACAAAGATCAATGGGCTAAAGAATATTTACTTAAGCTTAATGATAAAAACAACATCTTTATTGATGGCTCCATTGATATAGGAGATATTGATGAAACACTGCCAGATAAAATAATTCGTGAAAAAATTCGAGATGAATATTTAAAAGATACTACTGTAACAATATTACTTGTTGGTGTTGAAACGAAAAATAGAAAGCATATTGATTGGGAGCTATATTCTAGTATGTATGATGGCAAGAAAAATAAAAAATCTGGTATTCTTGTTATTCAATTACCTTCAATTAATCCTAAATATATTACAGCAGCTCACGGTACAGAAGAAAAGAAACATATTTACCCCTCAATTCAAAACTGGATTTCTATTGATTCTAGAGAGGAATTCGAGAAACGATATCCTTATTTACCTGATAGAATCATAGATAACCTACTTAAAATGGAATCTAAAATATCAGTAGTAAAATGGAGTGAACTTACAGCTGATAGCTTAAGATTATTGATAGAGCTCACATTTAATGATAGAGAAAATTGCAAGTATGATATGAGCAGACCAATGAGAAAGAGTAATTCTTAAATTAGAGGAGATTGTATAATGGATAAATTAACATACATATTTAAAGGGGATTATGTTAATAGAGATAATGATAAGAATTTTATTCGCAGTATTATTTCTAAATTTAATCAAGAGCAAGTAACAGGGATTGGTGCAAAAGTGAATAATAATCCTTGGGGGGTAGAGGTATTTATATTCGTAACAATAGATACAGCTTATCTAAATAAGGACGAGTTTAATTCTTGGTTGAAAAGCAATTACGGCGAGAGAGAGGTTACTCATAACATATTTTTAGGCCAGATAACCATGAGTGGAAATATATTGACATTTGTTGATGAGTCTTCCTTATCCTTCTTTGATATTCTTTTTATTTTTTCCGAGAAGGTCGTTAGTTTTCCTGATGAACGTAACGATATTTTAATGTTATCATCTAACTTGCGTTCTGATTTTGAAAAAAAGTATCCTCAATATAAAACTACTAAGTATCAAACTCCTGTAGTTTTTATTAGTCATTCATCTTTTGATAAAACTTCAATTGCTTTGCCTTTAAGTGATTATTTATGTACTAAAGAAATATCCATCTGGTTAGATCGCAATGAAATTAACTTAGATGATAAGCATAATGATCAGCAATTATATGAAAAAATTTATAATGGTATCTCTATTTGTAAGTTTGGCATTTTTATAGTAACTTCAAACTTTCTAGAAAAGAGTGACTGGGTAAAAAAGGAAATATCTATATGTCAAAAGCAGAATAAAAAAATGCTATTCTTAACCTTTAATGATACTTCTTTGAAAAATAAATTAGAAAAACTAAAAGAGGAGTTTTGCCTAACTGAAGCATCTTTTATTTCGATAAGTGATAATAATTACGACCCAGTGATAAGATTTCTTAGGGAAAATAACCATCTATAAAATTAAAGAAATTTAGCTTATAATAAAAAATACTGTCCGAGTTTTTTCGGGCAGTATTCACTTTTCTCTCCTAATTTACTAAATCAAACAATAATTTACTCTATTAGGTGAGGATGTTTTCAGTTTTCCTTATAACTTCCCCGCCTGCATAATATGTAAAGTGTAGTGATCCACTAAATTAGCAGTCCCTGATAGGTTTTTTTCGCTAAAATTGGCGGTAATCCTTGATTATAGCTATGCGGTCTCACCCTGTTATAGTAAAACACATAACGTTTAATATCTTCCTTAGCTTCATCTAAGGAAGAATAACCGCCCTTTAACATCCATTCATATTTAAAACTTCTAAACCAACGTTCCAGCGGCGCATTATCCCAACAATTTCCTCGGCGACTCATACTTTGTATCAAACCATGCTGTTTCACACATTGTATAAACAACTCACTCCCATAAATACTGCCTTGGTCTGAGTGAAACAACATCCTCCTCGTTCTCTCCGTTGTTAGCATTGCATGATTTAAGGCGCCAACCACTAACATTGAATCATGCTGTTTCTGTAATCGCCAACCTACTACTTGACGGTGCGCTAAATTCATTACCACTGCCAAATAATGCCACTCCCCCTGTACCTTTAGATAAGTTGTATCACCACATAATACCGTTGTCTCTGAGGTTGGATTAAATTGCCGATTTAACACATTATGAAACAATGTGGACGCTTTCTCTAATGTACCTTGACGCCAACGTTTTTGTGGCTGTTTACTGACTAATCCCTGTTGTTTCATGAGCTTTCGAATTAAGGCTAATCCTACCTCAATCCCCTTACTTTTTAATCTCGCCTTTAAAGTCCGCTTTCCTGCTGAACCCCGACTTTCATCAAATAACGCCTTTATCTCTACCGCCAAGCCTAAATGCTTATTGGGCTTAGCTTTTTGCTTTCTCTGAGCATAATAAGCTCGTTCTGAAAGAGAAAATAGCGCACAAACACGTTTTATTCCATATGATTTTAATGTCTTCACCGCTTGATAGCGTTGCGCTCGAGTGACATGAAAATCACTGTAGCCTTTTTTAGGATTTCTTTATCCTCTTCAAGTATTTTAATGCGTCGCTCAAGCTCTCGTATCCGTTGTTGCTCGGGTGAAAGAGGCTTAGTTCCTGGTAATACATAGCCTTGTTTTTCTGCTTGGACTTGTTTTATCCAACGACGCAGGGCTGTTTCGCCTATGCCTAATTCTAAACAGGCTTGGGCAATAGAGTAACCTTGCTCGGTGACTAATTTTACTGCGGCCACTTTGTAATCTGGGCTAAATGTTCTTCTCATTTTAGTGTCCTCTTTTTGTGATAGTTTACCACCTATCTAGGACTGTAAAATTAGTGTACCACTACAAAGAGTAAAAAATGGATATTTTTTAGAATAGTAAATTTTTGCTAGGACTAGTAGTTTGTACTTATAGCTTATAGATGGCAAGAGCGGTATTGGAGTCAGGTGGTCGTTTAGGTAATCTCTCTGAATGGGAGAAATGAAACTTGGACATGGTTTCTACTTATTATCTATAATGATAAAAGTTACTTTTATCAATTGAAATGTGGTGGAGGCTAGAGATAGCGCTATTATGAGTATATTCATTGCTATAATGAACATTTAAATAATTTGATCCCAGAGTGATACAAGCTCAATTTTTTAGATTATTTAGGAACAAAAATGCAAAAAATTTATGATTTACATTGCCATAGCAGTGCATCAGATGGGGTATTAAGCCCTAAAGAGGTGGTGCAACGCGCTTATGATAATCAAGTGTCCGCGCTGGCTTTAACCGATCACGATAGTGTGGCAGGCTTAGATGAAGCACAAGCGCAGGCAGATTTATTAGGGCTCACACTGATTAATGGGGTGGAAATTTCTACCCAATGGGAAAATCGTGCCATTCATATTGTGGGGTTAGATTTTGATAAAACTCACCCAAAAATGACCGCACTTTTGCAGCAGCAGGCAGAAAAACGCTTAGAAAGAGCGGTAAAAATTGGTGAGAAATTAGCGAAGTTAGGCGTTGAAAATGCCTTTGACGGAGCGAAAAAATTCACCCAAGGGGAAGTTACCCGAGCGCACTATGCGCGCTATTTAGTGGAAATCGGCAAAGTTTCTAATATTAATCAGGCTTTCAAACGTTATCTAGGGCAAGGGAAGTCAGCTTATGTAAAAGCGGAATGGGTGGATATTCCTAGCGCGATTGACATTATTCACCAAGCAGGCGGTGTGGCGGTGTTAGCGCACCCATTGCGCTATACCTTAACCACCAAATGGCTCAAAAAACTGATTGCGGATTTTACCCAAAGTGGGGGTGATGCCATTGAGGTTTCTGGCTGCGGACAAACCAAAGCTCAACGCTTATTGCTCGCACGCTGGGCGCTTGAACAAGGTTTGCTTGGCTCTGTCGGGTCGGATTTCCATTTTCCTTGTGGTTGGATTGAACTAGGACGTTCTCTTGAATTGCCAGAAAATGTGCCACCTGTTTGGCAGAAATTTCGCACTATTTTGTAAATTCCTTGTAAAACAAGTTGAATTTACTTTGGTTTGAGTGTAATTTACGCGTTACATTAATTGTATATAAAAATTTACACTTGATTTTAAGTAGGAAAGAAAGATGAACAATGTAAATCACAAAGACAGTATTCATAATGTAAATATCGTTAATGAAAAAGTGTTAATCACGCCAAGTGAACTGAAAGAAAAATTGCCTTTACCGCAACATTTACGTCATCAAATTGAGCAATCGCGCACTGATATTGCCAATATCATTCATAAAAAAGATAACCGTTTATTAGTGGTGATCGGCCCTTGTTCGATTCACGATCCCCTTTCTGCGTTGGATTATGCAAAACGTTTGAAAACTTTATCTGATGAGCTAAAAGACGAACTGTACATTGTTATGCGCGTGTATTTTGAGAAACCGCGTACCACCGTGGGTTGGAAAGGCTTAATTAACGATCCAAAAATTGATGGCAGCTTTGATGTCGAACACGGTTTGCACATTGCGCGTGAACTTTTGTTAGAGCTGGCGGAAATGGGCTTGCCACTTGCCACCGAAGCACTTGATCCGATCACGCCACAATATATGGCAGATTTATTCAGTTGGTCAGCGATTGGTGCAAGAACCACCGAGTCACAAACTCACCGTGAATTGGCGTCAGGCTTATCAATGGCGGTGGGATTTAAAAATGGTACGGACGGCAGCATTGCCACTGCGATTAATGCGATGAAAGCGTCTGCAATGGGGCATAGCTTTATTGGCATCAACCAACAAGGGCAGGTGAATTTGCTCAATACCGCAGGCAATCCAAACGGACATATTATTTTGCGTGGTGGAAAAGCGCCAAATTACCAAGCGGAATTTATTCAACAAGCAGAACAAGAATTACAAAAAGCAGGCTTAGAACCCGCCATTATGGTGGATTGTAGCCACGGCAACTCGAATAAAGATTACCGCCGTCAGCCGATTGTGGCAGAAGATGTTACACAGCAAATCGCTAATGGCAACCAATCCATTATTGGTGTAATGCTAGAAAGCCATATCAACGCGGGCAACCAAAGTGCTGAACAGCCAGTAAGCGAAATGCAATATGGCGTGTCAATTACGGATGCTTGCATTGATTGGGAAACCAGCGAGCAATTATTACGTCAAATGGCACAAGCATTGAGCAAAAAATAACTGGCAAAAATCATCACACTGTAAAGAAATAAGGACAATATCGTGGACGCCCTAAAAGAACTGCGTACAGAAATTGATACATTGGATCAAGAATTATTGCAATTATTCGCAAAACGCTTGGTATTGGTAAAAAAAGTGGGGGAAATCAAACATCAACACGGCTTACCCATTTATGTGCCAAATCGTGAAGCAGAAATGTTGCAAGCAAGACGGCAAGAAGCAGAAAAACTTGGCGTACCGCCTGATTTAATCGAAGATGTATTACGCCGTTTAATGCGCGAATCCTACACCAGAGAAAATCAATTCGGCTTTAAAACCGTTAATCCCAACATCAAAAAAATTGTGATTGTGGGCGGAAAAGGCAAGCTAGGTGGATTATTCGCACGTTATCTGCAACCTTCAGGTTATCAAGTAGAAAGTTTAGGGCGAAACGATTGGGACAACGCCGCGCAGATTTTATCGGGTGCAGATGTGGTGATTGTGTCGGTGCCTATTGTGAATACGGTGGAAACCATTGAACGTCTTGCCCCTTATTTAACAGAAAATATGTTGCTCACTGATCTCACTTCAGTGAAAAAAGCCCCACTCGCCAAAATGCTGGAAGTGCATAAAGGGGCAGTGGTGGGCTTACACCCAATGTTCGGGCCAGATATTGCAAGTATGGCAAAACAAGTAGTGGTGCGTTGTGATGGGCGTTATCCAGAACGCTATCAATGGCTATTAGATCAAATCAGTATTTGGGGTGCGAAAATTTATCAAGTGGACGCCGCCGAACACGATCAAAGTATGACCTACATTCAAGCCTTACGCCACTTTGCCACCTTTGCCAACGGTTTGCATTTATCCAAACAACCTGTGGAATTAGCGAAACTTTTAGCGTTATCTTCGCCAATTTACCGCTTAGAACTCGCAATGATCGGACGATTATTCGCCCAAGACGGCGCATTATATGCGGACATTATTATGGATAAACCAGAAAACCTTGAAGTGATTGAAAGCCTAAAACAAAGCTATGAAGAAAGCCTAAAATTCTTTGAACAAGGCGACAAACAAGGCTTTATCCAATCCTTTGAACAAGTGCGTGATTGGTTTGGCGATTATTCCGAACAATTCTTAAAAGAAAGCCGCCAATTATTGCAACAGGCGAATGATTATCGGCAATATTAGTAAAAAACGGGTGTAATACCAGTTTTTTATTAATTTGTGATCACGATCACCGTGAAATTATGATAGTAGTCATAATTAGTCTAAGTCAGAATATTTTAATCTTAAGTCGTAATAAGATTAATAGTAAAAGGGGGACTATATGGCGCTAACTATTTTGAGTTTTTTACTCGTTACGAGTTTTGTAGCTTGGATTTCTTGGCGAAAAACCAGAAATGATGATTTATCAACCGCAAAAGGATATTTTCTTGCAGGGCGAGGGTTGAGTGCAGTGGTCATTGGTTGTTCAATGGTATTAACTTCGCTCTCTACTGAACAATTAATTGGTGTTAATGCCAATTCCTATAAAGGCAATTTTTCTATTATTGCTTGGACGGTTCAATCAGTCATTCCGCTTTGTTTTTTGGCTTTATATTTATTACCGAAATATATTCGTAATGGCTATACGACTATTCCAGAGTTTTTTGAAAGTCGTTTTGATCGTCAAACACGCTTAATAATGTCGGGGTTATTTTTAGTATTCTATTTATTTATCGTCATTCCTACCGCACTTTACACAGGGGCAATTGCCTTCAATAAAATTTTCAATTTGGAAACCGTATTTGGAATGAGTTATGGTGAATCTATTGTTTACACCGTAATGGCGATAGGTTTTATTGGGGCAATTTACGCCATTTTTGGTGGCTTAAAAGCGGTGGCTGTATCAGATACTGCGAATGCAATTATTTTGGTCATTGGAGCAATTTTAGTACCAATTTTTGCCTTAATTTATTTAGGTAATGGCAGTTTTATGGAAGGATTACATATTATTGGTACAGCACACGTTGAAAAATTTAATGCGATTGGTAGTGCTACAGATGCCGTACCTTGGCCAGCGATGTTCACGGGTATTTTGCTCGTAAACTTTTTCTACTGGACAACCAATCAAGCCATTGTGCAACGTGCATTAGGTGCGAAAGATTTAAAAGCTGGGCAAAAAGGGATTTTAATTGCCGCACTTTTCTTACTTTTATTACCTATTATTCTTAATTTACCTGGTTTATTAAGTTTTCATATTTTAGGTGAGGGACTAAATCCAATTGATTTATCTTATCCTGAATTAGTCAACCGCGTCTTGCCAACAGCTTTACAAGGTTTCTTCATTGCGGCTTTATTTGGTGCAATTCTAAGTACTTTCAATTCTTTCTTAAATTCAGCAGCAACAATTTATTGTAAAGACTTATTGCCTTCACTAACCAAAAGAACCTTTAGCGAAACTGAATTAATTGTTTATGCGAAAAAAGTCTCAGCAGTAATGGCAGTTATCACCATTGTTATTGGACCATTACTTATGTTTGGTACAGATGGTATTTTCTTACTGACTAAACGTTTTGCAGGGTTTGTGAATATTCCTATTGTTGCTTTGTTTGCGGTGGGACTATTTAATAAAACCGTATCGGGATTAGCTGCGCGTATTGCCTTACTGGTACACGTTATTTTGTATTTCCTTATTGTTTGGGTGTTTAATGTAAAAGTGAATTTTGTATATGTAATGGCCGCACTATTCGTTTTTGATGTAGTATTAATGCTAGTATTAGGATCGTTCTTACGCAGAAAAACACCTTATCTTGATAACGTTTCTAACCAAAGCAATGTAGATTTAAGTAACTGGGAATATGTTAATATCACGGTTGCATCGCTTGCATTAGGTTTAGTTTCTCTTTATGCGCTACTTTCTCCAATTGGGCTTGCTTCAGAAAATGGTAAACCACTTTGGGTACTTGCTGCTTACGTAATTCTTCAAGTGATTTTATTTGTGGTAATTGGTCGAAATAAGAAAAAGGTGTAACCAATGAAAAATGTAATTTATATTCTTTTAGATCAAGTTAGAAAAGATATGCTTGGTACTTATGGACATAAGATTGTAAAAACACCGAATTTAGATCGTTTAGCGAGAGAAGGTGTCCGTTTTGATAATGCGTTCACGCCAGCTTCAGTTTGTGGTCCCGCTAGAACATCACTTTTTACAGGGCAAATGCCTTCTACCCATGGCATTATCCGCAATGGTGAAAAAGGTGGAACAGGAGAAATTCCGGCAGAACAACCACATATCGGAAAACTAGATGGCTATAATTGCTATGTTGCAGGAAAATGGCACGTCGGCACGAGATCTGTTCCAAGAGATTACGGTATTAAAGGGCATAATTTTGACGGGTATGGCTACCCAGGCAGCCACGTTTATAAAAACTTGGTGTTTGATCAAGCACCTACCCAGCCAAATCGTTACCCTGAATGGCTTGCAGAAAAAGGCTTCCCTACACCAGAAGTCAGCCTAGCTTATTTTGGTGATAACCCACATTTAAGAGTGCAAGAATTGTGCGGTTTACTTTCAGGAACAAAAGAACAAACGATTCCCTATTTTATTATTGATGAAGCGAAAAGCTTTATTTTGGAATCTCTTGCTGAGCATAAGCCTTTCTTTACTTGGATTAATTTCTGGGGGCCGCATACGCCTTGCATTGTTCCTGAGCCTTATTATTCAATGTATGATCCAAAAGATGTTGTTCTTGATGAAAGTTTCTTTAAACCTTTAGAGGGCAAACCTGGTCATTATCGTACCATTTCTAAAATGTGGGGAATGTGGGAAGCGAGTGAAGAACACTGGAAGGAAGTGATTACCAAATTCTGGGGGTATATCACCTTAATTGATGATGCTATTGGTGAATTATTTGACTTCCTTGAAAAACATAATCTTTATCAGGATTGTTTTATTGTCGCCACCGCAGATCACGGTGACGCAATGGGCGCACATAGAATGATTGAAAAAGGTGAGTTTATGTTTGATACCACCTACAATATTCCATTGATTATTAAAGATCCTAAATCGCCGCGTATCAATGAAGTAGACGATAATTTAGTTTATTTGCACGATTTGACTTCAACAGTTTTTGATATTGCTGAGCAAGCTGTTCCAGAAACTTTCCAAGGAGAAAGCCTATTGCCAATTTTGCGAGAAAATAAATCTAATGATCGTAAGGGGGTATTAGCTCAGCTCGCAGGACATTTTGTTTATTTTGAACAGAGAATGTGGCGTAGAAAAGATTACAAATTGGTCTTCAACGCAAGTGATGTAGGAGAGTTGTACGATATTCGTAATGATCCTGAGGAGTTACATAATTTGTTTTATGACCCAGAATATCAGCAAGTGAAAAAAGAAATGTTAGAAGAAATGCGGACAGAAATGCTGAAGTATAAGGATCCATTAGAAAACTGGGTATATCGCATTATTAATGAGATCTAATTATTCTGAATAAGAGGTAAAAGAAAAGTGCGGTGGAAAATTTTTGATTTTTTCACCGCATTTTTGTTCTGATGTTTACTTAATAACAATTATTTGGCGGAGTAATAGCCGCCCATTGCGCTATATACGGCGTTTTCGCTTTGAATGAGGTTGTATTTTGCATTCAAAATGGAAAGCTCGGAGTTGCGTTCGGTGCTTGCGGCGTTTAACCATTCTCTTAGTTCTGCAATGCCAGCATCATAGCGGTTTTTGTAATATTGCGTGATGCGTTTGTTGTAGTTGTAGGTTTGCTGCAAGTTGGCGAAGTTTTGACGTGCTTGGTTGTAAGCAAAATAGTTGGTGTCAATATCATTTAAGGCTTTGGTGATACTCTGCTCAAAGTTTACAAGTGCGAGATCATAGGCTGATTCAGAAATTTTTACGTTCCATTTCACGGTGTTCCAGCTTAAGAATGGTAAGCTGATCCCTACCATTCCGCCTGCGATAGGCGTATTGAATGCGTTGTCAATTTTGTTGCCACTAGAGCCCAAGCTTCCACCCAGGGTAATAGTTGGGAACCAGCTTTTTTGCATTGCTTTGGCATCTTTGAAAGCACTGTTTAAGCGGTATTGATAGCCTTTTACGTCTGGACGATTAGCAATGGCAGAAAGAGGTACATTAAGGTTTACCCCCACATTTTTCACTTTAAGAATATGTGGGTAGTTCACTTTTAATGGATCACTTGGTTTTAAATTCAATAAGTTACGCAATGTGGCTTCTGTCGTTTTCTTTTGCGTTTGGTAATTGATTAAGCTGTTGCGCGCTGTTAAAACCGCTTGTTGCGCTTGATCGGAACTTGCGCGATCTGCCACGCCTTGGCGGAATTTATTTTGCATAATGCGGTTAATTTCGGAATAGTAATTAATGGTTTTATTCACGGTGCTAATTGCATCATTTAAGTAACCAAGTTGATAGTAGGTTAAGATCACAGAGTTGATTAATGAAATGCGCGCTGCTTCAAGATCTTGTTCACTAGCGGCATGTCGCCATTCTGCAGCGGAGGTCGAATCAGCTAAGCGACGCCATAAATCTAGGGTATAACTGACGTTTAATGCACCGCCATGGCTAATGATAGAAGAGCCGCCATCGTGGATATTTTTACTAACAGAAGAAGAAACCGAACTACTGAAATTTGGTACTAAATTTGCGCCGATTAGATTTGCATTATAAAGGGCGGTGTTTACGGCAATAGCGGCTTTGGCTAAATCTTTATTGTTTTCTAAGGCTTGCTCAACTAATTGATTAAGTTGTGGATCTTTGTACAGCATCCACCAATTTTCTTGAATGTTGTATTGTTTGGTTAATTCTTCGTATTGTTGGAAATCTTGTTGTGAAGCTTTGTAAGAATCATCAAGATTCGCACAGCCAGCTAACAACACAGACAAACCAATAGCAAGTGAGAGTTTGGATTGTTTTAACATCATTTTTTCCTTATTAAATAACATCGTAAGCAAATAAAGTGCGGTGTAATTTTGCCGATTTTTTATTGCCAGATGGTTGAAATTTTATCAAAAAACTATTCCTGAGCTAAAGCGGTAATTGGATTTAATTGCGATGCATTTTTTGCCGGCATATAGCCAAAAATCACTCCAATTAAGCTTGAGCAGAGTAGCGCAGCGATAATCGAGAAGGTGGAAAAGATCATTGTAAAATCTTTCACCAACCAATTAAATACTATACCTAATACCATTGATAGCAGCACGCCCGTGATGCCACCTATTAAACAAATCAGCACTGCTTCAATTAAAAATTGTTGCAAGATATTAAATTGTCTTGCGCCAATTGCCATTCTTACGCCAATTTCTTTGGTACGTTCGGTTACGGACACTAACATAATATTCATCACCCCAATGCCGCCCACTATAAGGGAAATAATAGCAATGGAAGAGATTAGCAACTTCATTGTATTTGTTGTATTTTCAATGGTTTGCTTGATGGTATCCGTATTAAACACGAAAAAGTCCTTTTTTCCGTGACGCACGGTGAGTAAATGGGTTAAATCTTTTTCTGCTACTTTAGAGCTAATTTCATCGCGAATTTTCACCGTGATGGAACTAATTTTTTTATTACCGGAAATTTTATTCATTGCCGTGGTGTAAGGGATATAAATATTTAAACTAGAATTAGTCATTCCCATATTATTGCTTGTTGCAACGCCAATCACGCGCAATGGCTTTTTATTAATCATTAAAATTTTGCCAAGGGGATTTTGATTATTGAACACCTCACGCAAGGTGTTGTTATCAATTACCGCCACTTGTTCGCTGTTTCTTACATCATCAGTGCTGAAGAATGTGCCTTCTGCTTTATTCAAACCACGCACATTAAAATATTGTTCTCCTACACCACGCACTTGGGCGGTGAAACTTTGGTTACCGTAAGTAAGGGTTCCATTTACAGAACTATTTGGCGTCACACTGACAATATAACTTTGCTTGGCAAGCATATCTGCATCTGTCACAGTAAGATTTTGATTTTTCGCTGCACGCCGATCACCAAAGCCTGTACCATTATAAATATCCATTGTATTTGTCCCCATTGCATTGATATTACTAAGAATTTTCTGTTGCGAACCGTTACCTAAGGCGACTACACAAACCACTGATGTAATACCAATAATAATTCCTAACATTGTCAGCAAGGAACGCAATTTATGTGCCACAATGGCGTTAATGGACATTTTGAAAGATTCAATAAACTGATCTTTATAAAATTGTAATCGACTTTTATTGCTTTGTGGTGCTATATCTTGCTTTTGAATAATTTGTTCCGATTTGCGGTGATCTTCAATAATTTTGCCGTCTTTGATCTCAATAATACGATTAGCAAAATTTGCCACGTTTTTATCGTGCGTCACCAAAATAATGGTATGCCACTCACCGTGTAGCTGAGTGAGAATATCCATCACTGTTTCGCCACTTTTGCTATCTAATGCGCCAGTAGGTTCATCGGCTAAGATAATTTCCCCCCCATTCATCAAGGCACGAGCAATACTCACTCGCTGTTGTTGACCGCCAGAAAGTTGGTTTGGTTTGTTTTCTAAGCGATCGGCTAAGCCTAATTTTTCTAATAGCAATTTAGCACGTTGTTGTCGAGTAGGCTGGTCGATACCTGCATAAATAGCAGGAAGTGCCACGTTTTCCACCGCACTTAGTGTTGAAAGTAGGTTATAGCGTTGAAAAATAAAGCCAAATTTTTTCTGCCGTAAATCAGAAAGCTGATCACGGTTTAGCTGGCTTACTTCTAAACCATCTACTTTGTAAGAGCCTGAAGTTGCGGTATCCAAGCAACCAATAATATTCATTAAGGTGGATTTACCTGAACCCGATTGTCCTATGATGGCAATAAAATCGCCTTTTTTGATATCTAAATTGATATCTTTTAACACCTGAGTACGGTTTTCGCCTTCACCGAAAAATTTGTTGATGTGGCTTAATTCAATAATATTCATAAAAAATCACCGCACTTTATAAAATTCGAGGACCACGGAAATTATTTCCCACTTTCTCATCGCTGGTTACTTGCGAGGAGATCACTTTCTCCCCTTCTTCCAAGCCACTTAAAATTTGCGTATTCATATCATCGCTTAACCCTGTAACAACGGTGCGTTTTTCTACTTTGTCATTATCTTTCAAGATATTAACAAAGGTTTCTTTTCCTTTCTTATGTAACGTGATGGTGGGAACAAGTAGGGTATTTTGTACATCGGCAATGATAATGGTATTTTGCGTAGTCATTCCAATGCGTAACTGGTTATCAGGATTATCCACCAATACATTGGCATAATAATAGACTGCACTGGTATCTGAAGCGCTTTCTTTATATTCGTTATCCGTGAGCGTGGTGATGGCTGGATCAACCGAATGAATGGTGGAATGATATACCTTGTCAGGCTCAGAAAGGGTGGTGAATTCTACTGCCATTCCTGCTTTCACCTTGGTGATGTCGCCTTCAGAAATTTCAGGCTTAATCAGCATTTTACTTAAATCCGCCACTTGCACAATGGTTGGTGTAGTTTGATTGGCGTTCACTGTTTGCCCTTCGGATACGGGAATGGACAGCACTGTGCCGTCTAACGGAGAAAGAATTTGGGTATATTGTAAATTGGTTTTTGCCGTATCCACTTGAATTTCTGCACGCTTAATGGCGGCTTCTGCTTCAGAAATTGCGGCTTTGGTAGCGGATAAATTATTTTTCGCCGCATTAAGTTCATCTAACGAAGTGGATTTACTCGCATACAATTTGGCAAGGCGATCATAAGCAGATTTTGCCACGTTATAAGCCACTTGTTTCGCATTTAGCTGGGCTTGATAGGCTTTTAACTCCGCTTGCGCTGAATTTAACGCATTCATTTGATTTTTTGAGTCAATTTCAGCGATTAAATCCCCTTGTTTGATATGCTGCCCTAATACAACGTGAATTTTCTCAATTTTACCTGAGGCTTGTGCACCGACTTCTACACGGTTATAAGCTCGCACTGTGCCTGCAGTAATCACTGATTTTTTGATTTCACCAAGACGTACATTTTCTGTTAAGTAGGTAATTTCTTGTTGATTAGAGTGAGTGAAATAACTATAAGCACCAAATGCCACTAGCCCAACGATAATCAGGGAAAAAATCATTTTTTTACGCATAGGAACTCCGATAAAAATAGCAATCGTTTTATTTGATGGTCATAGTAGAAAACCTTTCTTAAGAAGACCTTAAGAAAAAAGCAATTTACACTGAATGAACGTTCGTTCATTTTTTGTGAATTTTACCATTTATGCAAGGAAAATCAACCGCACTTTTGAATTCTTGCCTTAAACATAGTAGAATGAACGACAATTTTTTTATGAAAATACAGTATATTTTGAGGTCAAAATGAGCCATATTACAGAGAATGAACATCAACCTACCAACTTTATTCGTCATATTATTGATGAAGATTTGGAAACAGGGAAAGTAAACCACGTTTACACCCGTTTTCCACCTGAGCCAAATGGCTATTTACATATTGGCCACGCAAAATCTATCTGCTTAAATTTTGGTATTGCAGAAGATTACAAAGGCTTGTGTAACTTGCGTTTTGACGACACTAACCCGGTTAAAGAAGATGTGGAATATGTTGATTCCATTAAACAAGATGTGGAATGGCTTGGTTTCCATTGGGAAGGAAAGGCACGTTATGCGTCTGATTATTTTGATGCCCTTTATGGCTATGCCATTGAATTAATTGAAAAAGGGTTGGCTTATGTTGATGAACTTTCACCTGAACAAATGCGTGAATATCGTGGCACACTGACCGAACCAGGAAAAAACAGCCATTATCGTGATCGTAGTGTGGAAGAAAACTTAGCCTTATTTGAAAAAATGAAAAATGGCGAGTTTGCCGAAGGGAAAGCCAGTTTGCGTGCCAAAATTGATATGGCATCCCCGTTTATGGTAATGCGTGATCCTGTGTTATATCGCATTAAATTTGCGGAACATCACAACACAGGGAATAAATGGTGCATTTATCCAATGTACGATTTCACCCATTGTATTTCTGATGCTATTGAAGGCATTACGCACTCGTTATGTACGTTGGAATTCCAAGATAACCGCCGTTTATACGACTGGGTGCTTGAGCATATTTCCATTAAACACCCATTGCCACATCAGTATGAGTTTTCACGTTTAAACTTAGAATATACGCTCACGTCTAAACGTAAACTGTTGAAATTAGTGGAAGAGGAAGTGGTTGATGGTTGGAACGATCCGCGTATGCCAACCATTTCAGGCTTACGCCGCCGTGGCTACACGCCAGCGTCAATCCGTGAATTTTGCCGCCGCATTGGGGTAACCAAGCAAGATAACGTGGTGGAATTTAGTGCGTTAGAATCTTGTATTCGTGATGATCTTAACCAAAATGCACCGCGTGCAATGGCGGTGATTAATCCATTAAAAATCGTGATTGAAAACTTTGACGGGCAAGAAATGCTTTCCGCGCCAAATCACCCAAATCGTGAAGAATTAGGTCATCGCCAATTGCCATTTACTAAAGAAATTTATATTGATCAAGCCGATTTCCGTGAAGAAGCGAATAAACAATATAAACGTCTCGTATTAGGCAAAGAAGTGCGTCTGCGTAATGCTTATGTGATCAAAGCGGAGCGTGTGGAAAAAGATGCTGAAGGCAACATCACCACCGTTTATTGTACTTATGATCCTGAAACCTTAGGCAAAAATCCTGCGGACGGGCGTAAAGTAAAAGGCGTGATTCATTGGGTTTCAGCCACAGACAATGTGCCAGCTGAATTTCGTTTATACGACAAATTATTCACCGTGCCAAATCCAGGCGTGGCGGAAGAGCTTTACGAAGTGTTAAATCCAAATTCTTTAGTAGTAAAACACGGTTTTGTAGAAAAGAGTTTAGCTAACGCTCAAGAAGAAAAAGCCTACCAATTTGAACGTGAAGGCTATTTCTGCGCCGACAGCAAAGACAGCCACCCAGAACACCTGATTTTCAACTTAACGGTGAGCTTGAAAGAAGGGTTCTAATTCTTTTCTAAACGATAAGTGCGGTGAAAAATAAGGTATTTTACCGCACTTTTTTATTTAATAATGACAATGCAATTAGAAAAAAACTTTTGGCAGCATAAATCGCTGTTGGAAATGAATGACGCAGAGTGGGAAGCCTTGTGCGATGGTTGTGGCAAATGCTGTTATCGTAAATTTATTGAGGGAAGAGGACGGCGTAAAAAGCTGTATTTTACGCGCATTGCCTGCAATTTGCTTGATTTAGAAACCGCGAAGTGCGGTAATTATGCACAGCGTTTTCAACTTGAGCCAGATTGCACTAAACTCACCAAAAAGAATTTGCCTGATTTCCATTGGTTGCCAGCGACCTGTGCCTATCGGTTATTATATGAAAATAAACCGCTCTTTGATTGGCATCCGTTAATTTCTGGCGATCCCAATAGCATAAAGCTCGCACATATTCCCATTGCCAATGGTATTCACGAAAAAGACGTAATTGATTGGTTTGAGTTTGTGATTGATGATGAATAAAGATAAATAAAAAAGTGCGGTAATTTTTACCGCACTTTTTCTATATATTTTTTATATAACAAATTTAGCGTGGGGAGCTTGCTCATTCATTGGATTTTTCGGATCTTCCCCAAAACGATTTCGTCCCTGTGTTCCGTCTAAACAAGCAAATACGAATAGCACAATAAAACCGATTACAGGCATAAAGCCAATTAATAACCACCAGCCAGAGCGATCGGTATCGTGTAATCGTCTTACTTTCACCGCTAAAGAGGGGATTAAGGTCGCAAGGCCATAAACGCCACTAAATCCGAAATCGTTATTAAGTAAAACAAAATCGAGTAAACCTAAAATTACATACAATAAAAAATCAACCGCAGTAAACCACCAAAATTCTTTACGTCTTGCGCGCCCATTAAATTGTGCATAGTTTTTTAGTACATACAAATACCAGTTCATTTTTATCCTTTAATTACTCTCAGAAATTTAATTATTTTAGAAATTGGCAATATCTCTGTTAATTAGCAATTTGTTGTCTTTAAAAGAAAAAATCTTTATTTGACGGAGATCACGAATTTAAAGGAAACTATTTGATTTTAAGTATCTGATTTGTAGAATGAAGTTAATTCTCCAGTATTTATAGTTGTTGGAAGAGCAAATGGATATGAAAAGACCACTTTATATAAGGGCAGAGGAATTAGATATTGCTGTTTCTCATTATGATATTGACGGCAATTTGATTTATGCCAATCCAGATAGTTTGGCGTATTTTGTGGAACTGCTCTCCTTACAACGAGAAAATTCAGACAATATAAACAATAAAAGTGCGGTGCAATTTGATGATGTTTTTGTGGCGCGGGAAGGAGAAACCATTGTTTATGATAGTACACAGTTAAATCCCACCAGCCAAATCCTTCAAGCTACTTTATTTAATGAACAACATCAGCCTATAACGCCACTTTCTTTTTCTAATCAGCAATTTTCTTTTCCCGCTCAGCCTTTTGGTTATTATTTTTTACAGCTTTCCAGTAGCGAAAAAGACTATCAAGTTCGTGTTTTAGTCAGTCCAAAAACGGCCTATCAGCCTGCAATTTTTCAACAGCAAAAAGCATGGGGCTTGAGTGTTCAGCTTTATAGTTTACGTTCAGCACGCAATTGGGGGATTGGTGATTTTGCTGATTTAGCTTATTTGGTGCAACAGAGCGTGATTTATGGGGCGGAATTTATCGGGATTAACCCATTGCACGCAATGTATTGTGCTGTGCCTGAATGGGCAAGTCCTTACAGTTCAGCGTCAAGACGCTATTTGAATTGGCTTTACCTTGCCATTGATCAGCTGCCTGAATATAAATTGTGCAAATCCGTGCAAAATTGGCTGAATCAAGCCGATATTCAACAGCAACTTGCGGTGTTACGCCAAGCGGAGCAAGTGAATTATACAGAAATTACTCAGCTAAAATTCACCGCACTTAAAAAACTGTATGCTTATTTCCAACGTAGCCGTGCGGCAAAAATGCAGCAACGACAAAAAGCTTTTGCAGATTTTGTTAAACAGCAGGGCAAAGGCCTATTATATCAAGGCTTATTTGAGTGGTTGGATAGCCAAAGTTCACATCAAGCCATTGAGCAAGAAAACCAAATCGGTTGGCTTGGTTGGCACCAATACCAACAACTTAATGATAAACAACGGGATAAATTAATCCATCAGAATAAAGATGATGTAATGTTTTATTGCTGGCTACAATGGCTGGTACAAGAGCAACTTAATGATCTACAAGTCCTATGCCAAGCGAAAGGAATGCGCTTAGGTATTTATGGTGATTTATCGGTAAGTAGCTCAAGGGGCAGTGCGGATGTATGGGCTGATCCTGCACTTTATTGTGTCGATGCCTCTGTCGGTGCGCCGCCTGATCCACTCGGCCCGGTGGGACAAAATTGGAATATTCCGCCTTACAATCCGACTGAGTTAAAAGCCCGTGGTTTTCAACCTTTTATTGAATTATTACGTGCCAATATGCAGCATTTTGGCGTGTTGCGTATTGATCATATTATGGGGTTATTCCGCTTATGGCTTATTCCCCCTGAAAAAATGGCCGCGGATGGGCTTTATGTGCATTATCCTTTCACTGAATTAATGGCGATTTTAGCCATTGAAAGCCAGCGTAATCAATGCCTTGTGGTGGGTGAGGATTTAGGCACTGTGCCAGATGAAGTGCGGTGGAAATTAAACGAATTTCAGATTTTTTCCTATTTTGTGCTGTATTTTGAACAGCGTAATTTGCAATATCCTGATAATAATACATTCCCGATTAACGCATTTGCCACTGTAGGCACACACGATGTTCCATCTTTAAGTAGCTTTTGGCATTGCCGAGATCTAGAGCTTTTTGCGCAACTTGGCGTGTTACAAGGGGAGGTATTGAAGCAGAAATATGATCAGCGTGTCATTGACAAACAAGCTTTACTCAATAGTTTGCACCGTGATCAATATTTGCCGGATGACTACTGGGGCGATGCACTCAATATGGCAATGCACCAAAACTTAATGCGAGTGATCCACCTTTATTTGGCGGAAAGCCGAACCAAACTGATTGGGGTGCAGTTAGAAAATTTATTGGAGCAAGAAATTTCCTTCAATTTACCGGGAACCTCATTGGAATATCCAAACTGGCGAATGAGATTATCTCGTTCCATTGAAACGCTCTTTTCTGACGAAAAAATCACCGCACTTTTAACCGAAATCAACCAAGCGCGTCTGCGATAAGAGGTTTATATGAATAAATTCCTTCCACAAGAAACCATTAATGCGTTTTTCAACGGCACACATTCCGATCCGTTTTCCGTGTTAGGTATGCACGAAACAGAAAAAGGCATTGAAATCCGCGTGTTATTGCCTGATGCGGATAAAGTCGTGATTGTTAATAAAGAAAATCAACAAAAAATATGCGACTTAGATTGCCTTGATGAACGTGGCTTTTTTGTAGGTGTAATGCCTGATACGCACAGTTTTTTTGCTTATCAACTTGAAGTTTATTGGGGTAATGAACCACAAATCATTGAAGATCCTTATCGTTTCCACCCAATGATTCAAGAGCTAGATAATTGGTTGTTGGCAGAAGGTTCTCATTTACGTCCTTATGAAATTTTAGGCGCGCATTTTATGGAATGTGAAGGCGTGTCGGGCGTGAACTTCCGTCTATGGGCACCGAATGCGAAACGAGTTTCTGTGGTGGGGGATTTCAATTATTGGGACGGTCGTCGCCATCCGATGCGTTTTCACGCGTCCAGTGGGATTTGGGAATTATTTGTGCCAAAAGTTGCACTTGGACAGCTGTATAAGTTTGAAGTGTTAGATTGCAACGATCAGCTACGCTTAAAAGCCGATCCTTATGCCTTTAGCTCCCAACTTCGCCCTGATACGGCTTCACAAATTAGCCCATTACCAAATGTGGTGGAAATGACCGAAAAACGCCGCAAAGCGAATCAGTTCGATCAACCGATTTCCATCTATGAAGTGCATTTAGGCTCTTGGCGGCGTAATCTGGAGAATAATTTCTGGCTAGATTATGACCAAATTGCAGACGAGCTTATTCCTTATGTGAAAGAAATGGGCTTTACCCATATTGAATTTCTGCCTTTATCAGAATTTCCATTTGACGGCTCTTGGGGCTATCAACCTATTGGACTTTATTCGCCAACCAGCCGTTTTGGTACACCAGAAGGGTTTAAACGCTTAGTCGATAAAGCCCACGAAGCAGGCATTAATGTAATTTTAGATTGGGTGCCGGGGCATTTTCCAAGTGATACCCACGGCTTGGTGGCATTTGATGGCACGGCGTTGTATGAACACGCTGATCCAAGAGAGGGCTATCATCAAGATTGGAATACGTTAATTTATAACTATGGTCGCCACGAGGTAAAAAATTTCTTATCAGGCAATGCCTTATATTGGCTTGAACGCTTTGGTCTAGACGGCTTGCGTGTCGATGCGGTGGCATCAATGATTTACCGTGATTACAGTCGTGCAAATGGAGAGTGGATTCCAAATCAATATGGTGGCCGTGAAAATTTAGAAGCCATTGAGTTTTTAAAACATACTAATTATGTACTTGGCACGGAAAATACTGGTGCAATCACCATAGCAGAAGAATCTACTTCTTTTGCTGGCGTTACCCACCCACCGCAAGATGGCGGTTTAGGTTTCCATTTCAAATGGAATATGGGCTGGATGAACGACACCCTTGCCTATATGAAAAGAGATCCGATTTATCGCCAACATCATCACGATCAAATGACCTTTGGAATGATGTATCAATATAGCGAAAACTTTGTGTTGCCACTTTCTCACGATGAAGTGGTACACGGCAAAGGCTCACTTATTGGCAAAATGCCGGGCGATGCGTGGCAACAATTTGCTAATTTGCGTGCTTATTATGGCTATATGTGGGGCTATCCAGGTAAAAAATTGCTCTTTATGGGCAACGAATTTGCGCAAGGGCGAGAATGGAATTATCAAGAAAGTCTAGATTGGTTCTTGCTTGATGAAAGTATTGGTGGTGGCTGGCATAAAGGCGTATTGAATTTAGTGAGAGATTTAAACCGCACTTATCAACATCACCCTGCGTTATATCAATTAGACTGTGATCCAAAAGGCTTTAATTGGCTTGTGGTGGACGATTATCAAAATTCCGTGTTCGTATTTGAGCGTTGTAGCCGCGATGATGAACGCATTATTGTCATCAGTAACTTCACGCCAGTGCCACGTTATGATTATCGCTTTGGCGTGAATGAAGCTGGTGTGTATGAAGAAATTCTCAATACGGATTCTTATTTCTACCAAGGTTCCAATGTGGGCAACCAAGGGGAAGTGGTGAGTGAAGCCATTCCAAGCCACGATAAGGATCATTCTATTTCCGTGACCATTCCACCATTGGCAACCATTTATTTAAAATGGAAAAAGCCTGCAAAAAGTGCAAAAAAAGAGCAAAGCACAAAAGCAGAAAAAGTGAAAAACGCTGAAAAAACGGACACTGCGGAAAAAGGGCAAAAGGCGAAAGCAGCAAAAGCTGAAAAAGCGGCAAACGTAACGAAAGCCAATACAGCTAAAAGCAAAAAAGCCACGAAGAAAAAAGCATAAGTAAAACGAATAAATGGATAGCACAATGATCAGCACGGCAGTAGGAAAGCCTTATCCCTTAGGAAGTAGCGTTGAAATTTTGCAATATGCTTCAGGTGAGAAAAAAGTGGGGTGGAATTTTGCCTTATTTTCTTCCTGTGCAGAAAACGTCAAATTGTGTTTATTTTTTGACGGACAAGAATTGCCTCTAGAAATGTACCAAAGTGGAGAGGTTTGGCATTTGTGGGTGGGTGATCTACCTTATGGTACGCAATATGGCTTTCGTATTACGGGAAAAGACGGCGCATTGTGCAATCCACAAAAATTAATGTTTGATCCTTATGCCAAAGCTGTCATCGGCAAGCCAGATTTAAGTAGTGCGGAAAAACAGCAATGGTTTTTGCTTAGTGATCCGCGAGATAACGCACATCTTGCTCCAAAAGCGGTATTGGCTAGCGAATCATTTGATTGGCAAGGCGATAAACCCTTAGCCACGCCTTGGGCAGAAACTATCATTTATGAATTGCACATTAAAGGTTTCACGCAGCTGAGAGAAGATTTGCCCGAAGATATTCGTGGCACTTATGCAGGCTTGGCACACCCCACAATGATTGCCTATTTAAAAGAACTTGGCATCAGTGCGGTGGAAATTTTGCCAATAAATTACCACCTCGATGAACCCCATTTACAGGAAAAAGGATTAGCCAATTATTGGGGATATAGCCCTTTGGCAATGTTTGCGGTGGAGTCTGCATATTGGTCGGAGCAGGCAGGCACAACGCCATTAAGCGAATTTAAAACAATGGTTCGCGCACTTCACCAAGCGGGCATTGAAGTGATTTTAGATGTGGTATTTAACCACAGTATGGAATCAGAAAAACACTTTCCAACCTTTAGCCAGCGTGGAATTGATGATCGGACTTACTATTGGCAAAACGAGCAGGGCGAATATCTAAATGCCACAGGCTGTGGCAATACCTTAAATTTAGCTAATGATATTACTCGCCGTTGGGTGTTGGATTGCTTAATTTATTGGGTGGAAGAATGTCATATTGACGGTTTCCGTTTTGATCTCGCCACAGTGTTAGGCAGAGAAACCCCAGCTTTTAACCCACAGGCACAGCTGTTTGCAGAAATTGCGCAAGAGCCACGTTTACAGCACTGCAAATTTATTGCAGAACCTTGGGACATTGGCGAGGGAGGCTATCAAGTAGGCAATTTCCCGAGCTATTTTGCTGAATGGAACGATCGTTTCCGTGATGATATGTGCCGTTTTTGGCTGTGGAAAAGTGGTGAATTAGGTGGCTTTGCGCAACGTTTCGCAGGATCAAGCGATATTTATCAAAATGGCGATCGCAAGCCGCATAATTCAGTGAATTTTATCACCGCACACGATGGCTTTACCCTGTGCGATCTCACCAGTTATAACGAAAAACATAATCTTGCCAATGGCGAGCAAAACCGTGATGGGCGTAACGAAAATTATAGTTATAACCATGGCATAGAAGGCGTGGAAAATATTCCTGATGAGATGAAATACCAACGCTTTCTGAGCGCTTGTGGTTTGCTAGGCAGTTTGTTGTTAGCCAATGGCACACCAATGCTACTGGCGGGCGATGAATTTGGACATAGTCAACAAGGCAACAATAACGCCTATTGCCAAGATAACGAAATTACTTGGTTAAATTGGCAGGCATTTCAACCGCACTTATTTGAAGCGGTAAAACAATTTATTGCATTGCGTAAAACGATCCCAAGCCTACAACGGGATCAATGGTGGACTGATGAAAATGTGCAATGGCGCAATCCACAAGGGGAATTAATGCGTGTGGAAGATTGGCACAATCACCATAGCAAAGCAATGCAAATTCAATTAGATGAAGATTGGTTAGTTTTAATCAATGCAAAAGCAGAATTACAAACATTCTTGTTGCCAGATGGGAACTGGGATGTTGTATATAGTGGTGCTGCATTCGTACAAATGCAAGGAAATCTATGGGCTGTGAATGATCTCGCATTCGTATGTGCACGAAAAAAGGAAATCACTATTGAGAAATCAATAATTTAATGCGAGGAAAATGCAAATGAGTAACAGTATTTCAAAATCACCTAATAAATATGATCTTGTGAAAGATACCTTAGTGTTAATTTTAGCTGGAGGACGAGGTTCTAGACTTTATGAGCTAACAGATAAACGCGCAAAACCGGCACTTTATTTTGGCGGCAACAGACGAATTATTGATTTTGCCTTATCCAACTGTATTAACTCTGGATTGACCCATATTGGAGTGGTTACCCAATATGCAGCACATTCTTTATTACGCCATTTACAAAAAGGTTGGTCGTTCTTGCCACAAGAGCGTGGTGAGTTTATTGATATGTTGCCTGCTCGTCAGCAAATTGATGATTCTACTTGGTATCGTGGCACGGCAGATGCTGTGTATCAAAATATGGCGATCATTCGTGATCATTACTGCCCAAAATATATTTTAATCTTAGCTGGCGACCATATTTATAAACAAGATTATAGCCAAATGTTGCTCGATCACGTTTCAAGCAATGCAAAATGTACCGTTGGCTGTATTGAAGTGGAACGTGAAAAGGCTTGTGAATTTGGTGTGATGGCGGTAGATGAAAATCTTAAAGTAAAAGCTTTCGTTGAAAAACCAAAAGATCCACCAGCAATGGCAGGTAAGCCAAATATTTCTTTGGCTTCAATGGGTATTTATGTGTTTAATGCTGATTACTTGTACGATATTTTAGAGCGTGAAGTGAACACGCCTTATACTTCTCACGATTTCGGTAAAGATGTGTTGCCGAAATGTTTAGAAGAAGGCACCCTTTATGCTCACCCATTCAGCCGTTCTTGTATGGGACGTAACACCGATGGCGAAATTTACTGGCGTGATGTAGGTACATTGGATAGTTTCTGGCAATCAAATATTGACTTGGTTTCTGAAAATCCGCAATTGGATATTTATGATCAACGTTGGCCAATTCGTGGTAACCCAACACAGACTTATCCGTCAAAATTCTTTTATAGCAAATCAGATATCAAGCCGGTAGATAATAGTTTAATTTCTGGTGGTTGCGTGATTACTGACGCATCTATTAGCTATTCCGTCCTCTTTGATCGTGTTACCGTGCAAGAAGACTCATTGGTTGATCATAGTGTCGTGTTACCGCAAGTTACGATTGGCAAAAATTGCGTGCTAAGACGTTGTATTGTTGATCGACACAGTGTCATTCCAGATGGAATGAAAATTGGTGTCGATTTAGAACTTGATAGCAAACGCTTTAGAGTCAGTAGCGGCGGCGTCGTACTAGTTACAGCGTCAATGTTAAAGAAATTAAATGGTGAAAAAGTGGCTTTTGAGGCACATTTAGATTAATACAACGCAAAGAGAAGTGCGGTGGAATTTTTACCAATTTTCACCGTATTTCTCTGTTTTAAGGAATAGAAAGAATGAGAGTTTTACACGTCTGTTCAGAACTTTATCCGCTACTCAAAACAGGTGGATTAGCTGATGTAATGGGCGCATTGCCTTTTGCACAACAACAAATTGGTATGGATACCCGCGTTTTACTACCGGCTTATCCAGCGATTGCCGCAGGCATTCCTGACACCGTTGTGGTGGCGGAATTTGATAATTTTGCTGGGCATATTGTGCTACGTTATGGCGAATATAACGGGCTAGGCGTTTATTTAATTGACGCACCACATTTGTATGCCAGAGAGGGTAACCCTTACCACGATCAATGGTATAATGATTACGCGGATAACTATAAGCGTTTTGCTTTGCTCGGTTGGGTTGGGGCAGAACTTGCTGTGGGCTTAGATGCGTGGTGGCAAGCAGATGTGGTGCACGCACACGATTGGCACGCTGGATTAACCAGTGCCTATTTAGCGCTTAAAGGTCGTCCAGCGAAATCCGTGTTTACCATTCATAATCTCGCCTATCAAGGTGTGTTTTCTTATCACCATTTGTTTGAACTAGGTCTTCCATTGGAAATGTTCCATATTGATGGCTTAGAGTTACACGGACAAATTTCTTATTTAAAATCAGGTCTTTATTATTCCGATGTGGTTACCGCTGTTAGCCCAACTTATGCCAAAGAAATTACCACACCGGAATTTGGTTATGGCTTGCAAGGCTTGCTACAAACCTTAGCGCATCAAGGGCGATTAGTCGGCATTCTTAATGGCGTTGATGAGCAAATTTGGAACCCGAATGTGGATCAGTACATTGAAGATCATTACAAATTAAAGGCAATGGCAGGCAAACGTAAAAATAAAGAAAAATTGCAGGCTTATTTCAATCTTCCACAACAGCCTGATGCCTTGTTATTTGTAATGGTTACCCGTTTAACCGAACAAAAAGGGGTGGATTTACTTATTCAAAGTGCCGAAACCATTGTACAACAAGGTGGTCAGCTTGCCTTACTTGGTTCAGGTGCACCACATTTAGAAGAAGGATTACGCCATCTTGCAGAGCGTTATCCTGAAAATATCGCGGTAAAAATTGGCTATGATGAAGCCTTATCGCACCTAATTATTGCAGGTGGTGATGTGATTTTAGTACCAAGTCGTTTTGAGCCTTGTGGCTTAACCCAGCTTTATGGCTTGAAATACGGCACGTTACCATTAGTACGCGCCACAGGCGGCTTGGCGGATACGGTGGTAGATAGCTATTCTGAAAATATCAAAGCACGCAAAGCCACAGGATTTGTGTTTAATGATGCCGATGCCGAAGGGCTACGTTGGGCAATTAATAACGTTTTTGCATTATGGCAAAAACAACGCTTATGGCAAAGCGTGCGCGTGGTTGCTATGGAACAAGATTTTGGTTGGCAAATTGCTGCTGAGCATTATCAAAATTTATATCAACGAATTTGAAATGCCTGATGATATAGTTTGGCAAAATTGCGTAGTACTAAAATGCGGTACAACAAAAAATACAGTAGAAAAACCTGTAGTTTTTTAGATGATTTTCGTTGTATTTTTATTCAAAAAGGATAAAAATACAACAGTTTAAATTTGATATATTAGGAGAGCCACTTATGACAATAGATAGTACTGATTTTCCATTTTCTTACAACCAGCCAGAGCAGACTACTGACTCATTAAAAAAAGCGATTGTTTATAAACTTATTTTTTTAATTGGACGTTCCCCACAAGAAGCAAGTCAACGTGATTGGCTAAACGCCACCCTTTATGCAGTGCGTGATCTTGTTACAGAGGGCTGGATTTCTACTGCCCGTCAATCCCGTGATGAAAAAACACGCCGTGTTTATTATTTATCAATGGAATATTTAATGGGACGCACCCTCTCTAATGCGTTGATTGCAGAGGGCGTTTACACCCTTGCTAAAGACGCATTAGCAGAACTTGATGTGGATTTAGAAGAAATCATCGAAAAAGAAGTTGATCCTGGTTTGGGAAATGGTGGACTAGGGCGTTTAGCCGCCTGTTTTATGGATTCTATCGCAACATTAGCAATTCCTGGTATGGGCTATGGGATTCGCTATGAATACGGAATGTTTCAACAAACTATTGAAGATGGAAAACAAGTTGAAAAACCAGATGCGTGGTTAGAAAAAGGTTCACCTTGGGAGTTTATTCGTCCATCTAAGCGATTTAACATTTCATTTGGTGGACATATTCATTTTGAAGGAAAGAAATGTGTTTGGGAAAATACAGAAGAAATTACCGCACTTGCTTATGATCAAATGATTCCTGGTTATGACAATGATAGTGCAACCACATTACGATTGTGGAGTGCTCATGCAGGAGATTCCTTTAATCTTGCAGAATTTAATCGTGGGGATTACTTCAGGGCTATTGAAGATCGTGCAGCTAGTGAAAATGTATCTCGAGTGCTTTATCCTGACGATTCTACTTGGGCAGGACGTGAGCTACGTTTACGTCAGGAATATTTCTTAGTTTCAGCTTCCTTGCAAGATATTATTAAACGCCATAAACGTACTCACGGTACCGTGGCAAATTTAGCTGATAAAGTGGCAATCCACTTAAACGACACTCATCCAGCCTTAGCGATTCCTGAGTTGATGTATATTTTATTGGATAAAGAAGGCTATGATTGGAATTCAGCATGGGAGATGTGCCATAAGATTTTCTCTTACACTTGTCATACATTAATGTCTGAAGCATTAGAAACCTGGCCAGTGGAAATGATGGCAAAAATCTTACCGCGCCATTTACAAATTATCTTTGAAATAAATGATTATTTCTTAGAATATGTGAGAACAAATGTAACAACTGATGATGACTTTATTCGCAGAGTATCTTTAATTGAAGAAGGCGATACCCGTAAAGTCCGTATGGGATGGCTTTCTGTTGTTGGTTCTCATAAAGTAAATGGTGTAGCTGCAATCCATTCTGATTTAATGGTTACTTCAACCTTTGCTGATTTTGCATACATTTATCCAGAACGTTTTACAAATGTAACTAATGGTATTACACCTCGCCGTTGGATTGCTGTCGCAAACCCTGATTTATCAGCATTATTTGATCGTTATATAGGTACTGAATGGCGTCGCGATCTGAGCTTATTAAATGAGTTCAAAGCACATATTAACGATCCAGAGGTGAAAAAAGCTATCCCAGTTATTAAGCGAGCCAACAAAGTTCGCTTGGCTGATTATGTGAAAAAAGAATTGGGAATTGAACTTAACCCAGATGCTTTATTTGATGTACAGGTGAAGCGGATCCACGAATATAAACGTCAAATTCTTAATGTATTACATATTATTGCACGTTATAATGCGATGTTGGAAAATCCCGAAAAAGATTGGACTCCTAGGGTATTTATCTTTGCAGGGAAAGCTGCATCTGCTTACTATGCAGCAAAACAAACCATTAACTTGATTAATGATGTGGCGAAAATCGTTAATAACGATGAGCGATTAAAAGGTCTTATGAAAGTTGTATTTATACCAAATTACAGCGTCAGCCTTGCCCAAATCATTATTCCTGCAGCAGATATTTCGGAACAAATTTCTTTAGCCGGAACAGAAGCCTCAGGTACGAGTAATATGAAATTTGCACTCAATGGTGCTTTAACCTTGGGAACATTGGACGGTGCAAACGTAGAAATTTTGGAAAATGTGGGGCAAGACAATATTTTCATCTTTGGCCATACTGTAGAGCAAGTGGAAGAGTTACGCCGTAACGGTTATCGTCCTTACGATATTTACCAAAGCAATGAACAGTTACGCCGAGTGATTGATCAAATTACCTCAGGATTTTTCTCGCCTAATGATCCACATCGTTATCAAGATTTACTTAACGGTTTGTGCTATCACGATTATTATCAATCTTTTGCGGATTTCCAAAGTTATGTGGAGGCACAAAAGCAGGTTGATGAAAAATATCGCGATCAAAATGCGTGGACAAACAGTGCATTACAAAATATTGTCAATATGAGTTTCTTCTCATCAGACAGAACTATTGAAGAATACGCTGAAAAAATCTGGAAAATCCAACCACTCAAATTAAGCTAAACATTCATTGAAAGTGTTAGGGCGAGAAATTCGCCCTAATTTTTTGCCATACTTTTGTTATTTTCGATTGGCCTCAAAAACAGGTAAAATATTGCCAATTTTGCACCGCACTTTATCCATTATTTTTTCCAGAAATTTACGCCATAATGTCAAAAAACAGAAAAATCATTCATATTGATATGGATTGCTTTTATGCTTCTATTGAGCTGCGCGATAAACCGCATCTCAAAGGCAAACCTTTGGCGGTGGGCGGTTCATCTGAGCAACGTGGCGTGTTAAGTACTTGCAATTATGAAGCCAGAAAATTTGGTTTACATAGCGCAATGCCAACGGCGCAAGCCTTGAAACGTTGCCCACATTTGATTTTATTACCTGTGAATATGCCTTTGTATAAACAGGTGTCGCAACAAATTCAGCAAATATTTCATCGTTATACCCATTTAGTTGAACCCTTATCTTTAGATGAAGCCTATTTAGATGTAACAGATTGCCAGCAATGTTCAGGTTCAGCCACTTGGATCGCACAAGAAATCCGCCAAACTATTTTTGCTGAAACCCAGCTTACCGCTTCCGCTGGCGTAGCACCGTTAAAATTTCTGGCCAAAATCGCTTCTGATAAAAATAAGCCGAATGGGCAATTTGTGATCGAGCCAGATGATGTGGAGGCGTTTGTTCGCAACCTGCCGCTTAGTGCGATTCCCGGCGTGGGGAAAGTGACCACCCAACGCTTATTAGAAATGGGCTTAAGAACCTGTGCTGATGTACAACAATTTGAACAGCATTTATTACTCAATCAACTCGGCAAGAGCGGACAGCGTATTTGGGATTTTAGTCACGCCATTGATGAAAGGGAAGTGCAGCCCGAGCGATTGCGTAAATCCATAGGGGTAGAAACCACTTTATTGAAAAATATCACCGCACTTGAACAAGGTGAAGCGGTGCTAAATCAGCTTTATGAGCAATTAGTGCGCCGTGTGCAGCGTGCTTGTCCTGATTTGCCTTTACAAAAATTACGCAAAATTGGCGTGAAGTTAAAATTCGATGATTTCCAAATCACTACGTTAGAAAAAAGTGCGGTGGATTTTAATCAAGAAAATTTCCGTGCGTTATTGGCACAAATTTGGCAGCGCCGTCAGGATAAATCTATTCGATTAATTGGCTTGCACGTTAATTTACCCGAGCAACAAGAAGAAAAACAGATGAGTTTGTGGGAAAACTGAGTCGTTATCTCTTGAAATTACAAAATTTATAATTATATTGATCATTCCTTTAATCATTGATTGGATAATCAACTACATACTCACAGCGAGGAACTTTTTATGATGCGAATTTTACTTTTTTTAGCTACCAATATGGCAGTGCTAATTGTCTTTAATATTATTTTGAGTCTAACAGGCATCCGCGCACAAGATGCCAGCGGACTACTTATTATGGCGGCACTGTTTGGTTTCAGTGGCTCGTTTATTTCCTTATTTTTATCTAAAACAATGGCGTTAAAATCGGTCAATGGGCAGGTGATCGAACAGCCGCGTACAGAGCAAGAGCGTTGGTTATTAAACACCGTGGCTACGCAAGCGCGCGAAGCTAATATTCCAATGCCAACGGTGGCGATTTATCATTCTGCCGATGTGAATGCCTTTGCCACTGGTGCAAGCAAAAGTAATTCTTTGGTTGCCGTGAGTACAGGATTGCTCAACGCAATGACGAAAGACGAAGCAGAAGCGGTGCTAGCGCACGAAATCAGTCATATCCAAAATGGCGATATGGTCACCATGACCTTGCTACAAGGCGTGTTAAATACCTTCGTGATTTTCATTTCTCGCCTTATTGCCAACGTGGTGGCGAGCAATCGCAACGACAATGGCGAAAGCAGCAGCGGAATTTATTTCTTGGTTTCAATGGTGCTAGAAGTGGTATTTGGTTTCTTAGCGAGTATGATCGCGATGTGGTTCTCACGCTACCGTGAATACCGTGCGGACGCGGGTTCAGCCCATTTAGTCGGTAAACAAAAAATGATCGCTGCATTACGCCGTTTACAACAACTTCACGAACCACAACAAATGGAAGGTCAGTTTGCAGCCTTTGCAATTAATGGAAAAAGAGGTGGATTAGCATCATTATTTTTAAGTCATCCGCCATTGGAAAAACGTATTGAGGCGTTGCAACAATATGAGAATTTAAACTAACGCACCTTTTTAAACAGCCATATAATTAGTGGTATCGTAGTTTTACAACCTTTGTTACCGGCAATCGGTGGAAGGCTTACTATAAAGCCGAGCAAGGGAAGAAAATAACATTTTAGCCCAGAGTGTAGAAAGCTGCTGGGCTAAAATTATTCCTTAAATAAGGTGTAGCCTCTCAAGGTTGATTAGCACCAATTATTGGTGAAAAGGCATTATGTGGTTGAATAAAGAACATCAAAGCTGGATAGAAAAATAATGTTTTACTTGGGAAAACCCATTTTACTAGAGCAATAATAAATTTGGGTATTGGTTTAAGGGATTAATCCTTATAAGACGATAAATAAACCTAAAAAAAACTAAAAAAACAGAAAGGTTACTGTGATTTTATATCTCTAGTATCTAACATCGTATAGCAGTAAAGCGATTACAATCGCACAAAATAAACGATTTTTATGCCACACTTAGGGGAAAGGTTTATTGTTACACACAACATTTGTATTTACAGTTATAATCAGAAAATGATTAATTTAGTACAATACTACAATTTACTAAATTATTTATCGCGAAATCGTTTTCGTTCTGCTAGAATTGGCAGGAAAAACACCCTTCTTTGAGTTGCGTTTTTCATCTTTTTTATCAACTAATCTGGATTAAAAAATGGAAAATCAGTCTTTTCTACAAAAACTTTTTAAATTAAATCAAAAAAATACCACCGCAAAAACAGAAATCATCGCAGGAATTACCACCTTTTTTACGATGGTTTATATTGTTTTTGTTAATCCTTCAGTGCTTGGTGATGCAGGAATGGATAAGCAAGTGGTATTTGTAACCACTTGTTTGATCGCCGCATTTGGTACGATTGCAATGGGCTTATTTAGTAATTTGCCTATTGCCCTTGCGCCAGCAATGGGCTTAAACGCCTTTTTTGCCTATGTAGTGGTAGGAAAATTGGGCTATTCTTGGGAAGTGGGAATGGGAACAATTTTCTGGGGTTCAGTGGGCTTATTCGTGCTAACATTATTCCAAATTCGCTATTGGTTAATGGCGTCCATTCCTTTGAGTTTACGTGTTGGCATTGGGGCGGGGATTGGCTTTTTTATCTCACTTATTGGCTTTAAAAATATGGGCTTAGTGGTGGCAAATCCTGCCACCTTAGTGGCACTGGGTGAGCTGCATAATCCGCAAGTGTTAATGGGGATTTTAGGCTTTTTCATTATCGTGGTGCTTGCCGCGCGCAAAATTTATTCTGGCGTACTGATTTCAATTGCAGTGGTTACCACGCTTGCGTTGTTATTTGATGATAGCGTGGTATTCCACGGGGTTATCTCAATGCCACCAAGCCTTGCTCCAGTAGTGGGGAAAGTGGATATTATGGGCGCGTTAGATACCGCCTTGCTCGGCATTATTTTCTCTTTCTTATTGGTGAATTTATTTGATTCTTCAGGCACTTTGTTAGGCGTAACAGACAAAGCAGGAATCAGCGATGAGAAAGGACGTTTCCCGAAAATGAAACAAGCCCTTTATGTGGATAGCGTGAGCGCCGTGGCAGGATCTTATATTGGTACATCTGCAATCAGTACCTACATTGAAAGTGGTGCTGGCGTATCTGTAGGTGGACGCACCGGAATGACTGCGGTTGTGGTTGGCGTGCTGTTCTTATTAACTATTTTCTTCTCACCATTAGCGAGCGTGGTGCCAGCTTATGCCACCGCAGGTGCCTTGGTCTATGTGGGAATTTTAATGGCGTCAAGCTTAATTCGTGTTCAATGGGAAGATTTAACCGAAGCCACACCTGCCTTTATCACTGCGGCAATGATGCCATTCACTTATTCCATTACGGAAGGCATTGCATTTGGTTTTATTAGCTATTGTGTGATGAAAGTTTGCACAGGTCGCTGGAGAGAAGTCAATGCTCCAGTTTGGGTGGTATCCTTACTCTTTATTGCCAAATTTGTTTGGGTTGGCTAAATCAAATTTGATAAACTAAGTGGGTGAATAGCCCACTTTTTTGTATCTACCATCTCAAAAGGATATTCTTATGCAAAACATCTTATTTATTGTGCATTCTTCCCCTTATGGTGATGAACATTTTTTTAGTGCCTTACGTCTTGCGTTGCAGTTACAAGAGCAACATAAAAGTGCGGTGCAATTACGCTTATTTTTTATGTCTGATGCCGTGGTGGGCGGTTTAGCTCAACAGCAGCCAGCTGAGGGCTATCATTTACAACAAATGATCGAAATTCTCACCGCACAAGGGGCGACCATAAAATTATGCAAAACCTGCGCCAATGCACGCGGCATTCACAATGCACCGCTTGCTGATGGGGTGGAAATTGGCACATTAATTGAGCTTGCAGATTGGACAATGGAAGCAGATAAAGTACTGAATTTTTAATTTATGATGACGACAAAAGCGCAAACTCTCAATCCAGCCACAATGCCGTTGCAGGGCGTTAGCCTGATCCAAGCGTCCGCGGGAACGGGCAAAACCTACACTATGGCGTCCTTGTATATTCGCTTGCTGTTACAAGCAGGGGAGAACTGTTTTAGCCAGCCATTATCAGTAGATAAAATTCTCGTGGTAACCTTTACCGAAATGGCAACGCAAGAGCTGCGCGAGCGTATTCGTGCAAGGATTTACCATAGCAAACAGCTGCTTTTGCAATATCAAGCCACGCAGGATTTAGACGTGTTTAGTCAAGGTGGCGATCCCTTGCTTGGAGAGCTTGCACACAGTTTGCAGGATATTCCTTTGGCGATTCAACGCCTTAACTGGGCGGAGCAGAGTATGGATACCGCCGCCATTTACACGATCCACAGTTTTTGTCGCCGTATGCTAATGCAATATGCCTTTAATTCGGGCGTACATTTTAATTTAGAGTTGGTTACCGATGAAAGTGATTTGCTCGCACGCTTAACCAATGAATTTTGGCGTGAAACCTTTTATCATCAGCCTGTCATCGTGGCGAAATGGGTTTACAAAGCATTAAAATCGCCACAGGAATTACTAGAGAAAATTCATTCTTATTTAAACAAAGAAGCCTTTGATGTGGCACTTTCTGATCCAAGCTTGCTTGAGCTTTCTCTTGATGAATTTCTCCAACAACATTTATTGGCTCGCTATCAGGCGATTGAGGAATTTAAGCAGGAATGGTTGGCGAATGAGCAAAAACTCGCAGAGTTTCTAGAAAAGAATAAAGCTCAAATTAAAAATTACCGTGCAGATCATATGTTAGGACGCTTTGAGAAAATGCGTGCGTGGGCGGAAGATCCCGATAATTATAGCTTACCTGATATTCTCATTTATTTTACGGAAAAAGATATTGCCGCAAAAACGAAAGCGGATTTTAAACCTTTACAGCATCCTTTATTCAACCAAGCGCAACGTTTATTCGAACAATCAGAAGAAACGGCACTCTTCTTGCCTATCGTACTTTACCATTCCATTCGCACCATTCGACAAAAATTATTTGATTACAAAAAACATCACACGCAAAAAGGCTTTAATGATTTGCTGCGTTTGGTGCGCGAAGGCTTGTGTGGCGAGAATGGGCAGGAGTTAGCCGCATTGATTCGCAATCAATATCCCTTTGCAATGATTGACGAATTTCAGGATACAGACGCGCAGCAGTATCAAATTTTTTCTAAAATTTATATCGAAAATCCGCCGCAACAATCGCAGCCAGCAGCTTCAGGCTTTATTATGATTGGCGATCCGAAGCAGTCTATTTATCAATTCCGTGGCGCAGATATTTTTACTTATTTTAAGGCTTCACAGCAAGCCAATCAGCGTTTTACATTGAAAGAAAACTGGCGTTCCACTGCCGCATTAATCCAATGTGTTAATGGGATTTTTGACTTTGAACAGCCAGCGCCCTTTTTATTTGATAAAATTAAGTTCGATCCCGTAAAAGCAGGGAAAAATCTACCGCATTTTAACCTTAACGGACAAGATGAGCCAGCTTTAAGTTGCTATTTAGGCGATGCGTATAATCAAGAGCAATTTGCCGAAACGTGCGCCATTTCCATTCAACAATGGTTAAAAAGTGCGGCGCAAAATCAAGCTAAATTTGGTGATGAATCCTTGCAAGCCAAAAATATCGCCGTGCTGGTGCGTAGTTGGAAAGAAGCACTGAGCGTTAAAACTGCCTTGCAAAATTTAGGCATTGCTTCGGTGTATTTGTCGGATAAAGGCAATGTGTTTGACAGCGAAACCGCGCAGGAATTGGCGCTAATTTTGCAGGCTTGTTTAAATCCATTGAATGAACGCCACATTCTCAACGCCATTGCCACCCGATTATTTGGCTTAACCAGTGCGGAAATTTATCAAATCAAGCAAGATGAAAATCAGTGGGAGCATTGGGTGGAAGCCTTTTTTGCCTATCAAAAAACGTGGCAACAAAAAGGCATTTTGGTGATGTTGCACCAATTATTGTTAAATGAAGAAAATCCACTCACCGAACGCTTGCTTACCCGTAGTCAAGGGGAGCGAATTTTAACCGACTTCTTGCACTTGGCGGAGCTTTTTCAGCAAGCCAGCCGTTTAAACGAAAGCGAAGCTGCCTTATTGCGTTGGTTTGAAAAGCAAATTCAAGGCACAGATCGAATGCAAGAAAGCATTCGTTTAGAAAGCGAACGAGATTTAGTGAAAATCGTGACGATTCATAAATCAAAAGGCTTGGCTTATGATTTGGTGTGGCTGCCCTTTATTGCCGCCCCTGCGAAAGGCGTCAAAGATACCATCACTACCTATTACGCTGCAGAACAAGATCAAGTGTTGTGGGATATGGAAAAACAGCAGTCGGCGCAAGTTTTAAAAGAAAAGTTGGCAGAAGAAATGCGTTTGCTTTATGTGGCGCTCACTCGTGCCAAATACCAAGTGGCGTGTTGCCTGCCGCAATCCTTTGAGAAAAAATGGAATGGCTTGCTTTATGCCCTAAGCCAAGGGGCGATTGGCGAAAAGATAACATTCTCCGAAGCCTATGATACCCGCTCATTATTGCAAGCCTTACAGCAAAAAGTGGGTAAGCTAAATGTTGCTATTCACAGTATCGAAGATCTTGAAGCAAGCGCGCCTTTGGTTTCCGCATCTCACAATCAAATCTTTAGCCCTGCTATATTTAATGGCAACATTGAATATCATTGGGGGGTAACCAGCTTTACTGATATGGTGCATAAGCATCAGCGTAATAAATTGAAATTACAGGCAGAAAATGAAAGTGCGGGGCAAATTTCGTCAGTTTTTGATCAAGGTAAGGATTACGATTTCAAGGTGCCGCCAACAGAAAATTTAAGCGAAGAAAATATGCCACCACAAGAAAATGAAAATGCTTATCCGCAAGGCTATAGCCCTTTTGATTTACCAAGCGGCGTGCGTGTGGGGACGATTTTGCACCGATATTTAGAAAAAAATACCGCACAATCTGCTCTTGAGGAGCAAAATCTTACCAAATTATGCCAGCTGTTACAGCTTGATGAGCAATGGATTTCGACTTTACAGCAATGGTTTAATGCCATTTATCACAGTCCATTATTGGCAGGGGAAAGCCTAACCCTTGCCCAAATTCAACAACAAGATTGCTTAAAAGAGATGCAATTTTATTTGAAACTCAATAAAGCCTTTGACGCCACCGCATTTAACCGAGCTTTGCAAGATTATCACCGGTATCCTTCGCAAAGTCTGATTTTTGAGCGCTTGCAAGGGATGTTGCGTGGCTTTATTGATCTCGTGTTTCGTCATCAAGGCAAATATTATGTGCTGGATTACAAATCAAATTTGCTTGGTCATCAACTGGAAAATTATCAGCCTGCGCAGTTGCCTGAAGTGATGAAAAACGGTTTTTATGACTGGCAATATTTGCTTTACACCTTGGCGTTGCACCGCTATTTACAAAGCCGTGATCCACATTATCAATATGAGCGAGATTTTGGTGGCGTGATTTACACGTTCTTGCGTGGAATGAATGGGCAAGATCAAAACGGCATTTATTTTGATAAGCCAGATTGGCGGCTAATTCAGGTCTTGGAGGAATTGTTTTAATGCTTGAGCTAATTAAGGAACTTAAAGAAAAAGGCGTATTTAGCGAAGGCGATTACCATTTTGCACGGCTGATCGCTGAAAAACAGCAAGGCAAATCCTATTCCTTACACCAACAGAATTTAGCGATTTTATTAGCGGCGTTATCCAATTATTCTTATTTGCAAGGGCATAGCTGTTTGTTGCTTGAAGAAAATCTGCTACAGAATTTGTTGCCTTACAGCGAACGAGAATACGCAAACCGTATTAATGAACAAATTGGCTTTCTGCCCGTTACTCAATGGATTGCGGAATTGGAGGATCATATTGCGTTTACCACTGATCCGAAAAGCAAGATTGCCCCTTTGGTATTCCAGTTTAACGCCTTGTATTTTTATCGCATTTGGCAAGATGAATATCGCGTGGCGGAATATTTTGCTAATGCCATTAAACGCACTGATCACCATTCAGAAAATCAACGTAAAAAACAAAGTGCGGTGCAAAATTCCGCAATTTTTGACCGCACTTTTGATCCGCAAGCCATCGCCACCATTTTGCAAAAATATTTTCCAGATTCACCACAACCAACGCAAATTAACTGGCAAGAAATTGCGGTGGCAATGGCGCTGAAGCAGCCTTTCACCTTAATCAGTGGTGGGCCGGGAACGGGCAAAACCACCACCGTAACGCGTTTGTTGCTTGCTTTGCAGGATTTATATCAGCAAGGTTTACGCATAAAACTGGTTGCGCCGACCGGCAAAGCCACCGCGCGGTTAAAAGAGAGTATGGACAATTCCTTAGCTCGCTTGCAAGCAGAGCTAGCCTTGTCTGAAACCTTAATTGCAGCCATTCCCACTCAGCCTGAAACCTTGCACCGCTTGCTTGGCGTACGTTTTTATGAAGAAACGCCACGCCATAATAAGCAAAACCCATTGCTCATTGATGTGCTGGTGGTGGACGAATCTTCAATGATTGATTTATCCCTAATGACGAAATTGTTGCAAGCCCTAAAACCGCAAACCAAATTGATTTTGTTAGGCGATAAAGATCAGCTTGCTTCTGTGGAGGCAGGGGCGATTTTAGCGGAGTTAGGCAAATTTCTTGCGCAGGGATACAGCCCTGATTTTGTGTCTTATTTACAACAAACCACAGGGCAACATTTGCCAGCGATGGAGAAAGGGAACCCAATTCGCGATCACCTTTGTCATTTAACCCAAAGCCATCGTTTTGATGCACATTCCGCCATTGGTCAGCTCGCGAAACTGATTAATCAAGGAAAAGCTGAAGAAAGCTGGCAGCTGTTGCAAGCAGGGGATTTGGCAAGAAGTGATGTTGTAACAAATCCATCCTTAACCTTAGTGGATTTTATGCAATTTACACAAGAGATGGACGTGAATACGGTGGCGTATCAACAATATTGTGCTAATGTGGTTGTGCAAAGCGCGGTGCAAAATTACGCCGATTTTTTAACCTTAATTCAGCACATTAATGCACAAAATCAACCGTTAGATTCAGAAAAAATTCAGCAAATTTTCACCGCATTTAACAAAGTGCGTTATCTCACTGCATTACGCGTAGGGGAGTTGGGCAGTGAAAAACTTAACCAACTGATTGTAGAAGGCTTGCGTGCAAAGGGCTTAGTACAATTTAATCAAGCGCGCGAACATTATCTCGGTAAACCAATTATGATCACGCAAAATGACAGCCACGTAGGACTATATAATGGCGATGTGGGGCTATATTTATTGAGTGTTGATGAGCAAGGAAACGCACGCGGGCATTTTTATTTTGAAAATGGCAAACGCGAGTTAGCCAGTCGTATTCCAAGCCACGAACCGGCTTTTGTGATGACCGTACATAAATCGCAAGGTTCTGAATTTGATCACGCTTTTATGGTGTTGCCGACTGAACCTAACCCGATTTTATCCCGTGAGTTGGTTTACACCGGCATTACACGCGCTAAAAGCCAAGCCACTGTGTTTAGCACGGAGCAAAGCTGGAAAACTGCGGTAAGAAAACCAACAAGACGACAAAGTGGGCTAGCGTTGTTGTTGCAAGAAATGCTGGAAGATTAGTGGTAGGAAGTGTATTTTAGATTGGAAATAAAAAAAATCTCCATTGTTTCGCTAGACGAGAATGGAGATTTTTATTAGGTAAAGCAGGATTATTGTGTAGCTTGGATTGCAGTTAATGCAATGGTGTACACAATATCATCTACTAATGCACCACGAGAGAGATCGTTTACTGGTTTACGCATACCTTGTAGCATAGGGCCAATAGAAACAAGATCCGCAGAGCGTTGTACTGCTTTATAAGTGGTGTTACCGGTATTCAAATCTGGGAACACAAATACAGTTGCTTTACCTGCAACTGGTGAGTTTGGTGCTTTAGAACGTGCTACATCTTCCATAATTGCGGCATCATATTGTAATGGGCCATCAATGATAAGATCTGGACGTTTTTCTTGAGCAAGACGTGTTGCTTCTTTTACTTTTTCTACATCTGCACCACTACCCGAAGTTCCAGTTGAATAGGAAATCATCGCTACTCTAGGGTCAATACCAAAGGCTTTGGCAGAATCTGCTGATTGAATTGCAATTTCAGCAAGTTGTTCTGCTGTTGGATCTGGGTTTACTGCACAGTCACCATAAACGAGCACCTGATCTGGCAATAACATAAAGAAGATAGAAGATACAATGGAATTCCCTGGTGCAGTTTTGATAATTTGCATCGGCGGACGAATAGTATTAGCAGTAGTATGTACGGCACCAGATACCAAGCCATCGACTTCATTGGCTTCTAACATCATTGTGCCAAGTACCACAGTGTCTTCTAGTTGCTCACGAGCAAGCGCTTCTGTCATACCTTTATTTTTACGCAATTCCACTAAACGATCGACATAGTTTTCACGCACGCTTGCAGGATCAATAACGGTGATGCCTTTACCTAATTGTACACCTTGTGCTTCAGCTACACGTTGAACGTCAGCGGGATTAGCTAACAGCACACATTCCGCAATACCACGTTCTGCACAAAGAGTTGCCGCTTTGATTGTACGTGGCTCGTCCCCTTCAGGTAGAACAATACGTTTTTTCGCTTGGCGAGCTAATTCAGTTAATTGGAAACGGAATGCTGGCGGTGATAAACGGCGTTGGCGAGAAGATTGAGCTACAATTGAATTGACAAAGTCTGTATCAAATTGTTGGCTAGTGTATTGTTTGATGCTTTCAATACGCTCTTTATCATCCACTGGCACTTCAAGGTTGAAGCTTTGTAATGCAAGAGCAGTTTGCCAAGTGTTGCCTTCAATACGGAAAATTGGCAATCCAGTGCTTTCAAAAACAGGTTGGCAAAGTTTTTTGATTTGGCTATCTAATTTGTATCCGCCAGTTAAAAGTAAGCCACCTAATTCAATACCATTACTTGCAGCGAGAGCAGCAGCAACTAACACATCTGGACGATCTGCTGAAGTAACTAACAAGCTACCATTACGGAAGTGTTCCACCATATTTGGTAAGCTTCTTGCACAGAAAGTAATGCTACGAATACGACGAGTTTGGATTTCACCTTCATTGATAATAGCAGCGCCTAAGTGTTTAACTAAATCAATTACACGGGTTGCGATAAGTTCTGCATTCCAAGAAATGCAAGCAAGTACTTTGATTGGACTTTTTTCAAATAACTTATACACTTCTGCCACGTTGGTGTGGCTATGTTGATAAGCATCAAAAATCTCACTTAAATCAGGACGAGTTCGGCCAGATTCATCAATCGGTGCATTGAATTTATTAATTACTACACCCAGCAAGTTTTTGTTATTTTTACCACCAAATTGTGAAGCTGCTGCTTCTACTCGCTCTTTAAGCTGCGATGGAGTTTCTGTTGAAGGCGCTGCAACAAGAATAATTTCGGCATCTAATGCTTTTGCGACTTCATAGTTAATGCTGTTGGCATAGCTATGTTTGCGAGTTGGGATTAAACCTTCAACAATGATAATTTCATTGTTTTTAGCTAATTGTTGGTGATTTTCAACAATTTTCTCTAATAAAACATCAGATTGGTTTTGTCCGATTAAGCTTTCCGCTACGCTTAGCATAAATGGCTCAGCAGTTTCAATAGAGGTGCTAGTACGAACGATAGCGGTGCTGCGATCTAGTTTATCTTCGCCAGTATTTGGTTGTGAAATTGGTTTCATAAAACCAATCTTTGCGCCTTTTTCTTCAAGTGTGCGAATTAAACCAAGGCTAACACTGGTTAAACCAACACCAGCACTCACAGGAATAAGAATAATAGTACGAGACATAATAAGCCTTTCAATATTGAGTTGAAGAAGAAACTGCCGAAATATTCGGCAGCCTATTTTAATTACTAAATACAGAGTTTCGCTGTATCTTGTGCTATCACTAATTCTTCGTTTGTAGGGATAACCATTGCTACAGGGGTATTTTCGGCGGTAATAACGCCCTCATTACCGAAACGTGCGGCAAGGTTTTTCTCATTATCTAGTTTATAACCAAAGAGTTTTAAATGCTCTAAGGTAATTTCACGAACGTGAGCAGAGTTTTCACCAATACCACCAGTGAACACAATAGCATCTAAACGTTCACCGATAACCGCCATATAAGAACCAATATATTTCGCTAAACGGTAGCAAAATACATCTAAGGCACGTTTAGCTGGTACTTCAGTATCATAGTTATCCTCAGCATAACGGCAATCACTCGTAATTTCAGTTAAACCGAGTAGACCAGATTTTTTCGTTAATAGCGTGTTGATTTCTTCAACATTCATTCCTAGGTTATCGTGTAGGTAGAAAATGATCGCTGGATCTAAATCGCCAGAACGCGTCCCCATTACCAAGCCTTCTAATGGGGTTAAACCCATTGAAGTGTCAATACATTTACCATGACGAACCGCAGCTACCGATGCACCGTTACCTAAGTGACAAGTGATCACATTCACTTGATTCGCTGGCACATTTAAACGCTCAGCGGCTTGTTGGCTTACATAGTAATGGCTGGTACCGTGCGCACCATAGCGGCGAATACCGTGATCTTTGTATAAAGAATAAGGAATGGCGTATAAGAACGCTTCTTCTGGCATTGTGGTATGGAATGCTGTATCAAATACCGCCACGTTTTTATCTTTTAAGTGCGGGAATATTTTGAACGCTTCTTCAATACCGATTAAGTGCGCTGGATTGTGTAATGGTGCAAATTGAATTGCGTCTTTAATACCTTGAATAACTTCATCATTGATGACGACAGAAGAAGTGAATTTTTCACCACCGTGAACAATACGGTGACCAATTGCCACAATCTCATCTTTTAATGATGGATCTAGTGGGAAAATGTTGTTCACAATAAATGAAAGGGCTTCACTGTGGGCAGCGCCTGCGCCTAAATCTGCATTACCTTTTTCGCCATGCAGCTTCCATTTAATACGTGCGTCTGGTAAGTGAAAGGCTTCTGCTAAGCCAGATAATTTTTCATCACCTGTTACAGGATCTAGAATAGAGAATTTGAGAGAAGAACTACCACAGTTAAGTACTAGAACTAATTTTTGAGACATAAGTAACCTATCTTTAATTGAGTTAAAAGAAATCCGTCTAAATAGTTCAAACGGAGCGACATATACATAGAAGTCGTTAAATACCGCATAGCATACACCTTTCAAAAAATAAAATAAATTCTCAACTTTAAAAAACACGACATTTATCAAAAAAATGATTAAAAATTAAAAAATTTTTATAAAAATAAAACCGAAGAGAATAAAAAGAATGCGTTATAATGGGAAAATTGATTACCGATCAGCATAACTCAGCATAGCAAGAAAAAAATGAAATTTTTCACCGCACTTCAACAAGGGCAGCAATATCTCAATACTTGGCCGCTAATTCCCAAATTAGGAATGATTTTTCCCGAAAACCGTATTATCAAAGCTACTCAGTTTTCACAAAAACTGATGCCATTTCTTGCGGTGTTTGCTTTAGTGTGGCAACAAATTTATGCCAAAGGGGATATGGTGGCATTAGCCGCTACTATTTTAACCGCACTTTTTTCCTTGTGTTTGCCTTTGCAAGGGCTTTATTGGCTTGGCAAACGCGCGCAAACGCCATTGCCACCACAAAGTGCGGTGCAATTTTCACAAATTTGTCAGCAGTTGGAAAAAGCGGGCAGTGGCGTTAATGTACCAGATAATCCCACTTATCAAGATTTAGCATTGGCCTTAAAAAAGGCCGAGCAAAAATTACCCGCAGACTTTTGGCTATCTCTATAATTTTCTTAATGCGTGCTTTGTTGATCCCGCCTAGCGCGAGTGATATAGTACGCCGTTTTTTAACCCTTAGGATAAAAACTGCAAATAATGCTACGCAAACGTTTTCGTTTTTTGTTAGAATACAGCGGTCATAAATATCCTATATTTTGTAGAGATTATTTTCGTGAACAATTATTTAGATTTTATCATTATCGGAATTATTGCTTTTTCTATTATTGTCAGCCTGTTGCGTGGTTTTGTGCGTGAGGTGATGTCCCTTGCAAGCTGGGTTGTTGCTTTTCTGGTGGCAAATCATTTCTATCCTTATGTTGCTAACTTTTTAACGCAAATTGAATCAGGATATATTCGTAACGGCACGGCGATTGCCATCTTATTTATTGCCACTTTGATTATTGGTGCGATTGTGAATTATTTAGTCAGCCAACTAGTGGATAAAACAGGTCTATCTGGCACAGATCGTGTACTAGGTGGCTGTTTTGGTTTATTGCGTGGTGTGCTAATTGTTGCCGCCTTATTATTTTTCGTAGATACCTTTACCAACTTTAGCCAAAGTGATGTGTGGAAAGAATCGAAATTAATCCCGCACTTTGGTTTTATCGTGGAATGGTTCTTCCAAAAAATTCAGGAAAATTCCAGTTTATTAAACTCAACATTAACTCAATAGGGGATAACACGAATGTGTGGTATTGTCGGCATAATCGGACAGAGTCCAGTTAACCAGTCTATTTATAATGCTTTAACGGTGTTGCAACATCGTGGGCAAGATGCAGCGGGGATCGTCACCATTGACGATGAAAATCGCTTCCGCTTACGCAAGGCAAATGGGCTGGTGAGCGATGTTTTCCAGCAAGTGCATATGTTACGTTTGCAAGGTAATGCTGGTATTGGACACGTTCGTTACCCGACAGCCGGTAGTTCCAGTGTTTCCGAAGCGCAGCCTTTTTATGTGAACTCGCCTTATGGGTTAACCCTTGTGCATAACGGTAATTTAACCAATTCTGAACAGCTGAAAAAAACCTTATACGAACGTGCTCGCCGCCACGTCAATACCAATTCAGATTCAGAGATTTTGCTCAATATTCTTGCTTATCATCTGGATCATATTTATACCCAACATCTTTCACCTGAAGACATTTTCCACGCCATTAAAGCGACACATAATGATATTCGTGGTGCTTATGCGTGCGTGGCAATGATTATCGGACACGGAATGGTGGCATTTCGTGATCCAAATGGTATTCGTCCTTTGGTGTTAGGAAAGCGTGAAGAAAATGGCAAAACAGAATATATTTTTGCATCAGAAAGCACCGCACTTGATGTGGTGGGCTTTGAATTTGTGCGCGATATTCAACCGGGCGAAGCCGTTTATATCACCTTTGACGGTAAATTTTATGCACAACAATGTGCAGATAATCCAAAATTGACACCGTGCATTTTTGAATACGTTTATTTTGCCCGTCCAGATTCCTATATTGATGGCGTTTCTGTCTATGCCGCGCGTGTGCATATGGGCAAATATTTAGGCGAAAAAATTGCCCGTGAATGGCCAGATTTAGACATTGATGTGGTAATCCCCGTGCCTGAAACCTCCAATGATATCGCTTTACAAATCGCCAATATTTTAAACAAGCCTTATCGTCAGGGCTTTGTGAAAAATCGCTATGTAGGGCGCACCTTTATTATGCCGGGGCAAACACAACGCGTGAGTGCAGTACGCCGCAAACTGAATACCATTTCTTCTGAGTTTAAAGGCAAAAATGTGCTATTAGTGGACGATTCCATTGTGCGCGGTACAACATCCGAGCAAATTGTGGATATGGCGCGCGCTGCGGGAGCGAATAAAATCTATTTTGCTTCAGCTGCACCAGAAATTCGTTATCCAAATGTGTATGGCATTGATATGCCAACAAAACACGAACTCATTGCGTACGGACGAGAAGTGGACGAAATTGCCAAACTCATCGGTGTAGATAAATTGATTTTCCAAGATCTTGAGGCGCTTACTCAATCTGTTCAGCAAGAAAATCCCGCGACTAAAGATTTTGATTGTTCAGTGTTTACTGGAAAATATGTAACAGGGGACATTACGCCAGAATATCTTGATCATATCGCTGATTTACGCAATGATAGTGCCAAGAAAAAGCGTGAGAAAGACGCGACCAATCTTGAAATGCACAACGAGAGCTAATGAGCAAACAACGTTTAATTATTGCCATCACAGGCGCTTCAGGGGCGATTTATGCGATACGTTTATTGGAAGTATTGAAAAACGTCCCTGATCTTGAAACCCATTTAATTATCAGCAATGCCGCTAAGCAAACCTTGGGCGCAGAAACGGATTACAGCGTTCAACAAGTGCGTGCCTTGGCAGATCAAACCTATGATGTGCGCGATATTGGTGCAGCAATTTCTTCGGGATCTTACCGCACTTTGGGAATGGTGATTCTGCCTTGTTCAATTAAAACCTTATCAGGCATTACGCATAGTTACACCGATGATCTCATCACTCGTGCCGCGGACGTGTGTTTAAAAGAGCGTAAACCGCTTTTTCTTTGTGTGCGCGAAACACCGCTACATTTAGGCCATTTACGCTTAATGACCCAAGCAGCAGAAATTGGCGCCACTATAATGCCTTTGATGCCGGCCTTTTATCATCGCCCCGAAAGCATTGATGATATTATCGACCAGAGCATCAATCGCCTTTGTGATCAATTTGGCATTGAGATTGAGCAAGATCTCTTTCAGCGCTGGGGGGAGAAAGTAAAACAAAATTTATTAAGTAAAAAGGCTTAAATTTATCCGATCAATAGTGAGAATGAAATATCAGTCCCTTTTTTGAAGGTTATTGATCGGATAAAGACGGTGTTATTTTGCAAGTTCTTGACATAGGGTAATTAAATCACGTTTACGCAATGCAAATACACCCAATCCACCATTTCTTAATTCCACCCATTCAAATGGTACATTCGGGAATTGTTCGATTAAATGCACCATACTATTTCCCACTTCGCAAACCAACACACCATCATCAGTCAAATAATCAGCTGCTGATTGTAAAATACGTTTGGTAATATCTAAGCCGTCATCGCCCGATCCTAATGCCATTTCTGGCTCGTAATGATATTCTTCAGGCATATCATCAAGATCTTCCCGATCCACATAAGGGGGATTTGTTACGATTAAATCGTATTTATCCTGTGGAATGGCATTAAATAAGTCTGATTGAATTGGAAAAACGCGATCGGAAAGCTGATATTTCATAATGTTAATTTCAGCTACATCAAGGGCATCAGTGGATAAATCAATAGCATCAACTTCTGCATCAGGAAATGCCATAGCACAAGCAATCGCAATACAACCACTTCCAGTACATAAATCCATAATACGTCGTGGTGGGTTAGTGAGCAAACCTGCAAATTTCTCTTCAATTAATGCGCTGATTGGTGAGCGTGGAATAATCACCCGTTCATCGACATAAAATTCCAAACCACAGAACCAAGCACTATGAGTGAGATAAGCTACAGGAATACGTTTTTCCAAACGTTCTTTAATAAGTGCGATTAAATCCAATTTTTCGTCTTGGGTCAAGCGCGTATCATACATTTCGGTAGGGAAGTCATACGGTAAAGCTAACGCTGCCAAAACCAATTGTTGAGCTTCATCCCAAGGATTATCGTACCCGTGGCCATAATATAATTCAGAACGGTTAAAGGTGCTGTAAGTCCATCGCAGAAAATCTTTAATACTATAAAGCTCATTAAGTGCGGTGAAAAAAATATCTGTTTTTCCGTCATTATCAGGTGTTCGTGTTAATGTCGAGGAAGGAAAATCATTTACTAAAGCCATTGTTGAATGTTCCTGTTTTGTAATAGAATAATTAACTATTTATAGCATAAACTGATACGGCAATTAAGCGTAATTTTATTTCTACAATGAAAATACTAGATGATGACGATTTAGCGCTCTTTCGTGATGCAATAAAAGGCACAAAACCTTTATTGCAAAATGAATTTGTTGCGCCACAAAAAAATTATAAAGAAAAACAACAAATTCGTGAGCAGCGTGAAAAAGAAGATACGCTTTTTTTCTTTTCTGATGAATATGAACCTTTACTCAATGAAGAAGGCGCGGTGAAATATTTGCGTGAAGGGGAAGATAGCTATTTACTGAAACAATTACGCCGTGGTGATTTTTCGCCAGAATTATTTTTAGATTTACACGGTTTAACCAAAGAAAAAGCTAAAATAGAATTAGCTAGCTTAATTCAGGCTTGTGAAAAAGAAAATATTTATTGTGCCAGCATTATGACAGGCTATGGCACATACACCTTAAAACGCCAAATTCCCAAATGGTTAGTACAACACCCCAAAGTCCGCGCCTTACATCAAGCACCGAGAGAGTGGGGAGGCGAGGCCGCAATTTTAATTTTATTAGAAGTTTAAACAACGCCACCGTGAAAGTGCGGTGGTTTTTTTTATTTTTTAGGAAAGCTGGTATTTAAGTCAAAGCAGGAATAACAGAAAAATTCTTGCTTTGAGAGACTTTCCAAAGATCATAGTTGCTGGCTGAGTCAATCAACTTTCAGGCCTAGAACTATTTTCCCTTAACCAAGCCTGTAGGTGTCACTCTCTTTCCGCACTAATTTAAGCTTTGATTTAGCGAGCAAGTGTTTGGTAGCTTAAATAACCGTTAAACCAAGTTCAGGTCAAAGATCTTCTTTAATAATTTCTGCTGGGTTCGGGAATGGTGCATATTCATTATAAAATTGTAGTGAGTAAATTACGCTACATTCTACAATAACCCCATACAAAAAGAGCGGTTAAAAACCAGAAGTTTTTCACCGCTCTTTGTTTTTATTTTAATCTAAAATCTTAGAAATTCGCGTTTCTTGGTGCACGTGGGAATGGGATTACATCACGGATATTTTGCACGCCGGTGACATAAACGATTAAACGCTCAAAACCTAAACCGAATCCTGAATGTGGCACAGTGCCGTAACGGCGGAGATCGCGATACCACCAATAATCTTCAGGGTTTAAGCCCATTTCAGCCATACGTTTATCCAGCACATCTAGACGCTCTTCACGTTGTGAACCACCAATGATTTCACCAATTCCTGGGGCTAACACGTCCATTGCCGCCACGGTTTTGCCGTCATCATTTAAGCGCATATAGAACGCTTTGATGTCTTTTGGATAGTTTTTCACTACCACTGGGGATTTGAAATATTCTTCCGCTAAATAGCGTTCGTGTTCTGACGATAAATCAATGCCCCAAGACACTGGGAATTCAAATTTCTTGTCTGATTTTAATAAGATGTCAATGGCATCGGTGTAATCAATTTGTGCAAAATCTGAATTGATGAAATTTTCTAAACGGCTGATAACGTCTTTATCAACGTGTTTTTCAAAGAATTTTAAGTCATCTTTGCGTTCATTTAATACCGCGCGGAACACATATTTAAGCATATCTTCCGCAAGTTTTGCGTTATCGTTCAGATTCGCAAAGGCTATTTCAGGTTCAACCATCCAGAATTCTGCCAAGTGGCGAGTCGTGTTAGAATTTTCTGCACGGAATGTTGGGCCAAAGGTATAGATTTTACTCAATGCACAAGCGTAAGTTTCGCCATTTAGCTGACCAGATACGGTTAAAAATGCTTCTTTACCGAAAAAATCTTGTGAAAAATCTACCGCACCTTGTTCTGTACGTGGTAGGTTTTCTAGATCAAGGGTTGATACACGGAACATTTCGCCCGCACCTTCGGTATCAGAGGCGGTGATAAGTGGCGTTGCCACCCAGTAAAAACCTTGTTCGTGGAAAAAACGGTGAATGGCTTGTGCCAAACAATGGCGAACACGCGCCACGGCACCAATAATATTTGTGCGTGGACGTAAATGTGCCACTTCTCGCAAATATTCGATACTATGGCGTTTGGCGGCCATTGGGTAAGTGTCAGGATCTTCCACCCAACCTGTTACTTCCACATTTTCCGCTTGTAACTCAACCGCTTGCCCTTGTGCTGGGGATTCCACCACTTTACCTGTTACGATTACCGAGCAGCCTGTGGTTAAACGTAGGATGTCATCTTGATAATTCGCAATGTCGTTATTGACGATCACTTGAATTGGATCGAAACAAGAACCGTCATACACCGCAAGGAAAGAAAGCCCTGCTTTAGAATCGCGGCGAGTACGCACCCAGCCACGTACGGTAACTTGATCACCGATTTGAATTTTGCCTTGTAATACTTCTACGATAGGGGCAATTTGTGTCATATAAACCTCAATCAAAAAAAATTAGCGTAAAAACTTTCTTAGTTTACCGCAAGTCAGAAAATTTGCCAAAATGAATTGTTTGATTGTTTTTGTGAAGCTGTCCACAAAATTAATGTAAATAACTTGTTTTTAGAGGGTAACCTGATATAACAAAAGAATAATTTTATTTTAAAAATTTAATAGAGAAATTGACTATGGCAAGAGAAAGAAAAAAGGATAAATCTTTCGTGAAAGAACAACAACTAGGAAAAGTTTATCAACTAATAGAGCAATTTGAAGAAATTTCGCGAATTGATCTCTCTAAGTTGTCTCGTCTTGCACCAGCAACAATTACTTCACTCACGCGTAAACTGATCGATCAAAAATTGATTATGGAAAAAGCAGTGCGCAACACAGAACATCGTGGACGTCCCGCCATTGGGCTTTGTGTATCCCCTTTTTATTGGCAATCTCTTTGTGCCATTTTAACGGAAGATCGCTTTGATATGTTTTTATGCGAGCTTGATGGCACGCTTATCGCTGAGCAATCTTTCCATTTAACCTTGGAAAATATTGCCAATTTAAGCACCGCACTTATTGATTGTGTTGAGTGTTTCATTCGAGAAAGTAATTGTCAAACTGAACGCATTATAACTTTTTCTGTGGCAGTAATCGGTGAGCTCAATGAGCAAATGGAATATTGTTATTTATTAGGTAATCGCATATTGCACATCGATCTTAAGCGTTTATTTCAAGCTCATTTTCATTTACCGGTTGTAATCACTGACTATTTTGAAACTTGGCTATTTGCTGAAAGTTCGGTAGGCAGTGTTATTGGCTGCGAAAATGTTCTTTTTTTACAGCTAAATGATCGTGTGAATCTTAGTGTGCTTTCTGAAGGGGATGTATTTCTCTGTAATCAGCAAGCAAAAATTAATGTAGATAAACTTATTGCACCGCAATTATGTTCTTTACAAAATAAACTTAACCCACGGTTATCAGAAATTGAACGGTATCAAATCATTAATCAGATTACAAACAAAGCTATTTATCAGCTTATTGATTTACTTTATCCAGATAATCAATGCAATGACAATAATGAAAAAATCCGCTTTTTATGTCGAAAAATTGATTTGCAAGAAAGCAATGCGCTTGCCATTTTACATTTGGTTACCGATGTTACTGCCTATTTAATTTTGTGCTTGGTCGATATGTTCTCGCCGAAAAAAGTGATGTTAGACTGCAGCTTGTTATTAGCAAAAGCGCATTTTTTATCCCGTTTAAATGAGCGTTTGAGTTTCTTTCATTGCAATGTTGAAATCGTTACTAGTCGTTATCAATGGAATAGTCCAGAAGTATTAACCGCAGCCATTAAACAAAGGTTATATGATGGTTCACTATTAGAACATCTTTCGCAAACTCACTAAACTTTGTGTTAGCTCAATATTATGCTCAAAAAATTCTTTTAGAATCTTATTTTACATAGAATAAATAAGGAATGGATCGTTATGAGCAGTTTTTTTGTTGCTGGTACAGATACCAATGTAGGAAAAACGATTTCAAGCCGAGCTATCATACAGGCCTTGCAAAGCGTAGGTATTCAAATTGTTGGTTATAAACCAATAGCTTGTTTGCCTAATGATTATGATGATTTTTTACAGACTGAAAAATTATTAGATTCTGAGGAAAGCAGTTCCGATGTGCTGACATTAATGCGTACCACGAATGAAAACGTCAGCTACAAAGAGATAAATAGCTATAGTTGTCGTGATATTCTAACCGTACTTTCAAGTGATGAATCTATTATTAATATTGAAAAAATTAATGCCGATCTCACCACACTTACACAACGCTATCAATCTGTGCTAGTAGAGGGGGCATTCGGTTGGCTTACCCCCATGAATAAGCAATACAGCTTTGCCAGTTGGGTAATGTCTCACCAGATGCCTGTGGTATTAGTAGTAGGCATAAAAGAAGGATGTATTAATCATGCCTTATTAACTGCACAGGCTATTCAACAATCAGGATTACCTTTATTAGGTTGGATTGCAAATCGAATCAATCCAGGATTGGCGCATTATACTGAAGTTATCGAGGTGTTAAGCGAAAAAATTGATGCACCATTGCTTGGGCAAATACCTTATATTCATCACCCTGAAGAACAAGAGCTAGGGCATTACATTACCAATATTGAGCGTTTAACTTATCTACAAACAGAGTGGGTGAAGTAGGGCTGATGAAGTAAGCGAAATACATACTATATTTCAATATTCTCAATCTGAATGATGCTCAAAGTGCGGTGCAAAAAATTAGAATTTTTCACCGCACTTTGTTTCTTGCCATTAAATAGATTTGCGTCTAATGCACTATAAATGCGCTGTGCTATTTACTGTTTCCAATACAAAACGTCCCGCACTTTCGTTTTCCGCTTGCTCATAGCGAACAATGCTAATCGACGTATTTGCCAAGCGTGTGATGTTCGGATTTTCACGATGATTTTGCCAAGTTGAACCGTCAAATAAGGCGAGCAATAAATGTAGAGTGTGTCCATGAGAAACCAGTAGAATATTGCCTTCGTTATGCACATTGATAATGTCATAAACAGCTTGCATTGCGCGCTTAGCAAGTTCACCAAAGGTTTCACCACCGTTGCTTTTAGCATGATAATTCGCAGGATCTTTAGTCATTTGCTGAAATTCTTCGCTTTGACGAATACTCTCCACCAACACCCCCTCCCAGCTTCCAAAGAAATGTTCGTTTAAGCCTTTATGCTGAAAGAAGGGGATATTTCGCTCGCCAATAATGTATTGCGTGGTATCCATTGCGCGTTTTAGCACGCTTGAATAGGCGGCAACAAAAGGCACGTTGGCTAAGTGTTCGCCTGTTTTGATTGCTCCCTCAATACCTTCGGCTATCAGCGGAGAGTCGCCTTGCCCTTGTAATAAACCTTGTTCGTTCCAAACGGTGCGTCCGTGGCGAACTAAATAAAAAGTGAGTTGCTTTTTCATTGCTATCCTTAAAATGTTTAAAAAGTTGGAAAATTTACACCGCACTTATAAAAGTGGGCTAAATAAGAAAAATAAACGTTCGATAACCCGTTGATAAACAGGACGGTTCATCCAATATTCAGGGGTTAATAAGGAAGAATTTTGGCGGTAATTTTCTTGCAATAGCGTAACTTCATTGGCAAAGGTTTGATCTTCTACCACCATTGTAACTTCAAGATTCAGCATAAAACTACGCATATCCATATTGACCGTGCCAACTAAGACGAGACGGTTATCGATCAACACGCTTTTAGTATGCAATAATCCTTGCTCAAATTGATAAATTTTCACTCCAGCGGCAAGCAGATCTTCAAAAAAGGTGCGACTCGCCCAGCTTACCATCAAAGAATCGTTTTTCTTTGGCAGAATCAGCGTAACGTCAATACCACGCAACGCTGCAATGCGTAAGGCTTCGGCAATGCTATGGCTTGGCACAAAATAAGGTGAAGTAATGGTAATGCTTTGACGTGCGGAAAAAATCGCAATAGAAAGGGATTGCGCCATTAAATCATCAGGAAAGCCCGGCCCCGTGGCAAGAATTTGCACGGCGTGTGAATTATTTTGATCAATAGGTAACAAAGGGCAATCTGGCAACTGCAAGGGAATTTCTTTATCGCTTTCAATTTGCCAATCCCACGCATACAGCCCATTTAGCACGGCAGAAACAGGGCCATTAATACGCACCATAATATCCACCCATTCGCCAACGTGGCTGTCTTGTTTGAAATATTTTGGATCAACCATATTCATACTGCCGGTGTAAGCAATTTGATTATCGATCACAATAATTTTGCGGTGCTGGCGTAAATCAATGCGGCTAAAAAACATACGCAGTAAATTAACGTGTAACGCTTCGGTGATTTCAATGCCACTTTCTTTCATTTGGCGGTAATTTTTACTTTTCAGAAATTGGCGGCTGCCCACGCTATCTAGCAATATTCTTACCTTGACACCACGCTGTTGTGCACTAATCAGGGCGTTTTGTACATCTTCCACTAAACCGCCATTCCACCAAATATAAAACACCATATTAATGCTGTGTTGGGCACAATGAATATCTTGGATAATGCTTTTAGTGATGCTTTCTGGCGTGTCTAAAATATGCAGCTCATTGCCTAGCACACAAGGGATATTTAAGCGACTTTTGGCTAAGTCAAAAATCGGGCGATAAAGTAGGGTATTGTGATGATTGATTAATTGCGGGCATTGCGAAAAATCGCCAAACCACTGGTTAAATTTAGGAGCAAGCAAACGAAACGCTTTCGCCCGTTTTGTGCCTAATTTCACCTCACCAAAGACTAAATACGCAACAATTCCCACCACTGGCACGAGATAAATAATCATCAACCAAGAAAGCGTGGCAGAAACCGATTGTTTTTTTATTACCAATCGCATTGTAATAGAAATGGTCAAAATCCAAATCAGGACCGGCACGAGATATGCTATAATCTGTTGAAAAGTAAAATTCATTTATTTTTAACCGCACTTTTATAAACGTTTAATTATACCAGAGATCGTAACGCCAATGTTCGACATTGTTTTTCAGCACGCTGATTTTATCATTATTCACAAGCCTTGTGGCATTTCCGTGCATAAAGATGATGAGTCACTTGGTCTAACCACCTTAGTGGCTCAACAATTAAATTTGCCCCAAGTTTGGCTGGTGCATCGGTTAGATAAGGTTACTTCTGGCTTGTTGATGTTGGCGTTGAATAAGCAGGCAGCGGCAACCTTGTCAGGGTTATTTGCTGATCATCGCATTGAGAAAACCTATTTGGCGTTATCCACAGAAAAGCCAAAGAAAAAGCAAGGGCGAATTGTGGGAGATATGCAAAAATCTCGCAATGGCACGTGGAAATTATGCCAAAGTAAGGAAAACCCTGCCATAACGCGTTTTTTTTCCCTAAGTTGTGAGCCAAATTTACGCCTTTTTGTTTTGTTTCCACAAACAGGCAAAACGCATCAGTTACGCGTGGCAATGAAAAGCCTAGGCAGCCCGATTTTAGGTGATGAACCTTATGGCGGAAATAAGCAAAAATCGGACCGCACTTATTTACATTGTTATCAGCTTAAATTTACTTACCAAAGTCAACATATTTGCATTAAAACCTTGCCTCAAAGTGGCAAATTTTTCACTGTGCTTTCCGTTCAGGAGAAAATTCAGCAGTGGGAGTGGAAGAATAATAGTGAAAAGCCATAATAAAAACGTGATTTTTTAAGACGTTAGTATTATTATTAATAAATTTTTTAAATCTTATGAGATTCATTTAATAATAGAGGATTGGTATGCAACACCTTAAAGACATTACCGAGCAGGCAAAAGAAGCGATTGAGAAATTGCAAGATAAAAGCCTTGAAGCACTAGATTCCATTCGTGTGGAATATTTTGGTAAAAAAGGGCATTTTACTCAATTAATGCAAGGATTGCGTGATGTGGTGGCGGAAGAACGTCCAGCTATGGGCGCAAAAATCAATGAAGCCAAGCAAAAAGTGTTAGATTTATTAAACACCAAAAAAGCACAATGGGAAGAAGAAGCCCTGAATGCGCAGTTGGCAAAAGAGAGTATTGATGTCAGCTTACCAGGGCGTAAAACGGAATTAGGAGGCTTGCACCCTGTTTCTATCACTATTCGTCGTGTGGTGGAATTTTTCTCAAAATTAGGTTTCACCGTGGAAGTTGGGCCTGAAGTTGAAACCGATTATTACAACTTTGATGCGCTAAATATCCCTGCTCATCACCCAGCGCGTGCGGATCACGATACGTTCTGGTTTGATGCGGAACGTTTATTGCGTACGCAAACTTCAGGGGTGCAAATCCGTACAATGGAAAAAATGCGTCCGCCAATTCGCATTATGGCACCTGGCCGTGTATATCGTAATGATTACGACCAAACCCATACCCCAATGTTCCACCAAATTGAATTGCTTTATGTGGATAAACACGCGAACTTCAGTGAATTAAAAGGCTTATTACACGATTTCTTGCGTGCCTTTTTTGAAGAGGATTTGCAAGTGCGTTTCCGTCCTTCCTATTTCCCATTCACTGAGCCTTCAGCGGAGGTCGATGTAATGGGTAAAAACGGTAAATGGTTAGAAGTGTTAGGCTGTGGAATGGTTCACCCAAATGTGTTGCGTAATGTGGGTATCGATCCGGAAGAATATTCTGGCTTTGCGGTGGGAATGGGCGTAGAGCGCTTAACAATGTTACGTTACAATGTAACAGATTTACGTTCATTCTTTGAAAATGATCTCCGTTTCTTAAAACAATTTAAGTAATAGAAAACCGAAATATTAATGTAGAGAAAGAATATGAAATTTAGTGAATTATGGGTGCGTGAATGGCTGAATCCTGCCGTTAGCACGGAACAATTATGTGATCAAATTACAATGCTCGGGCTAGAAGTGGACGGCGTTGAGTCTGTTGCTGGAGAATTTAGTGGTGTAGTTATTGGGGAAGTGGTGGAATGCACCCAACATCCTGATGCCGATAAATTACGCATAACCAAGGTGAATATAGGCGGTGATCGTCTATTAGACATCGTGTGTGGTGCGCCAAATTGCCGTCAAGGACTGAAAGTAGCTTGTGCTGTTGATGGTGCAGTGTTACCTGGTAACTTTAAAATAAAGAAAACCAAATTACGCGGTCAGCCTTCTGAAGGAATGTTATGTTCATTCAGCGAATTAGGTATTTCGGACGATCATAACGGTATCATTGAATTACCAGCAGATGCGCCAATAGGTAGGGATTTGCGTGAGTATTTGCAATTAGACGATAACAGTATAGAAATTAGCTTAACGCCAAACCGTGCAGACTGTTTAAGCATTGCGGGAATTGCCCGTGAAGTGGGCGTGGTTAATCAGCAAGCGGTTAATGCCCCTGAAATCAAGCCAGTTGCAGCAACTATTGCAGATAAAGCACAAATTGAGGTGTTAGCACCAGAAGCTTGCCCACGTTATTTATTGCGCGTGGTGAAAAATGTGAATGTGAAAGCACCAACGCCAATTTGGATGCAAGAAAAATTACGCCGTTGCGGTATTCGTTCTATCGATCCAGTGGTGGATATTACCAATTACATCTTACTGGAACTTGGCCAGCCAATGCACGCCTTTGATGCAGCAAAAGTGGCCCAACCTGTGCAAGTGCGTATGGCAAAAGAAGGCGAAGAGTTGGTGTTATTAGATGGCACAACCGCCAAACTTCAACCAAACACCTTAGTGATTGCCGATCAAAATGGCCCATTAGCGATGGCGGGTATTTTTGGTGGCCAAGCCAGTGGTGTGAATGGTGAAACCAAAGATGTAATACTTGAAGCAGCATTTTTTGCGCCATTAGCCATTACAGGACGCGCCAGACAATATGGCTTGCATACCGACTCTTCACACCGTTTTGAACGTGGTGTGGATTTTAATCTTCAACACAAAGCAATGGAACGTGCAACCGCATTATTGTTAGACATTTGTGGTGGCGAAGCGGGTGAAATTTGCGAAGTGGTGAGCGAAGCGAATTTGCCAAAAGTAAAACAGGTGCAAGTACGCCGTGAAAAGTTAGATCACTTATTGGGTCATCATATTCCAACGGAAACCGTAACCGATATTTTGCAACGCTTAGGCTTACAAGTGAGCTATCAAGAGGGGTTATGGACAGCCATTTCACCAAGCTGGCGTTTTGATATTGAAATTGAAGAAGATTTGATCGAAGAAGTGGCACGCATTTACGGTTATAACAATATTCCGAACAATGCCCCATTAGCACATTTGCAAATGAAGCCAATGCCTGAACGTTTATTAGAATTAGTGCGCGTGCGTACCGCATTTGTCGATAGCGATTATCAAGAAATTGTGTCTTATAGCTTTGTTGATCCAGAAGTTCAGCAATTATTATACCCAGAGCAAGAAGCCTTAATTCTGCCAAACCCAATTTCGCGTGAAATGTCGGCAATGCGCGTGTCTTTATTACCGGGCTTGCTTATAACCATTGCTTACAACCAAAATCGCCAACAAAGCCGTGTACGCATTTTTGAAGGCGGATTACGCTTTATTCCTGATAGCCAAGCAGAAAGCGGCGTTCGTCAAGAATATGTACTGGGTGCAGCCATTGTGGGAGATAAACGCCCTGTTCATTGGGAACAAAAAGGCGAAAATGTCGATTTCTTTGATCTGAAAGGGGATTTAGAACGTATTTTATCGCTAACAAAGGCTGGAAATCGTTTGCGTTTTGTAGCAAAATCATATCCAGCGTTACACCCAGGGCAATCTGCTGCTATTATCTTAGATGATAAAGAAATCGGTTATATTGGCACCGTGCATCCAAAAGTGGTACAAAAGCTTGGTTTATCTGGTAAACCGATCGTATTTGAAATTGAATGGACTGCCATTGCGGAAAGATCTGTTCCAAATGCCAAAGAAATTTCTCGTTTCCCTGCAAATAAACGTGATTTGGCGGTTGTAGTGAATAGCGCAACACCAGCAGGCGATGTGTTGGAAGTGTGTCGTCAAGCTGGCGGAAAACAGCTTGTAAATGTGAGTTTATTTGATGTTTACCAAGGTGCGAATTTACCTGAAGGTAAGAAAAGTTTAGCCATTAGTTTAACCATTCAAGACACTGATAAAACCCTTGAAGAGAAAGAGATTAATGCGGTAATTTCAGCGGTATTAGACGCATTAAAACAACGATTTGATGCTTATTTGAGAGATTAATATTATGACATTGACCAAAGTTGAATTAGCCGACAGCTTAATTGAAAAGTATAATCTAAATAAACGTGATGCCAAATTATTGGTTGAGAGTTTTTTTGAGGAAATACGAGTGGCATTGGAAAACAGGCAAGATGTAAAATTATCTGGATTTGGTAATTTTGAATTACGCGATAAAGCCTCACGTCCAGGGCGCAACCCTAAAACAGGCGAAAGCGTACCGGTTTCCGCGCGCCGAGTTGTGGTGTTCAAACCCGGTCAGAAATTACGCTCTCGTGTAGAAAAATCTAAGCCAAAAGCGTAATACTTTCTTACTTAAAGCTATCCGTGCAAAAAGTACGGATAGTTTTTTATTCTTTTTTATTTTTAGAGTTTACAATGAATTTATTAAAAATATTGCTAATTGGCGGTGGTGTATTGCTGAGTGTGGCTTGTTCTAGCTCGAGCGAACCCTCTTCCGTCCAATATAAATCGTTCAAACACAACCGCTATCATAGCCAGTTAAATGACCCCATTATGACCATTGCGATGCTGTCAGAACATCAACGTGAATGGGCTGGCACCCCCTACCGTTTAGGCGGACAAAGTCGCCGTGGTATTGATTGTTCTGCTTTTGTACAGACCACTTTCCGCGAACGCTTTAATATTAATTTGCCTCGTACGACAAAAGAACAAGTAAAATATGGCACGAAAGTGGCGAAAAAAGACATTCAAACAGGCGATTTGGTTTTTTTCAAAACAGGACGCGGGCCAAATGGCTACCACGTCGGTATTTATGTGAAAGACGGACAATTCCTACACGCCTCAACCAAAGGTGGTGTCATTTATTCTTCACTCAACAGCCCTTACTGGACACGCACTTATTGGCAAGCACGTAGAATGTAAAACGAATTGATAGAAAACATAGAAATAAAAAAGTGCGGTAGAAAATTTTTTAATTTTTTCACCGCACTTTATTTTTGCCATTTCTTTATTCAGCTTTTTGTCTAACTCACTTCCTTAAACGCAATCATTTCATTTTGGCTGAAATCTGTTTGCTCATCTTCATCTTGGAATAATGGAGTAGCAGGCAGATCCTGTTTATCAAAAGCAATATCCCCCTCCACGCCGTCTAACTTTTGTCCGCGTTGAATCTCTTTGAAATTAAATAAATTTTTATCGCATAGGTGCGAAGGTACAATATTCTGCATTGCGCTGAACATTGTTTCAATACGCCCCGGATATTGGCGATCCCAAGTTTGCAACATTTCTTTTACCGCTTGGCGCTGCAAGTTAGGCTGCGAACCGCATAGATTACAAGGAATAATCGGGAATTGTTTGGCGATGGAATATTTTTCAATGTCCTTTTCCTTGCAATAAGCCAGCGGACGAATCACAATTTGCTTGCCGTCATCACTGATAAGTTTTGGAGGCATTGATTTCAGCTTGCCGCCATAGAACATATTTAAAAATAAGGTTTCTAGCATATCATCACGATGATGCCCAAGAGCGATTTTGGTTGCGCCAAGTTCTGTTGCTGTGCGGTATAAAATCCCACGTCTTAAACGAGAACAAAGGGAACAAGTGGTTTTACCTTCAGGAATTTTTTCTTTCACAATGCCGTAGGTATTTTCTTCCACGATTTTGTAATCCACGCCAATACTTTCTAAATATTCAGGTAAGACGTGCTCAGGAAAGCCCGGTTGTTTTTGATCTAAATTCACCGCCACAATGTCAAAATGAATCGGTGCATTAAGGCGTAAATTAAGTAAAATATCCAGCAACGTGTAGCTGTCTTTACCGCCAGATAAACACACCATCACCTTATCGCCGTCTTCAATCATATTAAAATCGGCAATGGCTGCGCCCACATTACGGCGTAGGCGTTTTTGTAACTTATTGAAATTATAGATTTGTTTCTTTGTTTTTTCGTTTTGAGAAGTTAAATTTTCGCTCATTGGGTTTATTATTCGGTTATATCAATTTAAAAAACTTGCGTATAGTAAGGGGTAATGGAATTTTTTCCAATAGGAATGTGCAGGATTAGGTCTTTTTAGATAACAATAAGTAGAAAAAACGATCTACAAGAGCCGTAAAAAATCCTGTATAATCAACTACAATTTTTGTCTAATTTTTATTTGCTTGTGAGAATACACAATGCTTGAAACATCACAAACCATCCCTGAATTGGTTTCTTGGGCGAGAGAGCGAGAGTTTTCGCTCAATTTGCCGACTGATCGTTTGGCGTTTTTATTGGCGATTGCCATTTATAACAATGAGCGTTTAGACGGTGAAATGTTGGAAACCGATTTAGTGGATATTTTCCGTCATACCGCATCTGCCTTTGAGCAATCTCCCGATAATATTGCCACCCGCGCCAATAATGCGATTAATGAATTGGTAAAACAGCGCTTTCTCAATCGTTTTAGTAGTGAATTTACTGAGGGCTTGGCGATTTATCGTTTAACGCCGTTGGGCGTTGGCGTATCAGATTATTATATTCGCCAACGTGAATTTTCTGCCTTACGCCTTTCTGTTCAGCTTTCAATTGTGGCAGATGAGATTCAACGTGCTTCTGAAGCGGCGGAAGAAGGGGGCGATGAACATCATTGGCGGCGTAATGTGTTTGCGCCATTAAAATATTCTGTGGCGGAGATTTTCGATAGCATTGATTTTTCCCAACGGGTGATGGACGAAAATCAGCAAAGCATTAAGGATGAAATCGCAGAGCTATTAACTAAAGATTGGCAAGCCGCTATTTCAAGCTGTGAGCGTTTGTTAGATGAAACCTCAAGCAATCTGCGTGAATTGCAAGATACGCTCAATTCCGCAGGGGATAAGCTACAAGCACAATTATTGCGTATTCAAGATTGTGTGATTGGTCAGGAAAATCTCTATTTTATCGATCAGCTTATCATTGATTTGCAAGCAAAATTAGACCGCATTATTAGCTGGGGGCAACAGTCCATTGACTTATGGATTGGCTATGACCGCCACGTGCATAAATTTATCCGTACTGCGATTGATATGGACAAAAATCGTGTCTTTTCACAGCGTTTACGTCAGTCTATTCAACAATATTTTGAAAATCCTTGGTACTTATGGACTGCACAGGCTGAGCGTTTAGTAGATTTACGTGATGAAGAACTGATGTTGCGTGAAGAAGATGCGCTAGGGGAGCTACCAGAAGAATTACAATACGAAAGTTTGGCAGATTTACACGATCAAATTGTAGAACATATGCAAAGCCTATTAATTGCCTACCGTGAGCATAATCGCCCAATTGATTTGAGTTTAGTGCTGAAAGAGCAGTTGGAAAATTATCCGGTTTCACGCCATTTTGATGTGGCGAGAATTATTGTCGATCAAGCAATGCGCTTAGGTATGGCAAGTGGTGATTTAACAGGCGCCTATCCGCAATGGCAAAAAATTAACGAGCTGGGCGCTGAAGTACAAGCCAATATCATTGATGAATATAACTAATTTTTAGAGAACCAAACTATGACAGAGCAGCTACAAGAGATACTTTCCGTAAAACAAGCACAGGCCATTGCGAACCCCCTTTTTCCTGCGGTGGATAGTCAATTGCGTGCGGGGCGACACATTAGTCTAGAGCAATTGGATAATCACGCCTTTTTGATGGATTTCCAAAACGAGCTAGATCAATTTTATCGCCGTTACAATGTGGAATTAATTCGTGCCCCAGAAGGCTTTTTCTATTTGCGCCCAAAGGCCACCACGCTAATTGCTCGTTCGGTGCTTTCTGAATTAGAAATGTTAGTCGGCAAAGTGTTGTGTTATTTGTATTTAAGCCCAGAACGCCTTGCTCAACAAGGTATTTTCAGCACCCAAGAAGTGTATGATGAATTGCTCAATTTGGCCGATGAAAGCAAACTGTTAAAAGTGGTCAATCAGCGCTCTTCAGGTTCAGATTTAGATAAACAAAAACTAGCCGAAAAAGTCCGTGCCGCGTTAAATCGCTTACGCCGTTTAGGAATGATTTCAACAGTCGGCGATCAGCATAGTGGAAAATTTGTGATTTCAGAAGCAGTATTCCGTTTTGGCGCAGAAGTGCGTGCCGGTGATGATCCAATGGAAGCGCAATTACGCTTAATCCGTGATGGGGAAGCTGCAACACCACAATCCTTACAAGAGGAGAAAAGTGCGGTGCAAAATGGCGAAGAAATTGAAGAATTTGATGAAGAAGGGGAAGAATAATGACCAAAGAATTTGAATTAGAAAGCGATAATTTAACCCTTGAAAGCGAAGAAATGGAAAATCATCACACGGAAGAATTAGACGTTATGGAAACCGTATCGATACAATCGCAAGATACGGCTACACCTGTTATGCAAAATGTAGAACGTGGAAAATTCCTCTCGCTCACATTGATTAACTGGAACGGTTTTTTTGCCCGCACTTTTGATTTAGATGAATTAGTCACCACCTTATCAGGGGGAAATGGGGCAGGGAAGTCCACTACAATGGCAGGTTTTGTTACCGCTTTGATTCCTGATTTAACCCTATTGCATTTCCGTAACACCACAGAAGCCGGGGCGACCACAGGTTCACGGGATAAAGGTTTGCACGGTAAACTTAAACCGGGTGTTTGTTATGCCGTGTTAGATGCAGTCAATTCGCGTCATCAACGTGTTTTGGTGGGCGCACGTCTGCAACAAGTGGCAGGGCGCGATAAAAAAGTGGATATAAAAACCTTTTCTATTCAAGGCTTACCCTTATCTTTAGCGCCGATTAGTGTACTAACTGAAGTGGTGAGCAAACGTCAAGCCCGTGTGCTGACCTTAAATGAATTAAAAGAGAAAATCGAAACACTTGGTGCACAATTTAAGCAATATCATTCAATCACCGATTATCACGGAATGATGTTTGATTTAGGCATTATTCCTAAGCGTCTGCGTTCGTCTTCTGATCGTAGTAAGTTCTATAAATTAATCGAAGCCTCACTTTACGGTGGGATTTCCAGCGCCATTACCCGTTCTTTGCGTGATTATTTATTGCCAGAAAATTTAGGGGTGCGTAAGGCTTTCCAAGATATGGAAAGTGCTTTGCGCGAAAACCGTATGACCCTTGAAGCGATTAAAGTTACACAATCAGATCGTGATTTATTCAAGCATTTAATTACCGAAACCACCAATTATGTGGCGTCAGATTATATGCGTAATGCCAACGAACGTCGCGGTAATGTGGAAAATGCTTTAGCGTATCGTAAAGAATGGTATTTGGCCAAATCGGAGCGCGATTTATCACAACATCGCTTGGTGGATTTTAGCCGTGAATTAGCGGAACTCAGCGAAAGCGAACAAACCCTTGAAGTGGATCATCAAAGTGCCGTTGATCATCTAAATTTAGTGCTGAATGCTTTGCGTCATCAAGAAAAAATCTCACGTTATCAAGATGATGTAGAAAGTTTGCGGGAAAAGTTAGAAGAGCAAAAATTTGCCGTAGAAGAAGCGTCTGAACAGCACGAGGAAAGCCAAGCACAGTTAGAACAGTATGAGCAAGAAGTAGATCAACTGCGTGGTCAATTAGCCGATTATCAGCAAGCCCTTGATGCACAGCAAACCCGTGCGTTGCAATATCAGCAAGCTATTCAAGCGCTTGAAAAAGCCAAAACCCTTTGTGGATTAGCTGATCTTTCCACCAAAAATGTAGAAGATTATCACGCTGAATTTGCCGCACAGGCCGAAGATCTCACTAATAAGGTGCTGGATTTAGAGCAAAAAATGTCGATTTCCGAAATGGCGAAATCGCAGTTTGATAAAGCCTATCAACTGGTTTGCCAAATTGCAGGAGAAATGCCGCGTTCGGCCGCGTGGGAAAGTGCAAAAGCCTTGTTGCGTGAATATCCAAGCCAAAAAGTGCAAGCGCAACAAACGCCACAACTTCGCGCCAAATTACACGAATTGGAACAGCGTTATCAGCAACAACAAAGTGCGGTGCGTTTATTGAAAGAATTTAATCAGCGTGCAGAATTAGAACTCGCAACCGCCGATGAAATTGAAGAATATTACGCAGAGCAAGAAAGCCTTGTTGATGAGCTAAATGAAGAATTGGCAGAGCAGGTGGAACAGCGCTCAACCCTGCGTCAAAAACGTGAACAGTTAAACGTGCGTTACAATGAAAATGCCAATAAAGCGCCTGCTTGGCTCACTGCTCAATCCGCACTTGAGCGCTTGCAAGAACAAAGCCATAGTCAGTTTAGCGACAGCCAAGATGTGATGAATTTTATGCAATCACTGTTGGTGAAAGAACGTGAATTAACCATTAAACGCGATCAGTTAGAGCAAAAACGTCAGCAACTTGATGAACAAATTTCCCGTTTAAGTCAGCCAGATGGTTCTGAAGATCCACGTCTAAATGTGTTAGCAGAACGCTTTGGTGGTGTGTTGCTTTCTGAGCTTTATGATGACGTGCCGATTGAAGATGCCCCTTATTTCTCCGCACTATATGGCCCAGCTCGTCACGCGATTGTGGTGCGCGATTTAGAGGCGGTGAAAGCACAATTAGCCCAGCTTGAAGATTGCCCTGATGATTTATACCTTATCGAAGGTGATCCAAGTTCTTTTGATGACAGCGTATTGTCAGCCCAAGAGCTTGAGCTAGGCGTAGTGGTTCAGGTGTCGAACCGTGAATTACGCTATTCAAAATTCCCTGAAATTCCATTATTTGGCCGTGCCGCGCGGGAAAAACATTTAGAAGCCTTGCAAATTGAACGTGATGAGGTGTCGGAACAATATGCAGAATGTGCCTTTGATGTGCAAAAATGCCAACGTTTACACGAACATTTCAGCCAATTTGTTGGTTTACACTTGGCCCTTGCATTCCAGCCAAATCCTGAAGAGTTAATGGCAGAGATTCGCCGTGAACAAGGGGAAATTGAGCGTGAATTAGGGCAGTTTAGCACCACAGAACAACAAATTCGTCTTAAATTAGACAGTGCTAAGGAAAAATTACAGTTATTAAATAAACTGATTCCGCAGCTTTCTGTGGTTGATGATGAAAGTTTATTAGATCGCATTGAAGAATGTCGCGAACAGCTTGATTTAGCCGAGCAAGATGAACACTTTATTCGTCAATATGGCGTGACATTGTCACAGCTTGAGCCAATTGCCAACACATTACAAAGTGATCCTGAAAATTACGAACGCTTAAAAGCGGAATACGAACAAGCAGTCAATCAGCAAAAACAAGTACAGTTGCGTGTGTTTGCCTTGGCGGACGTAGCACAGCGTAAAGCGCATTTTGATTACAAAGAAAGCGTGCAATCGGAAACCTCCGAATTAAATGAGCAACTGCGTAACCGTTTAGAGCAAGTGCAACAACAGCGCGAACAACAACGCGAGCAAGTGCGTCAAAAACAAGTGCGTTTTGCCCAATATAATCAAGTTTATATTGAACTGCGCAGTTCTTATGAAGAAAAAAATAAAGTGCTAAACGAGCTACTTGAAGAAATCAGCCAGCTTGGTGTGCGCGCTGATGACGGGGCAGAGCAACGCGCTCAAGCACGCCGTGATGAATTATCACAGCAACTTGCTACCGTGCGTAATCGCCGCCGTTATTTAGAAAAACAATTAACCTTAATTGAAAGCGAAAGCGAAAATCTTAACCGCCGAATTCGTAAAGCTGAACGTGATTACAAAACACAACGCGAATTGGTGGTCGCAATGAAAGCCAGCTGGTGTGTAGTGTTACGTTTATCGCGCAATAGTGATGTAGAAAAACGCTTAAATCGCCGTGAGCTAGCTTATCTTTCTGCTGATGAATTGCGATCAATGTCGGATAAAGCCCTTGGCGCATTGCGTACTGCCGTGGCGGATAATGAATACCTGCGCGATGCCCTGCGCTCATCAGAAGATAATCGTAAACCAGAAAACAAAGTGCGGTTCTTTATTGCGGTGTATCAGCATTTGCGCGAACGTATCCGTCAAGACATTATCAAAACGGACGATCCAATTGATGCGATTGAACAAATGGAGATTGAGTTATCTCGCCTCACCGCAGAATTGACTAACCGTGAGAAAAAATTGGCGATTAGCTCCGAAAGTGTGGCAAACATTATGCGTAAAACCATTCAACGCGAGCAAAATCGTATCCGTATGCTCAACCAAGGGCTACAAAACATTGCCTTTGGTCAGGTGAAGTCGGTGCGTTTAGTGGTGAATATTCGTGATACTCACGCAATGTTGTTGGACGCACTTTCCGATCGCCAAGATGATTATCAAGATTTATTCTCTGATAACCGCATTACCTTCTCCGAAGCCATTGCGAAATTGTATCAGCGCTTAAATCCACATATTGATATGGGGCAGCGTACGGCACAAACCATTGGGGAAGAATTGTTGGATTACCGCAATTACCTTGATTTAGAAGTGGAAGTCTATCGTGGTGCAGACGGCTGGTTGCGAGCGGAAAGTGGCGCATTATCAACAGGTGAAGCCATTGGTACAGGGATGTCGATCTTGTTAATGGTGGTGCAAAGCTGGGAAGAAGAAAGTCGCCGTATTCGTGGTAAAGACATTGTGCCTTGTCGCTTACTATTCCTTGATGAAGCAGCACGTTTAGATGCGAAATCCATTTCAACCCTGTTTGAGCTTTGTTCTCGTTTAGATATGCAATTATTAATTGCCGCGCCTGAAAACATCAGCCCAGAGAAAGGAACAACCTATAAACTGGTGCGTAAGATTTTTGGTAACCAAGAAATGGTTCAAGTGTCGGCATTACGTGGTTTTGGCGCAACGGAATAAACCAAATAGAGAATAAATAAAAAAGTGCGGGGAAAAAAATCTAAAATTTTTCACCGCACTTTACCCGTTACTTTTCACTTTAAATATCAGCAAGGAAATAAAATGCACTATTTATTTCTGGCCATTGCTTGCAGCGTTGCGGTGTCTGTGTTGCTAAAAGTCGCACGCCGATTAGACGTGGTGATCGAGCAAGCAATCGCTTTCAATTATCTTATCGCACTTTTACTCAGCTATTTTTTATTACAGCCGAACTTTCAAGGGCAAGGCTTTACCGATTTTATCGTACAAAATGAAAATAGCACGATTTTCCTGAGTTTAGGCTTATTGTTGCCTAGCGTATTTATTATTATGTCAAAAGCCGTTGAATTCGCAGGCATTGTACGTTCTGATGCAGCGCAGCGTTTATCTTTATTTCTGCCTATTTTGGCGGCGTTTGTATTATTTGGCGAGCAGCTCAGTCAATCGCGTATTATCAGCTTACTCTTAGCGTTTTCAGCGTTATTTTGTTTAATCAATAAACCGCACGCGCAAGGACTTTCGGTTAAAGGCGGATTGAGCTTGCTCGCCGTGTGGTTTGGTTATGGCGCGATTGATATTTTATTCAAGCAGACCGCCAAAATGGGCAGCGCTTTTTCAACCACCTTATTTATTGCTTTCGCCTTAGCAATGTGCGTGATGTTTATGTATTTATTGATTAAACGAACCCAATGGAATGGGGCGAGTTTGTTAGCCGGAATCATACTCGGCGGATTAAATTTTATGAATATCCTATTTTATATTCGTGCACATCAAAGTTTCAGCCAAAACCCAACCTTGGTTTTTGCTGGAATGAATATTGGCGTGATTTGTCTTGGCACGCTTGTAGGTGCAATAGTATTCAAAGAAAAAATAAGCAAAATCAATGGGGTAGGCGTGGTGCTTGGTATTTCTGCGATTCTCAGCCTATTTTATTTAGAACCTTTTTTAACAAGGTAAGCTAATGCAAGATAATTTCAGTTTTTTTGTTTACGATTACGAAAGTTTTGGAGTAAATCCTGCCACGGATCGCCCTGCACAATTTGCCGGAATTCGTACAGATAAGGATTTTAATATTATTGGTGAGCCTGTGATGTTCTATTGCAAGCAAACCAATGATTATTTGCCCTCGCCAACCGCGGTGATGGTAACGGGCATCACGCCACAGCAATGCAATGAACAAGGCTTGCCTGAACCTGAATTTGCTGCGCAAATTTTGCAAGAATTCTCACAACCAAATACTTGTGTAATGGGCTTTAATAATATTCGTTATGATGATGAAATGACCCGCTATACCTTTTATCGGAATTTTATCGATCCTTATGAATATAGCTGGAAAAATGGTAATTCACGTTGGGATTTGCTGGATTTAGTACGAGCTTGTTATGCCTTGCGACCTGATGGCATAAACTGGGTTTATGATGATGACGGAATGCCATCCTTCCGCTTGGAAAATCTAACCAAAGCCAATGGAATAGAGCATAGCAATGCCCACGATGCGATGGCTGACGTGTATGCAACCATTGAAATGGCGAAATTAATCAAAGAAAAACAGCCCAGATTATTCCAATTTTTCTTTGAACATCGCGATAAAAAATCTCTTGAAGCAATGATCAACACCGCGGAAATGACGCCATTGGTGCACGTTTCAGGAATGTTGGGGAATTATCGCGGTAACACTACTTGGATTGCCCCTTTAGCCTGGCACCCAACCAATAAAAATGCCGTCATTGTGTGTGATTTAGCTAGCAATATTGATGATCTACTCAATAAAAGTGCGGAAGAATTACGCCCAAATTTATATACCAAAAAAACGGAATTGGAAGAACAAGGCATTTTGCCTGTGCCATTAAAACTGGTGCATATCAACAAATGTCCAATTTTAGCCCCTGCCAAAACCTTGTTACCAGAAAATGCACAACGCTTAGGCATTGACCGCCAGCGTTGCTTAGCAAACCTTGCTAAATTACGTGCTGATCTCAACATTCGTGAAAAAGTATTACAAATTTTCACTGATGAACGCGTCTTTGAATCAAGCAATAATGTAGAAACTGAATTATATAGCGGATTTTTCAGTCCAAATGACAAAAATAATATGGCTATTTTACGCGATTTAGCCCCTGAAAAATTGGCCGAGCATAATTTAACTTTCCAAGATAAACGTGTTGAGGCGTTGTTATTCCATTATCGCGCCCGTCATTTCTACAAGACGTTAACCCGAGCAGAGCAGTTACGTTGGGATAAATACCGCCGTAGAAAGCTGGAACAAAGTGCGGTGCAATTTGAGCAAGAATTACAAGCCTTGGCGGAAGAACATCAAAATAATCCTGAAAAATTAGCCTTATTGCAGCAGGTTTATGAATATGGGGTGAAATTATTGAGATAAGTTTGTGATGCTGTAACAATTAGATTAAGTTTTGCTAAATTGGGTAGAATAAAAAATCGAGCAATCTAACTGCTCGATTTTTTTATTTTTCGCGTAGCGTAATCATCTAGCATTAATAAAGTAAGGCTAAAAACGGAAAATCATTAAATATAGCTTAACTAAGCTTATTCTAGCCATTATTTTTAAGATATCTAAAATAGCAAGGTAAGTAAAATAATAGTAAAGATTTATAGATTTATTCCATTGATTTTTACTTCAATTAAGCAAGGCTAGATTTTTATCTAGCTTTATTTTTACCACCAATATTTACTTACATCCTTCTTTAATTTTTCTTTACATTCTATCATTGGCAGTGTGTAACTTTAAAAAGTCACGCGTTACAAGGCTCTCAAAACCTTAATTTTACCTTGTTAAACTAGTAAAAGTGATCTGTGAGTAACTCTGTGATTTTATTGAACCGTAGTTTTCGCTAACCAGATAACTAATTTCGCATAATGTATATTATGTTAAATAAAGGAAATGTAAAAGTCACTTTTAACTGCTCTTTTTGGTCATACCTAATGGTATCTTTTTATGGTATTTTTGAGAATTTATTTATGGCGACTGCTCTTCGGTTTTTCTTTATATGGAATATCTTTTGATATGGATTTGTGATGATGTAATAATTTTGACAATTTGGTATAAAATAAATATGGGAGAGATTTTAGAAATTTTTAAAGTTAAGGGTTGTGAAAGATATAGAAAAATTCTATATGTTAATTTGTTACAGGGTTACAAAAATAACGAAATAAAACGCATAGAAATGAGAAAGATAAGGTTTTTATTTGAATAAGAAAATATAAAAAAGCACCTGAACTATTTGTTTAGCCGGTGCTTAAAAGGAATTAACTACAGCAAGAATTAATCAACAAAACGTAATTTTGGAGAAGATTTCTTACTCGATGTTTTTTCTGTTGTTTTAGGTTTATCTACAGCTTCAACAAAGCTTAATGGCTGTTCATCTTTAATTTCATCTTGTTGAATAGCGAGATTATCTTCGAATTCTTCTGGTTCAAACATAATGCCATCGCCGCTTTCCCTTGCATAAAGTGCAATTAAGGCGCCCATAGGAATAAAGATTTCCTGCGGCACACCTTGAAAACGTGCATTAAATTGAACGAAATCATTGGTTAATTGCAACTTTCCTGTTGCGTTCATTGAAATATTCAGCACAATCTGCCCATCTTTTACGTATTCAACAGGCACTTTTACGCCAGCATAAGTGGCATCAACAGCCAAGTATGGCGTGCAATCATTGTCTATCAACCAATCATAATAAGCTCTTAAAACATAAGGGCGTTTCGGTGAGAATTTACGTTCCATAACTACTCTCTTTTATTTATCATCCATTAGGTTTTTAGGTGCAGCTTCGCCTACGGATTGCTTGAAAGAATCTCTTTGATACACGCGTTCCATATAATTTTTAATCGCTTTACTTCCTGCGCCAGTAAATTGAATACCTAATTTCTGCATACGCCATAATAAAGGCGCAATATAGCAATCTACCAAGCTAAATTCTTCGCTCATAAAATAAGGGGTTTGATTTAAAATCGGTGCAATTGCCAATAATTCTTCTTTTAATTGTTTTGCAGCTTGCTCTTTTTCAGCCTCATCACCTTGCTCAATTTGGTTTAATAAAGAATACCAATCCTGCTCAATTCTTAACATTAATAAACGGCTTTTGCCTCGAGATACAGGATAAACAGGCATTAATGGGGGGTGTGGAAAACGCTCATCAAGATATTCCATAATGATACGGGAATTAAATAGTACTAAATCGCGATCTACTAAAGTCGGTAATGAACCATAAGGATTCAGCTCCATTAAATCTTCTGATACAGAAGTGGGTGCAATTTCTTCCATTTCATATGCGACGCCTTTTTCCGCTAAAACAATACGAACTTGGTGGCAATAAATATCATCTTTATTTGAAAAAAGGGTCATTATTGAGCGTTTATTTGCTGCACTACTCATTTTATTCCTCCACTAACCTTTTACTTATCTATCATTTAAAATTAAAGACGATTATTTTACCATAATTTATAGGAAAATAGCTAAGTAAATTTATTATATGCCAGTCTATCATATTGATAATAAAGTGAATTTTTCTTGAAAAGGATGTGTTTGAGAAATGCAGAAAAGAAAAATGGCAAGTAAAAACTTGCCATTTGAACGGTTCTTGAATAAGAAACGATTAACGTTTTGAGTATTGTGGGCGACGACGTGCTTTGTGTAAACCCACTTTTTTACGTTCAACGCGACGAGCATCACGAGTAACAAAGCCTGCTGCACGTAATGCTGGACGTAATGTTTCATCATATTCAATTAATGCACGAGTGATACCGTGACGGATTGCACCCGCTTGACCTGAAATACCACCACCTTTAACTGTGATATATAGATCTAATTTATCAGTTAATTCAACCAACTCTAATGGTTGACGCACGATCATACGAGAAGTCTCACGACCGAAATAAACGTCTAATTCGCGTTGGTTAATAGTGATTTTACCACTGCCCGGTTTGATAAATACACGAGCTGAAGAGCTTTTGCGGCGACCTGTGCCGTAGTTTTGATTCTCTGCCATTTTTCTCACCTCGTGATTAAATATCTAAAACTTGTGGTTGTTGTGCTGCGTGTTCGTGGTTAGGACCAGCATACACTTTCAATTTACGATACATTGCACGGCCTAATGGACCTTTTGGCAACATACCTTTAACCGCAATTTCAATCACAGCTTCTGGACGGCGAGCAATCATTTCTTTAAATGTCGCTTGTTTGATACCACCTACATAGCCAGTGTGCCAGTAGTAAATTTTATCGCTTTCTTTTTTACCTGTTACGGCAACTTTGTCCGCATTGATAACGATGATGTAATCACCTGTATCAACGTGTGGAGTATATTCAGCTTTATGTTTACCACGAAGGCGACGAGCTAATTCAGTCGCTAAACGACCTAACGTTTTACCTGTCGCATCTACTACATACCAGTCGCGTTTAACCGTTTCTGGTTTTGCTACAAAAGTTTTCATTAATTAATTACCAATAAAATAATATTAATACCCAGTGTTCAAATTTGAACACAACCATTAATCTTAATCATCACCCCTTCGAGTGCGATCTCGATAAAATTAATGTGCGGTGGGAAAGCCGACACATTCACAGGGTCGGGCGATTATACTAGATCTTTAAGAAAAAACAAACGAAAAAAAGCACCGCACTTTGAAATTCCTAGGAAATTTCTAGTATTTTTACGCATTTGATGCTTTCACCTTTTATTTTGAGCGTTTACGCCATCTCATTCCAAGCAAAAGCATCGAACAAGCGTTGCCATTGTTCATCTAAAGGTGCGGTGATGTTTAGCCGATTTTTGGTTATGGGGTGGCTAAACGCAAGCGTTTCTGCGTGTAGCATTAACCGCTGGACATCCGTATGTTGGGTTAAAGCACGGTTTTGATGTAGATCGCCATATTGCGTATCCCCTAAAATAGGGTGAAAAATATGCTTTAAGTGACGACGTAACTGATGTTTTCTACCCGTTTGTGGAATGAGCCTAACCAAAGAATAACGGCTAGTTTGATAACGCCCTACCCCATAAGGCATTTCCACTGTTTTTAAGCCTTCATAATCCGTGATCGCCTCTTGCGGTGCTTTATCTTGCTGAGCAAATTTATCGGCGATTTTATCTAATTGAACTTTCAGCGGATAATTAATCCTTCCCTGTTCTTTAAGATAACCACGCACCACCGCTAAATAGCTTTTTTCAATCTGCTTTTGTTCAAATTGTTCGCATAGCAATTTGGCTATTTCCGCATTTAAGGCAAAAAGCAACACACCAGATGTTGGCCGATCTAAGCGATGAATAGGAAAAACGTGCTGCCCAATTTGATCGCGTAAGGTTTGCATTACAAATTGAGTTTCGTGGCGATCAAGCCAGCTACGATGGACCAACATTCCAGCAGGCTTATTCACCGCCACCAAATATTCGTCTTGATAAAGAACATTAAGTATAGTCATTTTGAGTGTTACAAATTTCTTCGATGGCTCTCAACGGCTCAATTAAGCGTTGTATTTCCACCGTATCCTTTTCTTTCAAGGCTTCTTCGATATATGGCACAATCGCCATTTTATGTGGCAATGAGGCGTTGCTTTCAATAATCGCATACATTCTTGGAATAAACACCCACTGTAGCCATTCGTGCGCATTCATTGTGTCGATACAAAACGGTTCGACGCTGTCAAATGCTGTCGCTTCAGGCGGGGTTGCTTGCCATAGTGCTAATTCTTGCATTATTCTTTGCAGTTGTTCTAGTTGATATTTTGCCTTTTCATACATTGTGCTTTCCTTATTTGCTTTCTTATTCCATTCTGCCTAAAATGCGGTGTGTTTTTATTGTATAGGAATAAAGATGGTATCATAGCATAGTGCTAAGTGTGAAAAAAATGCCATTGCTATATAAAAAATGAAGGAATAAGATGTATTTAATTGAGGCTTTTTTTACTCTTGCTAATCCTAATAATTTTGCTTATCGATTGATTAATCAAGTGATTGAACAATGGCGTTATAATGGGCAAATTCTTGGACGAGAAATTCCCCTTTTTCACGCTGACTTAGACGTTCAGCAAGGCATTGCGGTGCGCGTGGTTTGCCCCGAACAACAAAGCCTATTACCCGAATTTAATAATTCAGTGGTGCAAAATGCTTTAGATAAGGCACAAAGTGCGGGGATAAATTTTGATAGTTTTCAAGTGATTGCCGATGACTTAAATTCTGATCTCACCTACCAAGGCGATCGTCCAAGCTGGCAGGTGCTTTACACCACTTATTTGCAATCTTGTTCACCGTTGCACAGTGGCGATGATAACTTGCCTATTCCACTGTATAAATTTTTCAAAAACGCACCGCACTTGAGTTTAGATCTCATCAAATGGCAAGAAAATTGGCAGGCTTGTGATCAGCTACAAATGAACGGTTCTATCTTAGAACAACAAGCGCTCACAGAGATTTCTGAATTGCACAGCAATTTATCGAAACACGGCTATGCGTTACGCCAAGAAATTGAACAATACACAGGTATTCCAACCTACTATTATTTATACCGTATTGGCGGTGAAAGTTTGGCAACAGAACAACAACGCTGCTGCCCAAGCTGTCATAAAAATTGGGCATTAAAAGCCCCGCTTTTTGATTTGTTTGATTTTAAATGTGATCAGTGTCGATTGGTATCCAACCTTTCTTGGCACTGGCAATAAGGAAAAATATGGATTACAACCACGAAAGTTTACACGCCTTAAAATTAGGGCAAGAAACAAAATATGCACAGCATTACGACCGCACTTTATTACAAGCCGTGCCGCGCCAATTAAACCGCGCGCAACTTGGGATTGTGGAAAATCAGCCGTTTACCTTTGGCGCAGATATTTGGACGGCTTATGAAATCTCTTGGCTCAATCCGAAAGGTGTACCACAAGTGGCAATTGCGGACATTGAAATTGATTTCCGCAGTGAAAATTTAATTGAATCAAAAAGCTTTAAACTTTATCTCAACAGTTTTAATCAAAGTCATTTTGACAGCTTCGAACAGGTGCAACAGATCTTACAACAAGATCTGGCAGATTGTGCCAAAGGGCAAGTCAACGTGCGGTTAAATTGTTTGCAAAATTATCACCGCACTTTTATTGACAGCTTGCAAGGTGAGTGTATTGATGATCAGGATATTGAAATCCGTGATTATCAGTTTAATCCAAATTATTTAGAAAATTGCACTCACGCAGAAAAAGTAGAAGAACATTTAGTGAGTCATTTGCTCAAATCAAATTGTTTGATTACCCAACAGCCTGATTGGGGCTCATTACAAATTCATTATGTGGGGAATAGAATTGATCGTGAAAAATTGTTACGTTATTTGATCTCTTTCCGTCAGCATAACGAATTCCACGAACAATGTGTTGAGCGAATTTATTGTGATTTAATGCGTTTTGCTCAGCCTGAAAAGCTGACGGTTTACGCCCGTTATACACGCCGTGGCGGGCTAGATATTAACCCTTTTCGCTCAAATTTCAGTCCCGTGCCAAACAATCAACGCTTAGCACGCCAATAATAACAATAAGGAAGTCATAATGAAAAATATCCATTACGTTAATCCCAAAGGCAGTATGGATCAGCTTTCACATCTTGAAGTAGAACAGTTACGTCAAGGGGCGAAAGGCGATCTTTATTCGCTCTACCGCAACAGTTCTTTAGCCGTGTTAAACTCTGGTGCGGTTACCGATGATAGCGAAGCATTATTAGGACAATACCCTGATTTCTCCATTAATTTGATTGCACGGGAACGAGGTGTGGCGTTGGAATTACACAATCCACCAGCCAGTGCGTTTGTTGATGATAAAATTATTCGCAATATTCAATATCACCTGTTTGCTGTTTTGCGAGATATTCTGTTCGTGCAAGTTATTAAACAGCGTAATCTGGCTTGTCAAATTGACGATCATTATGATGAAGGCAAACAGCTCACCAACCAAGTTTTTTCCATTTTACGCAATGCAAAAGCACTACTCATCGGGCAACACCCAAATTTAGTTGTCTGTTGGGGTGGGCATTCTATTAATGAAATAGAATATAAGTATTGTCGTGCAGTTGGCTTGGAACTAGGATTGCGTGAATTAAACATCATTACCGGCTGTGGACCGGGCGTAATGGAAGCACCAATGAAAGGGGCTGCCATCGGGCACGCTAATCAACGCTATAAAGAGAGCCGTTTTATTGGCTTAACCGAGCCTTCTATTATCGCCTCTGAACCACCCAACCCTATCGTGAATGAGCTGATTATTATGCCAGACATTGAAAAACGGCTGGAAGCCTTTGTTCGAATGGGACACGGCATTATCATTTTCCCCGGCGGGCCGGGTACATTTGAGGAATTTTTGTATATTCTCGGTATCAAATTGAACCCTGAAAATCAGCTACAGAAATTACCGTTAATTTTAACTGGGCCAAAAGCCTGTGAAGATTATTTCCAAACTATTCACCAATTTATTGGCGAAGTGCTAGGCGAACAGGCACAACAGCAATATGAAATTATCATTGATAATCCAGCTGAAGTAGCACGCAAAATGGCAAACGCAATGGCTGAAATTAAACAATTCCGCTGTGAACAAGCAGATTCTTATAGCTTTAACTGGTCATTAAAAATTGATCCTGAACTGCAAACGCCATTTATTCCAACACACGCTAATATGGCAAGTTTAGACTTAAGCCTAAGTCAGCCACTTAATCATTTAGTGGCCAACCTACGCCGTGCTTTCTCTGGCATTGTTGCAGGCAATATTAAGGCTGACGCCATTAACGCTATCAAACAACACGGACGCTTCCAACTACACGGTGATCCAACCTTATTAGAAAAAATGGATAAAGTGTTACAAGATTTTATTGTGCAACACCGAATGAAGCTTCCAGGCGGCGAAGCCTATGAACCTTGTTACGAGATTATCAAGTAATCACTAAAAAAAGTGCGGTTAAATTTTTATGTAAATTCTCACCGCACTTTTTTATTATTTCGCTACACAGCAACAGTTTCTACTTCTCTACGCTTATCAACGCTATATTTAATTCCTAAAAAACCGCTTGCACCACTCTAAATAACTAACTATTATCCCTAACTTCTCAACCCTACTCCACGGCTAATCAGATAATAGGCGATGGCATAAAGTGCGGTGATAAACATACCTAAAACGCTGAAGGTGTAAATGAGGCTGACATCTTGAATACCGAGAAATCCGTAGCGGAAACCGCTGATCATATAGACAATCGGATTAAATTTTGACACCTGTTGCCAAAAAGGTGGGAGTAAGGAAATGGAATAAAATACGCCGCCGAGATAGGTTAATGGCGTTAAAACAAAAGTGGGGATAATGCTGATGTCATCAAAAGAGCGCGCGAAAACTGCATTGATCAAGCCCCCTAGCGCAAAACTTGCGGTGGTGAGTAATAAGGTGGCAAGAATTACTGTCCAAGAATAAATCTGTAATGGCACGAAAAACAGTGAGACCAAGGTAACCAGAATACTTACGCCTAATCCACGCGCCATTCCCCCTGCCACATAACCGACAATGATAATGTGCGGTGAAGTAGGTGAAATCAACAGCTCTTCCACGTTGCGGGCAAATTTCGTGCTGTAAAAAGAGGACGCCACATTGGCGAAAGAGTGGGTTAAGGAAGACATCATAATTAGCCCTGGTACGATAAATTGCATATAGCTAAAGCCGTGCATTTCACCAATACGATTACCAATAAGCTGACCAAAAATCACAAAATATAAGGTCATTGTGATCACCGGTGGCACAAGGGTTTGCAGCCAAATTCGGGTAAAACGACGTACTTCTTTCAAAAAAATGGTTTGAAAGGCAACCCAAGCTAAACTCATTATTTCACTCCTTTATTCAATGCCATTGAGATAAACAACTCTTCTAAACGGTTGGCTTTATTACGCATACTCAACACTTGCACGCCTTGTTGTGTCAGTTGTGAAAATAGCTGATTTAAGCCCTGCTCTCTTTTTACTTCCACTTCAACCGTATTGTCATCCAGCCAAGTGACGTTGTAACCTACTATTTCAGGCTTAACCGCTTGCGGTGCTAAATCAAAAATGAAAGTTTCCGTTTCCAGTTTCGCCAATAAGGCTTTCATTGACATATTTACCACTAAACGCCCGTGCTGAATAATACCAATATGGCGGCAGAGCATTTCCGCTTCTTCTAAATAGTGCGTGGTGAGAATAATGGTTGTGCCTTGCTGATTTAGCTCACGCAAAAATGCCCACATTGTGCGGCGAAGCTCAATATCGACCCCAGCCGTAGGCTCATCAAGAATCAGCAATTTAGGGTGATGCATTAAGGCGCGCGCAATCATTAAACGGCGTTTCATTCCCCCTGAAAGTTGGCGTGATTGCTGATAACGTTTATCCCACAAATCAAGCTTTTTCAGCCATACTTCCGCTCGCACCAAAGCTTCTTTGCGAGGAATGCCATAATAACCGGCTTGATTAGTGAGAATATCAATCACGCGTTCAAATTGGTTAAAATTGAACTCTTGTGGCACTAAACCGATATTCTGTTTTAACTGGCTTAGATTGCTATCCAAATCTGCGCCAAATACTTTCACATCACCTGATGTTTTATTCACCAAAGAACAAATAATGCCTATGGTGGTGGATTTTCCCGCCCCATTATGCCCAAGCAACGCATAAAAATCCCCTGCTTCAACACGGAGATCAATGCCGTGCAAGGCTTTGACCCCGTTTTTATATTCTTTGGTTAATCCTTTGATTTCTAATGCTAACATTCAATATTCCGTTAAATTTTTAAAATTTTACACCGCACTTTTTAGAACATAAATAAAGAAAGTGCGGTGCAAATTTCGCTGATTTTTAAGTTCAATTTCTAAATTTTATTCACGTCAAACAAATCCAAATTAATGCAATCTGGCGTGCCGTAAAATTTGGCAAGGGCTTGGCGTAAAGTTTCTGCACGTTTTGGTAAACCTTTAGTGGCATAGCTTTTCACCTGTTCATAAACCGCGTGTTTGAAAGGCTGAGTATCACCAGGATTGCCGTTAAGATTATCACTGCTCGCAATATAACGAAATCCTGCAGCGGTGGCTAAAATCCATTCTAAGGCTTGCGGCTTCACTTCCACTTGTTCAAACTCTCGCTGACGTTGTTCAGAACGTCCATCAGGTTCATACCAATAGCCAAAATCTTCTAATTTACGCCGTGCTTTGCCTGCGATCAGCCAATGGGAAATCTCGTGCAAGGCACTACTATAAAAGCCTCGTGCAAAATAAATGGCATTGTAAGAGCAATGTTCATTGGCTGGTAAATAAAGTGGTTCATCGCCCCCTTTGAGCAATTTAGTATTATATTCTTGCTCAAAGCATTGATTAAAAATAGCAATAATATCTTCTAAACGATGTTCCATCACAACTCCAAAAAATAATAAGGCACAAAATCTGTGCCTGAAAAATCTAAAATTTGATAATAGCTGAGCGATATTAATTATTCACTACTCGCGCCCAAATCTTAGTCCAAGTAAGATATGTAAGATAACTGACAAATTGCCCATTTGGAATAAAATCAATAGCCCGATTGATACACCAATTCGGCTAACTTCACCGCCATTAAGGCGAGGTTAAAGCGTTGTTCATCTGCAACTGACCAAAATTCAATCCCATTTTCCACGGCACTTTGTAGTTGGTTAAGGTTGCTGATATGCAGTTTGACTTCGCTTTCACCGTTTTCATTCTCACCATTAATCACCGGCGTAATTTGGCTTTCTGGGTGGTATTCAATCAAGCTGTTTTGTTGCCATATTTCTACCACGCTTTCACTTGTCACATCATAATCAAAAAAAGCGCTTACTTGCTGAGCAAGGCCGTAAAATACAGGAACTTGTATTTGGTGGAAAAGCACATTATCAAGCTGTGGAAAAATTTTCTGCACTTGTGCGCTCAAATTCGCACTTTTTACTGGGAAAACATCAAAGGCTAAACGCTGAGCATTTTCATCTAAAGGAATACCATTTAATAGCTGTGCGGTCTGCCCTGCAAGTTGTGCCACTTTTTCATCGCCCATATAAGAAGCTGGCAAAAGCGAGCTAACAACCACTTGTTTTAATGGGTAATTTTGCAAAATTTCGCTTAATGGCAAAATACTTTGGGTGACTTGCGGATTAGGTAAAGACACAATATTACGCTGACGCAGCTCCACTAATTGTGCATCATTAACCGTTGGGATCACCAATGGCACATCAGGCAAGCTAGCACAAAGCCCGAATAGATCAATCACCACGCAGCCTGCTTCCGCAGCTTTCGCTAAATGGCTGGCAGCGGACACTTCACCTGCGAAAAACACATAATTGAAAGTTGCCCAATCCACTTCATCTGGCACAATTTGCGCGACCGCTTTATTATTAAAACGAATGCCTTGTTCTTCATTAAATGGAAAAATTTCCACTACGGATAGCTGATCAATTTCCAGCTGGCTTTGCTCTAAACATTCAGCCAGTTTTTCGGCTAATTCAAATTCTGCGGCAATGGCGATCTTTAACATTTTTTCTCCCTTGATTTTAATAATCAGCGTAAAATAAGCGCTGTATTCTACCGAATTCTGATAGGAAAAGAAAATGACACCAGCCATTGATTTATTAAAAAAGCATAAAATCCCTTTTGTTTTACATAGTTATGATCACGATCCAAACAATACCCATTTTGGTGATGAAGCCGCAGAAAAATTAGACATCGCACCCGAGCAATCTTTCAAAACCTTGCTTGTGGCGGAAAATGGCGATCAGAAAAAGCTTGCTTGTTTTGTGCTTCCTACGGCAAATATGCTGAATTTAAAGAAAGCCGCGAAAGCCATTGGTGTGAAAAAAGTGGAAATGGCAGACAAAGATGCCGCACAAAAAAGCTCGGGTTATTTAATTGGCGGGATTAGCCCTTTGGGGCAAAAAAGAAAACTGAAAACGGTTATTGCACAATCTGCCTTAACCTTTTCACAAATTTATGTTTCTGGTGGTAAACGGGGGTTAAGTGTGGAACTGGCACCACAAGATTTAGCGGATGTGCTACAAGCACATTTTGCTGATATTATGGATGATACAGAATAAAGCAATCACGATGAAAAAGGCTCAAATGAAAAAGTGATCACATTTGAGCCAATAAGTGAAACCGTTTTAGCAATTAGAATGCTGAAGTATCTTGGAATAAGCCTACTTTAAGATCTGTGGCGGTGTAAATTATGCGCCCATCCACTTCAACTTCACCGTCTGCTAAGCCCATTACTAATTTGCGATTTACCACACGTTTCATATTAATGCGATAAATCACTTTTTTTGCCGTTGGTAAAATTTGTCCGGTGAATTTCACTTCACCTACGCCTAAGGCTCTGCCTTTACCTTTACCACCGATCCAGCCAAGATAAAAACCGACAAGTTGCCACATCGCATCTAGCCCTAAACAACCCGGCATAACTGGATCACCGATAAAATGGCAACCAAAGAAAGGCAAATCGGGGTGAATATCTAATTCTGCTTCAATATAGCCTTTACCGAAAGTACCACCAGTTTCATTCATTTCAACAATGCGATCCATCATTAACATTGTGGGAGCGGGGAGCTGTGGGCCTTGTTCGCCAAATAATTCACCACGTCCTGATGCCAATAAGTCTTCATAGCTGTAGCTACTTTTTTTATTTGGTGTACAACTGTCCATCATTTTTTGTTTCCTCTATGTATAAAAATACGGAATATATCCATTAATTCCATATTCTATCAGGATTATTATAAAATAGATATAGCTAACAGTTGTTAGCTCATCTTGTCCGATCAGTAGATGAGTAAGTTAAATTTGATCTTATATCAGGAACAATCAAAGATATAAGGAGGCACTTCTTATTTATAAAGATTGCTAGAATAAAATATGAGAGTTCCCTTTTGGATTTAGACTGAATTTTGACACTCATATTCTAAATGGGGAAACTCTCACTTTTTATTATGAATTGTTAGATTAAGTCTGATCTAGCATAACGATAATCACATAATGTCCATTATTACTTAATTTATCATTATTAATCCTTATGTATCTTGTACAAATTAGATCAGCTTTATTACCATAGATAGCCTACACCTGCACCAGCATTTGTACCTCCTTTAGAGTCGGTAGAGCCACTTAATTTAATGATCACATGCCCACTGTCTGAAATACGAGAAATACCCACAGCTACCGCATTTGCACCACGGTATGTGCCTGCAGCCACAGCTACTATGGAATGACCAGGAATATAAGATTGTGGCAAGTTTGCCATAGCGGTTGAACTTGCAATACCACCGCGCGCTTTTCGATCAACATTGTCAATACGGTTACCCATAGCGTTAAACTGATTTACATTTATTGCATCTGTACCTTTTACACCAGGCGCTACATTAGTAATACGGTTACCACCGTTATCCAATCCGTCAGCTGTTAAATTCACATTGCTTGCTTTGCCTACAGCATTAGTGCCAGTAATACTTATGCCATTAGCAGTTACGTTAGTTACGTTACCTACTGAGTCTTTCAGTTCAATACTATTAAGGTTCCTTAAATCTTTAGCAAGATCAACTTTCACTTTCGTGCCTTTAGGTGTATCCATTTTACTCACTACAGTATTGTTGCCATTGATAAAGTCAACAGTATCAAGATTTTTGATCTCTTTAGATTTAGCATTATCACTATTTGTAGTGACCTTAAATGCCCCCATTTTCTGATCTAACTGCCTTTTATTCACTGCATCTTTTGGATTTACACCATCCGCAACATTAGTAATAGTATTACCGCCGTTGTCTAAGCCATTTCCACTAAGTTTAACCGCTTTGTCAGAATTATTTTTACTAATGATTACGATACTCCCATTTTTCACAACCACAGTATTACCATCTCTGTCTTTGAATTCAACTCCTTCAAGGTCTTTAAGCATTTTTGCCATTTTAATAATAAGCTCACCATTTTCAATATCTACTCGGGTGTTAGATGCAGTTGCATCAGCGTTATTATCTAAAGCACCTTTTACTGTTACAGTGTTATTGAGTTTTTTCTCAATAATACCCCCTTGATTACCTTCAAATTTTAAACCATCACTTAGTGTAGCTACATCTTCACCGTTTACATCAAGACGTGGTTTAGTATCTTTGCCATCAATGCCAGGTTTACCTCCTTCTTTAACGGTAAGGGTCACCCCATCTTTTCCATCTTTACCAGCTACGCGAATAGTACCTGCTTCACCAGGTTGATCATCTTTAGCGAATTTGCCAATAGTGATATCTTTGTTCATTGATACAACATACTCATCACCACCTTCAGCATTTTTATCTGCTGATTTGATAACAGTAATATTATTTCCGCTGGATTTTACTGATGTTGGCTTGCCTTTGACACCTTTAATTACGTCATTCAATTGATTAACGTTTACTGCATCTGTGCCATCAGTACCTTTAGCAACATTTGTAATTTTTTTGCTACCAGCATTAATCCCCTCTTTTCCGATTAAAACAGTATTTTTCGGATCAACTATTTTTCCGGAAACAGAATCAACCAGACCAAAGATAACACTATCTAAACCAACCAAATCTTTTGCCAATTTGAACGATAATTTTCCGTCCTCTTGATTTTGAGAGGCTACTACAGCAATATTTCCATCAACAAAATTATCTATATTTTTGTCATCTGTAATATTGCCGGTCAACTCAGTAATTTTGTTTAATTTTATGGCTGCTCCATCACCAAAATCCCCAATGTATTTGATACCATCATTAAGCGTAGCCACTTCTTCTTCAGTTCCATCTGGTTTCTCATATATAATACGTGTTTTAGATAGTTGATTGTCTTTGTCAGCCGGTCCATCGTTACCACGAATTCCAGAACCACCAAAGGCTAGGCTAATATCTGCTTTCGGACTCTTGCCATTTTTACCAGCAGGACCTGTCAAGCCTATTACACCGTTTTTACCTTTAAGTACAATACCTGGTTGACCATCTACGCCATCTTTACCTGATTCACCTCCTACAATAATAGAACCACCAGCGTTGCCATCGATTGCAACGCTATCTTTACCTGATTTGCCTTTCACTGTGATAGTGCCAGAATTTTTATCATCACCAATGGTTATATCATTATCAAGGCTCACTTCTAATGCTTTATGTGCTGGTATGTTAACTTTTTCAGCAATATCGACCACTTTTACGCTAACTCCATCTTTACCCAACACCTCAATAGTCGTACCAAGATCTTGTTTGACTTCTTTGCCATCATCATCTTTCAATCCAAAACCTCCGCCATTACTGGTATTTTTAATACTGTTAGATAAATTTTTGATATTATCAGACACATTTTTCAAGTCAGATACATTCACAGCTTTGTTTGGAGAATTTTCCGCTGCTTGGTCTAATGCTTTAGTGAAGTCACCACCAGTTTTATTGCCATCAGGATTGATCGCACTTTTCACATTATCTAATGTTTGTGGCTTAGCGATATTATCTTTGTTTACTAAGGTTATACTAACAGGTTCAGCATCAGCATTTTCTTTTCCAGCGTTCACTTTGCCATCAGTGACATCTTCTACTTTATAGAATTTATCACCCACTTTCACTAATAAGTGGCCTTCAACATCAGTATAGGCTATTGGTAAGCCAGTTAAATTAATGCGCACATTATCTTGCAACTCACTAATAGGATCTACCACTGCTAACGTATTAGCACCGTTGGAAAAGTTTACTGTATCATATGGCTTTATAAAATCTTTCTCTCTACCGTTATTCTGCAAACTCCAACCCACATTTAACAGATCGCCCACTGTTGCAGCATTATTTTGCATTTTATTCACATCATCCACACTTGGAGCAGTTTTTGCACCGTTTAAATTTCCTGCGATATTAGTAATTGATTTATTGCCCGCATTAATACCATTTTTACTTACAACAACAGTTTTATCTGGGACAGTTGGCTTACCTGTTTGTGGAATAACATCACCAAAAGTTATGCTATCTAAGCTTTTAAGTTGTTTAGCAAGTTTTACCGTTAAGGTATCTGTACCGTTGGAGAGCACACCAATATTTTCATCGCTTAACTCGCCTTTCGCTTCCCCTTTCACATTAGTTCGTTGACCTAGCACTCGCACAAACTCGTTAATTGGGTTTCCTCCGTTTTGCTCAATACTTGGATCTAGTTTGTCACCCGCATATTTTATGCCTGTATTCGCAACCGCTTTTAACTGTGCTACATTAACAGCATCAGTGTCGATCGAACCTGCTGCGACATTAATAATTTGACGAGTAGCACTATCACTACCTACGGAAACCGCCCCTGTATGAGCTAAATCATGACGTCTTTTAACGGTTTTTTGAACAGCAATTTTGTCAGCCTCATTTACATTATTAAGGACATAAACTTGATCAGCAAACTTCACTTTTCCTGATGATTTAGGCGCTTCTGATATACCTAAAATAGGATTAGATACTGCCTCAGGCATATTTTCTTTACTTGAATCATTCGCGATAGCAAAACCAACACGATCTGCAACAGAACCTTGACTAAGGCAACACTAGAATAAGCTAATGTTCTACTTTGACTACCCAATGCGTTAGAATACCATGCATCAGCTCTGGCAAATGCACCAAATGAGGCCGCACCAATTTCATTTGCAGAACTCTGTGCTCCAACTGCAGTTGAGAAAATACTACCTCCAACAGCTTGGGAACCAATTGCAACAGAGCCAAAATTCAAGATTCTGCTGCCTGTACCAATAGCGACACTGTCACGACTATTAATATTACCATTGGCTTCACGTCCAATAATCACCGCATCTGGTCCATTTGAAGAAGCTTTATCCCCAATAACTACAGAGTTCCAAGCTCGAATAGTAGCTTCAGCTCCTCTCCCAATAGCCACAGTACGAGAACCTATAGAACGCGCGCTATTTCCAACAGCAATAGACTCAAATCCATGCATTTGTTTATAGATCACATCTTCTTTATTATCACCTACTTTTGCGAGATAATCTTCTAACTCTTGTTGACTTTGAAATAATGCATTTGTTTCTGGATTAGTCAGGTATTTCCACCAACCTAATGCTGGACCATTATGCCCTGCTACCGCATCATTACCAATTGCAATCGCTTTATCGTCATGTGCTATTGCACCAGTACCTTGTGCAATACTATCCTGTGCTTTAGCTTGTGCATTTGAACCTATTGCTATAGATTTTTGATTGCTCATACCTCCAGTATCTGCCATGCCTGCAATAGCTCTTTCACCAATAGCAATTGAACCTGCTGTTACAGCTTTTGCACCGTCAGCACATGCAATTGTTATACCGTCAACGACACAGGTGTTGCCTGTTCCTATCACTGGCGGATTTGCCATAACAACATTTGAGCAAAGTCCCAAACTCAAAGCTATGCCAATACGAGTTCGATTAAGCACGCTGACTGAGGAGTGAGAGCTTGATTTTGTTATCTCTTTGGTAAGTTCAGATGTCACCACAAATGACTGCGTGGAATGGCTCCAAATGACTTTGAAAATAGTATTCATATTTTTCTCCTATTCCAATATAGATTTTAAATTTATCAGACTAATCTTTAAATCATTTTAATCTCCCGAATTATTAAAGCAATACCTTATCAAAATGAATTTCATAAGTTATGAAGCAACCTATTCTTCTAACCTTTCCAACTCAATAATCTATGCAAAAAAAACTTTTTATGTTGTTCAGAATGGGTACTCAGCCTTTGATGGATAAGCTCACTTAAAGGATAAGTGTTTTCGTTGTAAGTGCTATCTTCTTCGACTAATAAATGCCGTTTAAAGAGAATCTCGCAGGCTTGGAAAACATCATCTACCGCCCAGATGGAAAATTGCTGATTTTTCACCGCACTTATCACCTGTTCCGATAAACTCAGCTGATTTAACACCGCAGAAGGCACGATCACGCCTTGATTGCCCGTTAAACCGCGTTTTTCACAAATAGCAAAAAAGCCTTCAATTTTTTGATTTACGCCACCTACGGAATGCACTAGTCCAAATTGGTCAATTGCACCTGTAATGGCAATGGATTGCGGTAGCGGTTGCAATGCTAAGGCACTGACTAACACGCAAAAACACGCAAGTGATGCACTGTCGCCGTCAATTTCACTATAAGATTGCTCAAACACAATAGACGCGGAAAACGGCAATTGGGTAGGCAAATCTAAAATATTCGCTAAACACACTTCAGCAATCATTGTGCCTTTGCTATGAATATTACCTGCCAGCTCATTTTTGCGTTCTACATCAATCACTTCCCCTTCGCCAAGCTGAACAATACAACTAATCCGTGATGGCTCACCAAAGGAAATTGGGCTGCCTGGGTATTCAATCACTGAAAGCCCATTAATTTGCCCCACCGCTTCGCCTTGGGTTGCCACATAAATTTGTTCGTGCAGAATATCTGCATAAGTTTGCTGTTGCAAAAAGCCTTGCTGTTGCTGTTTGGCTTGAAAATATTGCTCAAATTGCACCGCACTTAATTCATTGCACTGCACCAACGTACGCGTGTTGCTCAATATCTCTTTTAGCTTTAACGGCGAAATATTAATACAATGACGATCTTCGCTTTCTCGCACCAAAAGCTGATAGAGTCGATTCATTCCTTCTGCGGTGAGCTGAATACCAAGCTGTTTCGCATAAGATTGCACATAACCTTGCCATTGCTGCTGCGCTTGCTCATCATCAAGGGAAAAATAGCTTTCAATTTCGCTGTAATCGGCAAGCTGATAGAGGCTTTCATCTAATTCTTCTAATAGTGCCAGTTGGGTGCGATCCCCCAATAAAATGACTTTTAATGTCAGATCGTAACTGGGAATATCGCAAGGCAGCGGTTTATAAGGATGTAAAGATTGCCAATGGAAATGCTGTTCACTCAAAAGCTGCTTTAAGCGTTCCCACAAGCCCACCTGCGTTAATAAAGGCGCTACACTTAAAATCAGCACACCACCGTTTAACTGATGCACTAAACCACTTTGCAGTTCAATCTGTTGGCCATTTGAACGGACACTACCGAATAATCGTTGTTGATCATAATAGATCGCACTCGCCACTTGTTTTTTCGCCGCAAAATTATCTTCCACTCTAGCCGCATTTTGCAGCGTAACTTTAGGCAATGTTTGCTCAGAACCTTGCTCAATATGATAATGCACACCTTGCAAGAGCAACGCTTGTGGTTGGAATTGGCTGATGAATTTTTCCAGCAGCACCGCATATTCCCCTTGCTGATCAGCTTTTAGTACCAGTAAAGTGCGGTCAGAATTTTGCAAGAATTGCGAAACGCTCCCACGGGCGCGCGATTGTAGGTCAAAAAAATCAATAGATTGCGAAAAATCTGCTTGCCCTGCTAACTCAGGACGTAAATTCTGCCAAGATAAAACTTGATTAAATAACGCAGGCAAAGTGTGTGGCTCTCTTTGGGTAATGGTTGAAAAGGTGGATTATCGCATAATGGGATTATTTTGTATATTTATGCCTTGCATTTAATAACGTGATCCGTTACCATTACGTGGTATTAACGAAAGGCGTTATTATTTATGATTACCCATTTTTCCTGTAAAGAAACCCAAGCATTTTTTGAAGGTAAACGAATACGGCGTTTTATCCCATTTGAAAAAGTCGCAATGCGAAAACTTCAACAACTCAATGCGGCAACAGAGCTTAACTTTTTAAAAATTCCTCCAGGGAATCATTTAGAACAGCTTTCTGGTGATCGAAAAGGGCAATACAGCATTCGAATTAACGATCAGTGGCGGATTTGTTTTACTTGGTTAAATGGACATGCCACTGATGTTGAAATTGTGGATTATCACTAAATTAAGGATTACTGATTATGATTAGAGAAATTCCCCTATCCCACCCCGGAGAGATTTTATTAGAAGATTGGCTAAAACCACTTGGCATTAGCCAATACGCACTGGCAAAAGCGATTTCTGTCCCACCTCGCAGAATTAATGAAATTGTCAAAGGTAAACGTTCCATTACCCCCGATACCGCATTGCGTTTGGCAACATTCTTTGGTACAGATGCACAAAGCTGGCTTAATATGCAATCACATTATGACACAGAACAAACTCGTTCAATCATTAACGAAGATTTAAGCCATATTATTCCTTATCAATTTGCTTGAAAAAGTGTGGTGAAATTTCACCGCACTTCATAAATATCGCTAAAAAAATATTACGATTAGACGAATTTATTACCCAAAACAAAATTTACTAGCGAAAAAAATCGGAACAGCGTAAACTTATACAGAGTTACCCCGTAACGGAGTCTGAGGAAATACGATGAAATACCAAAAGCTAGAAAATCAAGAAGCGCACTGGAAATGGCTCTATTTAACCAAAAAAGCCCGTGAAGGGGAGCAAATTACGCGCTATGAAGAACGTAGTTTACAGCAAGAAATGGTACGCCGTTTAATTGCCGCACAAAATAATGCAGCGGAAACAGAAGAATGGGTGAACACGCATCTCTCGCCTAATTTAGTGGTGAAATTAGACCAAGCGATTCGTGCACGGCGTAAGCGTTTTTTCAATGCAGAAAAACAAACTACCAAGAAAAAATCTATTGATTTGGAATATTCTGTCTGGTTGCGCTTATCAAGATATGCTAAAAAAATGAAAATGACCCTTTCTGAAACCATCACTTATATGATTGATGAGCGAGAAAGCAAAGCCGCTTATGAGCATCAAATGTCGGCAATGAAAGAAGGGTTAAAAGATTTATTGAAAAAATAAACCGCACTTTTGCGATAACCTTTGTAATAAAAATAAAGCCTCCAAAAATGGAGGCTATTTTATTCATTGAGTTAGTCGATAAGCCGGGTTCTGTCGTTGAACAATCATTCATCTAGGCGTTTGTTCGCACAAACGCTCAAGCAACCTACCCGAACTCTGAGCGGGCCACTCATTGAGTTCCTATTTGGTCTTGCTACGAGTGGAGTTTACCCTGCTGTGAAATGTTACCACTCACACGGTGCGCTCTTACCGCACCCTTTCACCCTTACCTGATCTCAAACGAGCCATCGGCGGTCTGCTCTCTGCTGCACTTGTCGTAGGCTTTCGCCTCCCAGACGTTATCTGGCACTCTGCCCTATGTAGCCCGGACTTTCCTCTCGTCTATTTGTCCCACTAGGTCGTTTATACAAACGGTTTAGGGCTTCAATAAACCAGCGATTGTTTGGCTAACTCAGGACGGAAGTATAGCGGAATATCAAGGAAATGCAAGAAAACTCGGATAAAATGATTGCTAGAGTTCGTAAAAAACTTACGTTAAAATAATCGTACTTTTGCTGAATATGAAAAGGGCAACAATGGATTATCTCAAAATCGCACAAAACACCCTTGCGGTGGAACAAAAAGCCTTGCTACAACTGAGCCAGCGTTTAGATGAACAATTTAACCAAGTGGTGGAATTAATTCTAAATTGCGAAGGGCGTTTAGTGGTGGGAGGAATTGGTAAATCAGGTCTGATCGGTAAGAAAATGGTGGCAACCTTTGCTTCCACCGGTACGCCAAGTTTTTTCCTGCACCCGACAGAAGCCTTTCACGGCGATTTGGGAATGCTCAAGCCTATTGATATTGTAATGCTGATTTCATACAGCGGTGAAACCGATGATGTGAATAAACTCATTCCGAGTTTAAAGAATTTTGGTAATAAAATCATTGCCTTAACCAGTAATAAGCAATCTACCCTTGCAAAACACGCCGACTATGTGCTGGATATTACCGTGGAACGGGAAGTTTGCCCGAATAACCTTGCCCCCACCACCTCTGCACTGGTTACCCTTGCATTGAGCGATGCTCTTGCCGTAGCACTGATTACGGCAAGAAATTTCCAACCTGAAGATTTTGCGAAATATCACCCGGGGGGAAGTTTAGGCAAACGCTTGTTATCCCGCGTGAAAGATCAAATGCAAACGAAATTGCCTATCGCACAACCCACTACTTCCTTTACGGATTGTTTAACCATTATGAATGAAGGGCGTATGGGCGTGGCGATTGTTATGCAAGGCACGGAATTAAAAGGCATTATCACCGATGGTGATATTCGCCGAACACTTACCCGCAATGGGGCGGACACGTTAAGCAAAAGCGCGCAAGAACTGATGACCTCTCAACCTAAAACCATCAATGCAAATTGCTATTTAGCGGAAGCAGAAAACTTTATGAAAGAAAACAAAATTCATTCATTAATCGTATTAGATGACGCTAAAAACGTGGTGGGTTTAATTGAATTTTCGAGCTAATACTATGATTTCAAACGAACAATTACAAAATATTAAACTCGTGATCACCGATGTGGATGGTGTGCTCACAGACGGTTTACTCCACTATGACGCCAACGGTGAAGTGTTCAAAAGTTTCCACGTTCGTGATGGATTGGGCATTCGTATGTTAATAGAAAATGGCGTGCAAGTTGCTGTGCTTTCAGGACGAGATTCCTCTATTTTACGCAAACGCATTGCCGATCTTGGAATTAAGTTGTTTTTTTTAGGCAAATTAGAAAAAGAAAGCGCCTGTTTTGAATTAATGAAACAAGCTGGCGTAAGCCCTGAAGAAACCGCATTTATCGGTGATGATAGCGTGGATCTACCTGCTTTTGCAGTGTGTGGATTATCCTTTGCCGTAGGTGATGCGATGGATTATGTGCAAGATTGTGCTGACTATGTGCTACAACGCCACGGTGGTCAAGGCGCATTTCGGGAAATGTCAGATATGATTATGCGTGCACAAGGAAAAAGTGATGCTTTTGCTACCGCACAAGGCTTTCTTAAAACTGTAGAAAATATGGCTCAATAACCAATAAAAAGCCCCTTATGAAAGGGGCTACCTAATTATTTATATTCTACTTCAATAATATCAAATTCAACCGTCCCCCCCGGAGTGGAGATGGTTACGCTGTCGTCTACCTCTTTACCAATTAAGCCACGAGCAATAGGCGAATTTACCGAAATTAAGCCTTGCTTAATATCGGCTTCATCATCACCTACGATTTGATAGGTAACTTGTTCGTCCGTATTTACATTCACCAGCATCACAGTTGCACCAAAAATTACTTTACCGTTATTTGGCATTTTCGTCACATCAATGATTTGGCTGTTGGCTAATTTCCCTTCAATTTCTTGAATACGCCCTTCGCAAAAGCCTTGTTGCTCACGTGCTGCGTGATATTCTGCATTTTCTTTTAAATCACCGTGTTCACGTGCTTCTGCAATAGCTTTAATAATTTCTGGGCGACGAACATTCTTTAAAAAATCTAACTCTTCTCTTAATTGCGCTGCACCGCGTACCGTCATTGGAATTTGTTGCATTGTTAATCCTTGTTCCTTTATTAGTAAAAACAGAACTACGGTAAAGCAACACTTTACCGTAGTTCAAAAATATAATTTCAACGTAAACCACGTTATTACCCATTTTATACGAGAAATAATTTTACTCTCGCGATATTCGGTACTATTATTGTTTTTCTAAAAAAAAATAGCAACTATCTTGATTAGTTATGTACAAATTATCATCAAAACTACTGACTTTTGTATCCGCGATTTCCTTTGCTTTCAATACCCCATATAGCGTTGCAAAAGTGGATATTACACAACTTAGCGCGCAACTTCCTACAGGAACTAGCCTTTCTTTTGTGGCAAAAAACTTAAAAACGCAAGAAATTCTCACCGCTCTTAACCCACAGACCTTTATGCTTCCTGCAAGTACACAGAAAGTATTTACTGCGCTTGCTGCCAAACTGACTCTTGGCGATGAATTTCATTTTGAAACAAGCCTGCTACGCCAAGGTAATATTCAAAATGGTGAGTTACGTGGTAACTTAATTGCCAAGTTTACTGGCGATCCAGATTTAAGCAGTGATCAACTTTATCAGCTACTTGCCCAATTAAAACAGCAAGGTATTCAGCGCATTACAGGTGATCTTATTTTAGATACTTCCGTGTTTACAGGACACGATCGTGGCTTAGGTTGGATTTGGAATGATTTGTCAATGTGCTTTAATTCGCCCCCTGCAGCGGTGAATATCAATCACAACTGTTTTTATGTGGATCTTGATGCCAATTTGCCTGCGGGCGAACTGGTGAAATTCAATGTGCCTGCGCAATATCCCGTGCAAGTGTTCGGCCAAGTGCGTGTGGCAAGCAAAGAAGAAGCGCCTTATTGCCAGCTTGATGCCGTGCTGCACGACAACAATCGCTATCAGATTAAAGGCTGCCTTGCTCGTCAAAGCAAACCTTTTGCACTCAGTTTTGCTGTGCAAGATCCTAATGCTTATGCGGCAGCAATTATTCAACGTCAATTAAACCGCCTTGGCATTGCATTTAACGGTAAAATCCAACAGCCGCGCACAGCACAAAAAGGGCAAATTTTGGCGCAACATTTGTCTAAACCGCTGCCAGATTTGATCAAAAAAATGATGAAAAAATCGGATAATCAAATTGCCGATGCACTCTTTCGCACCATCGGTTATCACTATTACAAGCGCCCAGCATCCTTTCAACTTTCTGCAAAAGCAATGCGTCAAATTTTGCAAGCTCAAGCAGGTATAAAATTTGATAATAGCGTTATCGCCGATGGTTCTGGACTTTCACGCCACAACTTAATTTCTGCCGATATTATGTTGCAAGCCCTTGAATATATTGCCAATCACGAAGCACAACTGCATTTATTAGACAGCTTTCCTATTGCGGGGGTAGATGGCACATTAAGCGGACGCGGTTCGATGATCAATCCGCCGTTAGCGCAAAATATTTCCGCAAAAACAGGCGCGTTAAAAGGAGTTTATAACCTAGCGGGCTTTATGAAAAATGCGAAAGGCGAACCTCTTGCTTTCGTACAATTTATTAACGGTTATTCCACAGGTGATCTAGAAAACAAAACCAAACGCGCACCCTTAGTACGTTTTGAAAATGCCCTTTACAGCCAACTTTATGAGAATTAAGCAATGAAATTACAACATATTTACTTATACCCCATCAAATCCACGCAGAACTATGAAGTGGCGCAAGCCGTGGTTCAACCGCAAGGGCTGAATTTTGATCGCACCTTTATGCTCACAGAATTAGACGGCACATTTATTACGGCACGCAAAGATGCGGCACTTTATCACTTCCACGCGTTACCGACAGCGCTTGGTTTATATATCCAGCACCAAGACGGTTCAGCCATTCAAATTCAATATACGGATTTTCAGCAAAGCCAAGTCTGTGAAGTGTGGGGGAATAAATTTAACTCATTGCTTGCACCGCAACAAATTAATCAATGGTTTAGCGAAAAAATAGGCCGTGCCGTGCAATTGCGTTGGACAGGCGAACACACGCAACGCAAAATTAAACACTCCCCCGACCAACCGCTTTCTTTTGCAGATGGCTACCCACTTTTGCTCACCACTGAAGCGTCTTTTAACGCAGTACAGCAAGCTTGCCCAAGCCCAATTTCACCGCTGCAATTCCGCCCCAATTTAATTATTGACGGGATCGCCCCTTTTGAAGAACAGCAATGGGCTGAAATTCAAATCGGTGAAGTCAAATTCTTACACAGCAAACCTTGCGAACGCTGCGTTCTCACCACTCGCAACCCTACTACCAACCAAACTGATCCGAAAATGGAACCTTTCCGCACGCTGAAAAAACTCAACCGCAACGAACAAGGCGCACCACTTTTCGGTATTAATTTAATTCCATTGAATACGGGGGTTATTCGCGTGAATGATGACGTGAATATTTTGACATTGAAATAAAAAAGTGCGGTGGGTTTTCAAGTTTGAGTTTTTACAGATAATGTAATTGTAGAAACATTGATTATCCAGAATTATGTCGTATAAAAACACAATTAATGCCTGAGCTTTCCATCAACTTGCCTCTACATTTTTTAATTGCATACAATGAATGGGAAGAAACACAAGTAAAAGATCCAACGGGAGAGTGGGTAAATTATGATTATAATTGGGTATTCGAGAATGATGCAATGCAGGAAATAAGTATGTATGTTGATGGCATTAGTCCTGAATATAGCATGCTAATTGACACTAAAAGTTCATCATATCAGCACATTGTTCCTAGCAAATTGGGGATATTAGCTAGAAAATCAGGATTAAATGTGCATACTTATACCATAAGAAAAGATGCGTTGCCTCACTATGTGAGTTCAATGACAGATCTACTAGACGCTTTAGTAAATGCTGGTGCAAATGGTTTCTTTACTGATTTTCCTGATATAGCAAAGCAACATTTTATACAAAAATCTCACCTAATAAATCACAATTAATTTAATATGCTATAAGTAATATCCACAACAAAATGTCACAGATGTTATTGAATATGTTGTGGATAACTTTGTTCAGATAGAAAACAGAACAATGTCTTATTGAAAAACAATCATATTAACGATTCCATCTACCTATCGCTTGCTGATCGCTTTCTCGATGTTCTATCCAACGCTCACCTCGTTCTGTCTGCTCTTTTTTCCAAAATGGTGCTTTACTTTTGAGAAAATCCATAATAAATTCATTGGCTTGATAAGCCTCACCACGATGGGGAGAACTCACTGCGACTAGCACAATTTCATCGCCTGTATGCAGCAAGCCCACGCGATGAATTACCGCAACGCGTAACAAGTGCCAACGTGTGCAAGCTTCGTCAACAATTTCACGCAGCGCTTTTTCTGTCATTGCAGGATAATGTTCTAAAAATAAACTGGATACGCTATCGCCCAAATTCATTTCGCGCACTTTTCCCACGAAAACCACGGCAGCGCCGACACTATTCGGTGCTGAAACCCAACGATAAACTGCATTTTGATCAAAATTGGCAGTTTGTACCGCAATTTGAATTTCTGTCATTTTATCCTCCTGTAACAGGTGGGAAAAAGGCAATTTCATCGCCATTTTGCACCGCACTGTCAAGGCTAGCCAAGGTTTGGTTAATGGCAACCAAAAGCTTTTCTTTATCTAACGCCAATGCCCATTTCTCCCCTTTGGTGCTTAAATGTTGGCGTAGTGCTTCTGCATTGGCAAACTGACCTGAGATTTCAATTTCATCAACACCAATTAGCTCGCGTGTTTGGGCAAAAAATAGTACTTTAATCATTCTGTTTTTCCTGCTAAAAAATGACCAGATTTTCCACCGCTCTTTTCTAAAAGGCGAATATGTTCAATCACTATATCTTTCTGCACTGCCTTACACATATCATAAATGGTTAAGGCTGCCACGCTTGCGGCGGTAAGCGCTTCCATTTCCACGCCTGTTTTGCCTGTTAATTTGCATAGACTTTCAATTCGCACCTGATTAGTTTCAGGCAACGCCGTTAAGGAGACTTCCACTTTTGAAAGCAATAATGGATGGCATAAGGGAATTAAATCCCAAGTGCGTTTGGCGGCCTGAATGCCTGCAATACGTGCGGTAGCAAACACATCACCTTTGTGATGTTGCCCTGATAAAATCATTTGCAAGGTAGATTGTGACATTGTAACCAATGCTTCTGCTCTTGCTTCACGCACCGTTTCTTGCTTACCCGAAACGTCCACCATATTGGCTTCGCCATTGTTATTAATATGAGTAAATGTGGTCATTATGATTCCTTGATTAACCGCCAATGCTGGCAAGGTGATTACGCACACCGCTATCACCATTATGTAAAAAGTGATGCTCTCGCTTGCCTTGTAATGCGGAGAAAATGCGTGATTCTAAAAGAGATTGCTGATTGTCATCTTGTAACAAATCGCGCAATTCGATACCCTCTTCACCAAATAAACAGAGATGAAGTTTCCCCTTTGCAGAAACCCGCAGACGATTACAACTGGCGCAGAAGTTTTTTTCATAAGGCATAATTAAGCCAATTTCACCTTGATAATCTGGGTGTTTAAACACTTTGGCTGGGCCATCTAAATAACCGCGCTGTTGCAATTGCCAACCTAAAGCCAGTAATTTTTCTGCTAAAAGTTGCCCTGATAGATGATAACGTTGGAAAAAATGGTCCATTTCACCTGTCTGCATTAACTCAATAAAGCGCATTTGAATCGGGCGATCTTTTATCCAATTTAAAAAGCCACCAAATTCCTGATCATTGAGATTTTTCATCAGCACTGCATTGACTTTAACTTTTTGATACCCCTCTTCAAAGGCACGATCAATGCCCTGCATAATTTCAGCAAACTTATCCACCCCCGTGATGCGTTGAAACATTTTTGCATCAAGGCTATCCACGCTTACATTAACGGAAGTGATCCCTGCTTGTTTCCACGCGGCAATGTCTTTCGCCATACGGTAACCATTGGTGGTCAAGGCAATTTGCTTGATGCCTTCAATTTGCTGAATATTTTCTACGATAGAAAGAAAATCCTTACGCAAAGTAGGCTCACCACCCGTGATACGAATTTTCTGCGTACCAAGATGGGCAAAGGCACGCACCAAACGAACAATTTCACTTTGGGCAAGAAAGCTCGGTTTATTGGGTTCTGGCTGATAACCATTGGGCAAACAATAGTTACAACGGAAATTGCACATATCCGTAATGGATAGTCGCAAATAAAAATATTGGCGGGCAAACCCATCAATAAGACGTGTTTTCCCCACCTGTTTTACAGGAATTTGTATAGGAATGCTTTGCATTAGACACCTTTCTAAAATGGAGAGGATAAGCCGTTTCCAACGTATCCCTGAGCAATACAATAAAGCATTGCTGGCATTGCCACCCTATTTTGCAGTAAACAAAACGTAGGCGAACAAGCTCGGAGTTATGCGAATAATTTTTCCTATTTTAAGGGCTTAACGACAATTTAGCCATACCTAGAATGGGATTTATATCAAAAAAATACAATATTTTACTTATAAATCAATTATATAAAATTATATATAACGAATATGCATAAAATTTCTACCGCACTTTTAAGCAAATTTGTTTATACTTAACTCTAATTCTCTTATAACGCTCACATTTTAAAGGAAAAACAATGAGTGATTTAACGCCACACAGTCGGCACGAAAATTTAGATAAGATAAATCACATTGTGGCTATTGGCGGCGGACACGGGCTTGGACGCGTAATGTCTGCACTCAGTTTTATGAAAGAACGCTTAACGGGTATTGTCACCACCACTGACAACGGTAGTTCTACAGGCAGAATTCGGAAACAACAAGGTGGCATTGCGTGGGGCGATTTGCGTAATTGTCTTAACCAGATTATCACTGAACCGAGTACCGCTTCTGCGCTATTTGAATACCGTTTTTCCGCCAACAGCGGGGAACTCGCAGGGCATAATCTCGGCAATTTAATGCTAAAAGCGTTAGAAAATATGCAAATTCGTCCCACAGAAGGGGTAAATTTAATCCGTGATTTATTGCGCGTAAAATCTTTTATTGTACCGATGTCAGAAAGTGCTGTGCATCTTGCCGCTTCCTTACCTTCTGGCTCTAGCGTAGTGGGTGAAGTGGAAATTGATGAGCTAAGCGAACTGCCTAAGGCTATTTTCCTTGTTCCCCTTGTTAGTGCAACGCACGAAGCCATTTGTGCCATTCAACAAGCTGAAGTGATTTTATTTGGCCCAGGCAGTTTTCTCACCAGCATAATGCCACCTATTTTATTACCCGAAATTATCGAAGCATTAAAAAACAGCCAAGCGAAGAAAATTTTCATTGATAATCTTGGTATTGAACATAGCCCGTCCGCAGCGCTTTCTTTACAAGATCGAATAAATTGGATTAACGAAACCGTAGGGAAAAAGATTATTGACGGCGCTATTGTACAAAACGGCTTGATGCCAGAAAATAGTGATCCTCAGCTAAAAATCATTGCTAGACGCTTGCGTGCTGACGACATTAGCTACCGCCACGATCGCACCTTATTATGCAAAGCGATTGATGATCTGATTGAAGAACTGGATAAGTAAATAAAAAACAGGGCTAAGATCAGCCCTGTTTTCCATCTAACCTATTGATTAAACTATTTATTTATAAGTGTGAGAAACTCTTTTCTGGTTTCACGATCGTCAAGGAATACGCCACCAAATGCAGAGGTTACCGTGTAACTATTTGTATCCTTAATCCCGCGACATTTCACACAAAAATGGGTGGCTTTCACATAAACCGCCACATCTTCTGTTTCTAAAATCGTTTGGAAAGCCAATAAAATCTGTTCAGTCAAACGCTCTTGTACCTGTGGACGTTGGGCAAAAAACGCCACCACGCGATTGATTTTTGATAACCCGATCACCCATTTTTTCGGATAATAAGCTACCGACACCATTCCATCAATGGTCACAAAATGATGCTCACAAGTGCTGGTTAAGGTCACATCATTCACCAATACCATTTCGCTCACTTTCATTCGATTTTCAATGTTAGTGATTTTCGGGAAATTGGCATAATCTAGCCCGCTAAAAATTTCATCAACGAACATTTTTGCTAAACGAATTGGCGTTTCCTCAAGGCTATCATCACGCAAATCCAGACCAATCAACTTCATCACTTCGCGCATATGTTGCTCAATGCCTTCTCGACGCTGTGATTTTGTCAGCTGCATATTCACCATTGGGGTTTCAATCCCTTTGCTCACTAATGCCTGACGGACTTTCTCCGCCTCAGAGGAAATCTTATTCATTCACTACTCTCCAAATTTTAAATTGGCTTATTCTATCAGACTCTAAAACAATAATAAAATGAGAAAGATAGCGGTTCAATATGAAAAATTCTATAAAAATCACCGCACTTTCTTGTAGAATAGAACATAACTCTTGATTGAAAAAGGAATAGTTATGCTAAGTATTGAACAAGCTTTGAGTGGAATGTTGACACAGCTTCCTACGCCACAGCAAACGGAAACCTTGCCACTTTCGCAGGCGAGCCAACGCATTTGTGCGGCAGATATTATCTCACCTATTAACGTACCTTCTTTTGATAATTCTGCGATGGACGGTTATGCGGTGCGTCTTGCCGATCTTGCCCAATCGCCGACACTAAGGGTTGCGGGCAAAGCCTTTGCCGGCAATCCTTTTAATGGCGAATGGTTGCCACAAAGTGCGGTGCGAATTATGACTGGCGCGATGATCCCAGCTGGTGCTGACGCGGTGGTGATGCAAGAAAATGTGCAACTTAATGAAGACGGCACGGTTACTTTCGACGAAATGCCAAAATTGGGGCAAAATATTCGTCGTACGGGGGAAGATGTAAAACAAGGGGACGTAGTGCTAAAAACGGGCGAAAAACTTACCGCACTTTCCTTGCCCTTGCTTGCTTCCTTAGGCATTGCAGAAGTGCCTGTGTTTCCGCATTTGAAAGTAGCGATTTTATCTACGGGCGATGAATTAGTTCCGGTGGGCGAGCCTTTGAGCCACGGTAAAATTTACGATACTAATCGCTTTACGGTGAAATTATTATTAGAAAAATTACCTTGTGAAATTTTAGATTTCGGCATTCTGCCTGATGATGAAGCGCTATTTGAAAAAGCCTTTTTGCAAGCGCAAGAACAGGCGGATTTAGTGATCACCAGTGGTGGCGTTTCGGTGGGGGAAGCGGATTTCACCAAGACGATTTTAGAAAAACTGGGTACGGTGAATTTCTGGAAAATTGCGATGAAACCGGGGAAACCTTTCGCGTTTGGTAAATTAGAAAAGGCGTGGTTCTGTGGCTTGCCGGGCAATCCTGTGTCCGCCTTGGTCACCTTTTATCAGCTGGTGCAACCTGCTATTGCCAAACTTAGTGGTTACAGCCAATGGCAAGCACCACAACAGCTTAAGGCAATCGCAAGTGAAAATCTGAAAAAAGGCGTAGGTCGCAAAGATTTTCAACGTGGTTTTTATTGGGTCAATGAGCAAGGACAACTTGAAGTGAAAGCCATAGGTTTCCAAGGTTCTCATCTCTTTAGTGCTTTCATTGAAAGCAACTGTTTTATTGTATTAGAAGCAGAGCGTGGCAATGTGCAAGCGGGGGAAATGGTTACCATTGAACCTTTCAATGAATTATTAGGTTAATGAATTATTAGGTTGATTATGATCGAACTCACTGCTGAAGAAGAGCTGCGTTACAATCGCCAAATTGTGCTGAAAGCCATTGATTTTGACGGACAAGAAACCCTAAAAGACAGCACAATGCTGATAATCGGCTTGGGCGGTTTAGGCTGTGCGGCGAGCCAATATTTAGCCGTGGCAGGCGTTGGCAAATTAATTTTAGTAGATTTTGATACCGTTTCTTTGTCTAACTTACAGCGCCAAGTGTTGCACGATGATAGCCGTCTAGCAATGCCCAAAGTGGAATCCGCCAAGCTCAGTTTACAGCGTTTAAATCCGCACGTTGCACTGGAAGCCATCAATCAACAGTTAGATGATGATGCCCTACTCGCATTATTAGCACGCGTTGATGTGGTGCTAGATTGTACCGATAATGTGGAAACGCGCAATCAGCTAGATCGTTGTTGTGAACAACGCAAAATACCACTCATTTCTGGTGCAGCAATCCGTATGGAGGGGCAAATTTCTGTGTTCACTTATGAAGAAAACACCCCCACCTATCGCCAGCTCAGTCAGCTTTTTGGCAATGCCCCATTAAGCTGTGTAGAAACAGGCGTGCTTGCGCCAATGGTGGGTATTGTTGGCTCAATGCAAGCCCTTGAAGCGATCAAAGTGCGGTTGAAAATGGGAGAGAATTTGTGTGGGCGATTATTGCTCATTGACGGATTTACGATGAAAGTTCGGGAAATTAAAATCCCCGTTTAGCCTAAATCAGCGAAACAAGCGGCATTAATTGCCGCTTATTTTTTCTTTTTTCCGTCATTTTTTCTCTATCACTTGGTTTGTTCGAGTTTAGACGATTTTTTAAGATGAACGCGCTAAAATTAAAACACGAGTGAAAAGCTGTTTAAACAAACGCGGAATGGACGCTACCCCACGCTGTTTTATCTCGTTGGATAACGCCACTGCAAGATCGGGCTTTGATGTGCGTTGTATAGCACGTTGAATAATGCGATGAGGCAAATATTTCTGCGAATGATCTTGCCAGCGCGCCAATCGAATAAAGGTTTGTTCAAAACCGGCATAATAGAAAAAATGCTCAATGTCTTTCTTTGGCAAATAAGTGAGCCGCATTGCTGGCGGTTCGTTATCGTTGAGCAAACTTTTCGCCGTTGCAGAATATTTTTTTCCTGCTTCATCACCATCAGTCAGCACATACCACTCAATTCCCATTGCTTTGGCATAATGAATCAAAGGACGCAAACCACACTGGGCGAATTCCACGATTCTGATGCCCTCCATCGCAAGATCAATATCAAGCAATTCTGCCAATTCAGTTAAAATCCAAACTTCTGTTTCGCCCTCCACCAACAGCCACATTCGAGAAAATAATGCAAGGCTACGATTATGCCGAATATGAAAGCTCAAACGGCGTAATTCTTCTTTATTTAATTGATGTGAAAGCTGAAAGGCTTGGGTACGCTCTACATTTCTCACTAGACGGCAAATGGACTGCAAAGGGATTTGTGACAGTAATTCCACCGAATTCGTGGTGGTAATCCGTTGGATTGGTAAATAACTGACTAGCTCCCACATCATTGCCACCATTCTTGGATGCAAACGGGCATCGGGATCTTCAAATAAAATAATTGGCCGCAGGCTGTGAACATCGCGTAATTCATTGACAGAAACAAATAATTGGGTTAATTGTTTGAATAAAATATGGCGCAATGAATGATGCTGTTTTTCACGCAATTTCAGGCAAAGCGATTTCACATCATTCCAAAGTGCGGTGGTATCTTGCATTAATTCTGTTGCCATCGCACGATTGATAAAATAACGTTGAAGTAAGCGCAACGTGGATTGAATTTCACGATTGAGTTTCGGATCCACTAACAACGGCAGAGTTGTAAAATGTTGATACTCAGCTGATGAATTAAGCCTAGCATCACGAAAACGGTAAACAGGGTGCAGTGCAATCAACGCCATTGCCATTTGCTCAGCATTTTCCAGCTTAAGCACCTTCCCTTCGCCATCTAAAAAATGATAGGCAGTGATAATTTCCGCGTCTTGCATTTCCCCTGTAATCTGAAAATAAATTTTGGCATAAGGTTCATCATCAAAAATTGCCAGTTGCTGATAAGGGAAATTTGCTAAGGATTTAGCGTCACGGAGAATACTAAAGGTGAAGAGAAAGGTGATTTCTTTCGACGTAAACGCCTTATTTTCGTCCTGATAAAAATCCGTTTTTTGGAATTGATAAAGGTGTTGTTTATCATTAAAAATTACGCTTAGTGCCGCCAATAAACTGGATTTACCCCACGCATTTTCACCAATCAGCACCATATTAGGCTGCAAGGTAAACGAAAGGCGGTTTATGCCACGAAATCCCACAATATCTAATTGACGCAAATACATCACCGCTCCTTATATCCTTGGTTAATTTGGTATTTTTGACTCACTGACGTAAAATAGCACAATCATTTCATCATTTTAAGGAAAAACTGTGTTTGAAGGATTACTTATCGTCCTCGGCCCAATGTGCTTGGGCTATTTTTTTAAGATAAAAAATACCGCACTTTTGCAGCGTATAAATCAAATGGTGATGCTGCTGCTCTATCTGATTTTATTCATTATGGGCGTTTCTTTGGGGCATTTGGACGATCTTGCCAACACCTTGCCATTAATTGGTATTTCTGCTTTCACTTTTGCTTTAATCATTCAAGGTTGCAATATTCTTGGTTTAATATTGTATGATAAACTGCACCCACTGCCACTTAAACATTTGGGCAAAGATTTACCGTCGCGCGGGCGATTATTATTAGACAGTGCTAAACTTTGCTCAATGGTGCTGATTGGTTTTATTTTGGGGATATTAACCAAAGCATGGCTTGCCTTTCCTTTCAGTACAAGCACTTACGCCTTAGTTCTACTGATCTTTTTTGTCGGCATTCAACTGCGTAATAATGGTATTGCCTTGCGCGAAGTGATCTTTAATAAACGCGGACTTTATACGGGGCTTATTTTTATTCTCACTTCATTGTTAGGCGGGATTATTTCCGCTTATGTGCTGGATTTACCTGTTACACAAGGCTTAGCGATTGCTTCTGGCTTTGGCTGGTATTCACTTTCGAGTGTTATTATCAATGATGCTTGGGGACCAATGTTTGGCAGCATTGCGTTCTTCAATGATCTTTCACGGGAAATTTTCAGCTTATTTATTATCCCGTTTTTTATGTTTAACTATCGTTCTACCGCCGTAGGTATAGCAGGCGCAACAGCATTAGATTGCACTTTGCCAATTATTCAACGTTCTGGCGGCATTGAAGTTGTGCCACTGGCGATTAGTTTTGGCTTTGTTACCAATATTGTACCACCTATTTTACTGGTATTTTTCTCCAGCATTCCGCTTGCGTAATTACCTACTTTCAGTCTATATGTTGCTATATAGGCTGAAAACTCAATCAATTCTCACCGCACTTTCCTTTTTCGTATTTGGCAATAAGAACGATTCTCTTAAATAGAATAATTATTATTAAAATTCCCTTTAAAAATTAATAACTTACAAACATTTTTAGTTGCAAAAAAGAAAAAACTGGTTAAACTATGCCCACTATATTTGATTAACCATTAAGGAAAGGAGTGGCTATGTTACAAGACGCGATTATTAAAAAACTAAACGAACAAATTAATTTGGAATTTTATTCTTCCAATGTATATTTGCAGATGAGTGCTTGGTGCTCAGCAAACGGTTATGAAGGTGCGGCGGCCTTTTTACTTCGCCACGCAGATGAAGAAATGATGCATATGCAAAAATTACTCACTTATGTGAAGGATACAACAGGTATGCCATTATTGGGCAAAATAGATGCACCAAAAAATGATTACAAATCATTAAAAGAAGTATTTCAAATCACACTTGAACACGAAAAATTCGTTACTGCAAAAATTAATGAATTGGTGGCAGTCACCTTTGAACACAAAGACTACTCTACTTTCAATTTCTTACAATGGTATGTAGCAGAACAACACGAAGAAGAAAAATTATTCAACAGTATTATTGATAAATTCAATTTAGTGGGCGAGGATGGTCGTTCTCTTTACTATATTGACCGCGATTTAGCTACATTAGAATAATCACAATAAAAGGAGAGAAAAATGTTATCAAACAACGTAATTAAATTATTAAATGATCAAATGAATTTGGAGTTTTATTCCTCAAACTTATATTTACAAATGAGTGCTTGGTGTGACCAACAAGGGTTTGAGGGCACCGCGAAATTTTTATCTGCTCACGCAGCAGAAGAAATGCAACATATGCGTAAATTGTTTACTTATTTAACCGAAACTGGTGCATTACCAATTATTAGCGAAATTAAAGCGCCACCACACGAATTTAGTTCATTAAAACAAGTGATTGAAACCACTTACCAACACGAAAAGCTGATCACCAGCAAAATCAATGAATTAGTCGGCAAAACCTTTGAAGAAAAAGACTTTTCAGCTTTCAATTTCTTACAATGGTATGTGGCAGAACAGCATGAGGAAGAGAAATTATTCAGCGGTATTTTAGATAAACTGAATCTTCTCGGTGAAGATGGTAAAGGACTATTTCTCGTTGATAAAGATCTTGCAAAACTTGTTGTTGATCAAGGTTAGTTATCCACATAAAGCCAGTTACTCACTGGCTTTTTCCTTATCAGAAACGTGCTGATTTTTCACCGCACTTTGAATCTGTTGGTAATGGCAAGTGCGGTAGAAAAATGCAGAAAGTAGTACGCAAAGCATTAAAATAATTTGGATTAAACGTTTTTTAGTAAGTTTCTCTGTCGCCATTTTTTCCTCTGAATAATTCTTTACTCATTAAAAACTTCTTAAGTTCGCTATTTAATGTTATCATTTCTTGCGTTAGATCAATTTTATATGATTTTTTCTGTTTTACCTAAATTATTTGAGGAAGAAATAAAATGTTATCGCCTGAATCAAGAATGACACGCCGTAGTCAACCAAATGGTTGTACAATACACTGCCAGGATTGTAGCATAAGTCAGCTTTGTATCCCTTTTACTTTGAACTCACAAGAATTAGACCAGCTTGATAACATTATTGAAAGAAAAAAACCTATTCAAAAATCCCAAATTCTATTTAAAGCAGGTGATCCCCTTAATTCTCTCTACGCTATTCGTTCAGGAACAATCAAATCCTACACGATTAGTGAATCAGGTGAAGAACAAATTACCTCTTTCCACTTGCCAGGGGATTTGGTCGGTTTTGATGCAATCATTAATATGCGGCATCCCAGTTTTGCTCAAGCGTTAGAAACTGCAATGGTATGTGAAATCCCTTTTGACATTCTAGATGATTTATCAGGCAAAATGCCCAAATTACGCAAGCAAATTATGCGCTTGATGAGTAACGAAATTAAGAGTGACCAAGAGATGATATTGCTATTATCCAAAATGAATGCTGAAGAACGCCTTGCCGCCTTTTTGCATAATCTTTCTCTACGTTACTCAGCAAGAGGGTTTTCTGCCCGTGAATTTCGTTTAACAATGACGCGTGGCGATATTGGTAATTATTTAGGATTAACCGTTGAAACCATTAGCCGTTTATTAGGACGATTCCAAAAATCAGGAATGTTATCAGTTCAAGGCAAATATATTACAATTAATGATATGACTGAATTATCTACTCTCGCAGGAACAACTAAAACACGCATTCAGATAGTTGAATAATCGATTAGTGGGGGATTTCCCCCTTTCTTTCTCATTTTTCCTCAACTTCTACCTTGTCATTTTTATTAATATTCTCTATGCTTACACCAATTCAACAATTGCTATGGAGACATATGATGAAGTTCAACAATATTCTTGTAGTACTAAATCCAGATAATCAAAAACAATATGCACTTGCCCGCGCTGTTCGGTTAGCTAATGAACAAAAGAATGAAAGTAAAGTAAAAATTACCGCCTTCATGTCTGTTTATGATTTATCATACGATATGTCCGCGTTGCTCTCTTCTGAAGAAAGAGAAACTATGCACCAAGGCATTATTTCACAACATCAGAAACTGATTGAACCATATTTTGAAAAATATGCCCATCCAAATATTGAATTTGAATCCATTATTGTTTGGAATAACAATGAAGCCGAAGCAATTAGCATAGAAGTAGATAAAAACCACTACGATCTCGTTGTGAAATACACGCAAAATCAAGAAGAAAGCTTAACATCTCTGATTTTTACACCAATGGATTGGCAGCTATTACGTAAATGCCCAGCCCCAATAATGATAGTAAAAGATGGTGACTGGAAGCATCAAAGACGCATTCTTATTGCAGTAAATGTGTCTGATAATGAGGAAAATCATCGTCGTTTCAATGATGAGTTGGTAAATCTAGGTATTGATTTAGCCGATGTACTAGAACGTGGAAATGTTCATTTGGTTAGTGCTTATCCGCCAACGCCAATTAATATGGCCTTGGATCTCCCAGAATTTAATAACACCGATTATAGTAATAGTATTCGTGGCGAATATTTAGTTAATATGAAAGCATTACGCCAAAAGTTTGGCATTGATGAGGATCACACTCACGTGTTAGAAGGATTTCCAGAAGACGTTATTCCAAAAGTTGCAGAAGAACTCGGTGCTGAAACCGTTGTGTTAGGCACTGTAGGACGAACTGGGCTTTCTGCTGCATTTCTAGGCAATACTGCTGAACATGTCATTAGCAAATTAAACTGCAATTTGTTAGCCATAAAACCAAGCCAAACTAAAAGCTGATTCGCCTTGATAAGCGAAATAGGCAATAAGGGCACTAGAATGCCCTTATCTGCATTTCCCTGTCTAAATAAATTTTGACGCTCTAAGTCGTTAGCTAAGCAATTCCAGCAATAAGCCTACCGTATAGAAAGAGCCAAAAACAAGTAGCACATCATTTTCGTGCAAATTTTGCACCGCACTTTGTAGCGCTTGTTCCATTGAAGAAGATGAACTTGCTTTCAGTGTTTTATTTTGCGATAACGCCACCGCTTGTAGTTGTGCCAACAATTCTTCACCACGTTGTCCACGATAGCCAGATAAGCTAATGCAATGCCATTCATCAATCACATCAAGCAAAGGGGAAAACACGCCTTGAGTATCTTTATCTTTCAAAATACCACAAACCGCCAAAATACGTTGTGTCGATTGTTTAAGTGCGGTAAGTTTTTGCGCTAAATATTTTGCAGCGTGTGGATTATGCCCTACGTCAATAATCACTTGTGGCAATTTTTTTTCGTTACAATGTAACAGTTTACTCAAATGCTGTCGCTGCACGTTATCCAACGGTTGGAAACGTCCTGTAAGTTGAACACTTTGCAACGCTTCACGAATATGTTGTTCTGCAATGTTAAACGGAAAATAAGGCAACACCGCTAAAGCTGTGGCGGCATTCGCTAGTGGAATATGTGGAAAAGGCAGATTTTCTAACCGCACTTTTTTGCTTTCATTCTCTCCATTCTGACTGTGTTCACTTTGCCATTGCCAACTTTGATCCGTCTGGCTGAATGTCCACTCTACCCCACGGCGGCTAAGCTGACAATGCAGCTTTTGCGCGTGTTCTAGCATTGTATTTGGCATATCTGGCTCACCAATAATGGCCGGTTTATTCGCCCGAAAAATCCCTGCTTTCTCAAAGGCTATTTGTTCACGGCTATCACCAAGAAAATCCGTGTGATCAATATCAATGCTGGTGATCACCGCAATATCGCTATCCACAATATTGGTGGCATCTAAACGTCCGCCTAGCCCCACTTCCAAAATCACCACATCAAGCTTAGCTTGTTTAAACAGGTACAACGCCGATAAAGTGCTGTATTCAAAATAGGTTAAAGATTGCGTTTTATTCTGCTCAATAAAGGCAAAAGACGCACTATGTTGCGTATCAGGTAATTCTTGATTTTGAATACGAACACGCTCATTATAACGAATTAGATGGGGGGAAGAATACACGCCAACACGATAACCCGCATTGAGCAAGATCAGCTCCAACAAGCGACAGGTTGTGCCTTTTCCATTTGTCCCACCAACGGTGATCACAAAAGGTGCAGGCTTGAGCAAATCAAGCTGTTCTGCCACCGATTTAATGCGATCAAGACCTAAATCAATCGGTTTGAAATGACCTTTTTCCAAATAAGAAAGCCACTGCGACAAAGGCGAAGTGGCTGTTAAAGAAGATTTAAAATTATTCATTCTCTGGGAGATTTTCTACTAATTCAGCTTGCGCAAAAGGAGAGGGCTTATTAGAAAGTTTACCCAACAAGCTTGCTAGGGTTTCACGCATATCACCACGTTTTACGATCATATCAATCGCACCTTTTTCTAACAAGAACTCACTGCGTTGGAAACCTTCTGGCAGTTTTTCACGCACAGTTTGCTCAATCACGCGCGGACCAGCAAAACCAATTAACGCTTTAGGTTCTGCAATATTAATATCGCCAAGCATTGCAAAACTTGCCGAAACCCCACCTAGTGTTGGATCCGTTAGCACGGAAATAAATGGTACGCCTTTTTCACGCATTCTTGCCAATACCGCACTGGTTTTTGCCATTTGCATTAAAGAAATCAATGCTTCTTGCATACGCGCGCCACCACTGGCTGAAAAGCAGACAAAAGGACAATTCTCTTCAATGGCTTTTTCCGCTGCTTTAACAAATTTCGCCCCAACCACAGCGCCCATTGAGCCGCCCATAAAGCTAAAGTTAGACGCGGCAGTAACCACGGGCATACCATATAAGGTACCTGCCATCGCGATCAAGGCATCTTTTTCCCCTGTTTCTTTTTGCGCTGAAGTTAAACGATCTTTATATTTTTTTAAATCTTTAAATTTTAAAATATCTTTTGGCTCTAGATCTGCAGCAATTTCCACCGCACTTTCTTTATCTAGTAAAGCTAATAAACGTGTACGCGCATCAATACGCATATGGTGTTCGCATTTTGGACAAACTTCTAAATTACGTGTTAATTCATCACGATATAATACTTGTCCGCAAGAGGTACATTTTGTCCAAACGCCTTCTGGCACGTTGGCCTTGCGTGTATTTGATGCCGTATTTTTACTAAAAATTCGATCAATCCAGCTCATTTTAACCCTTTCTTATTCATAAAAAAATTCTGCTTATTACACCATAATTTGCACGAATATTCTAGTTTTTAAACGCTATAACTGATCGGACAAATAAAGTGGCCCAAGTGCATTTTGCGGAATGGCAAATTGTTCAGGATAATGCACTTGCACTAAATAAAGCCCTTCTGGTTTGGCGGTAGGCGCAGCCAGTTTGCGATCTTTTTGCGCGAGCAGCCAGCTTATCCACTCCACAGGCTGACGCCCTGCCCCCACTTCCATTAGGCTACCCACAATATTTCGCACCATATGATGAACAAAAGCATTGGCTTGAATATCCACAATAATGTATTTTCCTTGCCTAATCACATTCAAATGATGCACATTTCGCCACGGTGTATTGGATTGACACTGTGCCGCACGAAAAGAAGAAAAATCATTTTCTCCCAATAGCGCCTGCCCTGCTTGGTGCATTAGTAGGTGATCCAACGGCTGATGATAATGGGTAACCCCTTCTGGCAAAATCGCCGAACGCAATTTATTGTTATAAATCACATAGCGATAACGGCGTGCGATAGCACTAAAACGTGCGTGAAAATCATCATCAACCTGCTTTGCCCAAGATACCGCAATATCATCGGGCAAATTGGCGTTTACCCCAAAACTCCACGCACTTTCTGCGCGAATAGCATTGGTTTCAAAATGCACCACCTGCCCTGTTGCGTGCACACCAGAATCCGTCCGCCCAGCACAGAAAATTTGACATTCTTCATTCGCTACAAAGGAAATGGCTTTTTCTAACCGCGCTTGCACACTTGCAACACTCTCCTGCCGTTGCCAGCCAAAATAATGCTTGCCATTATATTCAATGCCTAGGGCAATTTTCATTTTCATATCCTAATTTCATCTAATCGGTTGGTATTATAAAGTAAATTTATTGCTTGATGAACCCTGACCAAGTGTTATCATTTATCCTTTGGATTGGAGTTAAAAAGGCGTAATAATGAAAATTGGATTAGTGTTAGAAGGCGGTGCGATGCGTGGAATGTTCACCGCTGGCGTGCTTGATCTATTTCTGAAAGAAAATGTGCATATTGACGGTATTGTGAGCGTGTCAGCAGGTGCGCTATTTGGTGTGAATTATCCTTCTAAGCAAGCGGGCCGTGTCATTCGCTACAATCTAAAATACTTGAATGATAAGCGCTATCTTGGCTTTACTAGCCTATTTACCACGGGCAATATTGTGAATAAGGATTTCGCCTTTTATCAAGTGCCGTTTACCCTTGATCCCTTTGATAATGAAGCTTTCAAACAAGCCAATACGGATTTCTACGCCACGCTCACCAATATTGAAACGGGACAAGCGGAATATGTAAAAATCAGCGATCCTTTTGCGCAAATGGAAACCTTGCGCGCCACTTCCGCAATGCCTTTTGTTTCACAATATGTTGAAATTAATGGTAAAAAATATTTAGATGGGGGGATTGCTGACAGTATTCCATTGGATTTTTGTCAACACTTAGGTTACGAAAAAATTATCGTTATTTTGACCCGCACTTTCGATTATCGCAAAAAACCTTCAGCCAAATGGCTGATTAATTGGTTCTATCACAAATATCCACGCCTTGCCGAAAAGCTTATTCAACGTGCAGAACACTATAATCAACAAATCGAGAAAATTATTAAGTTAGAGCAGGAAGGGAAAATTTTCGTCATTCGCCCACCGCAAGATCTGCACATCAAACGTATCGAAAAAGATCGGCAAAAAATTCAGGCGATGTATGAATTAGGGTTGAATGAAGCAGAAAAACAAATAGATAATCTTAGATGCTATCTTAGATAATAAGATGACAAAAGGCTCTTTGCAAAACAAAGAGCCCTCGCATTTAGAGTGGTTTAAACTTAAAGATTATGCTCTTTTAAAGTCAATATGAACGAGTTTTGGCTTGAATGGGTGGCGTTGCATTGCTTGAACTTTCACTGCCACTTCTTTACCATCAATCACTAAAGTAATGACATCTGAATAGAAAGAATCATGTACTTGAGCGTTGTTTAATTCATCGTGGTTTAAGATGATTGAAACAGGTGCTTCATTCCCACCATAAACGATTGCAGGAATTTGACCATTATGACGCAGGCGGCGGCTCGCACCCTTACCTTGCGCTGTACGCACTTCAGCGTTAAATTTGAATGACATAGTTATATTCTCTTTAATTAAACGTTAATAGAATAAATCGCAGGCGACCCAGCGATTTTACAAAACTAAACTCAAAATAACCTTTGAGCTGGGGGATTATAATCAATCCCAATCCTTAAAGCAAATGGAATTATACAAGTTAGGTGATTTCTATAAATTACCATTCTTATGATAAAAACCTAAAATATTTTTGAACTATCTCTTTTAATAAGAGTCTTAATAAATGCTAGTGCACTGCAAATTGCAGTTGTCTTTTTTAAATAGTTTCTTATTTAAGACCTCTCCGCCACCTGATTTTAAGTGGCGGTTTTTTTATACTTAAAATAAATAAAAATAACATAAAAAAAACCGCACTTTATACGGAGACAAAGTGCGGATGAATTTTCGTTATTTTTAGATTTTCACTGTTTCAGAATCAGGATCACCATTAGCAATTGGTTTTAACAAGGTGAAAAAGCAAATAAGCGCTAATACAGTTAAACCAGTACCAACCCAAACAGAAACACTGTAGCTTAAGCCTAAACCAATTTTTGCGTAAGCAAGGAAGGTGGCGGATACCATTGTCATAAAGATTGCAGGAATCGTACAAATCCAATGGAATTTATTATAACGATATAGATATGCCGCTGCAGTCCACAGCATTACCATTGCAGTAGTTTGGTTTGCCCAACCGAAATAACGCCAAATTACTTGGAAATCAAGTTTAGAAATAATGAAACCTAATACGAATAATGGAATTGCTATCATTAAACGTTTAATTAAGTTGCGTTGATCAATTTTAAAAAATTCTGCGATGATTAAGCGTGCTGCTCGAAATGAAGTATCCCCAGATGTGATAGGCAATACCACCACGCCAAGCACGGCTAAAATACCACCGAAGTAACCAAGCATATGAGTGGCAGAATCATAAACTACTTTTGAAGGTGTTCCTGCTGTAATCGCATCATTCATTAATGCAGGGCTGTCATAGAAGGTTAAACCTACGGTACACCAAATTAACGCAATTATCCCCTCGCCAATCATTGCACCATAAAAAATAAAACGGCCTTCTGTTTCATTTTGCATACAACGTGCCATTAGTGGCGATTGTGTTGCATGGAACCCTGAAACTGCTCCACACGCAATAGTAACAAAAATTAATGGCCAAATTGGTAAATCTTTAGGATGCATATTTTCGAAAAATTTAGAAAAACTCATCTCACCAACAGAGTGAAATAACGCTTTATCTTCAAATAGTAGCGCAAATAACATACCAAAAGACATAAATAGTAATAATGCCCCAAATAATGGATAAATGCGGCCAATAATTTTATCTACAGGCACTAAGGTCGCTATAATATAGTAAGCAAAGATAATAGCAGTCCAAACTAATAATGTATTTTGACTTTCTAAATTAAAGGTATCCCCTAAATTATCTATTGTTAAGTTCGTCAATAGGCTAGCAGGGGAAATAACAAAGACAACGCCGACAAGAATTAATAGCACAAGAGCCAAAGCATTCATAAAATATTTAATTGGAGAACCTAAATATTTTCCGGCCAGATTTGGTACAGATTGCCCGCCATTACGAACACTCAACATTCCACTAAAATAATCATGTACAGCACCAGCGAAAACACAGCCTAAAACAATCCATAACATTGCTACAGGCCCGTATAAAGCCCCTAGAATAGGACCGAAAATAGGGCCTGTTCCTGCAATATTCAATAATTGAATAAGCCAAATTTTCTTTTTAGACATTGGTACATAATCTACCCCGTCAGCCATCTCATGAGCTGGGGGGAGGCGGTTAGGATTAATTTTAAAAACGCGTTCAACAATTGAACCATAAAAGAAGTAACCAAGTAAAAGCAAGGCTACACACGAAAGAAACCATAACATAAGAGAACCTCATAAATGAATGATAGGAAAATCAGCACGCAAGTTTATCAAGCGTAAAAATACTGTAAATATATTGTTGCAATTTATGTGATCTTACGCACAAAATTTATTCATCTTTATTTTCAAATTGATCGTTATTGCCTCTATAATACTTAAAAAAACCTATATTTGATTTAAAATTATTCCCAATAAAAATTAACCGATCGCGCCTAGCACATCATCAATTAAATAAGAAAAGTTTTCCAAAAGGCACCGCTCTTTTGTTACAATCAATACTCATTTTTTAACATAACCCAAAGGGTTGGATCTATTTTTCGTGATAACGGTGTTGAACGTAGTTTGTTGGGAATAACTAAACTTTACCACATTCGCCTTGCTCTCTCGAAAATAGGCTCCAGCTTAAATCTAAAATGAATTATCAACAGACCCTAGGGTGAAACGTGGAGTGAAAATGTCAGCTTATATTATTGATATTACGGAACAAAATCTCACCGAGATCTTACAACAAACTCAACAAAAACCAGTTGCGCTTGTATTTTATGCGCCAAGCCACAGAGAATCCACGGCGTTTGTAAGTGTGCTAGAACGCTATGCGGAAAAACACCAAGGGCAATTTTTATTGGGCAAAATTAACTGTGAGGCTGAACAAATGGTGGCGGCACAGTTTCGTATTCAAACCCTACCAACTACCTATTTATTCAAAGACGGACAAGCCCTTGATGCGTTCCAAGGGGCATTAGATGACGCTACCCTTGAGCAACATTTAAGCTTTATTTTGCCAAAAGAAGAAGAGATTAAATTTACTCAAGCGTTAGATTTTCTTGCTAATGAAAACTATGATCAAGCCTTGCCATTGCTAAAAGAAGCGTGGGAGCTTTCTGATCACAAAAATAGTGATATTGCCCTGCTTTATGCGGAAACTTATATTGCAATGAAACGCGTTGAACCTGCACAGGAAATTTTAAACCGTATCCCATTGCAAGATCGCGATAGCCGTTGGCAAGGGCTGCAAGCACAAATTGACTTATTAATTAAAGCTGCAGATACCCCAGAAATTCAGCAATTACAAGCAGAATATGCCAAAAACCCAAGCTCTGAAATTGCCTTAAAACTGGCGTTACAGCTACACCAAGCGCACCGCAATGAAGACGCCTTGGAATTATTATTCAGCTTATTAAAACAAGATTTAGGTGTACTGAATGGCGAAGTCAAACAAGAGTTTTTATCTATTCTTGCCGCCATTGGTAATAACGATCCTATTACCAATAAATACCGCCGATTGCTCTATTCACTACTCTATTAATGAATTTAACAGCGTAAGGCTCTATAATAGCGAAGATTTTTTACGATTTATAAACTAGGAATTTTTATGTCAGAAATGAAACATTGCAAACTGTTAATTTTAGGTTCTGGGCCCGCAGGCTACACTGCGGCAATTTATGCAGCGCGTGCGAATTTAAGTCCAGTATTAGTCACTGGCTTACAACAAGGCGGACAGCTCACCACAACTACAGAAATCGAAAACTGGCCGGGGGATTTTGGCGATACCACAGGCCCTGAGTTAATGCAAAGAATGTTGCAACACGCGGAGAAATTCGATACCGAGATTATTTTCGATCATATTAATCGTGTGGATCTTTCTTCTCGTCCGTTCAAACTTTATGGTGATGTTCAAAGTTTTAGCTGTGATGCGCTAATTATTGCCACTGGTGCGTCTGCGCGCTATATCGGCTTGCCTTCTGAAGAGGCCTTCAAAGGTCGTGGCGTTTCTGCTTGTGCCACTTGTGATGGTTTTTTCTACCGCAATAAACCTGTTGCAGTAATTGGAGGTGGAAACACCGCGGTGGAAGAAGCCCTTTATTTAGCCAATATTGCTTCTGAAGTGCATTTAGTGCATCGCCGTGATAGCTTCCGTGCAGAAAAAATCTTAGTGGATCGCCTATACAAAAAAGTGGAAGAAGGAAAAATTATCCTGCATACCGACCGTACTTTAGATGAAGTACTTGGCGACAATATGGGCGTAACCGGAATGCGTTTAAGAAACACGCAAACAAATGAGACAGAAGAACTAAAACTAGACGGTATTTTTATAGCAATCGGGCACGCTCCCAATACTGACATTTTCGCCGATCAGCTTAAACTCAATAATGGCTACATCGTGGTCAAATCTGGCTTAGAAGGCAACGCCACTGCCACATCAGTAGAAGGCGTATTTGCCGCAGGTGATGTAATGGATCACAATTACCGACAAGCCATCACGTCTGCTGGCACTGGTTGTATGGCTGCCTTAGATGCAGAACGTTTTTTGGATAGCCAAGAATAACCCTAAGCTGTGCATTATTCACGTAATGCACAACTTTTTTTCTTTTATCATCACGTTAACTTTACTTAACCTTTTTAAACAGAATTATGGATAAAGCTCGCCAACGACACCTACAAAAATGGCTACGTGCCCAACAAAAGCCCATAAAAAAGTTACTCAGCCTAAATATTTTATTGGCTAGCCTTTCATCTCTGATCTTAGTTGCGCAAACCTATTTGCTCGCCACCCTATTACATCAGCTCATTATCGAGCAAACCGCAAGGGAAAATTTGATCGGTTATTTTATCGCTTTAGTAATAGGCTTTGGCTTGCGTGCGATCATTTTGTATTGGCGTGAACGCCTTGGTTTCAAGTGCGGTCAAAAATTAAGACATTTTATCCGCCAACAAATTTTTACCAAATTACACCAAGTTGGCCCAGCAATGATTAATCAAAAACCGGCTGGCAGTTGGGCAAGCATAATGTTAGAACAGGTGGAAAATCTACATAATTTCTATGCGCGCTATTTGCCACAACAAGCTCTTTCGGTGATCGTTCCGCTGATTATTTTAATTGCCATCTTTCCACTAAATTGGGCGGCAGGGTTAATTTTGCTCATTACTGCTCCCCTTGTACCAATTTTTATGATTTTGGTTGGAATTGCCGCCGCAGACAGCAGCCAAAAAAATATGCAAACCTTGGCAAAATTAAGTGGTCAATTTTTAGATCGTCTACGCGGGCTGGAAACCTTACGTTTATTCAATAAAACGGAAGAACAAACCGCCCATATTGAACAAGCCACTGAAGATTTCCGCGAAACCACAATGGACGTGCTGAAAATGGCGTTTTTGTCTTCTGCGGTGTTAGAATTTTTCACCTCGATTTCCATTGCGCTAATGGCCGTCTATTTTGGTTTTAGCTATTTGGGCGAGCTTGATTTCGGTGCTTATGGCACGCCAATCACCTTATTTATCGGCTTTTTCTGCTTAATTCTAGCTCCAGAGTTTTATCAGCCTTTGCGTGATCTTGGCACTTATTATCACGATCGTGCAGCAGCTATTGGCGCGGCTGATGCCATTGTCGAATTTTTAGAACAGCCTATTTTAAATGAAGCGGAAGCAAGCCAAGATTTCACTTTAAATGAAACGGTTGAAATCCACGCGCAAGATCTGGTGGTACTCTCACCACAAGGAAAACCACTCACCCAAGCCCTTAATTTTCATCTGCCAGCCAAAAGTCATACGGCGTTAGTCGGGCAAAGTGGTGCGGGAAAAACCTCATTAATCAATACCCTACTCGGTTTTTTAGATTATCAAGGCAGCCTGAAAATTAATGGTATTGAACTCAATCAAATGAATAAAACCCAATGGCGCAGTGCGATTGCGTGGGTGGGACAAAACCCCTTGCTATTACAAGGCACGATTCGTGAAAACTTACTATTGGGTAATATCCAAGCTAGCGATGAACAAATTCAGCACGCCTTAGCACAAGCACAGGCTACCGTATTTACCGATAAATTAGGGCTAGATGCCGAAATCAAAGAAGGGGGCATTGGGCTTTCCGTAGGGCAAGCGCAACGTTTAGCCATTGCCCGCGCCTTATTGCGTCATCGCCATTTATTATTACTTGATGAACCCACTGCCAGCCTTGATGCACAATCAGAAAATCTGGTGCTTACCGCCTTGCAAAAAATTAGCCGTGAACAAACTACCTTGATGATCACACACCGCATTGAAGATCTCAAACAATGCGATTGTATTTTTGTGATGCAACAAGGACAAATTGTTCAACAAGGCAACTTTGCCGAATTACAAAATAACGGATTTTTCGCAGAACTTCTTGCACAACGTAAACAGGATATTAATTAATGCGTACACTTTTACCATTTTTACGTTTATTTAAGCACGCTAAATTTGTTTTATTTTTAGGCTTAATCCTGATGATCACAGGACTTTCCGCCAGCATTGGCTTATTAACGGTATCAGGCTGGTTCTTAGCCGCCACCGCCTTGGCAGGTATTGGCACATTATTTAACTTTTTCTATCCCTCTGCTACCGTACGTGGCTTGGCAATTGGACGCACCGTAGCCCGTTATTTTGAAAAAATTGTTACTCACGATGCCACCTTTAGAATCCTCGCTAAATTGCGTGTGCAAGTATTCCAAAAGATCATTCCCCTAAGCCCAGCCGTGCTAAATCGTTATCGCAACAGTGATTTATTAAACCGCTTAGTGGCAGATGTGGATACGCTCGATAGTCTCTATCTTCGCCTGCTCGCGCCCTTTATCAGCGCTTTGCTGGTGATTGGCTTTCTCACCCTAGGTTTGAGCTTTTTTAACCTTTCACTCGCCCTCTTTTTTGGTGCAATTTTGACCGCACTTGTATTGATTGTACCAACGATTTTTTATCAGTTAGGGCAAAAATTCGGGCATAAACTCACCCAAGTGCGTGCCGCTTACCGCACACAATTTGTGGAATATATCCAATCTCAAGCTGAATTATTGCTGTTTAACGCACAAAAACCACTCAAACAAAAGCTGGACGAAACAGAACAACAATGGCAACACTTTCAACAAAAAGAAGCCAATTTAAGCGGATTTTCCACCGCACTTGTGCTTTTTGCCAATGGGATTTTGCTCACACTGACCTTATGGTTTGCCGCCAATGCCGATTTGGGTAGTGATCGATATAGCCCTGCTATTATCGCCCTATTTGCCCTTGCCGCACTGGCTGCCTTTGAGATTTTAATGCCTTTGGGGTCGGCATTTTTGCATATCGGACAAGTGATTGCTTCTGCCGAACGGGTTACCGAAATCACCGAACAAACTCCATTGGTGCAATTTAACGGACAAAAAACTATCGAAAAAAACACCGCACTTGATCTTTCCATTCAGCAAGTGAGTTTCACTTATCCTGAACGCCAAGATGTTGCATTACAGAACATCAACCTTGAAATTCCACAAGGGGAAAAAGTTGCTATTCTAGGAAAAACTGGCAGTGGCAAATCCACCCTGTTACAGCTTTTAGTTCGTAATTATAATCCCGCACAAGGGAAAATTTTCCTTGCCAATCAACCGATTGAAAGCTACAGAGAAAAAAGTTTGCGCAACCAAATGTGCTTTTTAACCCAACGCGTACATATTTTTAGCGACACCCTGCGTAATAATTTACAACTAGCAAACCAGCAGCCTATTTCTGATGAGGCGATGATTGAAGTGCTAAACCAAGTGGGCTTAGGCAAATTACTAGAGCAAGAACAGGGCTTAGCCCAATGGCTTGGCGATGGCGGCCGCCCGCTTTCAGGCGGTGAACAACGCCGTCTAGGTTTAGCACGCGTATTGCTAAATCAAGCGCCCATTTTACTACTTGATGAACCTACCGAAGGTTTAGATCGTGAAACAGAACGCCAAATTCTGCGTTTAATTCTTACGCATTGCCAAAACAAAACCTTGGTTATGATAACTCACCGCCTTACCGCTATCGAACAATTTGATAACCTTTACATTATTGATGACGGTAAATTGATTGAACAAGGCAATTATCAAACCTTAATGGCAAAAGAAAACGGCTTTTTTAAACAATTAGTAGAAAGAATTTAACCAAACAGAAAAAATAAGCACTGGTTTAAGAAGAGAAAAAGCGGAGAAAACAAAAGCTGGGCGGAAACCTTCCCAGCTTGATCTCGGCACACGAAAAATCTGACTTTGGCTGCTTTCTTCCGAACCTGACCGAGTAAACCAGACCTCGTTGCGAGGAACCGAGAAGGTTTCCATAACATCTGCCACCAAATCTAGCAACAGAACGCTCGCATTATGCCCCAAGCCCTAGGGAATTGCAAACCTTTCATCCCTAAATAGGCTTAAATGCTGAAAAATAAAGCAACAATTTACTCTTATGTCGATACCATTATTTAACGTGCAGTTGTGATTTTCTAAGATTTTTAAAATCTGAAAAAAAATGATACTACACTTTCATTTACTTTATTTATCCCTGTGTACTTTCTCAAATGGAGATAATTTTCTCTTTAGGTCGAGTTTTCTATTCACTTTAGCTCGTTGAACGACTTCAACCCAACTCATTAATCACATTCAAAATCCGTTTATCTGAAATAGGATATTTCGTACCAAGTTGTTGTGCGAATAGGCTGACGCGTAGTTCTTCGATCATATAAGGAATTTCTGCCACTTCCGCAGGGATTGGCTTGGATTTTGGCAGTTTTAATAATAACTGCTGATACGCCTTTTCGACGCTTTCTACCCGCAACATTGCAGCACGATCACGGTTGGGATCTTGCAGTAATTTGTCAATGCGTTTATCAATGGCTTGCAAATAACGTAATAAATCTGGTAAGCGTTGATAGCCCGTTTTCTGCACAAAATTTGGATAAATAAGATGATTGATTTGCGCTTTAATATCTGAAAGGGCAAAGGCTAAGGTGAAATCCATTTTGCCTTTTAAACGTTTATTGATTTCAAATACAAGGGTCAAAATCTCTTCCACTTGTTTGGCAATATCCACCGTGGTTTCGTTTAAATTAGCACGAATATCGTCTTTTAAGCGCTCAAAATCCTGTTCATTCCATACAAAACCGCCGAAATCTTGCACTAATTTATCCACGGCGCAGGCGATACAATCGTCAATCAATTCCAGCACTTTGCCAAATGGCGTGAAATACAGCCCTAGTTTTGATTTATTGGGTAGTTTTTCGTGCAAATATTTTATCGGCGATGGCACATTAAGCAATAATAAGCGGCGTAGTCCCTGTTCCATTGCGACGGCTTGCTCAAATTCTGTTTCAAATAATTTGATCCCGACAGAATCTTTTTCGTCCACAATGGCAGGATAGGCTTTGATGGTAAAACCTTGCTTTTTCTGCTCATAATATTGCGGTAATTGGTCGAAATTCCATAAATGAATCCCTGTTTGCTCAATGCCTTCGTCTGCCACGGCTGACAAGGTTTCCTGCACTTGCGCTTTTAGGCTCACTTTGAGTTCATCTAAATTTTTACTCTCAGCAATTTTCTTACCTTTTTCATTAACCACACGGAAGGTCATTGTTAAGTGCGGTGGAATTTGAGCAAGATTCCATTCATCAGGGGCAACATAAACGCCTGTGATTTTACGCAATTCCGCAGACAGCGTTTCTAGTAACGGCTTATCCAAATCATTCACACGTCCAAGAAAAGCTTCCGCATAATTCGGTGCAGGCACAAAATGGCGGCGTAATGTTTTTGGTAAAGATTTAATCAGGGCGATAATCAGCTCTTTGCGTAAGCCCGGAATTTGCCAGTCAACCCCTTGCATTTCCACTTGATTAAGTAATGGCAAGGGAATATGCACGGTTACGCCATCGGCTTCCATACCCGGTTCAAATTGGTAGCTAAGCTTTAATTTTAAATTGCCTTGATGCCAGAAATTAGGGAAATCTAGCTCGCTGACATTGGCGTTATCATTGGTGAGAAAAGCTTTTTCAAAATTCAGTAATTCAGGATCTTTTTGCCGTGCTTTTTTCCACCAAGTATCAAAATGCTTTTGCGACACCACTTCTGTGCCAATACGTTGATCATAAAATTCAAATAAACGGCGTTCGTCCACCAAAATATCTCGGCGGCGTGTCTTGTGTTCTAACTCTTCCACTTCGCGAATCAGCCGTTGATTTTGCAAGAAGAACGTGTGTTTCGTGTGCCAATTTCCTTCCACCAATGCAGATTGAATAAAAATTTCTCGGCTCACCGCAGGATCAATTTTGCCATAATTCACTGGGCGGCTTGCCACAATCGGCACGCCATAAAAGGTCACTTTTTCATTGGCGATGACCGCCCCTTTGGATTTTGACCAATGTGGCTCGGCATAAGATTTTTTCACTAAATGTTGTGCCAATGGCTCAATCCATTCGGGATCAATCTCTGCTACCATTCGTCCCCATAATTTTGAGGTTTCCACTAATTCCGCTGCCATACACCATTTTGGCTGCTTCTTAAATAGTACGGAGTTAGGAAAAATCGCAAAATGGGCATTTCTCGCACCTAAATATTGCTGTTTTTCCGCTTCTTTCATACCAATATGAGAAAGCAAGCCGGATAAAAGAGCGGTGTGAATTTGCGGATATTCAGCCACTTGCGAATTAATCGGCAAACCTATTTCACGCACGGTTAAACGAATTTGATGATAAATATCCTGCCATTCCCGCACGCGGATATAACTCAAATAATCTTTCTGGCATAAACGGCGGAACTGATTTTTGCTTAAGGCTTTTTGCTGTTCTTGCAGATAATTCCACAAGTTTAAGAACGCGAGAAAATCTGATTTTTTATCCGCAAAACGGCGATGTTTTTCATCTGCCGCTTGCTGTTTTTCTTGTGGACGCTCTCTAGGATCTTGAATAGAAAGTGCTGCCACGATGATCATCACTTCGTGCAACGCATTGCTGTTTACCGCACTCAGTAACATTTTACCCAAACGAGGATCAACGGGTAGCTGAGCAAGCTGGCGTCCAATTTGCGTGAGCTGGCGTTTTTCGCCGTGCTTGGTTTTCACGATTTGGAAGGCTTGCAATTCTTCCAATAACTTAATACCGTCTTGAATATGGCGTCTGTCAGGAGCATCGACGAAAGGAAATGCACTAATATCATCTAGCCCAAGAGCGGTCATTTGTAAGATGACGGAGGCGAGATTGGTACGCAAAATTTCAGGATCGGTAAATTCTGGGCGCTGATTAAAATCCTCTTCTGAATAAAGACGGATACAAATCCCTTCGGATACCCGTCCACAACGCCCTTTACGTTGATTTGCCGAAGCTTGTGAAATCGGCTCAATGGGTAGCCGTTGCACTTTAGTGCGGTAGCTATAACGGGAAATGCGTGCCGTGCCGGGGTCGATCACATATTTAATACCGGGTACAGTCAGTGAAGTTTCTGCCACATTGGTAGCAAGCACAATACGATTTAAACCGCTTGGGTGAAAAATTTTGTTTTGCTCTTGCGCCGATAAGCGAGCAAAGAGCGGTAGGATTTCAGTATGTTTTAAATGTTGTTTTTCCAAGGCTTCTGCCGTGTCACGGATTTCACGCTCACCATTTAGGAAAATCAAAATGTCGCCCCGCCCTTCTGCCTGTAATTCATCAACGGCATTAAGAATAGACTGGATTTGATCTTGTTCTTCCGTTTCAGCTACAGGACGATAACGTACTTCCACAGGATAGGTTCGCCCCGAAACTTCAATGATTGGCGCATTATTAAAATGACGCGAAAAACGCTCCACATCAATGGTTGCCGAGGTAATAATCACCTTTAAATCAGGGCGTTTTGCTAACAGCTGTTTTAAATAACCAAGAATAAAATCGTTATTTAGACTGCGTTCGTGGGCTTCGTCGATGATCAAGGTATCATATTGATTTAAAAAAGGATCACTTTGAATTTCAGCAAGTAAAATACCATCTGTCATCAGCTTAATTTGGGTATCATCACTGATTTGATCGTTAAAACGCACCTTATAGCCCACCAACGTTCCTAGATCACAATGTAGCTCTTCGGCAATGCGTGTTGCCACAGAACGAGCGGCAATGCGGCGCGGTTGGGTGTGTCCGATCAAGCCTTTTTGTCCACGCCCTAGTTCAAGGCACATTTTCGGCAACTGGGTGGTTTTTCCTGAACCGGTTTCTCCCGCAATAACCACGACTTGGTTTTGCTCAATGGCTTTGACAATTTCATCTTTGCGCTGGCTTACCGGCAAGTTTTCAGGAAATTCAATTTTTCCAACCGCACTTTTCCGTTGCTGTAAACGCGCCTGTGCCTGCTGAATTTGTAATTGAATTTCAGCAGCCACTTTTTCTTGTGTTTGCGGATTTTTGATTTGGTGTAGCCCTCTAATTCGCCCTTGTAGACGGCGATAATCCACGTTCATTATCTCCGTTAATTGAGCAAATAAGGCTTTTTGTAATGAGCTAAATGGTTGTTTATGCTTTGTATTTTTCATTGGTTGTATATATAGGATCACGTCCGTTTTCATCGGACGTGAAATGATAAATTGCGTGAATGATTTTCAAGATTTTCTTGTTTACCTATTTGTGGGCAAATTTACTAAAAACAATCAAAAAATAAATAAAATTTGCACCGCACTTTGCTTTTATATTTTATGCGGGCGAATAGATAAATCCGTCCCTACAGGTTACTTTTTAGTAAGATAAAAAGAATGAGAAATTTCACCGCATTTTAAGCGGATAAAAAACCTTGATAAATCATTCTTATGTGTATTTGAGCAGCAAAATTGGCTTATAAGAAAAAGGACGCTATGTAGCGTCCCTTATAATCAGTCTTTAAAATTAAAGCGCAGATTTTGCTTTTTCAACTAATGCTGCAAATGCAACTTTGTCGAATACTGCAATATCAGCAAGGATCTTACGATCGATTTCAACAGATGCTTTTTTCAAGCCGTTGATAAATTTACTGTAAGATAAGCCATTTTGACGTGCCGCAGCATTGATACGCGCAATCCATAATTGACGGAATTGACGTTTACGTTGACGGCGGTCGCGATAAGCATATTGACCTGCTTTAATTACAGCTTGGAACGCAACGCGATAAACACGCGAACGCGCACCATAATAACCTTTAGCTGCCTTAAGAACTTTCTTATGGCGAGCTCTTGCAATAACACCACGTTTTACACGAGCCATTATTTAATCTCCTATACAATATTATTAACTAAAATTCACTTGACGTACGCTTTACTTGTTTACGCTTATGCGTATGGCAAGCAGGCTACAACTAAAACTTGGTCTGCTTTCGCAACCATTGATTTATGACGTAGATGACGTTTACGTTTAGTGGTTTTCTTAGTCAAAATATGACGTAAGTGAGATTGTTTACGTTTAAAACCGCCAGAAGCTGTTTTCTTGAAACGCTTCGCAGCACCACGTACTGTTTTGATTTTAGGCATTGTTTAAATAACTCCGCATTGTTTAAGTTTAGGTTGGATAATTAGGCGAATTTATAAAATAAATAATAAATTACTTGTAAAGCACTAATTATTTCTATTAGCTAGCCGAGGCTATCATTCTCAAGGAAATCAGGTTGCGTAGTTTACCTGATTATCACTTCGCTTTCTGCAAGAAAAAGCAGACGAATTCTATAAGATCCATCTGCTTTAAGCAAGAAATAAAATTATTTTTTCTTCGGTGCAATTACCATTACAGCTTGTCGGCCTTCTAATTTGCCTGGTGCTGACTCAATCATTGCAATTTCTGAAGTATCTTCTTTAACACGATCTAGCACATTTAAACCAATATCTTGGTGTGCCATTTCACGTCCACGGAAACGCACAGTAATTTTTACTTTGTCGCCATCTTCCAAGAATCGTAAGATGTTACGTAATTTAACCTGGTAATCACCTTCATCTGTTCCTGGACGGAATTTAATTTCTTTAACTTGAACAACTTTTTGTTTTTTCTTTTGTTCTTTCGCTGCTTTTTCTTTCTCGTATATAAATTTACCATAATTCATAATACGACAAACTGGCGGTTCAGCATTAGGACTAATCTCAACTAAGTCTAGCTCAACCTCATCGGCTTTTGCTAATGCTTCTTGAATAGACACGATACCGAGTTGTTCGCCATCTTTATCTGTTAAACGAACCTCTTTTACACCACGAATCTCATCATTTAAACGATGTGCACGGTTGGTTTGGACACGTTTTACTGTTTTAATAATACAATTCCTTCTAATAAATTAAACTTAAAATCTACTTACATAAAACCTAGAGTAGTATTAATTATGTTAACTTTTACTCTTTCAAGTTTAAGAGTAAAACGCTATGATTCTAATAGATTTTAACTAATAATGCAACGCTGACAAACCGTTAGATAATAAAAAAGCTAAATAAGAAATCTTACTTAGCTTTTTATTTATTATATAATTTGTCTAGAAATTATTTTTTCTTTTTCGCTTTTGGATTTGGCAAATCAGTGATTGAACCTTCAAACACTTCTGCCGCTAAGCCCACAGATTCGTGTAAGGTTGGGTGAGCGTGGATGGTTAATGCAAGATCTTCAGCATCACACCCCATTTCAATGGCAAGCCCAATTTCACCTAGCAATTCACCACCGTTTGTTCCTACAATCGCCCCACCGATAATGCGGTGAGTATCTTTATCAAAGATCAATTTGGTTAAACCATCTGCACAGTCAGAGGCAATAGCACGACCTGAGGCTGCCCAAGGGAATTTCGCCACTTCGTAGTTAATGCCTTCAGCTTTACATTCTTTTTCGGTTTTACCGACCCAAGCCACTTCTGGCTCAGTGTATGCGATAGATGGGATCACTTTCGGATCGAAATAGTGTTTTTGTCCTGCGATAACTTCTGCTGCAACGTGGCCTTCGTGTACGCCTTTGTGAGCAAGCATTGGTTGTCCAACAATATCACCAATCGCGAAAATATGTGGTACGTTGGTACGCATCTGTTTATCTGTATGGATAAAGCCACGATCGTCCACTTCTACGCCAGCTACATTTGCATCGATCAATTTACCATTTGGTGTACGACCGATTGCCACTAACACGGCGTCATAACGGCGAGTTTCATTTGCAGCTTTGCCTTCCATTGACACATAGATACCGTCTTCTTTCGCTTCAACTGCGGTTACTTTGGTTTCAAGTAATAAGTTGAATTTTTTCTCGATACGTTTAGTGTAAATTTGAACAATGTCTTTATCCGCAGCAGGGATCACTTGATCAAACATCTCTACCACATCGATATTCGATCCGAGTGAGTGATATACCGTACCCATTTCAAGACCAATGATACCACCGCCCATAATTAATAGGTTTTGTGGCACCTCTTTTAATTTGAGAGCATCAGTCGAATCCCAAATACGTGGATCTTCGTGTGGAATAAATGGTAATTGAATTGGGCGTGAACCTGCAGCGATAATCGCATTATCAAAATGAATAGTCGTTTCCCCCTCTTCACCTGCAACAATAATCGTGTTAGGCCCTGAGAATTTGCCATAACCGTTTACCACTTGCACTTTACGCATTTTAGCCATTCCAGCTAAACCGCCTGTTAATTGGTTGATTACTTTTTCTTTCCAGCCACGGATTTTGTCAATATCAGTATGAGGCTCACCAAATACAATACCGTGTTCAGCTAAAGATTTTGCTTCCTCAATCACTTTCGCAACGTGCAATAATGCTTTAGATGGGATACATCCCACGTTTAAACATACCCCACCCAGCGTCGAATAGCGCTCAACGATCACAGTGTCCAAGCCTAAATCCGCACAACGGAATGCTGCAGAATAACCTGCAGGGCCAGCACCAAGTACAACAACTTGTGTTTTAATCTCTTTATTCATTTTTTACCTCGTTAAATTATTGCGATTTTTACACCGCACTTTAACTAAACCGCGTTTCCCATTATCAATGAGAAACGCTAAGGAAATTACATTACTAAACGGCGAAGATCGCTTAATACGCCATTGATGAAGGTGATAAATCTTGCACCATCTGCTCCGTCGATCACGCGGTGATCGTAAGAGAGTGATAATGGTAACATTAAGCGTGGGGTGAATTCTTTACCGTTCCACACTGGAGTCATTTCAGATTTAGACACACCTAAAATAGCCACTTCTGGCGCATTCACGATAGGGGTAAATTGTGTACCACCAATACCACCTAGGCTTGAAATGGTGAAACAGCCACCTTGCATATCAGATGCAGTTAATTTACCTGCACGCGCTTTTTTCGAGATTTCCGCTAATTCACGCGAAAGCTCAATGATGCCTTTTTTGTTTACATCTTTAAATACAGGCACAACTAAGCCGTTTGGTGTATCTACCGCTACGCCAATGTTGATGTATTTTTTCAAGATCAAGCTTTGTGCATCTTCAGATAATGAGCTATTAAAGCGTGGGTAAGCTTCTAAGGCTTTCGCTACTGCTTTCATAATAAACACAAGTGGGGTGATTTTTACATCAAGTTTTTGTTTTTCCGCAAGTACGTTTTGCTCTTTACGGAATTGTTCTAAACCAGTGATGTCTGCTTTATCCCATTGTGTAACGTGTGGAATCATCACCCAGTTACGGTGTAAGTTCGCACCAGAGATTTTTTGGATACGACCTAATTCAACTTGTTCTACTTCACCGAATTTGCTGAAGTCTACTTTCGGCCAAGGGAGTAAGCCTAAACCTGCACCATTCGCTGCACCTGTTGATGCTGTTGATACAGAACCGCTTTCTACCGCTTTCACTGCTGCTTTTACATAGGCTTGAACGTCTTCTTTCAGGATACGACCTTTACGACCTGTTCCTTTCACTTTATCTAGGTTTACCCCAAACTCACGGGCTAAACGGCGAACCACAGGCGTTGCGTGAGCAAAACTTGCGCTTGAGGTTACTTCCGCTTGGTTAGCAGATTGAGCTGGTTGTGCTGGCGCAACAGGTGCAGCCGCTTGAGTTTGTGCAGGTGCTGTCGCTGCTGGTTGAGCCGCTGGAGCTACAGGCGCTGAACCTGCCACTTCAAAACGCATAATTAATGAACCAGTTGAAACTTTATCCCCTGATTTCACTAAGATTTCTTTCACTACACCGGCAAACGGTGCTGGCACTTCCATTGAAGCTTTGTCGCCTTCAACGGTGATTAATGATTGCTCTTCAGAAACGCTATCGCCCACAGCAACCATAATTTCAGTAACGTTTACTTCATCACCGCCAATATCTGGAACGTGAACATCTTGTACTCCGCCTGATACTGCTGCAGGTGCGGCTGGCGCTTCAGCAGCTGGTTGAGCTGCTGGCGCTGCGGCAGTGGTTTCAAATTTCATTACTAATGAACCTGTTGAAACTTTATCACCAACTTTGATAAGAATTTCTTTTACCACACCAGCCACAGGCGCAGGCACTTCCATTGAAGCCTTATCGCCTTCTACGTTTAAGATAGATTGCTCTTCTGCAACGCTATCGCCTACGTTTACTAAAATTTCAGTTACGTTTACTTCATCACCACCAATATCTGGAACGTGAATTTCAATCACAGAACCACCCGCACTTTGTGGCGCAGCAGGTGCTGCTTTCTCTTCAGCTGCTGGTGCTGGTGCAGCTGCTGCACCTTCTAAAATAAACATTGGTGTACCAGTTGAAACTTTATCACCAACTTTTACTAATACTTCTTTAATTACACCTGCTTCTGGTGAAGGCACTTCCATTGAGGCTTTATCACCTTCAACATTAATTACGGATTGATCAACTTCAACCGAATCACCAGCTTTTACCATCACTTCAGTAACGGTTACTTCATCGCTACCAATATCTGGAATTTGAATTTCTTTAGCCATTTTCTTTTTTCCTCAAAACTCCCCTCGCCAAAGCAAGAGGAGCGATGTTAATTATGCGTAAAGTGGGTTAATTTTATCTGCATCAATGCCATATTTAGCAATTGCTTGTGCCACAACTTTTTTATCTAGTGTACCTTGTTTAACAAGTTCAGCTAATGCAGCGATCACAACGTAATGTGCATTGACTTCAAAATGCTCGCGTAAGTTTTCGCGACTATCAGAACGACCAAAACCGTCCGTTCCTAAAACGCAATAGCTTTGTGCTGGTACATAAGCACGAACCTGTTCCGCATAAAGCTTAATATAATCTGTCGCAGCTACAGCTGGTGCATCGTTCATCACTTGAGCGATATATGCTGTTTTCGCCTCTGCTTCAGGATGTAATAAGTTCCAACGTTCAGCATCAGCACCATCACGCGCCACTTCAGTAAATGAAGTCACACTATACACATCAGACGTTACACCAAAGTCATCAGCAAGTAATTTTGCTGCATCACGAACGTGGCGTAAAATCGCTCCTGAACCTAATAATTGCACCTTACCTTTACCTTGACCGGTTACTGTTTCAAATTTATAGATACCTTTACGGATACCTTCTTCTGCACCTTTTGGCATTGCTGGTTGATCATAGGTTTCGTTTAAGGTTGTAATGTAGTAGTACACATCTTCTTGCTCTGGGCCATACATACGACGCACACCATCTTGAATAATCACAGCAACTTCAAAAGCAAAAGCTGGATCATAAGAAATACAGTTTGGAATTACCGCTGACTGAATATGGCTATGACCATCTTCGTGTTGTAATCCTTCACCATTTAGTGTTGTACGACCTGATGTTCCACCAATCATAAAGCCGCGTGCACGTTGGTCACCCGCTAGCCACATTAAATCACCAACACGTTGGAAACCAAACATAGAGTAATACACAAAGAATGGAATCATTGGTACATCGTTCGTGCTGTAAGACGTTGCTGCTGCAATCCAAGAGGCAGTTGCACCTTGCTCATTAATCCCCTCTTGCAATACTTGGCCATCAATGGCTTCACGATAATAAGACACTTGTTCGCGATCTTGTGGGGTGTAATTTTGTCCGTGCGGATTATAGATACCAATTTGACGGAATAATCCTTCCATACCGAAAGTACGCGCTTCATCTGCAATAATTGGCACAATGTGTTTGCCCACAGATTTGTTTTTCAATAATACGTTTAATGAACGAACAAACGCCATTGTAGTTGAAATTGGACGAGATTGAGCTTCAAATAATTGCGCAAAATCGTCCAAAGCAGGAACTTCAAGTGCTTGGCTAAAACGGCGAACTCGGGTTGGCAAATAACCATTTAATGCTTCACGGCGTTGGTGTAGATATTTATACTCTTCAGACCCTTCTTCAAATTTGATGTATGGTAATTTTTCGATATCTTCATCAGAAACAGGGATACTGAAACGATCGCGAACGTGTTTAACGCCAGACATATCCATTTTCTTAACTTGGTGAGCAATGTTTTTACCTTCAGCAGCCTCACCCATACCATAACCTTTGATGGTTTTCACTAACAACACAACAGGTTTGTCTTTAACTTGTTTTGCTTTATTAAATGCAGCGAAAACTTTTAATGGATCGTGACCACCACGGTTTAATGCCCAGATTTCATCATCGGTCATTTCTGCCACTAATGCTTCAGTTTCAGGGTAACGACCAAAGAAGTGTTTACGAACATAAGCACCGTCTTTAGCTTTAAATGTTTGATAGTCACCATCAACTACTTCCATCATTAATTGTAATAATTTACCTGATGTATCACGTTGTAATAAACGATCCCAACGGCGTCCCCAAATAACTTTAATCACTTCCCAGCCACAACCATTAAATTGCGCTTCTAATTCTTGAATGATTTTACCATTACCTGTTACAGGGCCATCTAGACGTTGTAAGTTACAGTTGATTACGAAAACAAGGTTATCTAATTTTTCACGCGCAGCAAAAGCAAGCCCACCACGAGATTCCACTTCGTCCATTTCGCCATCACCTAAGAATGCATAAACGGTTTGATCTGTAGTGTCTTTTAAGCCACGGTTATGTAAGTATTTTAAGAAACGTGCTTGATAAATGGCATTCAACGGCCCAAGCCCCATTGATACAGTAGGGAATTGCCAGAACTCAGGCATTAATTTAGGGTGTGGGTAAGAAGAAAGCCCTTTTCCGTGAACTTCTTGACGGAAATTATCTAATTGTTCTTCGGTTAAACGGCCTTCAACAAAAGCACGTGCATAAATCCCCGGAGAAATATGCCCTTGGAAGAAAACTAAATCGCCACCATTTTTTTCGCTACGCGCTTTAAAGAAATGGTTGAAACAAACTTCATAGATAGTTGCAGAAGATTGGAAAGAAGACATATGACCGCCAAGCTCTAAATCTTTTTTAGATGCTCTTAATACCATCATAATCGCATTCCAACGAATCGCACTACGAATACGGCGTTCAAGATCTAAATTACCTGGGTAATTTGGCTCTTCTTCAACGGGAATAGTATTAATATAATCCGTGGTTACCCCTGTTGGCAAGGATACTGCATTTGCACGAGCATGTTGCATTAATTGTTCAATGATAAACTGTGCTCTTTCCACACCTTCTTCACGAATTACTGAATCGATCGCCAATAACCAATCGTTGGTTTCGATCGGATCTACGTCATTTGTCAACATTTCTGACATAGTCTTTTCCTTATTTATTAAGTTAAAATCAAGTTTAATTTTTATGCAAAACTAAACCACTAGAGATTACTAGATACTTATATCTGAGCTATTTTACAACTATTAAAAGGTGTTTACAAACATTTAACAAAAATTATAAAGATTATAAGATTTTTTGAAAAATCCTCCAAATTCCTCCCGCACTTTTGTAGCTACTTATAAGGTAATTTATTTAGCAAAACTGAATGAGCCTTTGATTTAGTTTAAATTGAGAACCTTTTTTGTCAAAACATAACTGGCTACAGAATAATAAGTATAGTTTTGCGATGATTATTGGCTTAGCAATAAGAGAAGCAATAAAAAAGCCCACCGGAGTGGGCTTTTATTACACGAAGATAAATGGTACTTAGATAATTGACACGCTAATATCGGTATCAATATACAAGGTCATACCATTGTAACTATACGCTTGAGCATCATAGGTATGTCCAGACTCCGTTGTATGAGAGGCTGTTCCACCTGCGACCCAACCACTCTTCAGCTGAACTGTGTTACCTGATTCTCCGAAGATATCAATATGATCACTACCCATAATGCCTTTGAAAGAAGCCATATCAGAAGGTGCAGCAACAATCAGTTTATTATTTGAACCAGAAAGATTAATTTCTTCAACATTATAAACTTTGATTGCTTCAGATGCTTCTGGAGTAGATCTACCCGTTGTCAATGATGTTGAGAATAGGATCGCTTTCACATCACTGCCTAACTCTAATAGATCGTGTCCATTACCACCATCAATTACGCTACCGATATTAGCACTAATACCACCATCGACTGTACCTACATTTGCAGAGTTGATTGTAATTGTATCATCACCATCTGCAGTAAAAATCGAGGTGCCAGTTTGCGGCGCAGCAGCACCTTTCCAAGTGCCAACGGTAACCGTATCGTTACCTGCTTCAGTAAAGATATTACCAGAGCTCAAGCTACCAACACTGATGGTATCTTCACCATCACTACCACGAATAGCATAGTCTTTAACATCTCCGTTAACCGTTAAGCTATTTTGCTCAACCGCTCCGGCACTACCACCACTTGCAGCTAAAGTATAAGTATTTGAAGCTGGGTTGGTCGCGATATCTGTTACATCTGCTTTCACCGTATAGGTTTGTGTTGTATCTAAGTTAGCTGAAGTCACATCAAGCGTCCAAGTAAGATCGTTGTGAACTGTCGTTTTACCTGTATGCACAGCAGTACCTGTGCTATTGGTAATCGTTACTGTTACTTCACGACCTGCTTCAACATCTTGTACCGTACCATTCACCGCAGTAATTGGTGCAGGCGTTCTATCAACTGGAGCATCACCCGCTACTTTACCTAGTGCAATCTGTGGGCGACCCAATACATCTTGATACGGTAAGCTATTGTTTCTACTTAACAACCCTAACACTGGTGCTTGCGCTGCATAGTAGTCTTTTGCTTGTGTATTCAAATCAGTATATCTACCATCTAGTCCTAAACTGCTTAGGCTTGAATCACCTGCAATATCTTCACCTAGCGTATCAACATAGACATATGGGCTACGGTTAGCGGTTTTTTCTCCTGTAACCGCACTATCTAATGTAATCGTATCATTACCATTACCAAGTAAGATACTGGTGTTACCACCAATTTGTTTACCTGTGATAGTGTTGTCTCCAGCGGTATCAATAATGGCAACATCACCGACAACGGTATCCGCTAAATTAATAGTATCGTTATTACTTGAGCCTACATATTTTGTATAGCCAGTATTGTCGTAATAACCTTCATTAATATTAGCCACATCGATAGTATTAGCAGCACCTGTTCCTGTTCCTGACGATCCTGTAGAAACACCTGTAATGGTAATTTCGGCTAAATCATCAGCTTTGGCAGTGTCAACATCTTCGACTTTTGTACCTGTGGCACTGGTCGCTTCAGCTTTTACACTTACGCCTGTGTCGTTACCAATACTTGTTCCTGCATCAACAGGCACTGACCATTTACCGTCTGTTACCGTTGCGGTTTTGGTAATGGTTGCCGATGATTCACCATCTTTAGTGACGGTAACGGTAACTTGCTGACCATCTAAGCCGGTAGCTGTACCACTAATGGTGTAGCCAGCGTCTTTATCAGCTTTGGTAATGGTCGCATAGTTATCTGCATCTGTACCAATTGGTTTTTGGCTTTCACCCGCAATGGTATCGATATCAATAGATACTGGCGGCTTATTACCGTTAGTTACGGTTAAAGTACTGTCCGTGGTACCACCTTTGCCATCACTTACGGTATAAGTGATTGGCGGGATCTCACCATAGTAGTCTGCAGCAGGAGTGACCGTATATGTACCATCTGCATTAACAGTTACATTCGCAATGGTTTTACCTGTGCTATCAGTAATTGGCGTTTCCGTGCCGATAGTAATTGGCTTACCGTCCACTGTTGCCCCCGTTACCTTCAAGGTATCACCGTTTGGATCGGTATCGTTCGTTAATACGTTACCTTTTGCAGGGTTAGTGGTTGTACCGTTACCTGTATCCGCTGTGGCTACTGGCTTATCATTCGGATTGTTGTTAGTTACTGTCAGCGTTGCCTCGTTGCTGGTATTGTTCGTGTCTTTACCATCTGTTACCGTATAAGTAATCGTTGGTAAATCACCACGATAGCCAGCTACTGGCGTTACAGTGTAAGTACCGTCAGTATTTACGGTTACGGTTGCAATTTGCTTACCTGTATTATCCGTGATTGCCGTTGCTGTACCTAACGTCAAGTCATCTGGCGTACCATCTCCGTTGGTATCCACTTTCGCGCTCTTCACGGTGAGAGTATCACCATTTATATCACTATCGTTATCCTTCAGGTTACCTATAGCTGGATTAGCTGTGGTTGCTTCATCCGTATCATTTTTCGCCACTGGTGCTGTATTAGGATTCGTATTTTCTACTGTTAACGTGCTGTTCGCCGTACCACCTTTGCCATCGCCCACGGTGTAGCTGATTTCTGGAATCTTGCCTGTGTAGTTTGGCTCTGGGGTAACTGTGTAGCTACCGTCTGAATTTACAGTCACTTTCGCAATGGTCTTACCTGTGCTGTCAGTAATCGGAGTTTCTTCACCAATTGGTATATTTTTACCACCAACCGTTACTTTAGTCACAGTAAGAGTATCACCGTTTGGATCACTATCGTTCGTTAATAGGTTACCTGTTGCTGGTGTACCATTCGAACCGGTTGCTGTATCCGGTTTAGCAGTCGGATTTTCATTTGGTCGCTTATTCGTTACATCAACGGTTGCAGTCGCTGTGTTACCCGCAGTATCGGTAATGGTATAAGTAATGTCTGGCAATTCACCGGTATAGTGTTCTGCTGGAACAACTTTTACATCACCATTTGCGCTAACAGTTACTTTACCAATTTCTTTGCCATCTTTCATAATTGGAGTTTCAGTACCAATCACGAGATCATCAGGCGTACCGTCGCCATCGGTATCCACTTTAGCTGCTGTTACCGTAAGCGTGTCATTTTCAGGATCTGTATCATTTGTTAATACATTTACTGTGTTACCTGTTGCCTCAGTAACATCTAACGGATCATCAACTGCGTTTGGCGCAAGATTACTTGGACGAGATTTATCTATATCTGTCGCAACATTACCTGCTTGATCTTTCACAGTTGCAGTAAAGGTGTATCGACCATCTTGTTCAAGCTGATCGGTTACCGTAGTTGTCCAACTTCCGTTTGCATCAACAGTTGCAGTATAACTACCTACTTGTGTACCGTCTTCTTTGGTGACAACAAGGGTAAGCTCTTGACCTTGCTCAACACCGGTGGTGGTGCCAGAAACGACTGTATCAGTTTTTGTTTGTGGAATTACCGCATATGGTGTTTCATTTGGCTCTGTTGATGTTGCAGGCTCTGCATCACCACCAATGTTGGTAATATTGATATTTGCAACGGTATCAACAGTTGATTTAGCTGGTTCAGACAGTTCGCTGTCTAAACCACTTTTGTTCGTGATTTTCGCAGTTACGACTAATTCACCACCATTTGCTGGTACATCTTCCGTTGGTACTGGTACATCTACATAACCTTTAGTGATGTCTTCATCGGTTAATGTTTTAACGAAGTCTGGCTCACCATCACCATCTGTATCTACTTTCAGTATATCACCTGCTTTTGCTGGGTGATCACTTGGATATTTTTCGCTACCTGGTAAAGTTACTTTAGCTACTACGCCATCTGAAACTTCTTTAGCGTTCAATAGATCATCACCACCATCTACAATAGTAACTTTTGGTGCATCAGTCAGTGGATATTTAGCTGTGTCGCGATCTTCTGGGCCTTCGTTACCCGCTTCGTCTGTACCACGTGCTGTAACGTCTGAACCATCTTTCACGACATCTTCTGGAATCGTCACTACACCTGTATCTGGATCTACGGTTACACCTGGGTTATCACCTGGGTTGGTAATCGTCCATTTTCCATCGTCACCTTTCTCTGTAACGATAGTATGTGGTTGATCATTTTCATCTACATACTCTGTGGTCACTTTCTTGATGTCTTCATCTTTCGGTGGATTCACAGCTACGCTGCCATCATCATTCGCCACAACATCTGGTGCATTCGGTGATACGGTGTCTACCGCTGGCTTATCTGATTTCGGTTGCGTTTTGTCTGTATCTGGCTCACCAGTGTTACCTGCTTCATCGGTTGCAACGGCTGTTACTGGTTTGTCATCTTGTACTTTATCTTCTGGAATGGTTACCACTCCAGTATTCGGATCAATGCTTACCCCTGGATTGTCTCCTGGATTGCTGATTGTCCAGTTTCCGGCTGGGTCTTTTTCTGCCACGATCGTTTTATCTGTGCCATCTTCCCCTGGGTACGTGATTTCCACTTTTGTTGTATCTGGATCTACTGGTGGTTCAATCGTTACTGAACCATCTGGTTGTGCCACAACATCTGGTTTACCTGGTGCGGTAGTATCCACTGTAGCCGTATCACTCACTTTCGGGCTATCTACGCCATCTGGATTCGTGATTTTAGCGGTAACTTTTAACGTACCACCACTTGCTGGAATGTCTTCCGCTGGCACTGGTACATTTACGCTACCATTTGCGATATCTTCTGGTGTCAATACTTTTTCAAAGTCTGGTTCTCCATCACCATCGGTATCTACTTTTAAGGTATCGCCTGGTTGAGCATCATTTGGTAAGCCAACTTTTGCTACCACGCCATCTGACACTTCTTTACCATTTAATACTTCGTCACCACCATCTTGAATTTCAACCGTTGGGGCGCCACGACCTGGCTCTTTGCCTGTCATATCAATTGGGGTTTCCGCATTGTCGGTATCCGTACCTGTATTGCCAGCTTCATCTGTTGCTGTTGCTTTTACTGGTGTGTCATCTTTTACTTTGTCTTCTGGAATGGTTACTGTACCTGTAGACGGATCAACGGTTACACCTGGGTTATCTTGTGGATTGGTGATTTCCCATGTGCCATCTGGTTGTTTTTCAACTGTGATGGTTTTGTCATTGCCATCTGGATCTTTGTATTCTACGTCTACTTTTGTCGTATCTGGATCGATAGGCGTGATTGTTACTGTACCATCTTGGTTAGCTTCTACATCTGGTTTAGGTGCTGTGGTATCTACCAATGAAGTATCGTTACCTTTCGGGCTGTCTAAACCACTTTGGTTAGTAATTTTAGCCGTCACTTCTAATGTACCACCGCTCGCAGGAACATCTTCCGTTGGTACGTTGATGTTTACATAACCATTTGTAATGTCTTCAGGGGTCAATGTGTGAACTACATCTGGCTCACCATCTCCATCCGTATCTACTTTCAGTACATCACCTGGTTTTGCTGGGTTATCTTTTGGTAAGGTTACTTTCGCTACCACGCCAGCATCCACTTCGTCACCATTTAATACGCCATCGTTACCATCTTGGATTTCAACAATTGGCGCACCGCGTGCAGGGTCTTTCACTGTGTCGCGATCTTCTGGACCTTCGTTACCCGCTTCGTCTGTACCACGCGCTGTAACATCTGAACCATCTTTCACGACATCTTCTGGAATGGTCACTACACCTGTATCTGGATCTACGGTTACACCTGGGTTATCACCTGGGTTGGTAATCGTCCATTTTCCATCGTCACCTTTTTCTGTCACGATAGTATGTGGTTGATCATTTTCATCTACATACTCTGTGGTCACTTTCTTGATGTCTTCATCTTTTGGTGGATTCACAGCTACGCTGCCATCATCATTCGCCACAACATCTGGCGCATTCGGTGATACGGTATCTACCGCTGGCTTATCTGATTTAGGTTGCGTTTTGTCTGTATCTGGCTCACCAGTGTTGCCTGCTTCGTCGGTTGCAACGGCTGTTACTGGTTTGTCATCTTGTACTTTATCTTCTGGAATGGTCACCACTCCAGTATTCGGATCAATGCTTACCCCTGGATTGTCTCCTGGATTGCTGATTGTCCAGTTTCCGGCTGGGTCTTTTTCTGCCACGATAGTTTTATCTGTGCCATCTTCCCCTGGGTACGTGATTTCCACTTTTGTTGTATCTGGATCTACTGGTGGTTCAATCGTTACTGAACCATCTGGTTGTGCCACAACATCTGGTTTACCTGGTGCGGTAGTATCCACTGTAGTGGTATCACTCACTTTCGGGCTATCTACGCCATCTGGATTCGTGATTTTAGCGGTAACTTTTAACGTACCACCACTTGCTGGAATGTCTTCCGCTGGCACTGATACATTTACGCTACCATTTGCGATATCTTCTGGTGTCAATACTTTTTCAAAGTCTGGTTCACCATCACCATCGGTATCTACTTTTAAGGTATCGCCTGGTTGAGCATCATTTGGTAAGCCAACTTTTGCTACCACGCCATCTGACACTTCTTTACCATTTAATACTTCGTCACCACCATCTTGAATTTCAACCGTTGGGGCGCCACGACCTGGCTCTTTGCCTGTCATATCAATTGGGGTTTCCGCATTGTCGGTATCCGTACCTGTATTGCCAGCTTCATCTGTTGCTGTTGCTTTTACTGGTGTGTCATCTTTTACTTTGTCTTCTGGAATGGTTACTGTACCTGTAGACGGATCAACGGTTACACCTGGGTTATCTTGTGGATTGGTGATTTCCCATGTGCCATCTGGTTGTTTTTCAACTGTGATGGTTTTGTCATTGCCGTCTGGATCTTTGTATTCTACGTCTACTTTTGTCGTATCTGGATCGATAGGCGTGATTGTTACTGTACCATCTTGGTTAGCTTCTACATCTGGTTTAGGTGCTGTGGTATCTACTAATGAGGTATCGTTACCTTTCGGGCTGTCTAAACCACTTTGGTTAGTAATTTTAGCCGTCACTTCTAATGTACCACCGCTTGCAGGAACATCTTCCGTTGGTACGTTGATGTTTACATAACCATTTGTAATGTCTTCAGGGGTCAATGTGTGAACTACATCTGGCTCACCATCTCCATCCGTATCTACTTTCAGTACATCACCTGGTTTCGCTGGGTTATCTTTTGGTAAGGTTACTTTCGCTACCACGCCTGCATCCACTTCGTCACCATTTAATACGCCATCGTTACCATCTTGGATTTCAACAATTGGCGCACCACGTGCAGGGTCTTTCACTGTGTCGCGATCTTCTGGGCCTTCGTTACCCGCTTCGTCTGTACCACGTGCTGTAACTTCTGAACCATCTTTCACGACATCTTCTGGAATGGTCACTACACCTGTATCTGGATCTACGGTTACACCTGGGTTATCACCTGGGTTGGTAATCGTCCATTTTCCATCATCACCTTTCTCTGTAACGATAGTATGTGGTTGATCATTTTCATCTACATACTCTGTGGTCACTTTCTTGATGTCTTCATCTTTCGGTGGATTCACAGCTACGCTGCCATCATCATTCGCCACAACATCTGGTGCATTCGGCGATACGATATCTACCGCTGGCTTATCTGATTTCGGTTGCGTTTTGTCTGTATCTGGCTCACCAGTGTTACCTGCTTCATCGGTTGCAACGGCTGTTACTGGTTTGTCATCTTGTACTTTATCTTCTGGAATGGTTACCACTCCAGTATTCGGATCAATGCTTACCCCTGGATTGTCTCCTGGATTGCTGATTGTCCAGTTTCCGGCTGGGTCTTTTTCTGCCACGATCGTTTTATCTGTGCCATCTTCCCCTGGGTACGTGATTTCCACTTTTGTTGTATCTGGATCTACTGGTGGTTCAATCGTTACTGAACCATCTGGTTGTGCCACAACATCTGGTTTACCTGGTGCGGTAGTATCCACTGTAGCCGTATCACTCACTTTCGGGCTATCTACGCCATCTGGATTCGTGATTTTAGCGGTAACTTTTAACGTACCACCACTTGCTGGAATGTCTTCCGCTGGCACTGGTACATTTACGCTACCATTTGCGATATCTTCTGGTGTCAATACTTTTTCAAAGTCTGGTTCTCCATCACCATCGGTATCTACTTTTAAGGTATCGCCTGGTTGAGCATCATTTGGTAAGCCAACTTTTGCTACCACGCCATCTGACACTTCTTTACCATTTAATACTTCGTCACCACCATCTTGAATTTCAACCGTTGGGGCGCCACGACCTGGCTCTTTGCCTGTCATATCAATTGGGGTTTCCGCATTGTCGGTATCCGTACCTGTATTGCCAGCTTCATCTGTTGCTGTTGCTTTTACTGGTGTGTCATCTTTTACTTTGTCTTCTGGAATGGTTACTGTACCTGTAGACGGATCAACGGTTACACCTGGGTTATCTTGTGGATTGGTGATTTCCCATGTGCCATCTGGTTGTTTTTCAACTGTGATGGTTTTGTCATTGCCGTCTGGATCTTTGTATTCTACGTCTACTTTTGTCGTATCTGGATCGATAGGCGTGATTGTTACTGTACCATCTTGGTTAGCTTCTACGTCTGGTTTAGGTGCTGTGGTATCTACCAATGAAGTATCGTTACCTTTCGGGCTGTCTAAACCATCTGGAGTAGATACTTTTGCAGTAACTTCTAATGTACCACCACTCTTAGGTAATTTGTTGTTTGGAATATCAACAGTTACTTTTCCATCAGCAATATCTTGTGCAGTTAATGGCTTCTCAATATCAGGAATACCATCACCGTCAACGTCAACTTTCAATACATAACCTGGTTTTACACCTTTTGGTAATGTAATGACCGCTTGCACACCATCATTAATTTCTTTTTCACCAAGTAAGTTGTCGCCACCATCTTGAATTTCAACAATTGGTGCATCTTTTACTGGTGGGTATTTTACGGTATCGGTGTCTGATGGACCTTCGTTACCTGCTCCATCTGTTCCACGTGCGGTAACATCTGAACCATCTTTCACTTTATCTTCTGGAATGGTTACCACACCAGTATTTGGATCAATCGTTACACCTGGATTATCACTTGGGTTAGTAATCGTCCATTTTCCATCACTGCCTTTTTCTGCCACGATAGTATGTGATTGGTCATTTTCATCAACATATTCGGTTGTGACTTTTTTCGTATCTGCATCTCTCGGTGGATTAATCACTACGCTACCGTCATCGTTTGCAATAACATCAGGTGCTGTTGGTGGAGTCGTATCTTTACTACTTTTACCACCATGTGCCAATGCAATTCCACCAAGTGCTAGCGGGATTAAACCTAATAACCACCACGGACTAAATGCCCATAACGCGCCAATCGGTTCGCCACCTAATGCTTGCCCTGCTGATGTTTGATCAGCAAGCTCTGTTACTGCATCCGCTTTTAAGGTGCTTTCTGGCACATAAGGGTAAATGTTGCCATTTTCATGTAAACCAACAAGCAAGCTAGTATCCGCTGCTTGGCCATTTTCATCATAATAATCTTTGATGATTAAATCTGGACTTTCAATATCTGAACCTTCAAACGCGATTTTTAAATCTTTTCCATCACGTTTAATCATAATATTTTCAGGACCAAAGCCTGTTTGGTCATCAATTAACTGATAATTGACTTTGCCTTTCGCGCTCACTTCTACCGCTTGCTTTTTGCCCGCTGTAATATTAATTGTTTCTAGCGTTTGCTTCGCATCATTAATCTTTAATGTGATTTGTTTTGTCATTACTTTTTTACCTTTAAACTCTTAAATTGCTTAGATGATGTATCTCATTATTCTTGTGTTCCGTGTACAACAATGCTTACACGACGATTTGGTTGGTTACACATTTGGCGTGCTTTGGCATTTTTCGGATGTAATTCACGGCAATTTGCAATAAGTAATTCCGTTTCTCCACGCCCTTCCGCTTTAATTAGACGACCATCAATGCCACCAGCAGTAAGCGCTCTTTTCACGGTGTCTGCACGTTTTGTCGATAATTTTAGGTTGTATGCGTCATTACCTTCTGGGTCGGTATGGCCTACAACAACAATATCAGCAATCTTATCTAGATTTTGTTTAATGTCTGCTGCCACTTCGGCAATTTCTTGTTTACCTTTTGGTAGCATATTTTGATAATCTGCACGGTTAAATTTGAATAGGGCAGAGGCCTCTAGATTGTATTTTTTTAACACTTTAGGACAAGATTTTAAGTGGTCCACACGAGCTAAGGTATGGGTTTGCTCTGGCAACCCTTTTAATTCTTCTTTCGCTTGTTCTGGTGCGACAGCTTGTAAAGCTGGTCTTCCATTGTGGGAAACCACTTTAAAGAATGACACCGCATTGACAGGTAAATCATAATATGTACCGTCTTTTGCTTTTTCACGATAACCTGGGTCTTGGTGAGTAAACTCCGCATATAAACGTTGATTTTCGGCACAAACCGTCTCTTGACGGTAGGCATTTGGTTGTAAAGAAGCCAAATATTCGCCATTGATATAAGTATTAACTGTCGGTCCTTCAATCGCCCCATCTTGACGATAAATAACGACGGATGAACGTCCTTCAGGGACAACATCCGTATAGGCAACAGATTTTGTATTCTGCCAATGTAACTTTTGAGCGCTACATCCCGCCATTACAGCTACAGATAAAATAGCTAAAGATAATTTCCCGTATTTAAATGTCATAAAAAACTCCATCATGGTTACTCTAAAAAAGACTTAGAGTGGATATTAAAATAAAATGTAAAATGAGAGTTACCCATTTTGGATGGGCAATTAAACTACAAATGAGCCTAATTATCAAGCATATTTGTCCTAATTTTAATTTGAAGTCTAATGCAATATTCATCGCCATAAGGGTAATTAATTTAAAATTTACCGTTAGTTATGATAAAAAATAATGATGTAAATATAATCAAAGGCTTAGTGATATCTCATAGTTAAGCTTATATGATACGATTAACATCAGTATTTTTATTATAAAATCGACCTTATTGTAAGGATAAAATTTAGCAAACACAGAAAAGAAAATCCTGATAATCAACTAAAATTGGGAGCTAATAGGAAAAGAATCGCCCACTTAGTTTCCTAAAAAGGGAAGTGGGCGATTCTATATAATGGGAAAATTAAAATTACACTAAAAGGAATGAAGCTGTGTTTACTAGCTCAAAAATAGTTTATTTTTTTACCACAAGAACAACAGATTCACCAGCTATAACCTGCCCTGTTTTCTTATCAATATGGCTAATTTCATCCATATTAGAAATAACAACTGGAGTTAACACAGATTTAGCTTTAGCTTCTAATAATTCTAAGTCTAGTTCAATAATCGTGTCACCACGTTTTACCGTTTGCCCTTCTTGGGCTATACGTCTGAATCCCTCACTCTTTAACTCAACGGTATCAATACCAAAGTGAACGAATAATTCCACACCATCAGTAGATTCAATTGAAAAGGCGTGATTAGTTTCAAAGATTTTGCCTACAATACCATCAACAGGTGCAACAAGCTTGTTACCTGCTGGGCGAATTGCAATACCATCACCAACAATTTTTTCTGAGAAAACAACATCTGGTACATCTTCAATGTTCACAATATCACCTGAAAGCGGTGCATAAATCTCTACTTCAACGGTTTTATTGCTTTTTGAACCAAATAATTTATCAAAAAAACCCATTTTTAGTCTCCTACTAAGTGAATATTTGGGCTATTTTAGCCCAAAACTTGAGTAATTGGTATCTACTTTAACGCATTTTCTGCTAAAAAGTCTGCAACCAATTTTTCAATATCTGCTGCTGTTGGCTGCTCTAGGGCTTTATCCGCAAGCAATTTTGCATCTTGATAGTTTACATTGCGGATTAATTTTTTGATTCTTGGTACTGAAATTGCACTCATACTAAACTCGTCTAAACCCATACCAAGTAACAATAAGGTTGCCCTTTCATCACCTGCTAATTCACCACACATCCCTGTCCATTTACCTTCGGCGTGAGAAGCATCAATCACCTGCTTAATTAAATTCAATACAGATGGTGTCATTGGATTATATAAATGAGAAATTAACTCGTTTCCGCGATCCACTGCCAGAGTATATTGGGTTAAGTCGTTCGTACCAATACTGAAGAAATCCACTTCTTTCGCTAAGAACTTCGCATTCACTGCCGCTGATGGGGTTTCCACCATCACACCAACTTGAATATTTTCATCAAAAGCCTTGCCTTCATTGCGTAACTGGTCTTTTAATAGCGCAATTTCTTCTTTTAAGGTGCGAATTTCTTCCACTGAAATAATCATTGGGAACATGACCGCTAATTTACCAAAAGCTGAAGCTCTTAATACCGCTCTTAGTTGCGCATGTAAAATTTCTTTACGATCTAATGCAATACGAATTGCACGCCAGCCTAAGAATGGATTCATTTCTTTTGGTAGATTTAAATAAGGTAATTCTTTATCTCCACCAATATCCATCGTTCTTAATACCACCAAACGGCCATTCATCGCTTCAACCACTTCTTTATACGCAATAAATTGCTCTTCTTCTGTTGGAAGTTGATCGCGATCCATAAATAAGAATTCAGTACGGTATAAACCTACGCCTTCGGCACCGTTACGATCTGCCCCTTCCACATCACGAATAGTACCAATATTAGCGACAACATCTACACGATGTCCGTCTAAAGTCAACGCAGGTAAGTCTTTCAATTTAGCTAATTCTGCTTTTTCTTCAGCTAATTGTGCTTCTAGCGCTTTTAAGCGATCAACTTCTTCTTGGCTTGGATTTACATAAACACGATTATTAACCGCATCAAGAATTAAGAAATCGCCCGTATTTACTTGTTGAGTAACGGTGTTTGTTCCCACAATCGCTGGCAATTCTAATGAACGCGCCATAATTGATGTATGAGAAGTTCTTCCACCAATATCAGTAATAAAGCCAAGTACTTTATCAAGATTAAGCTGTGCTGTTTCTGATGGGGTTAAATCATACGCGACAAGCACAACCTCTTCATTAATCTCGCCAAGATCAACAATATGCATACCTAATATATTCTTAATTAAGCGATTACCAATATCGTGAATATCCCCTGCACGCTCTTTTAAATACTCATCATCAATTTCTGACAACATTGCTACTTGCTGATCAATAATTGTGCTTGAAGCAACAGCTGCATTCACTTTATTAGAACGTAAATAATCAATGATTTCTTCTTCTAATTCCTCATCTTCCAAAATCATTAAATGACCTTCAAAGATAGCGGCCTTTTCTTCTCCTAATGAAGCATAAGCTCTATCTTTAATTGCAGTTAATTGCTCAACAGCAGCATTACGCCCTTCATAAAAACGTGCTACCTCAGCTTCAACTTGATCGTCTTGAATTTTTTGCGTATCAAGTACGATTTTTTCTTCTTTTAAAACAAGTGCTTTACCGAAAACAATGCCAGGGGATGCTGGAATACCTGAAATCATAGTGACCTTCCGAACTAATAATTAAATTTGGCTATAACATAAATAGAATAATAGCCACAACCATATAAATACACGATTAAAAATAAGGTTTGTGGCTAAAATATAATTATTCTAAAGTAGGAATTAAAGCGACTAAATGATCCACTGCTTTTTGTTCATCTTCTCCTTCTGCAGAGATAGTAATCACAGTTCCTTGTGTCAAGCCTAAAGTTTGCAATTTAAAAAGACTTTTCGCACTTGCACTTTTTCCACCAGAAGTTACTGTGATATCAGAAGCAAAAGCTTTGGCTTCTTTTACAAACTGAGCTGCTGGGCGAGTATGTAAACCATTCGGTGCAATAATCTCAACATCTTTTGAATACATAGTAAAATCCTCTTAATAAATTGTTTAAATAAATGTCATTTTAAAATCAAACAGCAAGTGTACGCTATCTAAATTTTAGTATTTATTTCATTGCTAAAAATAAATCTAGAGATAGTATTAAACTTAACACAACAATAATCAACCCTAATCAATGTAAAATTTGAACTACATCACAAAAAAAACTTTGAAACGTTGTTTTTTTATACGGTTATTAACCTTTATTTAACCATTGATATGTGTAAAAAAGTGTCTACCTTTCTTGCTTGAAGATAAACTTTCAATCAAATTATGGTAATTTTTAAATCTAACTGGATCTATCTTTCCCGCTTCTACTGCAGCCCGTAACGCACAACCAGGGTCATTTAAATGCTTACAATCTCTAAATTTGCAAGTACCAAGTAAATACCGAAATTCTTTATAGCCTTTAGTTATTTGATTTTCATCTAAATGCCATAGACCGAACTCTCGAATACCAGGTGAGTCAATTAAGTCGCCCCCATCTGATAAATGATAAAGGCGAGATGATGTGGTGGTATGCTTTCCTAATCCAGAGCTTTCATTAATTTCTCCGACTTGGGCATCAACTTCAGGTAAAATTCGATTAATTAAACTGGATTTACCAACGCCTGACTGCCCAACAAAAATTGATGTTCCTTCAGATAAAAGCGTAGTAAAATTCTGCATATTTTCGCCTAGTTTAGCGGAGATCATCAAAGTTTGATATCCTATTTTTTGGTAGATTGCTAATTTTTTTTGCACTTCTAGTCGCTGTTCTTTAGAAAGCAAATCCACTTTATTAACCACGATCACCGCTGGAATATTGGCATTCTCACACACCACTAAATAGCGATCAATAATATTCAATGAAAGCTCTGGTAAAATAGATGAAACAATGATAATTCGATCAATGTTAGCAGCAATAACTTTTAAACCATCATAATAATCAGGGCGTGCAATTTCATTTTTACGCGGATGAATCGCCTCAATCACACCGCTCACTCCTTGTAATTGTTCACTGCCTTTACGCCACAGCACTTTGTCCCCAACGACCAAATTCGCTAACGTGCGACGTAAATTACAGCGAAAAATTTCACCTTGTGCATTTTCCACATCGGCGTGCAAAGAATAGCGGGTTACTACGGTACCTTCTTGGGTTGGTCCAAGCATTTCATCTTGCCACTGAATATCATCACTTTTTCTTGACTTATGACGTTGTAGTGTTTTCGCGTTGTTAGAATGAATTCTACGCTGCTGGTTATAAGTTAATTTTTTCTTGCTCAAAGATAAATCCTTAAAGTGCGGTTGGTTTTCGGTTAAAATATGCTGAACTCATTAAAATAAAACGCACATAGGATACCTTAATGCAATTAGATAAACAAAATCTTATTTGGATTGACTTAGAGATGACAGGCTTAGACCCAGAAAAAGAACGTATTATTGAAATCGCTACCATTGTAACAGATAAAGATCTCAATATTCTTGCAGAAGGCCCTGTGCTTGCCATTCATCAGCCCGATAACTTACTGGTCAAAATGAATGATTGGTGTCAGAAGACTCACAGCGAAAATGGCTTAATTGAACGTGTAAAACAAAGTAAGCTGAGTGAACGTGCGGCGGAATTACAAACCCTAGATTTCTTAAAAAAATGGGTGCCTAAAGGCACATCGCCGATATGTGGCAACAGCGTAGCACAAGATAAACGCTTTTTATTCAAATATATGCCAGATCTGGCAAATTATTTTCATTATCGCCACCTTGATGTCAGCACCTTAAAAGAGCTGGCATCACGCTGGCATCCCGAAATGTTAAAAGGCTTTAGTAAGAAAAATACCCACCTTGCTTTAGATGACATTCGCGAATCCATTGCAGAATTAGCTTATTATCGTGAACATTTTATCAAAATGCCTTAGCTGGTTTGCAAAGAAGTAAGAAAAATGTGGATTTCTGATCAATAACTAAACAAGCAATCAAATTTTTTATAATTTTACTTGCGGGCGTAAAAAATTTTCGTATAATACGCCCCATTCCTTATGGAATATGCGGGAATAGCTCAGTTGGTAGAGCACGACCTTGCCAAGGTCGGGGTCGCGAGTTCGAGCCTCGTTTCCCGCTCCAATCTCCTTATTTATTGCGGGAATAGCTCAGTTGGTAGAGCACAACCTTGCCAAGGTTGGGGTCGCGAGTTCGAGCCTCGTTTCCCGCTCCAATCGTCTTATTGCATTTTTATCTCTTGACTACCTTCTTTCTGATATATTTTTCTCTTATCTGTTTTAAATTTATAGCATAAAACAAAGTATTGCCATAATGTAGCTAAGAAAATATTTAACCGCTCTTCCCTAAGAATAGGGATAAAATTCCTGCAGCAATTAAAGGACCAACAGGTATGCCTCCTAAAAAGGCAACACCTAAAATGGTGCCAACTAACAATCCTGTAAGTAATATGGGTTGCGCGCCCATTAGGTTTACACCTCGTCCACCAAACCAGGCAACCAGCATACCCACGGCAATAGCTAAAAACATTTTCCAGTTCAATAAGGTGCCAATATTAGGTAACGGAATTTTACCAGAAATAATCGGGCTAAGTACGCCAATGGTGAGAATAATAATACCAACATTTAAGCCGTATTTTTCCATAAAAGGAATATATTTAGCCAAAAAGGTTTGTTGCATTAACAGCAAAATCGTAGCCGAAATGGTGATTGAACTGTTGTTACCTAGCACGCCAAGCAAAATTAAAATCACCAGTAGCAAGGCGATTGCGTTAAATTGTAATGACATCATTGCCTCAAAAATTCTCAGAAAAAGCACCGCACTTTTAATGTGTGTCAGATGAGCAGATTATACTCTTTTTATTTGTCTAATTCACAAAAAATAAGGCTCATTATGAGCCTTATTAATGATTTCACGTTTATTCTACTTTAAATTTTAGCAAGCGGTTAGCATTAGTCACTACGGTGATCGAAGACAGCGCCATTGCAAGTCCACCAATCATCGGGTTAAGCAAAATACCAAACAAGGGATACAACCCCCCTGCAGCAATAGGTATACCTAAAATATTATAAATAAATGCACCAAACAGATTCTGCTTCATATTGCGTAAAATCCCTTTGGAAAGACAAAGTGCATCGGCCACAGCAGAAATATTATGACGCATTAAAGTTAATTCTGCGGTTTCAATGGCAATATCCGAACCACTTCCCATTGCGATGCTCACGTCTGCTTGAGCAAGGGCTGGTGCATCATTAATGCCATCTCCGACCATCACTACTTTATGTCCTTCTTGCTGTAATGCTTTGATAATATTTGCTTTTTCAGCTGGCAATACGCCTGCAATCACTTTATCAATCGCTGTACCTTGCGCCAATGTACGGGCGGTTTTTTCTTGATCTCCTGTCAACATCACTAAATGATAGCCTTGCTGATGTAAACGTTGTAACGCTTTAACTGAATCCTCTCTCAGTGGATCGCTAATTATAAATAAGCCAGCTAATTGACGAGCGATAGCTAAAAAGACCACCGTTGCGCCGCTTTCTGTTTGCTGTTTAAAGATCGCCATTGCAGGCTGAATATCCACGCCTTGCTGTAGCATTAATGTTTGGTTACCCAGCAATAATTCAAGCTCTTCCACTTCTCCACTCACCCCTAAACCTTGCAAGGTGGCAAAGGCGTTAAGTGGTTTGATTTCGCCTTGTTTTTCTTGATTAAACTGTACAATCCCTTTAGCTAAAGGGTGATTTGACCCTTGCTCTAGGCTTGCTGCAAGCCGGCTCACTTGCATTTCCGTATAATCATTAAAACAATAAAGTGCGGTAACTTTTGGCGAACCTTTTGTCAGCGTACCCGTTTTGTCAAAAACAATCGTATTGGCACTGGCAGATTTTTGTAAGGCATCGGCATCTCGCACCAAAATACCTAATTCTGCTGCACGCCCAATGCCTGAAATGATCGACATTGGCGTAGCTAGCCCTAAGGCACAAGGGCAAGCGATGATGAGTACGGTAGTAAAAATGACCAAGCTATAAGAAAATTGTGGCACAGGCCCAAGAATATACCAAACTAAAGCAGCAACTAAGGCAATGGCAATGACTACTGGCACAAAAATACTTGCAATTTTATCTGCTAGTTGCCCCATTTCGGGCTTGCTACTCTGCGCTTGACGTACTAATTTGATGATATTTGCCAGCGTGGTTTGCTCGCCAATTTGTTCTGCACGATAAAGCACCGTGCCATCTGAAATGAGCGTTCCCGCACTAATTTTATCGCCAGCTTGCTTTTGCACTGGGAGTGGCTCACCGGTTAGCATACTTTCATCAAACCAGCCTTGCCCTTCTGTAATTGTGCCGTCCACTGCCACACGTTCGCCTGTTTGTAAGCGTAATCGCATTCCTTCTTGTACTTCTGCAAGGGGAATGTCTTGTATGCCTTGTGGCGTAACTAAATGGACGGTTTTAGGGGTAAGATCTAACAAGCGCGCCAACGCCTGCGAAGAATGTTGCTTCGCCTTTGCCTCAAACATTTTACCTAAATTGATGAAACCGATGATCATCGCCGCCGCTTCAAAATATAAATGGCGTGCATTTTCAGGGAAAAACTCAGGCTTAATGCAAACAAACATAGAATAAAGCCAAGCCGTGCCAGTGCCTAACGCGACAAGGGTATCCATTGTAGCTGTGCGATTGCGCAAATTCTGCCACGCCTTTTGATAAAAATGTTTGCCTGTAACAATCATCACCACCAAGGTCAGCACACCGATCATGAGCCAATAAATGTGATTGTTTTGGTTGACTCTCATTGTGCCGCCAAGCAAGCCCCAAAGCATTAATATTGCCCCTAATCCAAGAGCCACAATGCCTTGCCATTTACGCTGATTGACTTCTTTAGCGCTTTTACTTTGCTGTTTTTCTACTCGCAACGCATCATCATTCACCACTTCTGCACCATAGCCTGCTTGCTGTACAGCTGCAACAAGCGATTCTGGCGTGGCATTGCCATTGACTAAAGCAGTTTGTTCCGCTAAATTCACTTGCACTTGAGCAACCTGTGGTACCGCTTGCAAGGCTTTTTGCACTTTCATAACGCAAGCGGCACAACTTAAGCCATCAAGCAAAAGAGTAACCTGATCCTGATGTTGTCCAACTACCACAGGATCAGGTTCTAACGTTTCTGTGGAAGATTCGGGTAGGGAACTTACTTTGCAGAATGATCAGCAAGATGTGCTTGATAGCCAGCTTCAACTATGGCATTAATCAGCACTTGTGGCTCAACATCGCCTACCACAACCGCTTTATCCAAACTCACTTCTGCACTGTGCACACCGACAATGTTATCTAAGGTTTTCTGTACGGATTTTACACAATGTTGGCAAGATAAATCACTTAACGTTAAAACAATTTCTTTCATATTTTGATCCTTCTGTAAATAAATTGATCTATAGCATAAACCTTAACATAGGGTTAATGTCAATATAAAAATGTGGTTGGAATATTAATATGATCGGTGCAAAATAAGCCGATGTTCGGCCCTATTCTTGTTTTGTTTGAATTTCTTTGGAAAACGCTTGCAAGCCTTCAGCATTGCCTGATTTCATCATTGCTTGCATTGCTTGGGTTGGTGTATGAATGAGCTTGTTCATTAATTTATAGCTTAATTCTTGCAAAATTTGCGCCGCACTTTCGCCTTGCTGCAAGGAAATCAGCGCTTTTTCTAACATTTCTTGCCGAGTTTGCTCCGCTTCTTCACGGTAACGGCGGATTAAATTAGAAAATTGATGGACCTTAAGCCACTCAAAAAAGGCTTGGTTTTCTTCATCAATAATCTGTTCTGCCTCGGCTGAAGCTTGTTCGCGCTGCGTGAGATTACGCTGAATGATATTTTGTAAATCATCTACGGTATAATGATAAACACTTTCCACCTCTCCCACGCTTTCTTCTACATCACGCGGTACAGCAATATCCACAATCAACATTGGATTGTAGCAACGCTTTTTCTGTGCTTGCTGCACCATTGCTTGGCTGATCAAGGTGTTTGGGCTACCCGTTGAGCTGATCACTATATCTGCTTGATCTAAGCTCTCTTGAAGATCATCTAGCCCTACCACACGAATTTTCTGTGCGGATCCCAGTTTTCCCACCAGTTGTTCAGCCCGAGCAAGGGTTCGGTTGGCAATAGTTAAACTTTTCACACCGTGGCGTAATAAATGACGAGCGACTAATTCAATCGTTTCTCCAGCTCCTACGAGCAAAATATTCAGTTGGTGTAGGTTATCAAAAATTTGACGCGCTAAAGTACAGGCGGTATATGCCACAGACACGGCATTTTCACCAATACTGGTTTCCGTGCGTACACGCTTTGCAGTGGAAAAGGTTTTTTGGAATAAGCGAGAAAGCTGGCCAGAAATCGCCCCTTGATGTTGCTGATAGTAGTCTTCACTCATCTGATAAGCTTGTTTCACTTGCCCTAAAATTTGTGGTTCACCCAGCACAAGGGAATCTAATCCGCACGCCACGCGCATTAAATGGCGAGTGGCAAACTGATTTTGTTTGATATAAAGACTATGGTTAAGCTCTTCTTTGTCAAGCTGATGAATGTTGCTAAGCCAATCAACACATTGGCGTTGCCATTGTGCATCATCTTGTGGGGAAATGGCTTTATTATGAAAATACACCTCTGTCCGATTACAGGTGGACAAAATCACAGCACTGTCTGCCAAAGCAGATTGCTCGATCTGTTGCAATGCCTGCTGACGTTTTTCATCAGAAAATGCCACTTTCTCACGCAATGCCACGGAAGCGGTTTTATGGTTAATGCCTAAAACAAGAATTGTCATAAATTAATTGAAATTTGACCGCACTTTCGGTCAAGTCCCCACAAAATAAAAAGAAAAAATAAAAACTTGCTCATTCTAAGCAATTATTTGCCATTGGGCAAATTGAAACAACAAATTGCTAGTATAGTAAAAAGAAATAAAGGCATCTAAAAACGGATGCCTTAAAATCAAGGGTTAATTCGTTAGTCATTTGGCTAATTCTTCATCACGCAGTACGCGTCGAAGAATTTTTCCCACATTAGATTTTGGTAATTCATCTCTAAATTCAATGTCTTTCGGTACTTTATAGCCAGTGAGATGCTGGCGGCAATGTTGGCGTAGCTCATCACGCGTCAGACTTTCATCTTTTTTCACCACAAATACTTTAATGGTTTCGCCTGACACTTCATTTGGTACGCCAATGGCCACCACTTCTGCTACTTTGTAATTGAGCATAATCACATCTTCAATTTCATTTGGATACACATTAAAGCCTGAAACTAAGATCATATCTTTTTTGCGATCCACAATGCGTAAGCTATAAGATTCGTCCATCACCACAATATCACCTGTGGCAAGCCAGCCGTCTTTCAGCACTTCTGCGGTGGCTTCTGGCCGTTTCCAATACCCTTGCATTACCTGATCCCCTTTCACCCAAAGCTCCCCTGGTTCACCAAGTTGAGCTTCTTCACCATTATCTTTGATGATTTTAATATCCGTATTTGGCACGGGAACACCGATAGTGCCGTTGTGTTTCACCACATTAATTGGACAAGCGGCAATCAGTGGCGAACATTCTGTCATTCCATAACCTTCAATAATGTTACAACCTGTGGTTTCGTGCCAACGGGTTGCCACAGATTGCTGAATGGCCATTCCACCACCAACGGAAAGTTTAAGCTGCGAGAAATCGATTTCTTTGAAATTTTCATTATTTAACAAGGCGTTAAATAAGGTGTTTACCCCTGTGATGGCAATAAAGCGATATTTTTTCATTTCTTTAACAAAGCCATCAATATCACGGGGATTGGTGATCAAAATCGCAGTAACCCCTAGTTCAATAAATAATAAGCAGTTTACGGTTAAAGCAAAAACGTGATACAGCGGTAAAGCTAGAATGGCTTTGCGTTCGCGCGTGTGATCGCCCACGAAAGGATAGGCAATCCATTTCGCTTGGGATACATTGGTAATAATATTGTGATGAGAAAGCATTGCGCCTTTAGCAACACCTGTTGTGCCGCCCGTATATTGTAAGAAAGCAAGATCATTGCCGGTTAAATGCGGACGAACATATTGGCGATATTTGCCCACAGCAAGCACTTCACGGAAAGTTACAGCGTGCGGTAATTTATATTTTGGTACGAGCTTTTTAATGTATTTCACCACAAAATTCACCAGCGTTCGTTTACCAAAAGAAAGCTGATCGCCCATTCGGGTTAAAATAACGTGTTTCACTTCTGTGTTAAACACCACTTTTTCAAGGGTTGAAGCAAAATTCGAGACCACTATAATCGCTTTAGCACCACTATCTTGTAACTGATGTTCTAGCTCTCTTGGCGTGTAAAGGGGATTAACATTCACCACCACCATTCCAGCGCGTAAAATACCAAATAACGCAATAGGATATTGCAATAAATTTGGCATCATCAATGCCACAGGATCGCCTTGTTGTAATGTCAGTTCATTTTGTAAATAAGCAGCAAAGGCACGGCTACGCTCTTCTAATTTACGAAACGTCAGCACTTGCCCCATATTAATATAAGCGGCACGATCAGGGTGTTCTCGCACTGCCTTATCAAACATATCTAAAATATTTTCATAGCCTGAGGTATCCAGCTCCCTTTCTGCTCCCTCTGGATAATTAATAAACCAAGGCTTTTCCATTTGTTATCCTTATTATTTTTATTAAGTCTTACCGATTTTATCACTAGCTTACGAATGTGCCAAATGTTGACTGGTTATTCACGCCCCGGTAACTTTTTCCAAGTGACTTCATTGCGTAAGTAAACTGGCTCAATTTCCACCGCACTTATCCATTGTTTCTGCCAGTAATAAGGCAAGGCTAAAGGCAACATTGCTTTGGCGGAAGGCAAAATGATGTCCGAATCTTTCGCCCAATTTATCTCAGTAAGAGTTTCATAAGCCGCCCAGCCTGAGCCCACTTTATACCACTCGCCTTGCTCTGCTTGGGCAAGGGCTAAGGCTTGTTGTGGCGAACACACTTGCTCAGCAACTACTTCATTCCATTGTAAAAATTGATGAGAATCCCACCGCACTTTTTCTGCCTTAAGCTGGCTGAAATACACTTCATTCATTCTTGCATCAATAGCGCATAACACCTGTGTTGAGCCATATTGCTCATAGGCTTGCTGTGCCATTATGGTAAGATTAGAAATAGGAATCACCGGCAAATCAGCACCTAATGCTAACCCTTGCGCAATGCCTGCGCCCACGCGCACACCAGTAAAACTGCCTGGACCACGTCCAAAAACCAAGGCATCGACTTGATTGAGCGCAATGCCTGACTGACTTAAAATTTCATCAACCATTGGCAAAATACGTTTTGTGTGCGTGCGTTGCGCCAATTCGTCTAAATGGGTAATTTTCCCTTTATGAAATAAGGCAACGGAACAAGCCTCCGTTGACGTATCTAAAGCGAGTAAAGTTGTCATTATTTTTTCTCTGTTAAAAATTGGATTACGTTGTTTAAATCTCGGGTTCGTTTGGCATTAGGCAAACTTTTTAAAAAGGTTTCACCGTAGGATCGCATTACCAAACGGCTATCACAAATAATCACAGCACCGCGGTCGGTCACATCACGGATCAAACGCCCAACTCCTTGCTTTAAGGTGATCACGGCTTCGGGAATTTGGATCTCATTGAACGGATCTTTGCCCTGCAAGCGGCAATCTTCCATTCGTGCTTTAAGTAAAGGTTCATCAGGTGCGGTAAACGGCAATTTGTCAATAATCACTAAAGAAAGGGCATCGCCGCGTACATCTACCCCTTCCCAGAAACTTGACGTGGCAACCAACACGGTGTGAGATTGGGCGGTAAACTGTTCTAATAATTTGCTTTTTGCCGTTTCCCCTTGCAATAATACGGTTAAATCACTGTGTTCACGGAAAAAATCTGCCAGCCCACGCATCATCGAATAAGACGTACAAAGCACAAAACAACGCCCCTGATTTTTTTCGATGATCGGTAATAACATTTGCCCGAGCTGCGTTTGCGTGTGCGATTGGTTTAATGCAGGCAGGAAACGTGGCACGCATAATAAGGCTTGTTCAGGATAATTAAACGGACTCGGCAAAATTTTCTGCGCGGCATTTTGAATACCTAAGCGTTGGCAAAAATGCTGAAAATTGCCCCCCACTTCTAAGGTGGCAGAAGTAAAAATCCACGCGGCTTCTTTCTGACTTAGCTGTTCACCAAATTTATCCGCCACAGTGAGTGGGGTGATATATAAACCAAAACCTCGTCCCATGGTTTCATACCAATAGCAATACCCCACTAAATGGGTTTCTTGCAGACGTTTTAAAATCACCTGAATACTGGCAATACGTTCAAAAATGCTATCTAGGGTTTGCGAACGCCCCAAAGAAAGCTTCACTACATCAGATAAAAATGCCAATTTTTCTTGCAATAATTCTACGCATTTTTGCACCGCACTTTTATCTGCCAAATGCGCTGTTGAAGGTTGATACAATTCGCGCCAATTTCCACGGCGATTGCCTTCGCCCAATAATAAACGAAAATCTTGCACTACCTTAAGCAAGGTATCCGCCGCCACGCCAAGCTGTTTCATATCTTTTAATTCTGTACGATAAACAATATTGGCATCTTTACATAAATCAAATAATTGACGTGAAGTAAGTGAAATGCCGAAATACTGGCTTGCAATATCAGCAATTTGATGGGCTTCATCAAAAATAATCGCCTGCGCATTGGGAATCAGCTCACCAAAGCCACTTTCTTTTACCGCCATATCAGCAAAAAACAAATGATGATTTACCACCACTAAATCGGCATTTAAGGCTTTTTTACGCGCCGCTGCCACATAGCAATCATCATAATTCGGACATTCTGAACCTAAGCAACTTTCTGTGGTACTGGTAAGCTGTGGCAAAATTGGGCTGTCTTCCGCAATTTCCACGCATTCGCTTAAATCCCCTGTTTTAGTGGCATTATTCCATTTTCGCACCTTAGCAAGATCGGCTAACACGGTGCGATCGCCCAATACACCTTGCGCAATTAGTTGATCCAAACGTTCAAGGCAAAGATAATTGGCCCGCCCTTTTAAAAGCGCGATTTTGCCCGTATAACCCAAAGCGTTTTTTATGGCAGGAAGATCACGATTGAATAATTGATCTTGCAGATTTTTTGAGCCCGTAGAAATAATGGTTTTCTTGCCTGCAAGCAACACCGGCACTAAATAAGCGAAAGTTTTGCCGGTACCCGTTCCTGCTTCCACCACAAGGGCTTGCTTATTTAAAATCGCCTCCGTCACCGCTTGCGCCATTTCTAATTGCTCGGCGCGGGGGCGAAATCCTTTAATATGCTGACTCAGCACGCCCGTTTCCGCAAAGGCGTTGATGACTTTTTGGCTATCCATTAATTTGATCTACGATTATAAATAAAAGTTGTGCTATTCTAACAGATTAGCACAATAAAATGCCATCAACACTTGATACAGCAAAAGACATAAAACATACTACAAAAATGATTATGAAAGAATACGTTATAAGATAATAAAAGTAAGGCACAGAAAGAAATTATTCTATCTATGCCTTATTGATCATAAACCAAATAATTAAATACGGGTAAAAATTAAATCAATTGCGATTTATTTAACCTTCAATATTTATTCTGCAATAGGGATAATTTTGGTGGCATGTGAGCCTTTCTCACCATGAACCACTTCAAAATTCACTTTTTGTCCAGCTTTCAATGAGCGGTAACCATCCATTTCTATAACAGAATAATGAGCAAAAATATCCGAATCATTTCCTTCTACTGAAATAAATCCAAAACCTTTCGCATTATTGAACCATTTAACAATACCCACTTCCATAAAACGTTAACCTCTCAAATGGATTGATGATCTAAAAGATCAGTAATTACTAGCAAAGTATCAAATACTTCACCCCTTTCTCCTTAAGGATATTGAAATAAATCATCTTATTTATCAATGATAAATATTTAAAAATCAAACAGAGATCACAATTTTTTATTAGGTCATTATAGGCTTAATCAATTCAGCGAAAGCTGTAATTATTGATGCTGATATTTTTCGCGTAATTCTTGTGCAACAATCGCTATAGCTTCTCCGCTACTTATTCCTTGTTCCATTAATACCCGAATTTTTTCCACCGCTTGTTGCTGTTGCTCATGGGTTAAACTCAATAATATTTCATCCAACATATTTTTACCTTTATTCAGTTAAAATAAATCAGTAATATACCAATAAAATTTATAAACACAACGAACGTGAGAGGAAAATATTATGCCCTTTAACTTAAAAAATCGCCATTTACTTAGCCTTGTACATCACACACCAGAAGAAATTCGATTTTTACTACAACTTGCAAAAGATTTAAAACGTGCCAAATATGCAGGCACCGAACAACCCAAATTAAAGGGCAAAAACATCGCCTTAATTTTCGAAAAAACCTCCACCCGTACTCGTTGTGCCTTTGAAGTAGCCGCTTATGATCAAGGGGCAAATGTTACCTATATTGATCCCACCTCCTCGCAGATTGGACATAAAGAAAGTATGAAAGATACTGCTCGTGTACTCGGGCGGATGTATGATGCCATCGAATACCGTGGTTTTAAGCAAGCGATTGTGAATGAATTAGCACAATATGCCGGTGTGCCAGTATTTAACGGCTTAACCGATGAATTCCACCCAACTCAAATGCTCGCAGATGTTCTCACTATGATGGAACATTGCGACAAACCTTTGTCACAAATTAGTTATGTTTATATCGGTGATGCACGCAATAATATGGGTAATTCATTGTTATTAATCGGTGCAAAATTAGGCATGGACGTGCGAATTTGTGCGCCAAAAGCCTTACAACCTGAAGCGGAATTGATCACAATGTGCCAAGAATTCGCACAGCAAACAGGGGCAAAAATCACTATTACAGAAGACGTTAATCTTGCCGTGAAAGAGGTAGATTTCGTGCATACGGATGTGTGGGTCTCAATGGGTGAGCCACTTGAAAGCTGGGGGGAGCGCATTGATTTACTGTTGCCTTATCAAGTAACAACCGACCTAATGCGACGCAGCGGCAATCCTAAAGTGAAGTTTATGCACTGCCTACCGGCTTTCCATAATTGCGAAACAGAAATCGGTAAACAAATCGCTGAAAAATATCCGCACTTAGCAAACGGCATTGAAGTAACCGAAGAGGTATTTGAATCACCAATGAACATCTCCTTTGATCAAGCGGAAAACCGTATGCACACGATTAAAGCAGTAATGGTGGCGTCTTTGGGAGCATGATAAATAAAGCTAAAGTGCGGTGAAAAAACACCGCACTTTTTTATTTCAGCCTTTTTTGTAACCAAGCTAAGAATTCATCCGCATTCATAAATCCTGTAATACGAGCGGGTTCAATTTCGTTACCTTGCTTATCAAAAAAGATGATGGTTGGTAGCCCTAGCACATCCAGCTTTTCCATTAACGCTTTATTTTCATTACTGTTTTTTGTCATATCTACTTGTAGTAATAAGATATTGCCAAAGGCTTGCTGAACGTTAGGATCAGAAAACGTATATTTTTCAAACTCTTTACAGGCTACGCACCAATCGGCATAAAGATCAAGCATTGCAAAAGTGCGGTCGTTTTTTTGTAAGATTTTTTGTAGCTCGTCATAACTGCTCACTTTTTGGAAAGTGGTTTGATGAGTGCGCATTGCTTGCGGTAAATCAGGTTCATTCCATAGCCAAGTTTGTAATGGTTTCACCAAGATCATCGCTAAGATAAAAAAGCCAATTCGCAGCACCCAGCCAATGCCCTGCCCTTTGATTTGTAAGCCTGCCCATAAGCAGAAAGAGACGCCAAGCAACGCCCATAAACGGTTTTCCCAGATTTCCGGCAAAATGCGAGAAAGTAGGAAAACGGGCAATGCAAGCATTACAAAGCCGAAAATCACTTTCACTTTCTCTAACCATTCGCCCGATTTTGGCAAAATGCGGTTGCCGAAAACGGTGGCTAAAATCAGCGGCACGCCCATTCCTAAAGCAAGCAAATAAAGGGTGATTGCACCAGTAAATAGATCACCGCTTTGCGCCACATAAAGTAATGCGCCCGATAAGGGTGCCGAAGTGCAAGGTGATGCCACAAGGCCTGCGATCATTCCCATCACAAACACGCCGCCAAATGCACCGCTCTTTTGTTTTTGGCTTAACAAGGTGAGCTTGGTTTGTAATGATGAAGGCAATTGTAAGGTGAACACACCGAACATTGATAAGGCGAGCAACACAAAAATCAGTGATAACCCGATGAGTACATAAGGGCTTTGCAACGCAATTTGGAAAGGTAAGCCGATGGCAGCCACAGCCAAGCCGAGCAAGGTGTAAGTGAGCGCCATTCCTTGCACATAAGCAAGACTTAATCCCAAAGCGCGTGCCGTACTAGGGCGTTGTCCACTACCAATCACCACCGCAGAAAGCAGCGGCAACATTGGCAATACACAAGGGGTAAACGCCAAGCCTAAGCCTAATAAGAAAAAGCCAAATACTGCATATTTACTTTCAAACAGCCGCTGTGCCAAGGATTGTTGTTCATTTAGTACAGGCGCTAAGTCAGGCATAAGTGCGGTGTTTTTTTGCACCGTTTTTTCTGCTGAATTTGTTGCTGAAGGCTGCCATTGCACGATTTTGGTTTCAGGTGGATAACAAAATCCTTTCGTGCAACCTTGGTAGGTAACAGAAAAGGTTTGTGGTGAGGTTGATGAAATCGGCACATTGAAGGTTAAATGATCACGGTAAATTTCCGTTTCACCAAAAAATTCATCTTGATATTTTTCTGCTGGTGGAAAAGGTAAATTTGCAATCTTTCTCTCCCCTTGTTCAAGTAGGATTTCTTTTTTGTAGAGATAATAATCTGGCGCAATTTGCCATGCCAATTGCAAACTTTCTGCCTGAGATTGAGCTGAAAATTGAAAGGCTTCGTCTGCTTTTAAAAATTGCGGTTTGCTATCAAATAGCCCTGCCTGCGCCATAAGTGCGGTGCAAAAACAAAGCAAAAAGGTAAAAATTCTTTTCATTTTCTTTTCCTAGCCTATTGAATAGTAACGTCTATTTACTTTCATTATATTTAAATCTTGTTTTTCTTATTCTAACACGGCATAAACCTACATAATGTACAAAAAGTCTTGAGTTCTTTCACTTTATCTTATTCGCTTACCTCCTCATCACACTTATTTTTTAATGAAAAATAATATTTGATAATAATTCTTATTTAAGCTAGCATACTAGCCCTAGTTATTTCGCAATAAAAAATAAGAGGTTTTAAAATGAAAAAAGGCATTCACCCAGAAAATTATCGGACTGTGCTGTTTTATGATAGTAACGCAAAACAAGGTTTTTTGATTCGTTCTTGCGCGAGAACTACACAAACAATGAAATGGGAAGATGGTAAAGAATATCCTGTATTTATGTGCGATACTTCTTCTGCATCACACCCTTTTTATACTGGAAAAACAAGACAAATTAATAACGAAGGAAGAGCAAGTAGCTTCCTCAACAGATATAGCAAATTCGGCGCACTAAAATCAAAATAAGGAGACATAATGCAAGTACTTTCCTCATTAAAAACGGCCAAAACTCGCCATCCCAAATGCAAAGTGGTTCGTCGACAAGGCATCGTATACGTGATTTGTAAAGAAAACCCACGCTTCAAAGCACGTCAAGGAGGCAAAAAGAAAAAACGTTAAGCCTTGTTTGATTAAGCAGATAAAATGACGCGCCAAATTTTTGGCGCACTTCTTTTTATTCCTCAAATAGGTTAAATTCTATGATTTAGATCATAAAATATAAGTGATTTCTAAAAGCTAAGGTTTTAACACGTGTTACAATAATGTTGCAATTACACAATGAGAAACTTAGAATACCCATAGTTATTATGGATTTAAATAAAATTTAGCTGTAAAGGAAACAGATTATATGGTTACTCCACAAATTCTAATTGTTGAAGATGAAGCCATTACAAGGAACACGTTAAAAAATATTTTTGAGGCAGAAGGATATGAGGTTTTTGAGGCTATTGACGGCGCTCAAATGCACAATATTCTAATGAATCGAAATATCGATCTTGTGATCATGGATATTAACCTACCTGGGAAAAATGGGTTAATGCTTGCCCGTGAACTGCGAGAGAAAAAAAATACTGCACTGATGTTCCTAACTGGTCGTAACAATGAAGTGGATAAAATTTTAGGTCTAGAAATTGGTGCAGATGACTATATTACCAAACCATTTAATCCAAGAGAACTAACCATTCGTGCTAGAAATATTTTACAACGCACAATGCAAGATACTCCAAAAGTATTCAATCCACAAATACAAATAGAACAATATCATTTTAATGGTTGGACTTTAGATCTTAACAGCCATATGCTAATTACCCCTGATGCTCAACCTATTAAACTACCGCGAAGTGAATTTAGAACGCTCCTGCATTTTTGTGAAAATCCAGGAAAAATCCAATCCCGCGAAGAATTATTAAAGAAAATGGCAGGACGTGAACTAAAGCCACAAGATAGAACTGTTGATGTAACAATTCGTCGTATTCGTAAATATTTTGAGAAATATCCAGCTACACCAGAGATTATCGCAACTATTCACGGTGAAGGTTATCGTTTTTGCGGTAAGCTGGAAGAGTAGAGATATTTTTCAATATGTAAGATAAATTAAAAGAGCGAAAAATTTTTTCGCTCTTATCTCAATAGCTAAAATAATTACCTTACAGCCTAATTTTGGCTCTCAATCTGTTCCACTCGACTCATAATTATGCCGTTCATTAAATGAGTTCTCAAATGCTCTCCCACCTTCACTTGATCAGCTTGGGTAATTGCAATGCCTTGCTCATTCTCAGAAATGGAATAACCACGGGAAAGAATTTTCAGCGGGCTTAATCCGTCCAAGCGTTGGCACAAGGTGGCAAAACGCCCTTGTTTATTTGTCAGCTGTTTTTCTGCACAAAAATCTAACCGCACTTTTAATTGTTGCAAATGTTGCGTCTGCTTTTGTAGACGATACGGCAGCGGATTATTATTCAGCCGTTCATTAAGTGCGGTGAAATTTTGCTGTTTTTTTGCCAAATAATGTTGCATCGCTAACCTTAAGCCATAGGCTAGCTGTTGGATCTGGGCTTTTTGCTGATTAAGCTGTTTTTGCGGGTGGCGATGTTGCAAGTGTTGGCTAAGTTGCTGTAATCCTTGCTTTTTCGAGGAAAGGTTGCGTTCCATTGCCAAATGCAAACGCTGGTGTTGCGTAGCGATTTGCTGCTGCGATTTCTCCACAGCCCGTTGCATTGCAAACTGCAAACGGTAAGCAAGCTGTTGTAGCTGGGCTTTTTGTTGATTAAAGTGAATTTGTGGATGGCGATTTTGCAAACGCCACACAAGCTGATTTAAGGCTTGGCTTTTTTCATTAAATAGACGATCTAACGCCATTTCTAAACGCTGACGTTTATAGTTAAGCTGTTGCAATAATTCTTGCTGATCACGGCTTACTAATTCTGCCGCTGCAGAGGGCGTGGGTGCACGCACATCGGCTACAAAATCGGCAATGGTAACATCGGTTTCGTGTCCCACCGCACTAATCACAGGGAGCACAGAATTAAAAATCGCGCGCGCCACCGCTTCTTCATTGAAACACCATAAATCTTCTAACGAACCGCCACCGCGTCCTACAATAAGCACGTCCACTTCTTGACGGCGATTGGCCAGTTCGATCATTTGTACAATTTCATCGGCGGCTTCTTTGCCTTGCACGGCGGTGGGATAAATCACCACGTTCAGGCTAGGATCGCGCCGCTGTAAAATATGCAAAATATCTTGCAACGCTGCCCCTGTTGGTGAAGTGATCACACCCACTTTGCGGCTAAAGTGCGGTAAATTTTTTTTCAGATTTTGCGCAAATAATCCTTCCGCCGCCAATTTCATTTTCAAGGCTTCAAATTGCTGTTGCAATAAGCCCTCACCTGCAGGGTGCATACTGTCGATAATCAGCTGATAATCACCGCGTGGCTCATATAAACTCACACTGGCACGCACCAACACTTGCATTCCATTTTGCGGGCGAAACGGCACGCGCAGATTTTTCATTCGGAACATTGCACAACGCACTTGGGCATTTTCATCTTTCAAGGTGAGATACCAATGCCCTGAAACAGGTTGGGTGAAATTGGAAATTTCCCCCGTGAGCCACACTAGCCCAAGCTGCCCCTCCAATAATTGGCGAGCCTGCTGGTTGAGCTGTGAAACGGAATAAATCGCACTCTTTTCCATTTTTAATCCAACAATACCCAGCCATCATCAAGCCAGTTGCATAGGCTGTCTAACAATAATTCCATTACGCTTTCTTTATCTTTCACGTCAAGCATTAAGGCTTGCAAATCACCTAAACCAAGGGATTGCCCGTCTGCTAAACGTTTCAAAATTTGTGCTTCAAGCGGATTAAGTTCATCAAGCCATTCACCGTTGGCATAAATACGTAGCGGATGCTCAGTGTAAAGCAATTTGCAATTATTATCTTGTGAAAGCAAACAATCTTCCTCCAAAAGCGACCGCACTTCTTCAGGATCGTACTCCCCTTCCGTTGGCAATAATTCGTAGCGTCTGCTACTGACTGTGCTTGCTAAGGCTTGTTTAAATAAAGCGTCAAATTGCGGGCTTTCAGCAAGGCTGGCAAGAAATTGTTGCTTAATGGTGGCGATATTTTGCTGTGCCAATAAACCTGTGGGTTGAAGATCAGGGCTAAGGCGCAGTGGAATTAAAAATTCGCTTAGATCCAATTCTAAATGAGGTTGATTAAAGGCTTTGCCCACATTTTCAAAAATGTCCGCCAAATTAGGATAACGTAAGCCAAAAGAGAACGTCAAACAATCATCTTGCGCCACGCCATAATGGGATAAACGCGAAGGCACATAAAGCACGTCACCAGGTGCAAGCACTTCATCAAGCACCAACTCGCCCATATCATCAAAAATACGGATCGGTTGGTTCGGTTTGAACTCGGTGGTTGGATCGCACCATTTGCCAAGCTGCCAACGGCGGTGTCCATAGCCTTGCACAAGGAACACGTCATATTCATCATAATGTCGCCCTACCGAGCCACCTTTTGGCGCATAAGACACCATAATATCGTCCCGTTGCCATTGCGGAATAAAGCCAAATGCGTTCCAAAGCTGACCTAATTCTGGCGACCATTGTTCCATATTTTGTACCAGCACCGTCCATTGTGTTGGCATATCAGCAAAATCTTGCTCTGCCAGCGGGCTCACCTTGAGCTCCCACTTTTCATCGCTATGCTGCTTGATTAGGCGTGCGGTAACCTCTTCGCCTTGTGCTAGTTCAATAATATCTTCTGGCTCAAACTGCCCCACAATTTGTGGCAGACCATTGCGAATCAATAACGGTTTCTTTTGCCAATATTCTTGCAAAAATTGCTCTGGGCTAATGTGGTCAGGTAAGCAAAATTTAATCATCGCCTTGTTCCTCTTGGATTGAAGATGGTGTTGCAGATTTTTGATCTTGGGCTAATTGTTTCGCGCGTTTTTTCGCTTCTTTTTCAGCTTGCTTTTGTGCTTGCTGTTCTTGCAGCTGCTGTGCGGCACGCTTACGGCGGATTTCTTTAGGATCAGCCAATAAAGGGCGATAAATCTCTATGCGATCGCCATTTTCTAGCACATCAGTGAGCTTCGCAGGACGGCTGAAAATGCCAATTTTATTTTCGCGTAAATCAATTTCACTAAATTGATGCAAAATGCCCGACTGCAAAATCGCCGTTTGCACTGTTGTACCTTGCTCTATATGCAAGCTTTTCAAAAAATAACGATCAGGCAAGGCATAAGCTATTTCAATTGTTAATTTAGACATTCGGCGTCCCCCTCCCATAAACAGTCTTCGCACGCTGTTTGAAAGCATCAATCATTTTACTGGTAAGATGGGTAAAAATCTGCCCAAATGCCATTGCAATAATCGGATTAGAAAATTCAAAATCCAGTTTTAAGACAATTTTGCAGCACTGCTCATCAATTTCCACAAACTGCCATTCCCCTTGTAAAAACTTAAAAGGCCCTTCCACCAACTGCATTTGAATACGCTGATTTTCCACCATTGTATTTTGCGTGGTAAAACGCTGGCGAATACCTGCTTTGCTGATCACCAATTCTGCCGTGAGCTGATTTTGCTGACGGCTTAGGGTTCGACTTTCTACGCAACCCGGCAAAAATTCAGGATAGGATTCATAATTATTCACCAAATCATACATTTGTTTGGCACTGTAAGGCACTAAGGCACTTTGATTAACCGTTGGCATAAGTATTATACATTTACAAAAACACGAGAAAGAATGATCAATGCTTTATCCTATAATTTATTTATAGTACTAACATCTTATTTTTATCTAGTATTTTAAATAGCACGGCTATTTTAGATAATAGATAGAGGTTCAGTGTAACTGAAAAAGCAAGGTAAAGTAAGGCAAGTGCGGTGAAATTTTAATAAATTAATTATTTCTACCGCACTTTTTCTGTCTATTTTTTATTTAATTTTATGAAAAGCTATCTACACCATTAATCTGGCAAAATAGCAAAAGCACGCACAGGAAAACCCGGCGATTTTTCTGGCTTCGCTGGAATACAAAAAATAACCGCACCAGTTGGTGGACATTGATCTAAGTTAGTTAATAGCTCAATTTGATAGTGATTATTAGATAACACATATAACTCACCGATCAAACCATTTTGTTGATAAATAGCCGCATCCGTATCAAAAGTTTCGTGGCCATTTGCCAATGCAGCACGCTGTTCATAAATAAATTTTAATGCCTCCAACGACCAACCCGGATAGTGATTCTGCCCTGTTTGATCAGGATTGGCAAAGGCTTGCTTATCCCCCCAACGTTTGCTCCAATCAGTACGCAATGCAACGAATGATCCAGCTGGAATACGACCGTGTTGCTCTTCCCACGCTAAAATATGCTCTGGTAGCAAGGCAAAATCGGGATTTTCCGCCACTTCTGTTGATTTATCAATGACAATGAGGGGTAACACCAATTCTTGTTTTAAAGATAAATCATTCACATAACGAGGCTGATCCTTTGCAAAATGAATAGGGGGATCAATATGTGTGCCGTACTGCCCTGGAAAATTATATTGATGGACAAAAAAGCCGTCTGAATGGTCAAAAATAGTCTTAAATTCTGCATCGTTAAATGCTGGAAAGTGCGGGCTATTTGCGCCAAATTCGTGTGTTAAATCAACCCATTTTTTCTGTTTTAATGCGGCAAGTAATTCCAATGTTGTTAAGCTCATTACAACTCCTTTTTATTTCATTTAATCACGTTTAACTAAATCATACCTCTTTAATCTACTCAGCAAGACAAGGAAAAGCAAGTCGAAGCTTAAATTTAGCATAAATAAAATATAGTGCATTAAGTTATTGGCAGTAAGTACAACAATGAAAAACACTCAATATAAATATTTGATAAAAATCCGTTTGTATTTTAAACATCGATTGATTAAACTATAAACGAAAGGAGCATTTATTAATTCCCTTTCTATTCTTCATATACAAAATATAATTTAAATTCTATTCTGGAGTCTAAATATGAACAACGATCTATTTAGTCCTAATTTCAAACGTGATGAAAAACACGTAATGCGCAATGTTGAAATTAGCCGACATCCCCTTTCTTATAAAAATTTGAAAAAACTAAACCGCACGTTATCTACCATTTTCCCGCACTCTCCCGCTTTCTTGTTATTTCCTGCTCTGATTGGTGCTGTATCTATTAATGCAAATGCTGCGATACGAGATGGTTCAACAGGTGAAAAGATCACAATTTCATCACCTGATCGTGGTGCAAGTAACTACTCCCCTAATGGAATTGCTATTGGTAATGGAAGCTATATTGAAGATATGGGACCAGACACCAAAGAAGGGATCGCCATTGGTACAAACGCAAAAGCATTAGATGGCAATAGCACTCCTAGAACAGGTTTGAGTGCTATTTTCTTCGGATCAGAAAGAAAAAACTTACCTGGTGGAGTAAGCGGTATTGCCATTGGTTTAAATACCTATGCGAGTGAAAGCACTGTGGATATTGGGGCAAAATCTGGAGGAAGCGAAGCAAATGGTGCTAACCGCCGAGCTTCAGTAACTGTGGGGGCTGACTCCTATGCTGCGGCTCACTTTTCAACAATTACCGGGGCATATTCCTCAATCAAAACAACCCCCTCCCGCGATGATTCTCCTTCCTTAAGTGGATTAGGATCAGTTATTTCAGGGGCCTTAAACACAATGGATGTTAAAAAATATGAGACTTATAATGGAATGGCAAATGCCATAACAGGTACGGCTAACCTTATAAAAGACAGTAATGGTGCGCTTATTATGGGGACTGGAAATAAAATTTCTAATTCACGATTGCCGTTAAGACTGTCTGCCCTCCCTGCTTATGATAATATTACCAATTCAAACAAGTTATATGAATTATTATCAGAAGAAGATAGCAACGGTAAAAAACCTGAGCTGGCTTCTGTCGGTGTTTTTGGTGGCGCAAATGAAGTAGATAATGCTCACTTTGTTAATGTTAGCGGGGTTGATAACCGATTAAAAGGTGCTGAAAGTGGAACTTCAAGTGAATATGTTTCCATTGACGGTTATCGCAATAGAGCAACAAATGTATCCCATTTAAGTATGCAAGGTAGTGAAAACGCCGTTACTAATGCAACTGAGAATATTGTAATGGGTAACTACAATAAGGTGATTGGCGATAAAACTGATCGTAGTGATGCCAAACGCAATCTATTGTTCGGCTTTCAAGACGAAAATTCCAATAAAATCGGTAAAAACATTGCTAACAACCAATTAATCGGTTCAGATATTACGGTTAAAGAAGGCACAAAAAATGGTGTGCTAATTGGAGATCAGGCAGAGATTGCAGCCTCTAATATGGATGATACAACCGCATTAGATGGTGCAATTGCCTTAGGTGCGAAATCCGTAGCTAATCGTCAAGCAATTGATTCTGCATCCGTAGAAACATCTACGGATAAAATTCCTGAAAATAATGCGGCCAAAACAAATAAAGTTTATGCTTTAGAAGCTGCATCAGATGATGACAAAACTGCAATTAAAGCAACGGTAAAAGGTAATTTAGCAGCGATTTCTGTGGGTAATGCAAAGAATACTCGTCAAATTATCAACGTGGCTGCGGGTTCGGAAGATACTGATGCTGTGAATGTGGCTCAATTAAGAAGTGTGGCAAATGTGCTTAATGAAAACACTTGGTCATTATCGGTAAATAATGACACTAAGGGAAAAGAATCTGTCGGCAATAAAAATACCGTCAATTTCATCAATACCGATGACAACATCACCATCACCAAAACACCGAAAGATGAAAACGGTAAAATCAACGTTGATATGATCTTAAAAGATCAAATTCGTATTGGTGCAAAAAAAGTTATTCAAGGTGATGGTTCAATCGTGAAAGAAGGTGGCACCATCATTAATGGTGATGGACTTAGTACAAATGACGGTAAAGGCCCAAGCATTACAACCACTGGTATTGATGCAAAAGATACTAAGATCACCCACGTTAGAGCCGGTCAAAACGAGACTGATGCAGTCAATATGAGCCAGTTAAATGCAGTGAAAACGGATGTAAGCAATATCCGAACCGATGTTAATCTTGTTAAAAATGACTTAATTAACGTGAAAGGAGATATCAATAATGTCAAAACAGACATCAATAACGTGAAAGCTGACGTCAATAACGTGAAAGCTGATGTCAATAACATTAAAACTGATGTCAATAACGTTAAAACTGATGTCAATAATGTGAAAGCTGATGTCAATAACGTGAAAGGTGATATTAATAACGTAAAAAATCAAGTTGAAAGCATAACTCACACGACTTGGAATTTATCTGCTAACGATAAAGACAAGGTTAATATAGGTACTGCTGATACAGTGAATTTCAAAAATACTGATAAAAACATCAATATAGTTAAAAGTTCAAAAGACAATAACAAAATAGATGTTGATATGACGCTAAATGATACTGTCAATATTAAGGAAAAAGTTAATGTAGGTAGCACAAATGGGACAAGCATTAATAAAGACGGTTTAACCACCAATGGCGGCAATGGTCCTAGTATTAAAACTATTGGTGTTAATGCCGGCAATAAAGTTATTACCAATGTTGCTGCAGGCGTTGCACCGACTGATGCGGTAAATGTAAGCCAGTTAGATGGGGTGAAAAATCAACTTAACAACGTGCTCAATACTAATTGGAGTATATCTGTGAATGATAATTCACCTGAAACCATTACTCGAACCGACACGGTTAATATAAAAAATTCAGATAACAATATTAAACTTGTTAAAACAAGAAATGGTAACAAAGTCAATGTGAATATGAAACTAAACGATACTGTGCGTATTGGTGGTCAAAATGGCACCGTAATAAACAATAGTGGCATTATGACCAACGGTGGTAATGGCCCTAGTATCACAACTACTGGAGTGAATGCAGGTGGTAAGCGTATTCGCAATGTTACAGCTGGAGTTAGACCAACTGATGCGGTGAATGTAAGCCAATTAAATGGGGTAAAACGTCAAATTGATAATGTAGATAAATCAGCCCGAGCGGGTATTGCGGGTGCATTGGCAACAGCAAACCTTTACCAAGCGTATATCCCAGGCCATTCTATGGTTTCTGTTGGGGTAGGTACGTTTCGTGGGCAAAATGCGATTGCAATTGGGGCATCTCGCCTTTCTGATAACGGTCATATCGGAATCAAACTTAGTGGTATGACTACCAACCAAGGTGATGTGGGTGGTGCAATGGCCGTAGGTTATCAATGGTAATCATCGCTTAACCACACTTTAACGGCACTAGCAATAGTGCCGTTGTTTTACTGACTTCAATTATCTACTCTGTATCCTCCTTCAAGCCACCTCCTTATTAACAAAGTGTTTAAATTGAGTATTGAGAGATTTTTCGCTACAATAACCCACTATTTTTGCCCAGTTAAAGAAAGTATGTCAGAAATTAAACTTATTGTTGGCCTAGGTAACCCCGGAGATAAATATGCCGACACGCGCCATAATGCCGGTGAATGGGTGATTGAGCGCCTTGCTCGTCAATTTAATTTTCAACTGAAAGAAGAAAGTAAATTTTTTGGTAAAACGGCAAGAGCGGTGATTTTTGGCGAAGAAATTCGTTTTCTCGTGCCCACCACTTTTATGAATTTAAGTGGTAAAGCGGTAAGTGCATTAGCCAGTTTTTACCGTATTAAACCTGAAGAAATTCTGATTATTCACGATGAACTTGATCTTCCGCCCGGTGTTGCCAAAATTAAACAAGGGGGCGGACACGGTGGGCATAACGGTCTGCGTGATAGCATTGCTCAACTGGGCAATAATAAAAATTTCTATCGTCTGCGTGTAGGGATTGGACACCCCGGTGATAAAAATCTGGTTTCCGCCTATGTGCTAGGCAAACCTTCACCAACCGATTGGCAACTGATTGACAAAGCCTTAGATGAAGCCGCCGCGTGCGTGGAAATGCTCATCAAAGAAGGCATTACAAAAGCAACAAATCGACTCAATAGCTTTAAAGCATAAAACAAATTAAGGAAACATTATGGGATTTAAATGTGGTATTGTGGGCTTACCAAACGTGGGTAAATCCACTCTTTTTAACGCATTAACAAAAGCAGGTATTGAAGCAGCGAACTATCCGTTCTGTACCATCGAACCAAACACTGGCGTTGTGCCAATGCCAGATCCACGTCTGGACGCATTAGCGGAAATCGTTAAACCTGAACGCGTATTACCAACTACAATGGAATTTGTGGATATTGCGGGTCTTGTAGCTGGCGCAAGTAAAGGGGAAGGCTTGGGCAACAAATTCCTTGCTAACATTCGTGAAACGGACGCTATCGGCCACGTTGTGCGTTGTTTTGAAAATGATGATATTGTTCACGTTGCAGGGAAAATCGATCCTGCTGAAGACATCGATACCATCAACACCGAGCTTGCACTGGCTGATTTAGACAGCTGTGAGCGTGCCATTCAACGCTTACAAAAACGCGCTAAAGGTGGCGATAAAGAAGCAAAATTTGAATTAAGCGTAATGGAAAAAATTCTGCCTGTGTTAGAAAATGCAGGAATGATTCGCTCAGTAGATTTAGACAAAGACGAATTACACGCGATTAAAAGCTATAACTTCTTAACCTTAAAACCGACAATGTATATCGCTAACGTAAACGAAGACGGTTTTGAAAATAACCCTTATTTAGATCGCGTGCGTGAAATTGCAGAAAAAGAAGGTGCAGTGGTAGTGCCAGTGTGTGCCGCTATTGAATCGGAAATCGCTGAGCTTGACGATGAGGAAAAAGTGGAATTTTTGCAAGATCTTGGCATAGAAGAACCCGGTTTAAACCGCGTAATCCGTGCAGGTTATGCCCTATTAAACTTACAAACCTACTTCACCGCTGGCGTAAAAGAAGTGCGTGCGTGGACAGTTTCCGTAGGTGCAACCGCCCCAAAAGCCGCTGCCGTCATTCACACGGACTTTGAAAAAGGCTTTATCCGTGCGGAAGTCATTTCTTATGATGATTTCATTCAATACAAAGGCGAAAACGGCGCAAAAGAAGCGGGCAAATGGCGTTTAGAAGGGAAAGATTATATCGTACAAGATGGCGATGTAATGCACTTCCGCTTTAATGTGTAATTTTCTACTAAATTATGCCATTTTAATCTAAAAAATAATGAAAAATTTTACCGCACTTTTAAAAAGTGCGGTATTTTTTTATCGGATTTTGATATTACTGTCCTGCACGTTTTTCTTCCAATTCCTCCCAACGTACAAAGGCTTGTTCTAACGCTTGTTCCGCATCGGCAAGTTGTTGTAGTTTGTCCGCCGTATATTCGTGATCTTGCTGGAAGAAATTCGGATCAGACACTTCCGCTTGAAGTGCGGTGATTTTTTCTTCCAAATTTTCTAATTTTTGCGGTAACTGCTCTAGCTCTCTTTGCTCATTATAAGAAAGTTTCACTGCGCGATTTTTCACGGGTTTGTGAGAAACTTTGTTCATCTCCACCGCACTTTCTACTTGTTTTCCTTTTGCTTTTTTCTCTTTGGCTTGTTGCGCTTCTTTCAAGGCAAACACATTAGCTTGTTGCTGTTTCGCATCGTGAAAACCGCCCACATATTTATTAATCACGCCATTGCCTTCAAAGATGTAACATTCGGTCGCTGTATTATCAATAAACTGGCGATCATGGCTCACAATAAGCAACGTGCCTTGATAATCAGCCAACAATTCTTCCAATAGTTCTAAGGTTTCCACATCAAGATCATTGGTCGGTTCGTCCAAAATCAGCAAATTATTGGGTTTGAGCAATAATTTTGCCAATAATAAGCGATTACGCTCACCGCCTGAAAGAGCTTTCACTGGCACCATTGCGCGTTTAGGTGGAAATAAGAAATCTTGCAAATAGCCTAAAACGTGGCGTTTCACGCCATTGACTTCAATATCCTGCTTGCCGTCCGCCACGTTATCCATCACGGTTTTTTCTGGATCGAGATCGGCACGATATTGATCGAAATAAGCAATTTCTAATTTTGTACCACATTTAATATGTCCTGAAGTGGGCTGAATTTCCCCCAAGAGCAACTTAATTAAGGTGGTTTTACCGATCCCATTTGCTCCCACTAAGGCAATTTTATCACCACGCAAAATGCTGGTTGAAAAATGGGAAACCAGTTTTTTCCCTGCAATTTCATAGCTTACATCTTCCACTTCAAAAACGATTTTGCCTGAACGGGTGGAGTTATCCACTTGCAACTTGGCACTGCCCTGCACTTCCCTACGTTCACGGCGTTCTTCACGCAAGGCTTTCAACGCTCTTACTCGCCCTTCATTACGAGTTCGCCGTGCTTTAATGCCTTGGCGAATCCACACTTCTTCTTGCGCTAATTTTTTATCAAACAGCTCATTTTGTAACGCTTCAACACGCAGATTCTCTTCTTTTTCAATAAGATATTTCGCATAATCACCAGGGTAAGATACTAATTTCCCCCGATCAAGATCCACGATACGAGTTGCCATTTTGCAGATAAAAGCACGATCGTGAGAAATAAAGATGATCGAACCTGCAAAAGTCAGCAAGAAATTTTCTAGCCATTCAATGGCATCAACATCAAGGTGGTTAGTGGGTTCATCAAGCAACAACACGTCAGGATCACACACCAAGGCACGCGCCAATGCCGCCTTACGCAACCAACCGCCTGATAAATCCGCCAATCGCATATTTGGCTCAAGCCCTAATTTCATCAGGGTTTCACGAATTTTATTTTCAAACCGCCAACCATCAGCGTGTTCTAGTTGAGCTTGAATTTCTGCCAAACGATTTAGCGTACTTTCGCTATATTGCTGTTCAAGTAAATCCGAAGTGCGGTGATATTCTTTCAATAAATCGGCCAAATGAGCAATGCCCTCCGCCACATAGTCAAACACATTACCTTGTGCATTACGCGGTGGATCTTGTTCAAGGCGCGAGATCACCAGATCACGCTCAAATTGCAGGCGACCATCGTCGATTACCATTTCGCCTGCCAAAATTTTCATTAAGGTAGATTTTCCTACCCCATTACGCCCTACCAAGCAAACTCGCTCGCCGGCTTCAATGTATAAATCTGTATGATCTAACAAGGGGTGATCACTAAAAGAAAGGTACCCATTGGTTAAACTAATTAACGCCACGCTATATCCTTAATGTTTATCAATACTATGCTAAAAATCAGCTAGTTAGCCAAATATTCTTCAATGGTTACAGGCAAAGTGATTATTTTACCCAAGCGAGAAATTATGATATTCACGGTGGTGTTTGGTCTAGTATTACTAATCACATTCATCATTTGTGCAGGTGATTCTGCTTTAATATCATCAAATTGTAACATTATATCACCAGGTTGTAGCCCAGCCTTCGCTGCTGGACTCCCTTGTCTGACGCTAGTAATTTCAATACCTTTGCTATTACTTTTTCCATCATTAAATAACACATCTGTTTGAATACCAAGAAACCCTCGAATCACGCGCCCATCTCGGATAATTTTTTTCATTACGTCATTGGCAAGATCAATAGGAATGGCAAAATTGAGTCCTTCCGCAATTTCATTCGCATTTTTACCAATACTCAAGGTGCTAATTCCTACCAATTCGCCAAGTGAATTAATCAATGCTCCGCCTGAATTACCTCGATTAATAGAAGCATCGGTTTGGATAAAATTTTGTCGCCCAATGTAATCACCCACGGCGTTACGTCCTAAGGCACTAATAATCCCCTGCGATACACTCTGCCCCAAGTTATAGGGATTACCAATGGCAAGTACGACATCGCCAACGTGCAATTTACGCTTGGTGTTAGGAATAGTTGGCAAATTATCCGCACGAATTTTCAGCACTGCTAAATCGGTAAGAGTATCTGATCCTATCAAGCTCGCTTCAAAAAGACGGCCATTTTGCATTGCAATGACAATTTGATCCGCATTTTGAATAACGTGTTTATTGGTGAGAAGATAACCATCTTTCATCATTATCACACCTGAACCAAGGTTGGTGATTTGTGGTTGTCCATCCACCGAGGTAAAAGATTGGCTATACACATTCACCACTGCAGGCGAGGCAACCCGAACCGCATCTTTAAAGGAAAAAATCTCTTTTTTAAACAAAGACTGACCTTGCTTAAAGGAAGGGCTAACCAACAAAATTACCCCAGCGGCAAGTAAGCCAATGATGATCGATTGGATAATCTTTCTTAACATTCTGATTCTCTTTGTATGTTTTGTTTACTTTGTTAAATTTTGATGTGGTTAATTTTTCGGCTGATAAATGAGTTTTAAATCCTCCCCTACTGGGGTTGTAGATTGTAGTTGCCATAAAGGGGCATCAGCCAATTTATGTAAATGGGGCAAATGGCACAAACCTTTACCAGCATCACCCAATAATTTAGGTGCAATATAAACAATTAATTCATCAACCAATTTTGCTTCGATCAACGCACCAGCTAATTGTGCACCCGCTTCAATCCATAAGCTGTTGATCTGGCGTTCAGCAAGTTCAGTTAAAAGTGCGGTAAAAAAATCCACACTTTTTTCAATGTGTATTGCTTGACAAAAATCAGGGAAGCCTTGCATATCTCTTGCTCGCGAACTCACTAACCAAACTGGCGTTGCTTGTTGAAATAACTGATATTCTGGTGTAATGCGATGCTGACTATCTAAAATAATCCGCACGGGCTGACGCAGTTCACTATCAGGATAGTGTTGCTGAACGCTCAGCGGAAGCTGTTCCCAACGTACATTTAACATTGGATTATCCATTAGTACCGTTTGGCTGGTGGAAAGAATTGCGCTAGCAGCAGCACGGTATTGTTGCACATCTTGGCGTGCCTGCTCTCCCGTGATCCATTTACTTTCACCACTTGCCATTGCGGTGCGTCCATCAATGCTCATCGCCATCTTCAGTTGTACGAAAGGACGATTAGTACGCATTCTTTTTAGAAAACCTTGATTGAGTAATTCCGCTTTTTCTGCCAATAATCCTACCGCAGTTTGCACACCAGCTTGTTCGAGCATTTTTAATCCACGCCCTGCCACTTGTGGGTTGGGATCGGTCATTGCTGCCATCACTTTCGCCACACCAGCTTCAATTAATCCTTTGGCACAAGGTGGTGTACGGCCAAAATGAGAACAAGGCTCAAGAGTAACATAAGCCGTTGCGCCACTGGCATTTTTCCCTGCTTCACGCAATGCCATGACTTCTGCATGCGGTTGCCCTGCTTTAAGATGAAAACCTTTACCTATCACCTTGCCGTCTTTTACCAAAACACATCCCACTGAAGGATTTGGCGTGGTAGTGAAACGCCCTTGGCTAGCAAGATCCAACGCCATTTGCATAAATTGCTGATCTTGCTCGGTAAATTGTTGTGCATTTTGTTGCATATTAATCCTTCAAGCTCTCAATTTCTTTGGTAAATTGATTGATGTCGTCAAAACTTAAATAAACGGAGGCAAAACGGATATAAGCGACCTTGTCTAATTTTTTAAGCTCATTCATTGCCAATTGTCCAACCAAATGGCTTGGAACTTCACGCTCGCCTGTTGCTCTCAATTGATGAATAATAAAATTAATAGATTTTTCAACATCATCAGAATTTACAGGACGTTTTTCCAAAGCATGCCAAATACCACGGCGAAGTTTGTCTTCGTCAAATGGTTCACGAGACTGATCATTTTTTATTATTTTAGGGATAACCAATTCTGTAATTTCAAAAGTAGTAAAACGCTCGTGGCAACGCCCACATTCGCGACGACGGCGAACCTGAAAGCCATCAGACACCAAACGACTATCGATTACTTTGGTTTCTTCTGTTGAACAAAAAGGACAACGCATAAATCCTCCTAATCCCCCTTTTTAAATGGCATTTTCCGTTTTAAGTGCCTAAATAGCGGAAAAATTCTTCTTATAAAAGGTTGGATTGTAGCAAAATTTACATTTTTTTACGATCTTTATGCGACAAAAAATGATCTCACTCAGATATTTTGCGACTTTTTATCTTGCCTTATTGCCTTAGGCAAATTAATTCCCTACTATATTACTCAACTATTTTCATCTTTGGAGAAATACAATGAAAAATGAATTAATTTGCTATAAAAAAATGCCCGTGTGGAACAAAGATAGCCTGCCGAAAATGTTCCAAGAAAAACATAACACTAAAGTTGGCACTTGGGGCAAAATCACCGTGTTACAAGGCAAATTGAAATTTTATGTTTTAACTGAACAAGGAGATATCGTGAGCGAGCATATTTTCACTGCTCAAGATGATACGCCTTTTGTTGAACCGCAGCTTTGGCACCGTGTAGAAGCCGCGTCTGATGATCTACAATGTTATTTAGAATTTTATTGTAAAAAAGAAGATTACTTCAGCAAAAAATACAATATGACGCCAACGCATTCTGAAGTGAAAAGTGCGGTGGAAAGTATCCCCCCTTGTAAAGTGTTGGATCTTGGTTGTGGGCAAGGACGCAACTCACTGTTTTTGAGCCTGCTTGGCTATGATGTTACGGCATGGGATCATAATGAAAACAGCTTGGCTTTCCTAACTAGCACGGCTGAAAAAGAAAATCTCAATATTCAGACCGCACTTTATAATATCAATGACGCCAATATTCAGGAAAATTACGATTTTATTCTTTCCACGGTAGTGTTTATGTTCCTTGACCGCAACGCCATTCCTGCGATTATTGACAATATGCAAAGCCATACAAATGCGGACGGTTATAACTTGATCGTTGCTGCAATGAGTACCAATGATGTGCCTTGTCCAATGCCATTTTCTTTCACCTTTAAAGAAGGCGAACTGAAAAATTATTATCAAGGTTGGGAATTGATTAAATATCAAGAAGAAATGGGCGAACTACACAAAACCGATGAAAACGGCAATCGCATCAAAATGAAATTTGTGACGATGTTAGCGAAGAAAAAATCATAGGAAAGAAAATAAATAAGGGCGGTGGAAAATTTTAAAATTTTTTACCGCACTTTTAGTTTCCGTTTTACTTCTCTCTTTCGCGCCAAAGAGCAAGCAATGAGCTATCTTGCATATTTTGCCACTGATCATAGGCAACCACCTTACCTTGATCCAATAACACCACTTGTTGTGCTAAACGTGCTAATTCTTCAAGGCTGTGGGTAACATATAAAATAGGAATAGCTATCTCTTGCGCGAGCTTATCCAAATAATCCAATAATTCTAATTTGCGTGGCAGATCAAGGGCGGAGAGCGGTTCGTCCATCAGCAAAATTTCAGGTTGACTCAGCAACGCCCGCCCAATAGCAACACGCTGTTTTTCACCGCCCGATAAAGTGATCGGATAACGTTTAAGCAAATGTTCAATGCCCAAAAGCTGCACAATGTACGCAAATTCCTCGCTATTTTTCCGCTTCATTCCGTAGCACAAATTACCTTTCACCGAATAATGAGGAAACAATCTGCCTTCCTGAAAAACATAACCCACATTACGATGATTAGGCGGAAGGTTAATCTGCTTTTGCGTATCGACTAGGTCTCGCCCATTCAAACCAATATAGCCATTATCAGGGTGCAACAAACCGCTGACTAAGTTAATGAACGTGGTTTTGCCTGAACCAGACAAGCCAAATAATGCTGTAACGCCTTGCGTAGGGATATGCAAATCCACCGCAAAGGCCATTTTGCCTAATTGTTTGCGTACATTAATTTCTAACATTGGATTGTCCTAAGCGTTTTTGCGTATATTTTGCTAACCATTCAGCAATCAATAAGGACACTAACGCAATACTAATCGCCATTAAGCATAAACGAGCCGCTGCACTTTCTGCCCCCGGTGTTTCAATAAAAGAAAACATTGCAAGAGGAATGGTTTGAGTCACTTTTGGGATATTTGAAACAAAGGTGATGGTCGCACCAAATTCCCCCAGAGAACGTGCAAAACCAAGAATAACACCAGCCAACACACCAGGAAGTGCAAGGGGCAAAGTGATGGTAAAAAAGATTTTCAAGGCGGATGATCCCAACGTACACGCTGCTTGTTCGAGCTTGAAATCCACATTTTCAATGGCAAGACGAATCGAACGCACAACCAAAGGGAAAGACACAATAGCAGAGGCTAACGCCGCACCATACCAGCTAAAACCAAAACTAAAATCGAACCATTGCAATAAATAGCGTCCGATGATGCCATTTCGCCCCATTGCAATTAACAATAAATACCCCACCACCACCGGCGGTAAAACCAAAGGCAAATGGATAATGCCATTGAGCAAAGATTTTCCCCAGAAATTTTTCCTCGCCAGCAGCCAAGCCACCAAGATAGCACAAGGCAATCCTGCCAGCACAGACACCAATGCCACTTTTACGCTCAAGGCAATGGCATTTAGCTCAGCAGGGGAAAAATGAAAAAACGTCTGCCAATCCATTTGCATTAGTACCCTTTATTTCACAGCAAAACCAGCTTGAGTGAAGATTTGTTTCGCTTCTTCTGATTGTAAATAATCGAGAAAAGTTTTACTTTCCTGATTGCGATGCCCTGCCACAATCGCCGCAGGATATTCAATGGCAGCGTGAGAATTTGCAGGAAAAATCGCCACCACTTTCACTTTTTGACTTACCACTGCATCCGTGCCATATACAATGCCTAAAGGTGATTCCCCCTGCTCCACCAAGGCTAATGCTGCACGCACATTATTTGCGCGTGCCAGTTTATTTTCCACTGCCTGCCATTGATTTAAGCTTGTTAAGGCTTCTTGAGCGTATTTTCCTGCGGGAACGTGCGCCGGATCGCCCACTGCTAAATAACTGTCTTTTAAGGCTATTTGCCACTGAGTATTTTGCACATCAATTTTTTCCAGTGGACTGTTTTTCGGTGCAATCATCACCAAGGTATTTTGTACTAAATTTACACGACTTTTTGGATCAATCGTATTTTTCTCCGCCAAAAAATCCATCCATTTTTGATTGGCAGAAATAAAAAGATCTGCTGGTGCCCCTTGTGAAATTTGCCGAGCTAATACAGAAGAAGAAGCAAAAGAAAAATCAATTTCTTCTTTAGGATGAAACTTAAGATAGCTCATTTTTACCTGCTCTAATACATTGGTCATTGATGCTGCCGCAAATACGGTTAATTTGGCTTGTGTAGAAAATGACATCAACGCACACATCGCTAAAGCAGAGATAAGTCGATTTTTTACTCTTAACATAGATTTTCTCCTTTGACTTGATTTATCATTATAAAATTAATTATATAATGATTAGTAAAATAAAAGCTACATAAAAAACTAAACTTTGCGTAAAATGACAAAAAATTCTCCCGCACTTTAAAAATAATACCTGCAAGGAAAAACCAATGTTAGATAGCGAAGTGTTGCTCACCATAAAACTGCACCAACAGATTTTTGTGGATCCGAAACGGATTCGCTTGTTGCGTGAAATTGCAAAATCAGGCTCAATCAGCCAAGCGGCGAAAAATGCCAAAGTAAGCTATAAAAGTGCGTGGGATCACCTTGAAGCGATGAACAGCCTTAGCCCAATACCATTGTTAGCGCGTAATACAGGCGGTAAAAATGGTGGCGGTACCACACTGACAAACTACGCCAAACGCCTACTAAAACTGTATGATTTATTGGAACAAACGCAGCACAAAGCCTTTTCTATTTTACAGGATGAACAGGTTCCCCTTGATAGCCAGCTTTCTGCCACTGCGCGTTTTTCCTTGCAAAGTAGTGCCAGAAATCAGTTTTTTGGCACGGTGAAAAGCCTCAAGCAAGAAAGCAATCATTGTGCCGTGGAAATCCAACTCCCTCTTTTAGATCAACCTATTACAGCCTTTATTACTCCGCAAAGTGCACTCCGTTTACAGCTTGTTTTAGGCAAAGAAGTGATGCTGATGATTAAAGCCCCTTGGATAAAATTATTCGCTAAAAAACCACAAAAAAGCTGTAATGTTTTCCATGCTCTTTTATCCAGTGCTAATCAACAACCGAATACAAAAGAAATCATTTTAACCCTAGGTAAAGGACTACAATGCTTCGCGAGTATTGAAAATACCGTAAAAATTCAAAAAAACGATCAGCTATTTTGCTATATTGATCCAGAGCAAATCGTTTTACTGACGATGTAGATTTAAATAGCTATTTTCAGTTTAACCAAAAGGATTGCATAACAAAACAATAAATTATACACTGATGCCCACTCTCTAATGCTATCTTAGAATTCTCATTTTTTAATCGCTTTTCTATCGATTAGGATAAAGTAATAATCAATACATTTGTTACTAAGGATTACGACATTGTTATTAGGGAATGGGAAAATGGGTAAAAAATACCGCACGTTAAAGTGCGGTATTTTTTTCGTGAGTTTTTAGTTGCTATTTCACAGCCACCAATCTCACTTTACAAGGAATTGCATTTGTAGTTTGGGTCGAAACCAAAGTAGTCTCACCTTTCACTTCAATCTTAGCACACTGACTCGCTTGTTCCAGTTGCCACTTACCTTTTACCGTTAAAGTAGAATGTTGCTCTTGCGAGGCTGATTCTCGCCAGTTACGAGAATAAATACTGACTTCAACTTGTTTACCGTCTTTGACTTGATCTGACTCGGTACCTTGGTAAAACGCTAAGTCTGGATTAGCAATAGACAACTCAAGATGATGTTTATCTGATTGAGCCATAGCCATAAGAGGTTGATCAGCCCCTAATACTAGACCTCCGACATTTTTTTGCTCTGCTTCAAAATAAGCATAGCCCTCTTGTCCTGTGCGGTTATCACGTACAGCATGCAATTTATTGCTATGGGATAGCTTTTGATAAGCTGGCGCTTCATCGGCTTTCGGTGCAATAAGTACTGCATATTCATATTGCCCATTTTCAGGTGCTTTGCCATGCTCTAACACAGCAGTCGCAAATTTCCCTTTAGTTGGCTTGTCATTACGATCATCAACAGATTCTTGTTCCTGATAACGCAGCGTTAATTTTTGTCCAGCGGCAATATAATAACGATTACCTGTCGGATCAGCTAAAATAGCAGGGCTTTCTAATTCCTCTACTGTGCCTAAAGTAGCGACTTCTTTTCCATTCACAAGCATTGGCTTCAAATCCGCTACATTATGTTGGAATAAAGTTGTCTCCGTTTGATGTTCCTTATCATCATTACGAATATCCGATCCTAAGGCAATAACTTGGTTATCAAAAAGAAAATAGGATTTTCTTGCAAAGAAAGATTCTTGCTGATATTTGCTATGCCCTCGCAATTTCATTGCATACATACTGTTATTATTCAGATCTGTTCCGCCAGCATAAGTCTCTGTAGAAAGCAACATTTCTTCTAGCCCTGCGGCTGGAAGTTGTCCTAATTTTGCTCTAAGCTCAGAGTATGGTAAATGAATGGTGGTCGTTCCAGGGAAACGATTCCAATCCCAACCATCATAGCGATAACCTCGATCTTGAAAATGCTCAGGGATAATTTCTAATGCACCATAAGACATATAACGTCCGTACAGATTGTTTTTTTCGTAGGATTCATTGCCGACCAAATAACGGCTAAAACCACGCGCGATGGCAAGCCAAGATAATTTTGGATCAGCTTGATGGCGACGTTGCACGACCATTGAAGCATAATTCATCGTCCATGCCCCTGTTGGTTCTGCAGCAGCAGGTACACCTTCAAATTCCGCTTTATGTTCTAATGCAGCGTAAATACCCGCAAAAGTGCGGTTAATTTTTTGCGAATGTTTCTCATCACCAGCTAAAGCAAACCATTTAAACGGTGAAGATGCAATAGTAAATTTACCTGTTGGGTGGCGTCCACTGATAGCGATTGGAATGTTGCTATCTTTACTGTACACCCACATTTTATATAGCACATCATCAAGCCGTGCTTTTGCAGCATGACTGAGTGCATAAGGCGATCCACTAATCGCATAAACCACAGGTGAAAGTCCTGCAAAAGCATCTTTGCCGTAAGCGGTATAATGTTGCGAATGGTGGAAAATTGAGCCGTCTGGTTTAAAACCACCTGCCACACCTTCAGATTGCATTACAGTGGTACTTAACCAATGAGAAAACTGTTTAAGCAAACCTGCACGTTGATTCTCATCTGGTAGTAATAAAATACTTTTCAACATCCATTGTAATTGGGTATTTAAAATATCTACATTAGCTTCCACAATACTGTTATCAGGCTCAAAAATGCGTCCCATACCGCTAAACCAACTCATTGCACCTTGAGCCTGTTCAAGTAAACCTTGTTGGGCAAGTAAATCACGCATTAAGAACCATGAATCAAAAATTTCACGATTTTGATAGCCCATGTGGGTAACAATTTGGATACTGCTACCACGCACAAATCCTTGATCAAATAAATAGCGTGTAGCAAGCAAAAATTTATTTTCTAGCTGTTGACTTTGCTCGGTATTTAGTTCTCCTGTACGTAATGCCCTAGCTGTTTCAAGCATTGCCTTACCTAATTCACGCATAGACACTGATTTCAACAAAAATGCTTGATCTTGTTTACTGAAAACTTGATCATTTTTCATAAATTTTTGTCTAGCGGGAAAATCCAACATTGCCCCTTGAATCGCCCCATCTTTTTCATTAATGTTGAAAGGCTCATATTTTTTTAAAATAGCAGCAAAATCTACTGCGTTTTTCTTATTCGGAAAAACATTTAAAACCTCTTCAAAACGCTGATAAATGCTATTAATTTGTGAAGATGCTTGAAATTTCAAATTAAAATTAAAATGCGAATAGGATTTGCTTAGCAATTGATCATATTTCAACAAACCATTCCAGTTTTTATTCACCGCCGTACTGGCTGTCGGGTTTACAAAATTAGCTTGGTAATCAGGGATAGGATGACGATTATCCAGTGGTACATTAAATAAAAGCTGATCTAAATAAAGTGAGCCTGCTTGGTTAGGTGCTTGGATCACCAATTTATCTAAGCGTGTAACCTCTTCACCTTGCATATCACGAAACGGTACAGCAATGCCCCGCCACCCTACAAAATCTAAATTGATGTTAAACGATTTTTTCACCTGACCATTTTGTTCAAAAGTAAACGCTAGTGGTTCTTTTAACGCTTTATCGTTATAAAACCAGAGCATAAACGTTTGTGGTAAAATGTCATCATTTTGTGAAAAATCTAAATTTTGCGCAAAAACCAACCGCCCTTTTGGCTCAAACTGCCAGTGCAGGGCTTGCTTACCATCTTTATAATGCAAAGCACTTAGCTCCGCTTTCCCATTGGTTACCGTTAAATAAGATGGTGGTTGTGCACCTTCAAAAAAATCCCACGCATAATTCGCTGCATTTGCACTGCCTGCAATTACGCAGGCAGCCAAAATGCTTATCTTTGGAAATAAGCTCACTTTCATAGGTTCTCCCTTAGAATAAGAAACGGAAACCAGTGTAATATTGGTTTACATATTTATTATGTTGATTAACATTACTAATGTTACGATCGCGTCCAAATTCAATAAAGGTAATTAAGTTTTTGATTGGGCGATAATCAAGCCCTAAGGTGTAACCGTGGTTCACATTTTCACCACGTTTTTCATAACGGAATTGGCTATAACCAGCAAATTTTGGAGTGATGAAATATCTTGCTGCAAGAAAATGTCTTTTTTCTTTCACCGCATGGTGATTAAGATAAGTTGCTCTTTGTAGATCTTTTAATTCACCATAATTATAAGCAATTTCTAAATCACGGTATTTGAGTTCACCAGCTACACGCCAAGCAGAGCGATTTACACCGTTTTCAATCCAAGATCGAGATATACCTGTACTATCTGGCGCAGAAAATTGATAACTATCATAATTATCATGTGTATAACCTGCTCTAAAACGTAAACGCCAGTCATCATTCAGTTTATTTGCATAGAACAAAGCAAGCCCGTAACCATTTTTTAAATGTTTAGGTGAATTATTAACCCCTTTTTCAGCTGAGCCAAACAAATAGTCCGCACCGAATTGGAAACCGTCTAATTCTACAGAACGGAAGTGAACACCTTTATTCGCCTCCGCAGTAAGTGGGTTGCGTCCGCTACCTCCTAACTGCCAATCACCTAACATAATAGCATCCCCATTGGTAGGCAAACGTCCTAAATATAAACGACCGACAGATTTGTGTTCTACACCAAGATAAAGTTGAGCTGTACGAGGATCACCAAAACCAGAATAATTATTACCACTCGCATCTTTGCCATTAAAAATAATTCTTGTTTTACCAATTAACTTCCACGCTTGATCTATGTCTTGCGTAAAAATAAATTCTACACGTGAACCACGATCTCGCAAATCTGTTCGCTGTCCTTCCGTATAAGCAAGCATTGGTCTAAATTGTCCATTTATTTGTACACTAGTACCATCTTGTTGATAAATTTGTAATGCACTTGCTGTACTAGTTACCGCCAAAAGAGAAAGGGAGAGAAGAGAAAGTGATTTTTTCATATAACAATAATCCTTATCATTTATTGTAAAAATACACCTCAAATTCAAGTTAAGTAATTTGAGCCATTTCTATGTTCAATCTGGTTATAAATAGTACAAATAACTAGAACTGAGCATATAAGCTCATAATAGAAAAATATTTTTACTCCTCAAAGTATAAAATCACAAAAACAAGATCTAGATCACAAAAATAATGAAACGATGTTTTGATAATCAATTTTATGATATTGATCATAAGTATTATTCCTCTTAATTATTCATAATAAAAGAAAAATCATAGGAGTTCTCATGACATTTTCTTTAATTATTATTCTGATTTTATGTGGAATATTCATCAATTTGATGTCTGCGATTTTTGGTATTGGTGGCGGGGTATTAATGGTGCCTATTTTACATACTCTCTTCCCATATATGCCTATCCAAATGATCTCTGCAACTTCACTTACTATTGTCATGGGATCAGCACTGATTAATTTGTTTTATTTCTATAAATTAGAAATTCATATTAATAAGAAAAAATTATTACTCTGGTCATTAAGTATGATTATTGGGGTACAACTTGGCTTCCATCTCAGTTTTGAAGTATCTGATGATATAATTATTGGCATTTTTGTAATTACTCTCACTGCGCTCGCCATTAAAACTTGGCTACAGCAAAACATTTATAAAAAACATCAAATACAGAAAAATGATAATCTTCGTGGTAGCCTTTTCTGTTTCTTCGGTGGAGGAATTGCGGGTATCACTGGTATCGGCGGTGGTTCTATTATGTCACCATTGATTAGCCAACTGCCCAGCATAAACATAAAAAATCTTGCAGTCTATACCAATTATATGATGGTACTTGGTAGCATTGGTAATCTTTATGGCTATCTTTCTAAAGAACCACAGATATTGATTCCGCACGCTTTACAAATAGGCTATGTAAGTTTTTCTATCGTATTAATTGTTGTAATAAGCTCGTTTTTTACAAGCTTCTTAAGTATGAGAATTCGAGGTATTCTCCGAGAACAAACTGCGCGTAAGTTATTAGGCATAATCTTACTGTTTATAGCCTGCTATATGCTAATATTGAGATGTATCCAAGGTTAAATTAAGGATTAAGGATTAAAAATGAAGATAGTGGAAACAATTCAGCTAAAAAATTGCCAGTGTAACCACCTAACTACAATTGAAAAAGGTGTACAGATCTATCATCAAGGAGAAATCGCACAATCTTTTTATTTTATACAAAATGGGCTGATCGGTTTATATCACACACTTGAAAATGGTAAAGAAAGCCTAGTGAGAATTTATAAAACGGGAGATTATTTTGGTTTTCGAACACTGTTTGGTGATAAAAAATATCACTGCACGGCAAAGGTGTTAATGCAAGCAGATATCGTTAAAATTACGCCACAAAATCTGGATTTATTCTTTTTAGAAAATCCAAAGACAATCCATTTATTCTTCCAAATTTTGTCGACGGAATTACGAGATGCGGAAGATCGTCTTGCCAAAATTGCCTATCTTAAAAGCCTTGATCGAGTTATTCATAGCATTTATTTTCTAAAAGAAAATTTTCCAGAATATCACTGGACACACCGCGAGATTGCTGAATATGCAGGCTGTGAAACAGAAACAGCTATCCGCATTACTCGAAGTTTACGCAATAAAAATTTGCTATAACACACAAAAATAGTAGCTTCCCGCTACTATTTTTAGACTAGATAAAATTGATCTTATATTGATCTGATACGGTTCCAGATTTTAAGTAATTTTCAATCTCATTTTAAATGAAAATTTTTCTTTCATCTTATCCTAATTTTAACTCTATCTAAAATCACTCTTTTATTTTAATCTGTGATTTAGATCACATACTGGGAACGTTCCCATTGATAAAAAAATAAAAACACGTAAGATACCCACGAACATTTTTTAGACGAAAGGAAAAATTATGGCAAAGAAAATTAATGCTCAATATATCACCCAATTAATCCAGTTAATTGGTGGAAAAGAAAATATTGCAACAGCAAGCCATTGTATTACGCGTTTGCGTTTTGTGTTAAATCAACCTGAAATTGCCGATGTGAAAGGCATTGAAGCCTTGCCAATGGTGAAAGGTTGCTTTACCAATGCAGGGCAATTTCAGGTGGTGATTGGGCCTGAAGTGGATCTTTATTACCAAGAATTAGTGAAACAAACGCAAATTTCTGAAGCGAATAAAGAACAAGCGAAAGTGGCAGCACGCCAAAATATGAAATGGTATGAACAACTTATCTCGCATTTTGCCGAGATTTTCATTCCGCTTCTCCCCGCCTTAATTAGTGGTGGTTTGATTTTAGGTTTCCGCAATGTGATTGGGGATATTCCAATGTTTGACGGCAAAACCTTGGTACAAACCCACCCTATGTGGGCGACAATCCATTCTTTCCTATGGTTAATTGGTGAGGCGATTTTCTTCTATTTGCCAGTGGGAATTTGTTGGTCCACAGTGAAAAAAATGGGTGGTTCGCCAATTTTGGGGATTGTACTTGGGGTAACGCTCGTTTCACCACAATTAATGAATTCTTATGATCTGGGTTCTAAAATTCCTGAAATGTGGGATTTCGGCTGGTTCAGCATTGATAAAGTGGGCTATCAAGCACAGGTAATCCCATCTATCTTGGCCGGTCTTGCTTTAGGTTGGATCGAAACCCGTTTACGCCGCATTGTGCCTGCCTCATTAAATTTAGTGATCGTGCCAGTCACCTCATTAATTATCGCCGTGTTCCTTGCCCATTCTATTATCGGGCCGATTGGTCGTGAAATTGGTAATGGCGTGGCTTATGTGGTGCGTGCAGGATTAACTGGCAGCTTCGCCCCGATTGGCGCAACCTTATTTGGCTTCCTTTATGCCCCATTGGTGATCACCGGCGTGCATCAAACCACCCTTGCGATTGATATGCAAATGATCCAAAACATTGGTGGTACGCCTGTTTGGCCGATGATCGCGCTTTCTAACATCGCGCAAGCTTCTGCTGTGTTAGCCATTGTGATTGTGAGCAAAAAAGCCAATGAGCGTGAAATTTCCGTGCCTGCAACCATTTCCGCTTATCTTGGTGTAACCGAGCCTGCGATGTATGGAATCAACTTGAAATACCGCTTCCCGATGCTTTGTGCAATGATTGGTTCTGCCTTTGCTGGCTTAATCTGCGGCTTAAATGGCGTGTTGGCAAACAGTATCGGTGTGGGTGGTTTACCAGGTATTCTTTCCATTCAATTACCATTCTGGGGCGTCTTTGCCTTAGCGATGGTGATTGCCGTGGTTGTGCCATTGATTTTAACAATGATCGTGTATAAACGCCGTGCAGCAAATGGCACGCTTCCAGAATAAGGGTGAAAAATGACAGAAAAAAACACCGCACTTTCGCCTGTGCAATCTGGTCCGCAATGGTGGAAAAATGGGGTAATTTACCAGATTTATCCGAAAAGTTTCCAAGATACCACCGGCAACGGCATTGGCGATTTGCAAGGCATAATTCAGCGTTTAGATTATCTGCAAAAACTAGGCGTAGATGCCATTTGGATCACGCCAATTTATGTGTCGCCACAGGTGGATAATGGCTATGATGTAGCCGATTATTGTGCTATTGATCCTACTTACGGCAAAATGCAAGATTTTGAACAGCTGGTTGAGCAAGCGCATCAGCGCAATATCCGTATTATTATGGATATGGTGTTTAACCACACCTCAACGGATCATCAATGGTTCAAAGCGGCACAAGATCCGCAAAGCCCTTATCATCAATTTTATATTTGGCGCGGTGATGATGCCACGACGCCACCGAATAATTGGCGTTCTAAATTTGGCGGCAATGCGTGGAAATGGAATGAGCGCGTTGGCAAACATTATTTGCACCTTTTCGCCACGGAACAAGCAGATCTAAATTGGGAAAATCCACAAGTGCGGTCAGAATTACAAAAAATTTGCCATTTCTGGGCTGACAAAGGTGTGGACGGCTTGCGCTTAGATGTGATCAATCTGGTTTCTAAAAACCAAGATTTTCCTAATGATAATCAAGGTGATGGTCGCCGTTTCTATACCGATGGCCCACGCATTCACGAATTTATGCAAGAATTAAGCCGTGAAGTGTTCCAACCGCGCAACCTGATGACGGTAGGTGAGATGTCCTCCACGAGCCTTGAACATTGTCAGCAATATGCCAACAATCAAGGCTCAGAATTATCAATGACCTTTAATTTCCATCATCTAAAAGTGGATTATCCAAATGGCGAAAAATGGACGCACGCCAAGCCAGATTTTGTGGAGTTAAAGCAAATTTTTAATTATTGGCAGCAAGGAATGCACGGCAAAGCGTGGAATGCGCTCTTTTGGTGCAATCACGATCAGCCACGTATTGTTTCCCGTTTTGGTGATGAAGGAAAATGGCATCAACAGTCTGCCAAAATGCTCGCAATGGTGCTGCACGGAATGGAAGGCACGCCTTATATTTATCAAGGCGAAGAAATCGGAATGACTAATCCAAATTTCACCGAAATCAGCCAATATCGTGATGTGGAAAGCCTAAATATGTTCGCCGAACTGCGTGAACAGGGAATGGACGAAACGCTATTGATGAAAATTTTGGCACAAAAATCACGCGATAACAGCCGCACGCCAATGCAATGGAACAACAGCAGCTACTGCGGTTTTAGCCACGTTGAGCCTTGGATTGGCGTTGGGCGTGCAGAGATTAATGTGGAACACGCATTGGCAGATGAACAATCGGTCTTTTATACTTATCAACGTCTCATCGCCTTGCGTAAGCAATATCCGATCTTCATCGAAGGAAACTATCAAGATCTCACCCCATCTTCACCTGATGTATGGACTTACCTGCGTGAAAGTGCGGACGAAAAATTGTTAGTTTTAGCCAATTTAACGGGTAAACCACAACAAATTGAACTGCCTGCGAATTTGGTAAATCAGCAATGGACATTGCTCGAAAACAGCCATACCCAAGCCAGCCAACCACAGGTGGCAAATCAACTCGCCCTTGCGCCATTCCAAGGGTTGTATTTCTATCAAAAATAAAACTTGGTAAAAAAACACCGCACTTAAATAAATGGTGCGGTGATTACTAATTTTTTTAACTACTTTGCTAACCCTCTTCTAAGCGGCTTTTCAAAAGCATCATAAGCCACCAAAAATGCATCGTGGCCATAATCAGAAGGAAATTCGTAATACTCTAAATTTATGCCAGCCTGTTCTAACATTGTTTTGCTCTTACGTACATCTACGACCTTAAAAAGTTGATCATTACTCACCCCTACCAATGTGTAACGTGCCTTAATACGAGACAAAGCCTTTAGAGAATCATCATAGCCTAGCGCAGGATCATATAAATCTAATGCGCGTAACAAATGCAAATAACTATTGGCATCAAAGCGATCTAAAAATTTCTGCCCCTGATAGCTTAGATAGGATTCCACTTGGAAATAATCTCCCCAATACTCTCCTTCCACTTTAGTTGCGCGCCCAAAGGCTTTGGCAAGCTGAATATCAGTGCGATAAGTGAGCATTCCTAACATTCGTGCAATAGATAACCCTTGTAAAGGCGGCTCCCCCTCATAATAATCACCATTATTAAAATTAGGATCAGTAATGATCGCTTGGCGCATAACGTGGTTAAAGCCGATAGCTTCCGCACTAAAATAAAGGGAAGAACAGAGATTAACAACATTATCTATAAAATCAGGATAATCAATCGCCCACTGATTTGCTTGCATTCCCCCGAAAGATCCTCCAATAACCCCTTTTAAATGAGGAATTTGAAGATAATCAATTAAGGCTTTTTGTACATTCACAATATCTTGTACTAAAATATGCGGAAACTGGCTACCATAAGGTTTTTGTGTCTGTGGATTAATGGAAGATGGCCCAGTTGTGCCTTTGCAACCACCTAACACATTAGAGCAAATAAAAAAATATTTTGACGTATCTAGCGCAAGACCTTCACCCATAAAATTCTGCCACCAGCCTGATTGGTTGGGATTACTATTATAGGGCTCCGCATCTCCCGTCAATGCGTGGCAGATCAGCACCGCATTACTTTTATCGGCATTCAATATCCCGTAGGTTTGGTAGGCAACATCAATATGCTCAAGTTCTCCACCTAAGGTGAGCTTGAGCGGTATTTTTTTAAAGAGTGTTGCTATTTGTACTGCCATTACCTAGTCCATTATTCCATTGATGCACTCTTGCAAAATGAGGCGACATAAACTATCGTTATCGCTATATCTTGCCAAGCATTTTTAGACGTCTAAACTTCTAGACGTATTGTAGAATAAATTTACTTGAATTTACTAGCGTTTTTTATTATTTTTATGCACAACAAATAAAAAAAATATCAATTTTATGCTGACATCCTTTTTTCGTTACCTTTTTTCTTTTACGTGGCTCAACTATCTACCACGCAAACTCTTACAATATAGTATATTTTGCTTTTCTCTTTGTATTTTTCTTTTAGTATTAATTGATCAAGCCATTGGCTTTTATGTACGCCAAGGAATCTATACCGATATAACTAAATTGCCTTATCGCCCCTATGGTTTAGTATTAGGGACATCAAAATATTTTGCAAAAAATACCCCAAATTTGTTCTATTCTTATCGATTAAATGCGGCAAGTGAGCTATTCAAAGAGCGAAAGGTAGATTATCTACTACTCAGCGGAGATAATCGAACAGTCGAATACAACGAACCCCGCACAATGTTTAAAGATTTGAAAAAAATGGGGGTTCCAGAGGAATTTATGTACCGTGATTATGCTGGATTTCGCACCTTAGATTCAGTAATTCGTGCTGATCAAGTATTTAAAGCTCATTCAGTTACCATAATTACACAGCGTTTTCATTGTGAACGAGCTTTATTCATAGCCAAATATCACAATATTGATGCAATTTGTTTTGTCGCAGAATACCCGAGCGGTTATAACTTTGTGCGATTCCGTGAGTTTTTTGCACGAGTACAGGCTGTATTTGATCTTTTAATCGAAAAAGAACCGCACTTTTTAGGTGAGCCAGAACCTCTCCCGCGCCCTCCATTTTCTAATTAGCAATGATAAACTAAATCACGTAATACTTTATCTGATATTTTGACGTTTTCTAATTCAGATTTATGATTGAGTCGCTCTAATACTAAACATAACAATTTATCTGCAACTTTATTGTGATCCTGTACTGCACATAGTGTTTTATTAGCTAATAATTCTAGCATTTCGTGATCACCAAAAGTAGCAATTACTAGTTGTTGTGGAATCCCCTTATTCTGCCTTAACAGCACTTGGAAAATACCCTGTAACAACGTTAAAGAAGTAACAAACAAAGCATCTGGCAATGAATTTGTTACAAGCCATTGTTCAAAGGTTTGTGCCGCAGAATCACGGTGAAATTGTTCGCTATAAAGAAATTCTACCGAATTTTCTGACCGCTCTTTTAACGCTTGACGAAATCCCAATTCACGTTCCTTGCTCGTTGGCAATTCAGGTAATGCACCAAAAAAGAGTACGTTGTTAAAAGATTGCAGTTTAAACAAATCTTGCGCTAAACGATAAGCATCATTCCTATCATCAGATAGCACATTAATCACATTATCCCCATTAATTTTGCGGTCAAAACCAAATACAGGTACTTCACTTTGTTGATAAAATAGATTATCCGCAGGCAAAGATGTGGAGACAACCAGTGCATCAATTTTACGTTGAAAAAGATGCTTGGCACAAACTATTTCATTAGTTGGATTATCATTTGAACACGCAATCAATAGCTGATAACCTTTTTCTCGAAATTTCAGCTCAAGATGGCTAGCTATTCTCGCATAGCTCATATTTTCAAAATCAGGAATAATCAATCCAACCGTATTCGTTTTCCCTACCCTCAACCCAGCCGCCATTGCATTAGGTTTAAAATCATATTTCTTAATTAGCGATTCCACTTTTTCAATGGTTTTATCACTTACTCGATATTGTTTTGCTTTGCCATTTACAACATAACTCACCGTTGTTCTGGAAACGCCTGCAAGTTTAGCTAGCTCATCTAATTTCACATTAACTCCTTTTAATATGCCATTTCAATTTTAAAGTGCGGTGAATTATAACACCAAATTTTTAGTCATTTTTATGCAAAATGTTGCAAAATTTGATCTGCTTCGCAAAAAATCATTTCGCTTGCTGAATATAAAAAAGACCGAATTTTTTCAATTCAGCCTTTTCTTTACCAAAATCAAATTAGCTATTCTGTTTACGACGTGCAGTCACCGCGTTTGAAAGTTGCTCCAGCACCAATTCTGAGTCTTCCCAGCCGATGCAGGCATCGGTGATACTTTGTCCGTAAACTAATTCCTTGCCCTCTACCAGATCTTGTCTGCCTTCCACTAAATGGCTTTCGATCATTACGCCGAAGATTTGGTTTGAGCCCAGTGCAATTTGCTGGCAAACATCTGCACAAACCTCTAATTGTTTTTTGAATTGCTTACTGCTGTTTGCGTGGCTGAAATCCACCATAACGTGCGGAATTCGACCGCTTTTTTCGATACTTTCGCAAACTTCATTAACGTCTTTTCTGGTGTAATTTGGACCTTTATCTCCACCTCGCAAAATGATATGGCAATCAGTATTTCCTGTAGTAGAAACAATGGCAGAATGACCAAACTTTGTCACTGAAAGAAAATAATGTGGTGTCTCAGCTGCACCTATCGCATCAAGGGCTATCCGTACACCACCATTAGTGGCATTTTTAAAGCCTACCGCACAAGATAAACCTGAAGCTAATTCACGGTGAACTTGAGATTCTGTGGTTCTTGCTCCAATTGCCCCCCAGCTCATAAAATCCGCTACATATTGTGGTGTAATCATATCTAAAAATTCGCCAGCGGTTGGTACTTCTAAATTATTTATATCTAACAATAATTTGCGCGCAATGCGTAAACCATCATTTAGCGCATAGCTGTTGTTTAGGTAAGGATCGTTGATTAGTCCTTTCCAACCTACTGTTGTACGCGGTTTTTCAAAATAAACACGCATAATAATTTCTAAGCTGTCTTGATATTTCTCACGCATCAGTTTGATACGTTGCGCATATTCCAGTGCTGATTTTGGATCGTGAATAGAACAAGGTCCGATCACTACAAGCAAACGATCATCTTTACGATGAATGATATTATGCGCTTGTTGACGGGCTCTTTTTACGGTGTTGATCGCCACTTCGCTTGCTGGATATTTTTCAATTAACGCAATGGGTGGTAGCACCTGCTCTACTTTATCAATTCGGGTATCATCGTTAGCAATATAAATGTCATTTTTGCTTTTTTTCATACATCACTCTCTTACATCTCGGTTTGTATTTTATAGTTACTTGCTTATCCGCATTGCGAATACTTAAATTATGTGTCAATCTAACACGCATTTATGTACTAGTAAACTAGTTTAAAAATATTGTTGATAAATTTTTAATGACTGCTTAAAACTTGTGCAGGTTGCAATTTTGCCGCGCGACTTGCAGGGTATAAACTGGCGATCAAACTGAGCACTAATGCCACCACAAAGACCACCGCAATATCTTGCCAATGAAGTTCACTCGGCAAAAAATCCACGAAATACACGCCATCTGAAAGCAGTTTTCTGCCAATTAAAAATTCAATGCCTTTAATTAATTGGGTGAGATTTAATGCCGTTACGCAGCCTAATATCAGGCCGATGACACAGCCTTTCATTCCAGCTTGTAAGCCATACCAAATAAAAATTCGTTTAATAAAGCCATCATTTGCGCCAAGGGTACGCATAATAGCAATATCGCCTTGCTTGTCTTTCACCGCCATAATCAAGGTTGAAATAATATTAAAGCACGCCACGCCAATCACTAGCACCATTGCTAAATACATTACCGTGCGAATAAGCTGAATATCGCGGTACATATAGCCAAATTTACTAATCCAATTTTGCGCGGACAAAAATTGTGGATATTGTTGCAAGGTTGGGTAATCCAGTTGTTGCACGGCAAAAGGGTGTTGCACTTTGAGTTCAATACCTGTAGCTTCATCGGCGGAATAATCCAAGAATTGCTGTGCAGTTGCAAGGGGAATTAAGGCATAACTGTGATCGAGCTGGCCATCAAGACGCAAAATCCCTGTAATCTGAATACGCTCACGCATTGGCTGGGTAAAATTATTTGTACCGTCTGATTGGGAAATCAACAGCGTTACCCAATCCCCTTCTTGCACCGCTAATTCACGCGCAATGCCAGCGCCTAAGACTAATCCCCCTTCACGAGCAAAACGTTGCCAGCCATCATCTAATACAAATTGCCCTAAAGCACTCACTTGATCTTGCTTGTCTGCTTCAATGCCTCTTACTTGCACTACTTTTAACTTCGTGCCATTTTCTACTAAAGCAGTAAAGCTGACAAAAGGGGAATTCGCCACCACGTTAGGATCTTGCTTTAAAAGTGCGGTCAAATTTTGCCAATTTTTTATTGGCGTACTCTCACCCTGTTCAGAATAAGCTAAAATTTCCGCGTGTGGCACAACCGCTAAAATGCGTTTATTGAGCTCACGTTCAAAGCCATTCATCGCACTTAGCCCCACGATCAACACCATCACCCCAAGAGCAATACCAAGGGTAGAAAACATTGATATCAGCGAAACTAAACGGTTTTTCTGCTTACCACGCTGATAACGCCAGCTAATAAAAAAAGGTGCGTTCATCTAGCTTTCTCCATGCAATACACCGTCTTGCATCACCATTCGGCGAGAAAGTTTCTCCGCCAACTGCAAATCGTGCGTTACCAACAAAAAGGCAATTTTTTGCTCTTGGTTTAATTTCAAAATAAGCTCAAAAATACTTTCTGTGGTTTTGCGATCCAAATTCCCAGTGGGTTCATCAGCTAGCACTAAAGCAGGACTATTCACTAAAGCACGGGCAATGGCAACACGCTGACGCTCACCACCAGACAACGCAGAAGGGCGATGCTTAATGCGATGTGCTAAGCCCACCGCTTGCAACATTTTTTCTGCACGATCTTGCGCCTCACTACGATTTTGTTTACCAATCAGCATGGGCATCATTACGTTTTCTAGTGCGGTAAAATCGGCCATTAAATGATGAAATTGATAGACAAATCCCATATATTGATTACGTAATTTGGCTAATTCATTGCTGTTAGCTTGTTGCAAAGACTGCCCTTTAATGAATACTTCACCACTGGTTGGCTGATCTAAACCGCCTAGGGTATGCAATAAAGTGCTTTTGCCTGAGCCTGAGCTACCCACAATGGTAACCAGCTCGCCCTCTTCCATTGAAAAAGTAACATCTTTTAACACTTGTGTTTGGTTTTCCCCTTCTTGGTAAACCTTGGTTAACTTTTGGCAGCTGAGTAAAATTTGCTTCTCTGTCATTCTTTTCTCGTTGTTTTTCTGTTTCGCTTTGTAGTAAAAAATTTCGTAAAAAACCACCGCACTTTGTTACGCATTATTCATAGCGCAAGGCTTCTGCTGGCTCAATTTGTGCCGCACGGTAAGCGGGATAAATCGTTGAGCATAAAGAAAATAATAAGGACACTGCAACAATAATCACAATCTGCGAAAGATTTAATTCTGTCGGCAAACGAATATTTTCTGCACTAAACCACGCCATAATGGAATCTAAATTTAACGTGGTTAGCACGCCAAGCACGGTGCCAATCAAAGTTCCACTAATACCTACCAATAGACCTTGCCAAATAAATAGGCTACGCACTTGCGATTTGTTCAGCCCTTGGGTTTGCAAAATGGCGATTTCCCCTTGTTTATCCACCACCATTAAACTAAGCGACGTGATAATATTTGAGATGGCGACCACAATAATCAGGCTAATCAACAAGCCCATCATATTTTTTTCCATTTTTACCGCTTGGAAAAACTCCCCTTTTTGGCTACGCCAATCGGCTATCTGCCATTCATCTGCACTGAAATAGTTAGGAAGTTCGGTAATATCAAAAGGATCGCGTAAAAATAAGCGATAACCTTGTATTTGCTGTGGGCCAATACGCATCAATCTGCCAATATCGGAAAGGTTGGCAAACACGGCGTTGCTGTCATTTTGCCCCGAGGCAAAATAAATATCACTAATGGTAAATAAGCGTTGCACAGGCACCCGACCAAAAGGTGTGTATTGGCTATTTTCCGTGATCATTAAACGAACTTTATCGCCAATTTGTAAATGTAACTTTTGCGCTAATTGCGATCCCATTACCAATTTAAATTCGCCTGCGGGCAATAATTGCTCAAAAGATTGGGGTTGAAAATGGCTTAATAAAGGATCGTCAGAAAAATGTTGAATACCTATCACTTGCCCAGCACTCACGCCTTGTGGTGCTTGTAAAATCACATTAGTGGTATTAATAGGAATGGCACGTTGCACAAAAGCTGGCATTGTCGGTGTTGGCGCTTCGTGGGATAAATAGCCTGAATTTGGCATAATTATGGCGTGGGGAATGGTGGAAAGCACTTGTTTTTTTTGTTGATTTTCCAAACCATTCATTACCGAAAGCACGATGATTAACGCCATAATGCCCAGCACAATCCCCATCATCGCAAGGTTGGTGACTAATCGCCCAAAGCGATCCGCACTTTTCGCTCGCCAATAACGCAGGGCAATAAATAAAGAAATCGGTAAATTCATCATTATTATTTAAGGGTTGAAATAACAAATTTCCCCTGCATCACAGGGGAAATTTCGTTCGAAAATAAAATTATTTGCCCGTTGCGACAAATTCTTCCATATTTTGTGTTACTTTTTTCACCAAAATTTCCACTGCACCATCAGATGCCCAAGCAACGTGTGGGGTGATGATTAAATTTGGTAAACGGGTTGCCGCTTGGATAAGTGGGTTATCTTTCTCAGGTGGCTCTTTCACTAGCACATCTAACGCGGCAGCTGCGATTGTGCCATTTTCTAAGGCTTCTGCTAAGGCTTTTTCATCCACTAAAGGACCACGCCCTGTATTGATTAAATATGCCGTTGGCTTCATCAATTTTAATGTTTCGGCGTTGATCAAATTGGTGGTTTCAGGCGTTAAAGGGCAATGTAGGGTAACAATGTCCGCTTCTTGCAACACTTGCTCAAAAGGTAAATAGCCCTCACGCACTGTTGTCGCTCCTTTGCGTTCTGCATAAATCACCTTCATTCCTAGCGCTTCGGCTAAACGACCAATTTCTTTACCAAGATTACCTTTGCCCACAACACCTAAGGTTGAACCTTTCACATCGGTGATCGGATAATCAAAATAACAGAATTGTTTGCTCTCTACCCATTTTGCATTAAGCTGATCTTTATACCAATTCATTAAACTATGTTTTAAGGCAAAAATTAGACCTAAAACGTGTTCAGGTACGGTAACAGAAGAATAGCCCGTTACATTTTTCACTGCAATACCTAGCTCTTTTGCTGCAACTAAATCCACATTATTTGTCCCTGTGGCCGTGATCGCAATTAACTTCAAGTTAGGGAGCTGTTTCATTGTTTCACGATCAAACACGACCTTGCTGGTAATCACAATATCCGCATCTTTCGCACGCTCAATAGTTTGCTCAGGCGAAGTGTGCTCATATTCCACCCATTGATGTTCAAAGTTAGGGCGTGGAATGGGAATATGTTTTGGAATGGCTGTGCTATCAAGAAAAACAATTTTCATAAAATGCTCCTTTAATCTTATACATAGAAAAATGCGGTAAAAACTTACCGCACTTTGGTAAGAGAAGTTAGATTGTATCGCATTAATTTGCTGTATCTAATTCCTCAAAAGACTTAACTAGATCATCTACCGCTTTCATTTGGCTTACAAAGGCTTCTAGTTTTGCTAATGGCAACGCGGAAGGACCATCACATTTTGCATTTAATGGATCAGGATGGGCTTCTAAAAATAACCCAGCAAGTCCTACTGCTAAACCAGCTCTTGCCAATTCAGTAACTTGAGCTCGACGACCTCCTGATGCAGCACCAAAAGGATCTCGACATTGTAAAGAATGCGTTACATCAAAAATAACAGGACAACCTTTTGACACATTTTTCATTACGCTAAAACCAAGCATATCGACAACTAAATTATCGTATCCAAAATTACTGCCACGATCACACAAAATTATTTTATCATTACCACATTCTCTAATTTTTTCTACAATGTTCCCAATTTGCCCCGGACTTAAAAACTGTGGCTTTTTAACATTGATCACAGCACCTGTACGCGCCATCGCTTCCACTAAATCAGTTTGACGTGCTAAAAAAGCTGGAAGTTGAATCACATCTACAACTTCAGCAACAGGTTGGCATTGATAAATTTCGTGAACATCGGTAATTACCTTAACGTCAAAGGTATCTTTTAATTCTTGGAAAATTTTCAACCCCTCTTCCATTCCTGGCCCACGGTAAGAGTGGATTGATGAGCGATTCGCTTTATCAAAAGAGGCTTTGAACACATAAGGGACATTCAGTTTCTGTGTTACTTCAACATATTTCTCACACACTGCCATTGCCATATCACGGCTTTCTAACACATTCATTCCACCAAATAGAACAAATGGTTTATCATTAGCCACTTCAATATCAACAATTTTAATACTTTGATTTTTCATAATTCTCTTTTCTTAATGGATGGATTTTTTTTCTTTTTTCTCAACTTCTGCACGTAGTAAGGGTAATTGAACGCGCATTAATTCAGAAAATGGATCATCTGGAATACGCTCAGCAAAATACTCAATATCTTTAATTGCCGCCTCAAAACAGCCTAATTGAATAAGTACTACACCACGATCGCGAATTTCAAAAATAGAATCAGGATACCGCATTAATATATTTTCAATATATTTTAATGCTTGCTGGAAAGCCTCTTTTTTGATTAATGCACTTTTAGCAAGCTGGCTATAGCGCTCTTCTAAATCTTCCTCATCAGCATGCCCTAATTGATGGACACAAAACAGAACATCTTCATTATACAATTCTCTATATAGATTTTCGATATACTCATGCGTTAATTTTTTTCCATTCCAAGGATCGATAAAAATAATCTGTTCATCAAGTTCAACTTGAAAAATAAGATAAGTAGGGATTTTGGCTGGATAAAGTGGCAAATCTAATTTTTCTGCCAAATAAAGAATAATCCCACCAAGTGTAATGGATACGCCACGGTGATTTCTCAAAATATCTGGTAAATTATAATTAGAAAGATGATAATTATTATTATAATCGCCCTGAAAACCCCATTGATTATAAATAAGATCTAATAGTGCCTCGATCTTTTCTTTATCCGTTTCATATTTTCTCAGTTCCTTTTTTGCTTCTTCTAACAATGAAGACATTGTTTTCTCAACATATTCTAAATCTTCACTTTTATCTTCATTAGTTAGACGATAAAAATTGATCATTTCATTATAAATGGCTGTTCTATTTGTAATCATCACTTACTTCCTTTTATGATTTTAACTGTGCCAAAGTAACACGCTCATTTTGATTATAATCCACCAAAGTTTGAATATTATGCCAGAAATTTACATCAAAAAATGACCGCACTTTTTCGCCTTGCGTCCAACCGTGTTCTAATAATATCCAACCTTTAGGCTTTAAATAATTCAATGCATTAACAATGATATAATGTAAATCGGCATAACCTTGTTCTCTTGCAACCAATGCGCTAAGAGGCTCAAATCTCACCCCGCCTAATTGTAGATGAGGATCTTTCTCATCAATATAGGGAGGATTACTCACAATAAGATCAAAGTTTTTTCCTTTCAAACTGCTAAACCAATGGCTTTGTAGAAAATTTACATTCTCTATTTTGTTATATGTTGCATTTTCCTTTGCTAAGCTTACCGCATTATCCACCAAATCTATACCAATAACTGAAAAAGAAAATAAATTTTTAGACATAGATCGCAATTCTTGTGCTAAAGCTAATGCGATTGCACCTGTTCCAGTACCTAAATCAAGTATATCCAAATGGCCAGTAAATGTTTTACAAGTAATTCTTCGATGAATACAATCTAAGGCATTTTCAACTAAACATTCAGTATCAGCTCGAGGGATTAAAGTATCAGTCGACACTTTCAAATTCAAAGACCAAAAAGGTTGTTCACCTAAAATGTAAGCCATTGGCTCACCGTTTATGCGACGTTGTAATAGTTTCTCAAGCTGTGCAAGTTCTTGCGGTGAAAGCAAGGTTTCAGAAAAAGCTAAAGTAAAAGAACGAGAACACCCTGTTACAAATTGTAATAATAGGCTAGCATCCACCTTGGGATTGATGAAAGGATCTGTCTTTTTGTTGCCCGTAAGTTGTGTTTCTGCGAAAGCAAGCCAATCTGCATAATTCATTCAGTTATACTCAATCTCATTGATACCGTAACTTCAAATAAAAAATAAGCTAGACTTTATTATTTGAATGTATTTTTGTGTTGAAGGCTAAAGAAAAAAGAAGGACTGATTTATTATAAAAATCAGTCCTTTAACACTTATTAAATGATTAATTATGTTCAGATTTATCTGAATTTTCTACCGCACTTTGATTTTTTGTAGCGGCATCTTGTTCAGCAACTTTTTCTGAACTGGCTTTACCGCTGTCGTCCCAACCTGCTGGTGGAGTAACTGGCTCACGGTTCATCAGCTGTTTAATTTGCTCTTCTTCAATGGTTTCATATTTTACTAACGCATCTTTCATTGCGTGTAAAATATCCATATTATCAATTAATAGCTGTCTTGCACGTTCGTAGTTACGGGTAACAATTGCACGCACTTCTTCATCAATAACATGGGCTGTTTCATCTGACATATGTTTCGCTTTCGCCATTGAGCGTCCTAAGAACACCTCACCTTCATCTTCAGAATAAAGAATTGGCCCAAGTTTATCAGAGAAGCCCCATTGGGTAACCATATTGCGCGCAATATTTGTTGCGACTTTAATGTCATTTGATGCACCAGTAGAAATATTCTCTTCACCGTAAATCAAATCTTCCGCTAAACGACCTGCATAAAGGGTGGATAGTTTACTTTCTAATTGCTTTTGGCTAATGCTCACTTGATCCCCTTCTGGTAAAAAGAAGGTTACCCCTAAAGCACGGCCACGTGGGATAATGGTTACTTTATGCACCGGATCGTGTTCTGGCACTAAATAACCAACAATGGCATGCCCTGCTTCGTGATAAGCCGTAGATTCTTTTTGCTTATCGGTCATAATCATTGTGCGACGTTCAGGCCCCATATTGATTTTGTCTTTTGCTTTTTCAAACTCAAGCATTGAAACCAATGGCTTGTTCATTCGTGCAGCAAATAATGCGGCTTCATTCACAAGATTAGCCAAATCTGCACCTGAATAACCTGGTGTACCACGCGCAAGGGTCATCGCATTCACATCTGGTGCAACTGGCACTTTACGCATATGCACTTTTAAAATTTGTTCTCGTCCTAATACATCTGGCAAGCCAACCACCACTTGGCGGTCAAAACGCCCTGGACGAGTTAAAGCGGGATCAAGCACATCTGGACGGTTAGTCGCGGCGATCACAATCACCCCTTCATTGCCTTCAAAACCGTCCATTTCCACCAACATTTGGTTAAGGGTTTGCTCACGCTCATCGTGTCCACCACCAAGGCCTGCACCACGTTGGCGACCTACTGCGTCAATTTCATCAATAAAAATTAAGCAAGGTGCGTTTTTCTTCGCTTGTTCAAACATATCACGCACGCGAGAAGCGCCCACGCCGACAAACATTTCTACGAAGTCAGAGCCTGAAATAGTAAAAAATGGCACTTTCGCTTCACCTGCAATGGCTTTAGCCAATAAGGTTTTACCTGTTCCCGGTGGTCCAACCATTAAAATCCCTTTTGGAATTTTACCGCCCAATTTTTGAAATTTGCTTGGATCACGCAAGAAATCCACGATTTCACCCACTTCTTCTTTCGCTTCATCACAGCCTGCTACATCAGCAAAAGTGGTTTTAATTTGCTCTTTGGTGAGCATTTTGGCACGGCTTTTACCAAAGCTCATTGCCTTGCCTCCACCGCCTTGCATTTGACGCATAAAGAAGAACCATACGCCAATAAGTAATAGCATTGGGAACCAAGAAATGAGAATTTGCGATAAAATACCACGTCTTTCTGGCAACGTTCCTTCTACTTTTACCTTTTTATTTAATAAATCATTCAATAATTTATCATCATAAATTGGCATTACGGTTGAATATTTTGAACCATCAGATTTAGTAACTTGTAATTCGCTATCTTCAAATCGCACTTGGCGAACTTGATCATTACCCACATCTGTAATAAAGGTGGTGTAATCGGTAAGATTACCATTCGAACTACCGCTAAAGCCCTGATATGCAGACATCATAACTACTGCAATCACAATCCATAGGACTAAGTTTTTGACCATATCTTTCAAGGTTTGACCTCGTTTTTCTAAGTTAATAATTTGTTACAAGATTACTACATTCATTCCAAAATGAGAAGTTATTGAATCTATAGTTAATATTTGTAACCCGTTGCCACAATATACACCTCACGAGAACGCCCACGAGATGCTTCAGGTTTACGCACTTTAACAACACTAAACAGAGAACGAATTTCTCTTAAATATTCATCAAAGCCCTCACCTTGGAAAACTTTCACAACGAAACTGCCTTTGTGTGCCAACACTTGTTTACACATATCCAAAGCCAGTTCCACTAAATACATTGCACGAGGAATGTCCACTGATGGCATACCACTAAAATTTGGCGCCATATCCGACATTACCACATCAACTTTTGCCTCACCTACACGTTCAAGTAAGGCATTCAATACATTTTCTTCGCGAAAATCCCCTTGTAGGAAATCCACTCCCACAATAGGATCCATTTCTAAAATATCACAGGCGATAACACGCCCCTTGCCACCAATTTGGCTCACCACATATTGCGACCAGCCACCTGGTGCGGCACCAAGATCCACCACAGTCATACCCGCTTTGAATAACCGATCCGTCTGCTGAATTTCATCAAGCTTAAAATAAGCTCGCGAACGCAGTTTTTGTTTATGTGCTTTTTGTACGAATGGATCTTTAAAATGCTCATTCAACCAACGGGTTGAACTTGCTGAACGTTTTTTCTTTCCCATAATTCTTTAGTTATACATTTCTATCCCACTCTATATAAGGATAGTCTTGAGATATTTCAAGGTGCAAAGGATTTATTCCCAAAAATGGGGGGCATTATCCCAAAAAAACCGTCAGAAATACACTGATATTTGAATACTATCTATATAAGAATCTTGATAACTAAATTCAATTCTCACCGCATTATCCTATAATTGGAAATATCTCATCAGTAAATTTACTTTATTAAAACTTAATTTATGGGTAAAATCGGCTAGTTCAACAAGATTAAAACATTCTTAAAAAAAACTAACCGCACTTTTGACTTTAGGATAAAATTTAATGCAATTATCAACCAAACAAAAACAGTATTTAAAAGGCCTTGCACACCATTTAAACCCAGTGGTAATGCTAGGTGGAAATGGTTTAACGGAAGGTGTGATCGCTGAAATTGATCATTCACTCAATCACCACGAACTCATCAAGGTAAAAATTGCGGGGGCAGATCGCGAGACCAAGCAACTTATCATTGATGCAATTGTTCGAGAAACCCAAGCTACAACGGTCCAAACGATTGGACATATATTAGTGCTCTATCGTCCAAGTGAAGACGTGAAAATTATCCTACCTAAAAAATAAATCGATAAAAACAAGAAGATAAAATAAAAAATGAGGCATTTTATAACGCCTCATTTAATTTATCTTCTACCTTCGTTTGTAATAAAAATAAATTAGCTCACGAATTTTTCGCCAAGTTCAATATCTGCACGCAAGGTTGGTAGCATATCTTCTAAAGCTTTTTGCTCGAAAGCACTTAATTCACCAATTGGAAGAATTTCTTCTACCCCCTCTTTACCTAAACGAACAGGCTGTGCGAAGAAACGTGCGTATTTGCCATCACCCTCTACATAGCTACATTCTACCACAGTTTGACCACTCAAGCCTTTCACCAAAGAGCGAGCAAAACGTGCGGCAGCTTGTGCCATAGAAAGGGTTGCTGAACCGCCACCTGCTTTGGCTTCCACCACTTCGGTACCTGCATTTTGGATACGTTTGGTAAGCGGTGCGATTTCTTCCTCTTTCCACTGTGCGTACTGGACCTGAGATAATAATGGAAGAATGGTTACACCTGAATGCCCTCCAATCACAGGTACCGCTGTGCGAGAAACATCAAGTTCTTTTAACTCTGCCACAAAAGTTTCAGAGCGAAGCACATCAAGTGTCGTTACACCAAATAATTTACGTTTGTCATAGACACCAGCTTTTTTCAGCACTTCTGCAGCAATCGCAACCGTAGTGTTTACCGGATTGGTAATGATACCGATACAGGCTTTTGGACAAGCTTGCGCCACTTTTTCAACCAGATTACGCACAATACCTGCATTAATATTAAATAAATCAGAACGATCCATACCAGGTTTACGCGCCACACCAGCAGAAATTAAAACCACATTTGCACCTTGTAACGCAGGTGTTGGATCTTCACCCGAGAATCCCTGCACCTTAACTGCGGTTGGGATATGACTAACGTCCACCGCAACACCAGGAGTAACTGGGGCGATATCATAAAGAGATAATTCTGAACCAGCGGGTAGCTGTAACTTTAACAATAAGGCTAATGCTTGACCAATTCCACCTGCGGCACCTAACACTGCAACTTTCATTTAATACTCCTCATTCTAGATTAATGATTAAATTTGCTTTTATTCTAGAACTATCGCTATCCAAATTCAAATAGGGAAATACAATACTGAGATCTACATCAAACTTTTAAGCGGAATATTTTAAATATCCTAGCTTCATTTATTATTCCTACTTTAAAACTTGCCAAAAATACATTTTTATGCAAAATTTATCTCCAAATTTCAATAGAGAATGATTATGAGTGTAGATAAAACAGATAACCTTATCCTTGCCTTCAAAGACCTTTTGTCTCAAGAGCGTTTTGGCTCACAAAGTGAAATTGTTACCGCTTTGCAAAAACTTGGCTTTAATAATATTAATCAATCTAAAGTCTCTCGTATGCTAACTAAATTCGGTGCAGTACGTACACGCAATAGCCGAATGGAAATGGTTTACTGTCTACCAACAGAATTAATCGTGCCAACATCAAGTAGTCCATTAAAAAACCTAGTATTAGATATTGATCATAATGATTTTGTTATCGTTGTTAAAACAAGTCCCGGTGCTGCCCAGCTTATTGCTCGCTTATTAGACTCAGTAGGAAAAGTTGACGGTATTTTAGGTACAATTGCAGGAGATGATACAATTTTTATCACCCCAACTTCAGGAATATCCATTCTAGACTTAATGCAACGTGTACAAGAACTTTTTAATAGTAGATTATAATTATGTATATTTTACTTACAGGCGGTACTGGACTGATAGGTTCAGCCTTACTACCTCAGCTTCTGGCCAAACAGCATAAAATTTGCCTTCTCACCCGCCACATAAAAATGGATCGCTTTCCATATTATATGGGAAAAAATGTACATCAAATCAAAAGCTTAAGTGAACTTCAAGATCTCAATAGGTTTGATGCCGTGATTAATTTAGCCGGCGAACCCATTTTCGAGCGTCGATGGACAGACAAACAAAAAACCAAACTTTTTGCAAGCCGAGTAAATTTAACGCAAAATTTGACCGCACTTATTAATCAAAGTGATAACCCACCACACACCTTTATATCAGGCTCTGCCACCGGTTTCTATGGTGATCATCAAGATCATTGGATTGATGAAACAACCTCTGCTGGCGCAGAATTTCCCGCTCAACTTTGCCAACACTGGGAAGCGGCGGCAATGCAAGCCAATACTCGCGTTTGCTTATTGCGCACCGCAATGGTACTCAGCCCAAAGGGTGGTGCATTAAGTAAAATGTTGCCTTTATATCGTTTAGGATTAGGCGGAAAACTCGGCAGTGGTAAACAATATTGGGCTTGGATTAGCTTGCAAGATATGATCGCTGGGATTGTATTTTTATTAGAAAACCCACAATGCAAAGGTGCGTTCAATCTTGCTGCCCCACACCCCATCACCAATCAAAATTTCAACCAGCAGTTAGGCGATTTCCTTAAACGTCCCCATTTCGCCAATGTGCCTGCATTTTTATTACGTTGGGTTTTAGGTGATCGCTCACAATTATTATTAGACAGCCAACGCATTAAGCCCAAGCGCCTAATTGAAGCAGGGTTTGAATTTCAAGTGGAAAGTTTTTCAGCATTTTTAGATAATTTAGGAACAAAGACATAGATTATTCCTATCAAAACAAAAGTGCGGTCTAAATTTACATTGTTTTTAAATTTTTATGATATGAATAGCTCTAGTATCCCCCTGAGCATTATCAACATTTTAATGATACAAAACTACCTAAAATTTTCTATTGTTATCCCTGCCGGAAACTAGGATAATAGCAAGCTAGATTTTTTCTGACAACTTGGCTTTCAAGCATATAAAAATCATAACCAAGTAATGAAAGCAAGGGTAATAAACCAATGACTGACTATATTTTATTAATTATTAGTACCGCACTTATCAATAACTTTGTCCTAGTGAAATTCCTAGGGCTTTGTCCTTTTATGGGAGTATCGAAAAAAATCGAAACCGCCATTGGAATGGGGCTTGCTACAATGTTTGTACTAACCGTTGCTTCCCTTTGCTCTTACTTGATCGATCGCTACTTACTCACACCATTTAATGGCAATTTTTTACGCACCTTAGTGTTTATTTTAGTGATCGCGGTAGTGGTACAATTTACCGAAATGGTGATTCATAAAACCAGCCCAACTCTTTATCGTTTGCTCGGTGTATTTTTACCACTGATTACCACCAACTGTGCGGTGTTAGGCGTGGCGTTATTAAATGTTAATTTAGCCCATAATTTAACCCAATCTGTAGTTTACGGTTTTGGTGCATCACTTGGTTTTTCCCTTGTTTTAGTGCTATTTGCCGCCTTGCGTGAGCGCCTTACCGCCGCCGATGTGCCAATGCCTTTCCGCGGTGCATCTATCGCCTTAATCACCGCAGGATTAATGTCCCTTGCCTTTATGGGCTTTGCTGGCATAGTGAGAGGATAAAATGACAACCTTACATTATGTTCTTCTCGCTATCAGCGTACTTGCTTTAATTTTTGGTGCGATTTTAGGTTTAGCTTCCATCAAATTAAAAGTGCAAGCTGATCCTATCGTAGAGAAAATTGATGCTCTACTACCACAAAGCCAATGTGGACAATGTGGCTACCCTGGTTGCAAGCCTTATGCTGAAGCCATTGCGCAAGGCGATGTGATTACCAAATGCGTTCCCGGCGGCCAGCCATTAGTGGTGAAAATTGCTGATTTATTAGGTGTGGAGGTGCCGGCAACGGATTTTGATGAAGAAGATAACACGCCAAAAGTGGCATTTATCCACGAAGATATGTGTATTGGTTGCACAAAATGTATTCAGGCCTGCCCTGTTGACGCTATCATTGGCACAAATAAAGCAATGCACACGGTAATTCCTGATCTTTGCACTGGCTGCGAACTCTGCGTTGCCCCTTGCCCGACAGATTGCATTTCAATGATAAAAATAGAACAAGACATTGATCATTGGGATTGGAAATTCGATCCCAGCTTAACCATTCCCGTGGTAGAGATTACGGCAAGTAGCACAAATAATCAGGGAGCGGAAAAATAATGGCTGATGTATTAACCAATTTTAATTCCGGTAAATTATGGGATTTCTCTGGTGGAATTCATCCGCCCGAAATGAAATCTCAATCAAATCATACACCTATTCGCCCAGCGGATCTGGTGGAAACCTACTATGTTCCGGTTAAACAGCACGCTGGCAATGCCGGAAATCTGTTAGTGAACGTTGGGGATAAAGTGTTAAAAGGTCAGCCATTAACACTGGGGGAAGGCTTACGCTGTCTGCCTGTCCACGCCCCAACTTCAGGCATTATTACTGCTATTGCGCCTTATATTGCAGCACACCCTTCTGGTTTACCTGAACTGACCATTCAAATTCAGGCAGACGGTAAAGATGAATGGCGTAAACAGCACCCGATTGAAAATTTCCTTAGCCAAACGCCAAAACAGCTTATCGAAAAAATTTATCACGCCGGTATTGCAGGTTTAGGCGGTGCGGTATTCCCAACGGCGGCAAAAATTCAATCGGCAGAAAATAAAGTAAAACTGCTGATTATCAATGGTGCAGAATGTGAACCTTACATCACCTGTGATGATCGCTTAATGCAAGATCGTCCGAAAGAGATCATCGAAGGAACGCGCATCTTACGCTATATTTTACGCCCTGAAAAAGTGGTTATTGCCATTGAGGACAACAAACCCAAGGCAGTGAAAGCCCTTAAACACGCTTTAAAAGGGGCAAATGACATTGAAATTCGTGTGATTCCCACCAAATATCCTTCAGGTGCGGCAAAACAGCTTATCCAAGTGCTAACAGGCATTGAAGTGCCAAGCGGTCAGCGTTCTTCTAGCATTGGCGTGCTAATGCACAATGTCGGCACGGCGTTTGCGATCAAACGAGCGGTGATCAATGACGAACCATTAATTGAACGCGTAGTCACGCTAACAGGCGATAAAATCGCACATAAAGGCAATCTTTTGGTTCGCTTAGGCACGCCGATTTCCGCTCTGTTGCAACAAGTGGGCTATCAATATGATGCGCGTTTCCCAGTGTTTATGGGGGGCCCAATGATGGGCTTTATTTTGCCCAATCTCAACGCGCCTGTCACCAAAGTTACTAACTGTTTGCTTGCACCTGATCATTTTGAATATGCCGAACCCGAGCCAGAGCAAGCCTGTATCCGCTGCTCTGCTTGCTCAGACGCTTGTCCCGTGCATTTAATGCCGCAGCAGCTATATTGGTTCGCGCGCAGTGAAGATCACCAAAAATCGGAACAATACGCTCTACAAGACTGTATTGAATGTGGCTTATGCGCTTATGTTTGCCCAAGCCACATTCCGCTTATTCAATATTTCCGTCAAGAAAAAGCGAAAATTTGGGAAATCAAAGAGCAAGCACAAAAATCCCACGAGGCGAAATTACGTTTTGAAGCGCGCCAAGCTCGTTTAGAAAAAGAAGAACAAGCCCGTAAAGCGCGTACCCAACGTGCCGCTGAAGCACGCCGTGAAGAAATCGCTAAACAGAAAGGGGTTGATCCTGTTCAAGCCGCATTAGAACGTTTAAAAGCGAAAAAACAAAGCGACAGTGAAAGCCCAAATGTGAAAACCTTCGTGGACGAAAAAGGCCAGCTGCAACCGGATAATTCCGATATTATGGCGCAACGCAAAGCGCGCCGCTTAGCTCGCCAACAAGCTGAACAAGAAAATGCAGCGTCTGCACAATCACAAGAAAACTCAGCTCAAAATACTGAGGAAAATCGCACCGCACTTGATGCCAATCCAGATCCTAAAAAAGCGGCGATCGCTGCAGCACTTGCACGAGCAAAAGCGAAAAAGCAAGCTCAGAACGACACGGTTCAATCTGCAAGTTCAACGGAGAAACGTGTGGAAAATCAGGGGATAGCCGAACAAGCGGAAACCCAAAGCGCGGTTGAAAAAACAAAAGAAAAAACGCAAGAAAATTCCACCACTCTTGATCCGAAAAAAGCGGCTATTGCTGCCGCCATTGCTCGAGCAAAAGCGAAAAAGCAAGCTCAGAACAGCACGGTTCAATCTGCAAGCTCAACAGCGAAAAGTATTGAAAATCAAGGTTTAGCCGAACAAACGCAAAACCAAAGTACGGCTGAAAAAACAAAAGAAAAAACGCAAGAAAATTCTACCGCTCTTGATCCGAAAAAAGCGGCGATCGCTGCCGCCATTGCTCGAGCAAAAGCCAAAAAGCAAGCTCAGAACGACACGGTTCAATCTGCAAGCTCAACAGCGAAAAGTATTGAAAATCAAGGTTTAGCCGAACAAGCAGAAACCCAAAGTGCGGTTGAAAAAACAAAAGAAAAAACGCAAGAAAATTCTACTGCTCTTGATCCCAAAAAAGTGGCCATTGCTGCGGCGATTGCACGCGCAAAAGCGAAGAAACAAGCAAAAGAAAGTCGATCCAACGAAAAAGAATAAGGTTTAGCAATGTTTAAAATGATGAGTTCGCCACACACCCACTCGGGCAAATTAACTGCTCGTATTATGTTGTGGGTTGCGTTGGCTATGTTGCCTGCATTGGGCGCACAAGTTTATTATTTTGGTTTTGGTGTGTTAATTCAAAGCCTGATCGCCATTACCCTTGCGTTACTATTGGAATTTATCGTTACGCGCTTACGCAAAAAGCCAAACCTGTTTTATATCAGTGATTTCAGCGTGGTGCTAACGGCATTAATGCTTGCGATGGCCATTCCACCTTACACACCTTATTGGGTGATTTTAATCGGGACATTCTGTGCGGTCATTTTAGGCAAGCATGTTTACGGCGGCTTGGGGCAAAATCTGTTTAATCCTGCAATGGTGGGCTATGTGGTGTTGCTCATTTCTTTCCCTGTGCAAATGACGGCTTGGTTGCCGCCTGTGGCGTTATTAAATGAACCACCTAGCCTGCAAGATGCTTATCAGCTGATTTTCCACGGCATTACTACAGATGGCTTCAGCCTGCATCAATTAGCTAGCTCGATTGATGGCATTACCCAAGCCACGCCATTGGATTCGGTCAAAACCGCAAGCAAAATTAATATGGCGATAAGCGAAATTAATCAATCTCCGATTTTTGTGAAAGTAATGCCTTTTGAAAGTAAACTTAATCTTGGTTTAGGTTGGGCGCAAATCAATCTTTGCTTTTTACTCGGTGGCATTTTCCTGATTTGGAAGAAAATTATTCATTGGCAAATTCCTACTGCCTTTTTAGGTACAATGTTACTAGTAAGCGGTATTCACTGGCTCACCTCATCTTATGCGCCAAATCCTTTATGGCATTGGTTTAGTGGGGCAACAATGTTCGGCGCATTTTTTATTGCAACCGACCCTGTCACCTCTTCAATCACACCAAAAGGCAAACTGATTTTTGGCGCGATTGTGGGCTTGCTTGTGTGCCTAATTCGCTTTAATGGCAACTACCCTGATGGCGTGGCATTTGCTGTATTACTGGCAAATATTTGTGTGCCACTGATTGATCACTACTCTCGCCCGCGCGTGGCTGGATACAAAAGGAAATAAGCAATGCAAACGGTAAAAATTAGCACCCGCTATGGTGTGATCTTGGGCATTATTGCATTAATCTGCACCGCACTTTCTACCGCCGTGTATTTCTTAACGAAAGCACCTATTGAGCAAGCGATCACCAAGCAACAAGCTGAATTGCTTGCACAAATTATTCCACCACAAAGCTACGATAATGATTTGCTCGCCAGTTGCTCTCAGCCTAATTTTGCAAAAGCCAAAACTTTACGCATTGAGAAAATTTGTATCGCAGAGAAAAATCATCAGCCTGTAGCTTATGCTTATGAAACCATTGCGCCAGACGGCTATTCAGGCAATATTCGCTTTCTGGTGGGAATTACACCGCAAGGCGAAGTACTAGGTTTGCGAGTGCTTGAACACAAAGAAACCCCTGGCTTAGGCGATAAAATTGAACTGCGTATTTCTGATTGGGTGCTGGGCTTTGCTCAACAAAAAATCAGTGCGGATAATCTCAATGATTGGGCGGTAAAAAAAGACGGCGGTAAATTCGATCAATTTACTGGTGCAACCATTACGCCGCGCGCCATCGTCAATCAGACCAAGCGTTCAGCCTTGCCGTTATTGCAACAAATGAAGAGTAACGCGGTGAAACAGGAGCAAAACTAATGCAAACAAATCACGAAAAAAACCACCGCACTTTAGACGATACATTAGAAAATGAAATAGATTTGGCTTCCGTTGAGCCACAACAAAATGTGTCGAATGGGCTAAAAAGCCAATGGAGCGAATTATTTGAGCAAGGTTTTTGGCATAACAACCCTGCGCTCGTGCAACTGCTGGGGCTTTGTCCGCTGCTTGCGGTGTCTAGCTCAGCAACCAACGCCCTTGGTTTAGGCATTGCCACCATTGCGGTGTTAATTTGTACCAATGTGGTGGTTTCGCTGTTCCGTAAGCATATTCCGCACGCTATTCGCATTCCTATTTATGTGATGATTATCGCCACCACAGTAACCATTGTGCAACTGATTATGAATGCCTACACTTATACGCTTTATCAATCATTAGGGATCTTCATTCCTTTGATTGTAACAAACTGTATTGTCATTGGCCGTGCGGAAGCCTTTGCGTCAAAAAATGGCGTGTTACTTTCACTCTTTGACGGCTTTGCGATGGGCGTGGGTATGGCATTCAGCTTGTTTGTACTAGGCGCAATTCGTGAGATATTAGGCACGGGCAAACTATTTATGGGAATGGAAAACCTGCTCGGCAACTGGGCAACGGCGTTACATTTAAACCTTTTTGAGCTAAACAATAGCTTTTTGCTCGCTATTCTTCCCCCTGGGGCATTTCTTGGTTTAGGGCTGATTTTGGCGATGAAAAACTTTATCGATAATAAAAAACAATAAACACAATGAATAAACAAAAACGCATTGAAATTTTAACTCGATTGCGGGATCAAAATCCCAACCCCACAACGGAATTAAATTATAATTCGCCCTTTGAATTATTGATTGCGGTGATTTTGTCTGCGCAAGCCACGGATAAAGGGGTGAATAAAGCCACGGCTAAACTCTTCCCGGTGGCGAACACCCCACAAGCGATTTTAGATCTTGGGTTAGAGGGCTTAAAGAGCTATATTAAAACCATTGGGCTATTTAATAGCAAAGCCGAAAATATTATTAAAACCTGCCGTGATCTACTTGAAAAACACAATGGTGAAATTCCCCAAACCCGTGAAGAACTTGAAGCCTTAGCAGGGGTTGGACGCAAAACCGCGAATGTGGTGTTAAATACGGCATTTGGTCAGCCTACCATTGCGGTGGATACGCATATTTTCCGCGTCTGCAATCGTACCAACTTTGCCCCCGGTAAAACCGTGTTGCAAGTCGAAGAAAAATTACTCAAGGTTGTACCGGCTGAATTTAAAGTGGATGTGCATCATTGGCTCATTTTGCACGGGCGTTACACCTGCATTGCGCGCAAACCACGTTGCGGTTCTTGTATTATTGAAGATCTTTGTGAATATAAAGAAAAAACTGAAAATTAAGGTAGTTTATGACAACAAAAAAATCTGAACGACAAACTTGGTCAAGTCGATTAACCTATATTATGACTGTCGCTGGTGCAACCGTAGGGTTTGGTGCAACGTGGCGCTTCCCTTATTTGGTAGGCGAAAACGGTGGCGGCGCATACGTTTTATTATTCTGCATCGCAATGATCGTGATTGGCATTCCGATGATCTTGGTAGAAAACGTGATTGGTCGCCGTTTACGTGTGAATTCTATCGATGCCTTTGAAGATAAACTCACCGCCAACCCCCATTCAAAATATTGGAAACTCATTGGCTATATGGGCTTGCTCGGTGCGTTCGGCATAATGGCTTATTATATGGTACTTGGTGGCTGGGTGATGAATTATATCATCAGCCTGATTTCTGGTAGCCTAGATATTTCTAGCACCATCAGCAAAGACTATGCCAAAACCTTCTATGAACAAAGCATTAGTAATAGTCCGCTCCAGATCGCCCTTTACACCTTTATCTTTGTGGCGATCAACTATGTTATTTTAGCCAAAGGGATTATCGGCGGTATTGAGCGTTCGGTGAAATATTTAATGCCATTGCTCTTTATCTTCCTTATTGGAATGGTGATCCGCAACATCACCTTACCTGGTGCGGCCGAAGGAATTATTTATTATCTCAAACCTGATTTTTCTAAAATTACACCGCAGTTATTTATTATGGTGCTGGGTCAAGTTTTCTTTGCCCTGAGTTTAGGTTTTGGCGTGCTAATCACCCTTTCAAGCTATCTGAGCAAGGAAGAAAACTTAGTGCAAACCGCCGTAATCACTGGCTTTACCAATACTATTATTGCGGTTTTAGCTGGCTTTATGATTTTTCCGTCTTTATTCAGCTTTGGTATTGCACCTAATGCGGGTCCAACACTGGTGTTCCAAAGTTTGCCAATTGTATTCTCGCATATGTGGGCAGGACGAATTTTCGCCATCATCTTCTTTAGTTTATTGCTGATTGCGGCGCTCACTACTTCCATCACCATTTATGAAGTCATTATCACCGCACTTCAAGAAAAACTCAGAATGCGCCGTGGAAAAGCCATTGCCTTAACCCTTGGTGGTATTTTCTTGCTCGGTAATATTCCATCTATTTTGAGCGATAACTTACTGCAAGATTACACTTTCTTCGGCAAAAGCATTTTCGATGCCTTTGATTATGTGAGTGGAAATATTCTCTTTTTACTCACCGCACTTGGCTGCGCCATTTTCGTGGGGTTTGTGCTAAAAGACGAAGCGAAAAAAGAGCTTTCGGATAAACCAAATTCCACCCTCACAAAAATTTGGTTTAACTATGTAAAATATGTGGTGCCATTTATTATCTTAGTGATTTTTGTCAGTAATTTGATCTAACTCATAATTAGGTATGGAATATCAATTTCATACCTTTTTTATTACCATTTTTTAATAAATTTTCTTGATTAATCATTAAATAAGCGCATAATACACAAATAAGAATAACTTTTATTTAGATTACGAATTAATTATGTTGCTATTTTTCCAGCGAATTTTACGTCATCTTTCTCTTTTTGCTTTTTTGCTACTAATTAGTGTGCCTTCTCAGGCATCTAATTATCAACAATGGATCAACGATATCGAAACCCGTCTTGATCAAACCGCTAAATTTTATCAAGAAAAACAAATTGATAATGCCCGCACTGAAGTGCAAATGGCATATTTTGAAGTGTTTGAAAACTTGGAAGGACCAATCCGCATTAACTTTTCCGCACAGAAAAGCTATCAAATGGAAGCTATGTTTGGCGAAATCCGTAAAATGATCGGCGAAGGCAAATCTTTAGCAGATGTACAGAACAAAATTAATCAACTCAAGCAAGATCTGCAATTAGTATTACCGGTTTTAGAACAAGGTCATCAGCTCAATGCGTCCAATCAGCACGATGTCTATCAACACGCTGAAATTGATCCTTACTGGCAACAAAGTTTTAGAACCATTGATGATCTACTTGCACAAGCAATCAGCACTTACCAAAAAGGCGATTTTGCGCAAGCAAAAAAACTTGTTCAGCAAGCACAATATGATGGCTATAAGAACAGCGAAATGGAAATGTCCATTCGCAAAAACCGTTCGTCCGCCATTTCTGCCAGTATTAATCAGCAATTTTATGATCTTATCAAATTAAGTGAACAACCAGAGCAAATTAATGCTCTGGGTTATCAAATTACTACCTTATTGCAAGATATTGAAGAACAACTTCCTCAACTACCAACAACGAAAACAGCTCAAATAACCAACCAAAGTGCGGTGCAAAATTCGCAAGATTTTGCCGACAACCAAAATTGGGCAGATGTAGCAAGCCAAGTAAATCAAGGTATTACCAATGCTATTGCGCTTTTTGAAAAAGGTGAAAATAAAAAAGCAATGCTTGCGGTACAAAATACCTATTTCGATATTTTTGAAAATAGTGGAATGGAAAACAAAATCGGTTCGCGTGATAGTAATTTCAAAACGGAAATTGAAGGCTATTTCACCCGCTTAGTGAGCCTGATGAAAGCCAATCAGCCTGCAGAACAACTTCACCAACAAGCGCAAGGCTTAGCACAAAACCTGAATAAAGCGGTGGAAATGTTACAAGGCAATCAGCAAAGTGATTGGGCGATGTTTCTTTATAGCTTCCTAATTATGGTGCGTGAAGGTTTAGAAGCATTATTAATTGTCGCAGCAATAGTCGCTTACTTAGTGAAAAATAATCATCAAGATAAATTGCCGGTAATTAAACAATCGGTCTATGTGGCGTTGATCGCCAGTGTCATTACTGCAGCCATTTTCCAACTGGTATTCTCTAATTCAGGGGCAAGCCGCGAACTGCTCGAAGGGTTCACGATGATGATTGCCGTGGTAATGCTCTTTATGATGAGCTATTGGCTACTTTCCAAAGTGGAAGCACAAAACTGGAAACGCTATTTAGAAGGCAAACTTTCCGCCGCGCTCACTACTGGCTCGCTCATTGGTTTATGGATCACCAGTTTCCTTGCGGTGTACCGCGAAGGCGCAGAAACTGTGTTGTTCTATTATGCACTAGTTGGTGATGCCACCAATGCGATGAGCTATGTGTATTTATTTGCAGGCATTGTGGCAGGCGTTTTGGTGCTTGCTATTTGTTATGTGATTATGCGTTATTCTGTCGTAAAATTACCTCTGAAACCTTTCTTTATGTTTACCGGTTCTTTTATGTATTTAATGGCATTTATTTTCGCAGGAAAATCGGTGCTAGAACTGATTGAAGGAAAACTGTTTGAGCCAACGCTAATTGCCAATGTGCCAGAAATTTCGTGGCTCGGCATTTATCCTTACATTGAAACCCTAACGCCTCAGGCTATTTTACTTATCGCAGCCGTTTTCGCTTTGTTTTATATGAAACACCAAAGCAAAAAACAGGCTTAATGTTAATTTTTTAACCTTTATAAATAGGAGTTCCTATGAAAAAAACATTCGTTGCAGCAACTTTATTAGCGGGAATTTTAACCGCGCCTTCAGCCCTTGCCTTCAAAGAATACCCAATTGGTGAAGCGGTAACAATGAATGGTATGGAAATTGCTGCCGTTTATTTACAACCTATTGATATGGAACCGCGTGGAATGGGATTATCCGCAAAAGATTCTGACGTTCATCTTGAAGCAGATATTCACGCAACCAAAGGTAATGATAACGGTTTTGGTGAAGGTGAATGGATGCCATATTTGACCATTGCTTATACCTTGGTAAACACCGACACTGGTGAAAAACAAGAAGGCTCATTTATGCCAATGGTAGCAGGTGATGGCCCTCACTATGGCGCAAATGTGAAGATGATGGGTGTAGGTAACTACAAAGTTACTTATCACATTGATCCACCATCAAAAGCAGGGATGCATCGCCATACAGATAGCGAAACAGGCGTTGGTCGCTGGTGGAAACCATTTGATGTCAGTTATGAATTCAAATTTACTGGGTTGAAATAACCTGACCAATTTCACCCAACAGGATTAAATTAGCCTAGCACTTTAGTGCTAGGTTTCATTGTTATAAAAACTAACATTTTTCTAATTAGTTTGCTAACAGACTAATTAGAAAAAGCTAACGCATTGATTAAATATTCTTATGAACTACTACTTCGTTTTTTTTCTTCAATCTGTCTTGCCGATTGCTTTGCTATTGGGTGTGAATTGGCTGAAATATGATAATCTTCATTTAAAACGCATCCTTTGGCTTTCCCTGCTAGGGCTGGGTTGTGGATCTGTAGGTTATTTGCAGCTACCTGCTTATCAACCAGTAAAACTGGGGCTAAGTATTTTCTTAATAGTGCTTTTCGTGCTGTTTTATCTCTCCCACTTTTTCCGTACAATAAAATTGGCTTATGTTTGGCAATTTATGCTTTGCCTTGCTGCTGGTGCGATGTGGGCTAGAGATCCCAATATTTCCGCCATTACCAACACAGACGTAATTAATACGGATTTTATCTTGCACCTAAGTGCGGTGATTTTTGCCCTAATTTTTTGCTTTTTATTTTCATCTTGGCTTTATCTTTTATTGAAACAAACAAAGACAGTGAAAAAATACACCTCACTTCCCTTTTTACTGATTTCACTGACGACTCTATTTTTACTCTTGCCTTTAATCGGTGAAGTATTGCTTGGCTTAATGAAATTACAAGTAATTGATCTCACCAAAGTGCGGTTAAGTTTTGTGGCAAAATCAAGCAATTTAATCAACTATACTAATTATTTTATTGCCACACTTACAGCATTAAATCTGATTTTATTTGCGGTAAAAATACACTCAGATAATAAAGTTGTAGTAAAAAATACGGTTCAACCTATTGAAAAACGTAAAAAATTAGCCATATTACAAACTAGCCAACGTACGCTTTTATGGGGAAGCATCGCCTTATTGACCATTGTTTCTGCGCAACTTTATTGGGATCAAATTGCTTCTCGCCCACCGCAACTTTCTGAAGCCAAAGCTGTCACGCTCGATAAACAAAACACCATTCACATTCCTATTGAAGAAGTGAAAGACGGCAAACTACACCGTTTTGTGTGGATTGCCAGTGATGGCAAAGCCGTACGTTTTTTCCTTATCAACCGCTCAAGCAAAAATCTCAGCTTAGCCGCAGTGTTTGACGCTTGTATTTTATGTGGCGATCAAGGCTATGTAATGGAAGGGGATCAAGTGGTTTGTGTGGGCTGTGGTGTGAGAATGTTTATTCCGTCTATTGGTAAACCAGGTGGTTGTAACCCTGTGCCGATTGAGGATTGGCAACAAACGGATAGCGAAGTGATCATCAGTAAAAAAAGCCTTGAAGACGGCTTAAACTATTTTTCCACCATTGTGGAGTTAACGGTGAAAGATCCTGTAGACGGCACTACATTAAAAAATACCACAGCGGAGCATAAATATAATTATGCTGGCAAAACCTATTTCTTTGCCAACGAACAAAATCTCAATGCCTTCCGCGATCACCCTGAAAATTATGTGGCGAAAGAGGAAAATCCCTAATGCTAAGTCGAATGTTATTGCAATCTTGGCGACACGGTTTAAAACGCAAATTGCTCGCCATTATGACCATTTTTCTCGCCGCAGGACTGGTTTCTGCCCTGCTCGCAGTGTCCATTGATATTGGCGATAAAATGGCGCGAGAGTTAAAATCTTATGGCGCAAATATTTTGATCGAACCTGCCAGCAGTGCGGTACTTTCCGCAGAAAGTAACGGTGGGAATAGCCTTTCCACGCAAGATTTTTTAGATGAAAAAGAATTACCTAATGTGAAAGATATTTTCTGGCGTAATAACATTGTTGGCTTTGCGCCCTTGCTTAGTGCGGAAGTGGAAGGAAAAAACCTAACGCAAAATAATACGCATAATATCGGCATTTTAGGCACGTTTTTCGATCATCAAATAGCCATTCCTGATGAAGATGATTACCACACGGGGCAACGCATTATTAGCCCTTATTGGAAAGTGCAAGGGCAATGGGTGAACGATAGCCAGAAAAATTTTGACGAAAATATTCCCGCACTTTTGGGCAATCAATTAGCCAATAGCACGCAGTGGGAAATCGGTGACCAAATTCAACTGAATTATCACGAAGGCGAAACGAAACGCCACCTTAATATTCATATTGTAGGGATTTTAAGCACTGGTGGCGCAGAAGAACAGCAGATCGTGCTACCCTTAAGTGCGGTCCAAAATTTGTTAAATTTATCTGGCAAAGTACAAGCAATCAAGGTTTCGGCGCTAACCGTGCCAGAAAATAAACTTTCTCGCAAAGCCAGAGATAACCCCGATGCCTTAGCCGCCGAAGAATATGATCGCTGGTACTGTACCGCTTATGTGTCTTCGATTTCTCATCAGTTAGAAGAAGCCATTTCAGGGGCCGTCGTTCGCCCAATTTGGCAAGTTGCCGCCTCTGAAGGAGTGGTAATTGAAAAAATTCAGCTCTTGCTCGCGGTGGTAACCGTTGCTGCGTTAGTCGCAGCAGCAATGGGGATTGCTTCACTGATGACCACCACTATTATCGAACGCAGTAAAGAAATTGGCTTGATGAAAGCCCTTGGCGCTTACCAATGGCAAATTGTCTTGCTGTTTTATTGCGAAGCCATTATCAGCGCCCTACTCGGTGGTGCGCTTGGTTGCGTAGCAGGTTGGGGACTAGCCAAATTTATCGGCATTACCCTATTCGGCTCGCCTTTAGATTTCGCTTTGATCGTAGTGCCTTGCGTATTGGTGCTGTCAATGATCATTGCGTTAATCGGCACTTGGTTTCCAGCCCATCGTATTGCCCAGCTCTATCCTGTGGAGGTGTTGTATGGCCGCCAATAATGCTCATTTTATCAACACTCGCACAATGTTTTGGCGCTTAATTATCAATGCATTGCGCTTACGCTTGCAGCGCGTGATGATTATTTTCGCAGCACTCACCGTCGGCGCAAGTATTGTTACTGCAATGGCTGCGGTGTATTTCGACATTAACACCAAAATGAGCCAAGAACTGCGCACCTTTGGGGCAAATTTTTACATCGGCTCAAACAGCAGTGGCTTGATGAACGAAAACGCATTTAACCAAATTCTCAGCCAAGCACCGCAAGGCTTAATTACTGCTGCCAGCCCTTATCTCTATGGCGTGGCACGCGCTGATTTAGAAAAAGTGGTTATTATGGGAGTATGGTTTGATGCAATGCGAACCCTTTCCCCTTACTGGCAAACCACGGGATCACCCATTGGGGTGAATTTCGATGATCGCAATGCAATGATTGGTAAATCCCTTGCTCAACGCTTAAACCTTAATCTTGGTGATAAAATCACCTTGAACAAAGGGTCGGAAAAGCACCACTTCACCATTAAAGCCATTGTAGAAAGCGGTGATGCCACAGACAATATGCTGATTGTTAATCTTGAATTTGCTCAGCAATGGCTAGATAAAACGGGCTTAATCACCAATGCGCTTCTGAATGTAAAAAACGATCAAGGGCAAGTCAGCCAATTCGCACAACAATTACAACAACGCTATCCCGCTCTTGCCATTCGCCCGATTCTCAAAGTATCGGCATCAGAAGGGCAAATTTTGGATAAAATTAAAGGTTTAATGGGCTTGATTTCAGTGGTAATTTTGATTCTCGCCACCCTTTGTGTGAACACCACCTTAATTGCCATTGTGGGGGAACGAGCGAAAGAATTTGCGCTCCAAAAAGCCTTAGGTGCAAAACAGCAAGATATTATTAAACAGATTGGCACAGAAATTTTACTCATCGCATGTTGCGCTATCGTAGTAGGGATAATCTTAGGTTATCTGCTGGCTCAAATTCTCGGTATCACTGTGTTTAAAGCCTATATTGATTTACGCTTGCCCGTGATCCCAATCACGATTCTACTCTCTCTCACCGTGGCTTTTGTTGCCGTGATTGTGCCAACACGCCGTGCTTTAGAAATTCAAACAGCCAACGTTTTAAAAGGCGAATAAAATGGAAAAATACGTTATTGAAACCCAACATTTATATAAACGCTTTGGGCAAGTAACCGCCCTTGAAGACATTAATATCCAAATCGCTGAAGGGGAATTTGTGGCCATTATGGGAGCATCAGGCTCTGGTAAAACCACACTGATGAACATTCTCACAGGGCTTGATACCGCAAGCTCTGGTAAAGTGATTTTAGATGGCGTGGACGCTGCGCAACTCGATGAAATTGGTCGCCAACGCTTTCGTGCAGAAAAAATTGGCTTAGTATTCCAACAATTCCATTTAATTCCTTATTTGACCGCGCTGGAAAATGTGATGCTTGCACAGCATTATCACAGCGTCGTCGATGAAGAGGCTGCCAAAGCGGTATTAGCACAAGTGGGGCTTGCACACCGTTTTGATCACCGCCCAAGTCAGCTTTCTGGTGGGGAACAGCAACGAGTTTGTATCGCACGAGCGCTTGTCAATCAACCTCCAGTGATTTTCGCTGATGAACCTACCGGAAACCTTGATGAAAAAAATGAAAAACTGGTGCTGGATTTGCTCACCGAACTCAATCAGCAAGGTAGAACTATTGTAATGGTAACTCATAATCCAGAGTTAGGAAAGCTCACTCATCGTACAATTTTTCTACAACATGGAAAATTTTTGCGAGTAGAAAAAAATCATTAAAGGTATAAAATGAAATATTCTCATTTATATAAAAAAATTCACTTAATTGGATTATTAGGTACGATTATTTTTTTAATTACTTCTTGCAAAGATCAGGTCGCCAATATCGGTAATCAAGCACCAGAGTTAGCAGCATTCGATCTAAAAGGACAAAAAGTCGAATTGTCACAGTTTGCAGGAAAGAAACTTTTGCTTAATTTTTGGTCAGAAACCTGTGGAATTTGTATTGTTGAACTCAAGCAATTTCAGCAACTGGCTGAAATATACCCAGATAATTTACAAATACTTGCCATTAATACTGATGGTGAACGCGGTAATACGAGAAAGACAGTGATAAAAAACGAGTTAACGTTGCCAATTGTTAAGGATCAACTGAATATTACGTCTGAACGCTATCAGTTAATAGGTACCCCTACATCTTTTTTACTTGATCCTACAGGCAAAATCCTTTATAAATTCGAGGGCTTAATTCCTGAAGACAACTTACTCGCATTATTTAAGGAGCCGTAATGAAAAAGACGTTTACCCTGCTTTTACTTTCCATCGCACCGCTATTAGGTTTAGCTAATCAAAGCGCGGAAATACTTGAACACAGTCAAAAAATCTTTAACCGTTCTTGTGCAATGTGCCACGGCAAACAAGGCGAGCGATCCGCATTAAATCAATCCGCAATTATCAACAGCCTAAAAGCAGAAGAAATTATCACCGCACTTGAAAAACGAAAAGCAGGTGAAATTGTGGGAGCCGGAAATGCGGCAAAATCCCGTTTAAGTGAAGACGAAATAAAAGGATTAGCTGACTATATTTCTCACCTAAAACCTTAATTTAATACTAGTTCTCTCAATAGCGGCGCGTTATTCCCGTTGTGTCTTAAAAAGAGACAATAAAAATAATAAAGTTGCGCTAATCACTACTGAGGGCCCTGCTGCCGTATTATAGAAAGCAGATAGCATTAAACCTAAAGATATTGCAAGGACACTAATGATGACACCAATCACAACCATTGCCTCTGGTGTACGAGAAAAACGCCTAGCAGTCGCAGCGGGAATAATAAGTAAGGAAGTAATTATCAATGCTCCAACAAATTTCATACTTAAAGAAATCGTTAATGCTGTTAAAATCATCAATATAAAACGAATTTTACGAATATTAATACCTTCAACTAGAGCAAGCTCGGGGCTTATGGTCGTAGAGAGTAAGGGTTTCCAGTAATACCACAAACAACCCACCACAACAAAAACACCTACAGCGATAAGATAAAGATCCTTATAACTAATGGCGAGTAGATCACCAAATAAATAATTCATCAAATCTACTCGCACATTTTGTAGCAGACCAACAGTTACTACGCCAAGAGAAAGACTACTGTGCGCGATGATACCAAGCAAAGTATCAACTGAAAATTGAGTATTGCTCTCTAACCATACCATTCCTAAAGCAAGCAATAGCGTAAGAAGTAATATAGTAAGATAAGGATCAACTTGTAAAAATATTCCTATCGCAACACCAAGTAAAGCCGAATGAGAAAGCGTATCACCAAAATACGCCATTCTTCGCCATACCACAAATGCACCTAACGGCGCGGTTATAAAAGAGAGCAAAATACCAGAAAGCCAAGCCGGAAGTAAAATCTCAAACATTCTTATTCCTTAATAATTACTTTTTATGTTCACATTGACTTAAGTGAACATTGTTACTACAACAAACATCACCATGCATATTGTGTTTATGATTATGATGATGTGTGTAAAGGGCTATATTTTGCGAAAATTGATTACCAAAATAATGCATAAATGTGGGATCGTGTGATACGATTTCTGGCGTTCCTGCACAACAAATATGCTGATTAATACAAAGTACTTCATTGGTATCTGCCATAACAATATGCAAATCGTGCGATACCATAATAACAGCGCAGTCAAGCTGTTTTCGAGTTTGATGGATAAGCTGATAAAGCTCCGTTTGACCGGTAATATCCACTCCTTGAGTTGGTTCATCCAACACAAGCAAATTCGGTTTATTCAATATCGCTCTTGCCAACAACACGCGTTGCATTTCTCCGCCTGATAATTTTTGCATAGCATTTTGTCTTAGATGAGAAATAGAAAGTAGGCCTAGCGTATCTTCAATATCTCGCTTACTCACCCCTTTTTTTAAGGTAAGAAACTTTTCTACCGTTAAGGGCAAGCTATGATCAAGATGAATCTTTTGTGGTACATATCCAATACGCACATCACTATGATAAATCACTTCCCCTGAGCTAGGCTTAATCAATTTAAGCAACACCTTTAGTAGAGTAGATTTACCCCCACCATTAGGACCAACAATAGTGAGAAAAGAATTAGGATAAAGAGATAAATAAATGTCCTTTAAAACATCACGCTGTTCAAATTGTACATTGATATTTTTTAATTCAATTAATGGATGCTTAATAGTCTGAACTTGCATTTTATCTCTATACATTACAAAAAATTGGCTTAAAATAGCTTATTTTTATCAGATTAACAAGTAACATTTAAGGATGCTTATAATTTACGCATTTAACCATTTTTTGTTAAAAACTAGGGAATTTTTATACTTTTAACTGGTCTTACTACTCTACCAGGATCATTAAAATATTTGACTTTGTTATAATCTAATGAATAATCAAAAGGAAATAGATAGTGCAATACATTAAATTAGCAAGAGACAGACGTAAAAGAAAATCACGCCTAAAAGCACTGATTTTTCTCTCAGCTGTATTATCTATTTTTATTGGTGTTATTTTAAGTGTGAAGGATAATGCGAAGACAGATCCTTTACAATTTTCTCATGAAAATCTAGAACCTCCCCGCACCAAGCCATTAAATAATCCAGATATCTCCCTTGATAAAACAGAAGCATTCAAGGACGTAACTGACGAAATGGCGGATATTCAAAAAGATGACATATCTAATCAACACAGAAACGAAAGTAATACAGAAATCACGTCAAATGATGCAACTTCCTACGATGATGACTTGCAAGGTAAAGATGATGAAGTCGATCAAGTTGATTTAGATGACTATGATGAAATAGAAAAACTTCCTGAAAATGCCCAAAATGCGATTAATGACCTATTGGATGTTGCCGATCAAGCTATCCGTATTAAAGATCAATTTAGCCATACGGTTGTGCGAGGTGACACATTAAAAGATGTGCTTGAACAGTCTGGGCTTGATAATCAAATAAGTAAAAAGCTTATTGCAAGCTATCCTGAATTAAAAAACCTCAAAGCTGGGCAACAATTCTATTGGATTCTAAGCAAAGATGGTGAATTAGAATACTTGAATTGGCTTGTTTCACAAAAAGAAGAACGGATTTATGAGCTAACTTCTGCAAATAAGTTTAAACGAGAGATTTTACAAAAAAAGACTACTTGGAAAAAAGAAGTACTAAAAGGGCAAATTACTAGTTCTTTCGCTAATAGTCTCAAATCTCAAGGATTAGACACCAGACAAATCTCTCAGCTAAGCAATGCTCTTCAGTGGCAAATAAGCATTAAAAAACTCCAAAAGGGAGATAAATTTGCAGTTCTGGTTTCAAGAGAATACTTAGACAGTCAACTCACAGGACAAGGTAACGTAGAGGCTATCCATATTAGTTCTGGAGGAAAGAGCTATTACGCCATTCAAGCTAATAATGGTCGCTATTATAATCGACAAGGTGAAACATTAGGCAAAGGTTTTGCTCGCTATCCTATGCAACGCCAAGCTCGGATCTCTTCACCATTTAATCCAGCTAGACGCCACCCTGTTACTGGTAGAATTCGTCCACATAAAGGTGTAGATTTCTCAATGCCAATTGGCACACCAGTTATAGCACCAGCAGATGGAATAGTTGAAAAAATAGCCTATCAAGCTAACGGTGCAGGACGATACATCATGATTCGGCATGGTCGTGAATACCAAACTGTTTATATGCATTTGAGTAGAGTGTTAGTCAAAGCAGGGCAACAAGTAAAACGTGGCCAACGTATCGCTTTATCTGGTAATACAGGACGATCTACTGGTCCACACTTGCACTATGAGTTTCATATTAATGGACGCGCTGTAAATCCTATGACAGTAAAACTACCAGGTACCAGCACTCAGATGTCTAGTCAAGAACGTAAACAGTTTTTAGTAAAATCGAAAGATGCTGAGCGAAAATTAAAGCTATAATATTTTAATATCCGAATAAAATAATCAATTATCTAGAAGAAAGGCTAAATTTAAAGTGCAAATTAATCAAACAATCGCAAGTTTTTGATCAGAAGACTACAAGATTAGGTTCTATGTTCTACATATTAAGTATAAAAAACAAAGTGCGGTGATTTTTCACCGCATTTTTTGTTTGACTTTGACCGAAAATTTTTAATTTGTTACAATCTTATACCTAATTAAAATTAATTATCAATAACAATTAAGGACTGTTTGCCCACGTTTTTCGTTAAGGATTTTCCAATGCCACAATTACTCGCATTTTTACAACATTATAGTGATTACATTATTTTAGGTTTACTCGGTTTAATGAGCTTTGTTATGGTATGGTTCGTGATTGAACGCTTTATCTTTTTAAGCCGCGTGAACGTTTCACACTACACCAATATCCACGAGTTAGACATCGATCTCAACCGCCACCTGACTATTATTTCCACCATTGGAGCAAATGCCCCTTATGTCGGTTTACTAGGGACAGTCATCGGAATTTTATTAACTTTCTATGAATTAGGGAATTCTGGTGGGGAGATTGATGCCGCCGCCATTATGCTTAACCTTTCCCTTGCCTTGAAAGCCACTGCAGTGGGGATTTTAGTCGCCATTCCATCAATGGTGTTTTATAACGGCTTGCAACGCAAAGTGGAAGTTAATCGCCTAAAATGGAAAGCCTTAAATGGACAAAAAAATCTAGGGGCATAATGTGAAAAAGTTTGATGAAATCAATATTATTCCTTTCATTGACATTATGTTAGTGTTGCTGGCGATTGTATTAATCACCGCGTCTTTTATTTCGCAAGGCAAAATTCAAGTGAATGTGCCAAAAGCCAGCAGTACCGTGGCGTTTAAATCGGACGATTTAGCCAAATTATTAACTGTGACGGAAACGGGTGAAATCTTTTTTAACGATAAACCTACAAATTTAACACAAATGGAAAAAGAAATTGCGAGCTGGGCAAAAGATCAAAAAGTGACCCTAAAAGTGGATGCCAAAGCCACATTCCAAGATTTTGTCAGCCTAACGGATTTAATGGCGAAAAATAACATCAAAAATGTTGCCATTGTCACAATGAAAGAAAAAGGCAAATAAATGGCAAATAAACATCGTTCTTGGTTCGGCTTCTTCTTTTCTCTGCTATTTCATGCCACCGTGATTGGGGCCATTGTCTATGCAGTAAAAGCCGACATCAGCGCCAATGGGTATCAAGCAGACGTGATCGATAACAGTATTTCAATGGAAATGCTAATGGGAATGACCGTTGAAGAACCTGAACCCGTGCCAGAACCTGTTGCAGAACCTAAGCCAGAACCAGTGGCAAAAGAAACAGTTGCTGATCCTATTGTAAAACCTGAACCACCAAAACGGGAAAAGCCAAAAGAAATTAAGAAAGAAAAACCGAAAGAGAAAAAGAAAGAAAAACCGAAAAAAGAGAAACCTCAACCCAAAGAGAAGCCTTTGGCGAATAAGGCACTTGAAAAAGGGGATCGCAATGTGAATTCTGAAGCGAAAATTACAGCGACAGCAACCAGCTTAGGCAAGGCAACGGTGAATAATCCAAAGCTTGTTAGTAAACGTTCAGGTTCAGATGTAAAAAATGCCTATATGAGTGCATTACGCCGAGAAATAGAACGCCATCAACGCTATCCACAACGCGCTAAAATGATGCGTAAACAAGGGGTGGCGACAGTGAGTTTTAATATTGCCGCTGATGGTTCGTTGAGTAATATTCAACTCGCAAAATCCTCTGGTAATAATGACTTAGACAAAGCCGCCTTAGAGGCTGTAAGCCGAGCAAAATCTATTGGTGCAAGACCAGCAGGATTTTATTCTTCAATGACCGTGCCAATTCGGTTTAGTATTCAATAAAGTATAAAGTATGAAGTGCGGCGGAAAAATGCTGAGTTTTTCCACCGCACTTTTTTTTACTCTAATTTTCCATCGGTTGGATTAATTTCCAGCTTTTATCTGGCTGAATTTGTAAATGCAATCTGTGATATTTGAGTAAGGTGGAGCGATGACCTATGCTGATTATGGTGGTATTTGGCAATGCACTTTTTAATAATTGATACATTGCATCTTCTAATCCTTCGTCCATACTTGCCGTTGCTTCGTCAAGGAATGCAACCTGTGGCTTGTGTAACAATAAGCGGGCAAAAGCAAGACGCTGTTGCTCACCAAGAGAGAGCACACGCGTCCAATCTTGTTCTTGCTCGAGCTTATCGGTTAAATGTCCTAAATTAACTTGTTGCATAATTTGTTGGATTGCAGCGAGATCGCAATCTTCACTTGCCACTGCTGGATAATAAAGGGCATCAATTAAGCGACCTTGTGGCAAATAAGGTTTTTGCGAAAGAAATAGGGCGTTGTGTTGTGGGCAAATTACGGTGCCTTCAGAATATTGCCAAAGCCCTGCTGCGGTGCGTAATAGCGTGGTTTTTCCTACCCCAGATTGCCCTTGAATCAGTACGCTTGTGCCTAGGGGAAAGGTGAGATTTAAGTTTTCAATTAGGCTTTTTCCATCAGGGCGTTTTATGGTGAGATTTTGGAATGTTACTTCGCCTTGGCTATCTTGAAGTTGGGTTTTAGACGGTTGATTAACGGCGTTGATCGCACTATGAAAACCGGTTAAACGGTCAAGCACGGCGCGGTAAGCCGCGAAATCATCATAGGAATTACGATAAAAAGAAAGTGACTCTTGCACTTTTCCAAAGGCTTGGGCGGTTTGCATTAAATCACCGAGTTTAATTTGTTCACTAAAGTAACGCCCCGCTTGAATAAGAAATGGGAAGATAACGGAGATCTGTGAAACCGTTAAGTTAAAGCCAGATAATTTCAGGGTGCGGTAAACCAGCTGCCAAATATTGGCAATAATTTTATTGAATTGTTTGAACAATAAGTGTTGTTCCATTTTTTCACCGCGGTAGAAGGCAATGCTTTCCGCATATTCTTTTAGACGAATTAGGGAATAACGGTAATTTGCGTTGAGCCTTTCATTAGCAAAATTGAGCTTAATTAATGGTCGTCCAATTCTAAAGGCAATCACACTGGTAATAAGCACATAAATAAACACTAAAAATACCATCATATGTGGGATTTCATAGCCCGCGATTTCCATTGGCCCTGATAAGTTCCACAAAATCGTGGTGAATGCGATGAGTGAAACCGTGGAGGAAATCACACCTGTGGCAAAACTGAGCGAGCTGTTGATGTAAGATTCAATATCTTGCTGGATTCGTTGATCGGGGTTATCTAGCTGATTGAGGCTATATAGAGTTTTATAATAGGCTTGGTTGGCTGTCCATTTTTCTACATAATGTCCATTGAGCCAAGTCCGCCATTGAATTTTGAAGCGTTGTGAAATGTAGTAGGTAAACAGTACATTCAACACGTGAACGGTGGCAAGTAAGGAAAATACGACCATTTGTTGCCAGAATACGCTGACATTCATTTCCTGTAATGCACTGTACATTGCGTTATACCAATTAGAAAACAAAATATCTAAGCGTACGGCAACTAGATTAAAGAAGATGATCACCCAAAAATAGCAGAGTGGCTTAATGCTCTGTTTGGGGGAAAGGTAATTTTTAGCTAACAGCCAAAATTGATGTGCCCAGCGAGTTGTTTTGACTAAAAGCGTTAAGATAAGAGAAAAGACAATGCTCGTCATCGCGAGGCTTTGGATTATCCATAAAAATGAACTTAGTAATTCGTCTGACCAATTCATAATATTTCCGAGTAATAAGTTGATAAAACACAAAATTGTAATAGTGTTGTTTAGATAACAGAATGACAAATTTGTTCAAAGATTGTTAAAGAAATTAACACGGTAATCAAGAAAAATGTGATGTAGATTAAACTTTTGAACTTTAATTCATTCTTTCTGTGTAGAGATTGCTATAATTTTTTCAGTTAAATTAAATTTTTGAGGTCGTTATGAGTGATATTGCAGTTACGATTAGCATTTTAGCCCTCGTTGCAGTAGTCGGATTATGGATCGGTCATTTTAAAATTCGTGGCGTTGGGTTAGGTATTGGGGGGGTATTATTTGGGGGGATTATTGTTGCCCATTTTACCAACCAATATGGCGTGCATTTAGATGCACATACCTTGCACTTTATTCAAGAATTTGGTCTCATTTTATTTGTTTATACGATTGGTATTCAGGTGGGACCAGGTTTTTTTGCTTCATTACGAGAATCAGGTCTAAAACTCAATGGATTAGCAGTATTAATTGTATTACTCGGTTCTGCCAGTGTTATCGTATTATATAAAGTGGCGGAAGTACCACTTGATGTTATTTTAGGTATTTATTCCGGTGCCGTTACCAACACGCCATCATTAGGGGCTGGGCAACAAATACTGTCTGAGTTAGGAATGACACAAACCACCGGACACATGGGTATGGCTTATGCTGTAGCATATCCCTTTGGTATTTGTGGTATTCTGCTCACAATGTGGACGATTCGTTTATTTTTTAAGATAAAAATTGATGAGGAAGCGGTAAGATCACAAAAAGAAAGTGGGCAAGACAAAGAAAGTCTACGCTCAATTAATGTTCGCGTAACTAATCCTAATTTAAATGGTCTACCGCTTATTGATATTCCTGGCTTTGATAGCAAAGAAGTCGTTTGTTCCCGTTTAAAGCGTGAAGAAAACGTGAGCGTACCAAATGCGGATACTGAAATTTTTCTTGATGATTTATTACACTTAGTCGGAGAATCGCATACTTTACGCAAGATGCGTTTAATAATTGGTGAAGAGGTTGATGTGCCACGCTCTACTCTCACAGGGGATCTCCGTTCAGAACGAATTGTCGTCACCAATGAAAAAGTACTAGGCAAAAAAATCAAATCTCTTGGTATCCATCAAAAATATGGCGTGGTTATCTCTCGATTAAATCGCGCGGGAGTCGATCTAGTACCAAGTGCTGACTCTACATTACAATTTGGTGATGTACTACATATTGTTGGACGATCTGATGTGATTGATAATGCAATAGCTTTAATTGGAAATGCTCAACAAAAGCTACAACAAGTACAAATGCTACCTGTATTCATCGGTATTGGCTTAGGTGTACTCATTGGCTCTATTCCATTTTATATTCCAGGTTTTCCAGTGGCATTAAAATTAGGCTTAGCTGGCGGTCCTTTAGTAGTAGCACTCATTTTAGCAAGGATTGGTAGCATCGGTAAACTCTATTGGTTTATGCCACCGAGTGCTAACTTAGCATTACGTGAAATTGGCATTGTACTATTCCTTTCCGTGGTTGGTTTAAAATCTGGAGGAAATTTTGTAGACACCATCGTCAATGGTTCAGGATTAGAATGGATGTGCTACGGGATCCTAATTACCTTTATCCCGCTAATGACAACTGCACTTATTGCACGTCTATATCTTAAATTAAATTACCTTTCTTTATGTGGGTTACTCGCTGGCTCTATGACTGATCCACCCGCCTTAGCGTTTGCCAATGCGATTAAAGAGGACAGCGGTGTTGCAGCACTTTCTTATGCAACGGTATACCCACTTGTAATGTTCTTAAGGATTATTTCTCCACAACTATTAGCAATTTTGTTATGGACATTTTTATAACTGAAATGTGAAATTGAAATGATAAAACGCCCTAAGGGGCGTTTTATTTTTCTCATCGTATAAAAATATCTACAAAAAAAACCGCACTTTTAGTGTATTAACAGAAAGTTAACTGGTCAGAGCTGTAAAGGCATAGATCGATTTTGTTTGCGATAGCAGTTACCTTTCTTTACAATCCAAGTCAATTATCTAAAGACAACAGAACAACAAAAGGGTTCACTATGAATAAAAAAACATTTTTTACTAAAACACTTCTTTCCTCTGCATTATTGGCTGTTGCAGGAGGTGCGCAAGCAGCTGCATTCCAATTAGCAGAAGTTTCAAGCTCAGGTCTTGGTCGTGCTTATGCCGGTGAAGCCGCCATCGCAGATAACGCTTCAGTGGTTGCGACCAACCCTGCTCTAATGACCTTATTTAAAACTAGCCAGTTTAGTGCTGGCGGTGTTTATGTGGATTCTAAAATTCGTGTTGATGGTACGGTCATTGCCACAGCAGGTGGACGCCCTGTTACTCGCCCACAATCAGCTGATAATAATGATGTTGTACCAGGTTCATTAGTACCTAATATGTATTTCGTAGCACCAATCAATGATAAATTCGCGATTGGTGGAGGAATGAATGTAAACTTCGGTTTAAGAAGTGAATATGGCAGCGATTATAGTGCAGGTGTTTTTGGTGGAAAAACGGATTTAAGTGCGATCAATTTAAATTTAAGCGGTGCATATCGCGTGACTCAAGGATTAAGCTTAGGTGCAGGAATTAATGCTGTTTATGCAAAGGCTGAAGTTAAGCGTACCGCAGGAATTTTAGATGACGCACTCAATGCAATTGCCGCAAGTCCTAGCCCTTATGCACCAATGGCTGCACAAATTGGCGCTGGTGTTGAAAAAGGCACAGTCCTTACTCACCTCGAAGACAGAAGTGCGTGGGGCTTCGGTTGGAATGCTGGTTTAGTGTATCAATTTAATGAAAGAAATCGTATTGGTGTGGCATACCACTCAAAAGTTGATGTGAAATTTAAAGATCGCAACGCAGTAAGCTATATGCCTTATGGTGTCCAACCTTATGTTGGAGAGGGTTCATTAACGTTGAATTTACCAGGTTATTGGGAAATTTCAGGTTTCCACCAATTAACCGATGCTTTTGCTGTGCATTATAGCTACAAATATACAGAGTGGAGTCGTTTGAAAAATTTACACGCTACTTACAACAGCGTGCCAGCAGGATCTCGCAATGGTGATTTGGCTTTCCATAAAGAAGAGAGATACCGTGATAATACACGCATAGCTTTAGGTGCAAGCTATCTTATCAATGATCAATTAACTTTACGTGCAGGTATTGCCTATGATGAAGCGGCTGCGCCAACTGAACACGCAAGTGCTTCAATTCCAGATACCGATCGTACTTGGTATAGCTTAGGTGCAACCTATAAATTTACCCCAAATCTTTCTGTGGACGTCGGTTTTGCTCACTTACGCGGTAAGAAAGTAAACTTCACTGAAACACAAAGCCTTGGCGGTGGTTTAGTTGAAGTAAAAACAAATTACCACTCAAAATCTAGCGCCAACCTTTACGGTCTAAACGTAAATTACAGTTTCTAATTTAAGAACTAGGCGTTTACGCAAATTTGATTATAATAAGCCTATCCTACTGGATAGGCTTTTTATGTCGTGTTTTAGAGAATTCCCAATGCCCGAAATCTATTATTGTTATTATCATTCCCCCATTGGCCGGTTATTGATGATTAGCCAAGATAACAAATTAACTAATTTGGATTTAGAAGCTGAGCAAATTGCGCCAAATCCGAAATGGATTTTACAAGAAAATCACCCGCTCTTTGCGCAGGTTTCAGCGGCATTAACCCGTTATTTTAATGGCGAAAAAGAAGATTTTGCAGGGATTCCGCTAAATCCACAAGGCACGCCTTTTCAACAAAGCATTTGGCAGCAGCTTTGCCAAATTACTTATGGCGAAACCACAAGCTATGGCGAGTTAGCCAACCGCATTAACAAGCCAAAAGCAGTACGCGCCGTGGGTGGTGCGGTCGGGAGCAATCCGATTAGCATTATTATTCCTTGTCATCGCGTATTAGGTAAAACACGTCAGCTAACAGGGTTTGGTGGCGGATTGCCTGCCAAACGCCATTTATTACAGTTGGAAAATATTGCTTATGTGGATAAAGGCGTGGAATACGTCAAACAGAAATTATTGAAAAAATATCAAAACTAACAAAAACTTGATAAAAAAGCACCGCACTTTATGAATAGCCCAAACTCTGAACAAGCCTTGCTTTGCCTTGCACAATCGCTGGCAGGACTCAGCTTTGGTGAAGTCGCCAAAGAGCTGAACATTTCTGTGCCCGCTAATTTGAAACGGGATAAAGGCTGGGTGGGAATGCTACTCGAAACCGCTTTAGGCGCAACAGCTGGTAGCAAAGCGGAACAAGATTTTGCCCACCTTGGTATTGAACTCAAAACCATTCCCATTAATCGTCAAGGCAAGCCCCTTGAAACCACTTTTGTCAGCCTCGCTCCTCTGGTGCAAAATAGCGGAATCACTTGGCAATCTTCTCACGTTCGCCACAAATTATCCAAAGTACTGTGGATTCCCATTGAAGGCGAACGCACCATCCCCCTTGCTGAACGTCATATTGGACAACCCATTTTGTGGCAACCCTCGCCTGAGCAAGAGCAACGTTTACAGCAAGATTGGGAAGAACTAATGGAATATATCGTGTTTGGTCGGCTTGATGAAATCACCGCTCGCCTTGGTGAAGTGTTGCAGCTTCGCCCTAAAGGTGCAAATAGCAAAGCGTTAACCAAAGGTATTGGGCGAAATGGCGAGATTGTTGATACCTTACCGCTTGGCTTTTATTTACGCAAAAATTTCACTCACGAAATCCTGCAACAATTTCAAAAAAATGGCTGATTTTCCTTTCCATTAAAGTGAGAAATCGATATCATTATCTGCTTTAGATTTAATCTATAAGGAACTTATTATGTTTGACTGGATCGCCAGCCCCGAAGCGTGGGTGGCTTTATTCACCCTAACCGCATTAGAAATTGTGTTAGGTATTGATAACATCATTTTTATCAGTATTTTAGTCGGGCGCTTGCCTGCCCAACAACGTCAATCAGGGCGTTTAATCGGCTTAGGCTTGGCAATGGCAACCCGTATTTTATTATTGCTTTCCCTCTCTTGGTTAATGAAACTCACCGAGCCGTTATTTGAAGTCTTCTCGCAACAGATTTCAGGGCGTGATCTTATTTTAATTGTGGGAGGATTATTTTTAGTGGCAAAAAGTACCCACGAAATTCACCACGCAATGACGCCAGAAGAGGAAGAAGAGCAAAGTGCGGCAAAAAAAGCGAATTTTTTCAGTGTACTCATTCAAATTGCCATTTTAGATATTGTATTTTCGCTTGATTCAGTGATCACTGCGGTGGGAATGGCGAGCGAAATTGGCGTGATGATTTTGGCGATTGTGATTGCCGTTGGTGTGATGATGCTGGCAGCCAAACCGATTGGCGATTTTGTGGAATCGCACCCAACACTGAAAGTGCTTGCCCTTTCTTTCTTGATTTTAGTGGGCGTGGCGTTAATTGGTGAAGGCTTAGATTTCCATATTCCAAAAGGCTACATTTACTTCGCAATGGGCTTCTCTGTGGTGGTAGAAATGATCAACATCAAAATGCGTAAGCGTTTGGTTAAACGTCCTTAAGGTTAGTGCAAAATAAAAAATAGCAAGGCAACGCCTTGCTATTTTTCTTCAATCAATACTTAGAGATCGATAGGTTGCCAATCCTTCCCTTTTACTGGCGGTAACCAAGCTCCCCCCTGCACACATAATCTCCACAACGTATCTGGAATCTGGTAATGATCCGTTTTTTCAGGATCAAGTGCGGTGATAATTTCTTGTGTTTTTCCTTCTTTGATTAGGGTTGCTAAAGTTGGGTTGATCATTACCGATTTACCCACAGCAACAAATTCCACCCAGCCTGTATCTAAGGCGGCTAATAATTGTTCCGCAGTAAATAAATTGCCTACCCCAATTAAGGGTAGACGCCCATTTAATTGTTGATGAATCAACGCTAAACGAGTTATCTCAGAATCGCTTCCTCGGCGTACTTTCTTGTAAAAATCCCATAAAGAAATATGTAAATACTGCAATGTTTTTTGTGCTAATGCCTCAACAAACGCTAATGTCTCCGTCATTGTGATACCGTTCTCTCCTGGCTCTTCTGGTGATAAACGGTAACCAATAATAAACTCGGGACGCTGATGTTTTGCACGAACAGCATCCACTGCATCAACCACCGCTAATGGAAAGCGTAAGCGGTTAGCCAAATCTCCCCCCCACTGATCCGTCCTGCGATTACTTTGTGATGAAAAGAATTGTTGCAATAAATAGCCATTTGCACCGTGAATTTCTACTCCATCAAAACCGGCTCTAATAGCTAGATCGGTAGCTTGTGCAAAATCCTCAATAATGCCTTTAATTTCTACTTCCGTTAATGCTCTTGCACCTGTTTCGGGATCATCAGAAGGGGCAACCTTGTCTTTGCCATTTAATAGCTCACTTAATGCTAGTTTGCCACCGTGATGAAGTTGTAAAATGGCTTTGCTACCTTGTTTTTTTAGTAGTTCAGCGGTTTGTGAAAGACTCTCAAGCTGAGCTTCTTTCGTTGCTTCAGGCTGACCGTGAAATGCTTTACCATTTTCAGATATCAATGTTGCAGCCGTGATAAACATTCCCATATCCTGTGCACGATGTTGCAAAAATTGGCGTTCTTGCTCACTCAATGTGCCATCAGGGTTTGAGGCAAAATGGGTCATTGGTGCAACCACTAAACGATTTTTTATTTCAACATTATTGTTGAAACGATAAGGTTCAAATAATGGTAAAAATTGTCTATTCATAATGCTTTCCTAAGTAAAATTAAAAAATATACGGTAAAAATCACCGCACTTTTAACCAAATTTAGCTAAAATCTCTAAGCTATCCCAAATTTCGTCCACGCGTTTGACTACTTCAGGATCTTTCTTAATCGGAACGCCCCATTCTCGGTTAGTTTCACCTGGCCATTTATTGGTGGCATCAATGCCCATTTTAGAACCTAGCCCAGCAATAGGTGAGGCAAAATCCAAATAATCAATCGGCGTGTTTTCTACAATAGTGCAATCCCGTGCCGGATCGCTACGCGTGGTGATCGCCCAGATCACGTCTTTCCAATCTCTCGCGTTAATATCCTCATCACACACGATAACAAATTTGGTATACATAAATTGGCGTAAGAAAGACCAAACCCCCATCATTACACGCTTGGCGTGGCCAGCATATTGTTTTTTCATCGTAACCACCGCAAGACGATAAGAGCAACCCTCTGGCGGTAAATAAAAATCCACAATTTCAGGGAATTGCTTTTGTAAAATCGGGATAAACACTTCGTTTAGCGCTTCGCCCAAAATTGCTGGTTCATCAGGTGGTCGCCCTGTATAAGTGGAATGATAAATCGGGTTTTGTCGCATTGTAATGTGGGTGACGGTAAACACGGGAAAATACTCTTGCTCATTGTAATAGCCTGTGTGATCGCCATAGGGCCCTTCAAGCGCAGTTTCATTTGGATCAATATACCCCTCCAATACGATCTCTGCACTGGCTGGCACATCAAGATCATTACTCACCGATTTCACCACTTCCGTTTTGTTGCCACGCAGCAATCCTGCAAAAGCATATTCAGAAAGGCTATCAGGCACAGGCGTTACAGCCGCCAAAATTGTTGCGGGATCCGCGCCTAATGCGACAGAAACAGGAAAAGGTTTATCAGGATATTGTTCTTTCCATTCTTGAAAATCTAATGCGCCCCCACGGTGCGAGAGCCAACGCATAATCAATTTATTTTTACCGATCAACTGTTGGCGGTAAATCCCCAAATTTTGCCGTTTTTTGTTCGGCCCTTTGGTAATGGTTAGCCCCCAAGTGATAAGCGGTGCGATGTCATCTTTCCAACATTGCATAATCGGCAAGCGGTATAAATCCACGTCATCACCATTGAGTACAATATCCTGACAAGGTGCTTTGCTTAGCACTTTCGCCGGCATATTTAGCACTTGTTTATATTGTGGCAAGGTTGACCATAAATCCTTAAATCCTTTTGGCGGTTCTGGCTCTTTTAGAAAGGCAAGCAGCTTCCCCACTTCACGCAAGGCGGACACATCATTCTGCCCCATTCCAAGCGCCACGCGCTTTGCCGTGCCAAATAAATTGCACAGCACGGGCATCGCAAATCCTTTTGGATTTTCAAATAATAACGCTGGCCCACCGGCACGCAAAGTGCGGTCGGAAATTTCGGTCATTTCTAAATAAGGATCGATTTCTTGCGAAATGCGTTTTAATTCGCCTTGTTCTTCTAACAGTTGCAAAAAATCGCGTAAATTCTTATATTTCATCAATGCTTACTCAATGCAAAAATTAATGCTTCATTGTTATAAAGATCGCTTTGCAACGCAAGTGCTTTTGCGATTTTTCGCTAGATTGGGTAGAATGTGCGGTAATTTTATCAGAATAAATTAATTAAAATGACCAAGAAAAAACCAAAACAAACATCAAATACCATTGCCTTAAATAAACGTGCTAGACACGAATATTTTATTGAAGATGAAATTGAAGCAGGGCTTTCCTTGCAAGGCTGGGAAGTAAAATCAATGCGTGCGGGCAAAGCCAATATTAGCGACAGTTATATTATTTTCAAAAATGGCGAAGCCTATTTATTCGGTGCAACCATACAACCGTTAAACGTGGCTTCAACGCATATTGTGTGCGATCCAACGCGTACGCGTAAGTTATTGTTAAAACAACGAGAATTAGCTTCACTCTTCGGCAAAGCAAACCGTGATGGCTTTACCATTGTTGCCCTTTCTCTTTATTGGAAAGGCCCTTGGGCAAAAATCAAAATTGGTGTCGCGAAAGGGAAAAAACAACACGATAAACGTGATGATATTAAAGATCGAGAATGGAAAGTCGCCAAAGATCGCATTATGAAAAATGCAATGCGCAACTAATAAAAACCTGACTACGTTGTCAGGTTTTTTATTTATTGTTGTGGATGATTTGCCGCAACATCACTTAATAAGGTTTGTAATTCACCTTGTTGATACATTTCTAAAATAATATCACAACCACCTATTAACTCACCTTCAACCCATAATTGTGGGAAAGTTGGCCAATTTGCATAGGCTGGGAGTTCTGCCCGAATATCTGGATTTTGCAAAATATCCACATAGCCAAAAGGTACTTTACAATTCATTAAGGCTTCCACCGCTCTTGCTGAAAATCCGCAAGAAGGAAATTTTGGTGAGCCTTTCATATAAATAAGAATAGGGTTTTCAGCAATTTGTTTTTTAATACGTTCTAAGGTTTCCATAATTATCCTCGTTTTGAATTAAGTGGGCAGATTGTAGCATAAGGGGCTCGAGATACCAATAACCCGAGTAAAATAATCAGGTATTACCAACTTCCGCCAGCACCACCGCCACCGAAGCCACCACCGCCAAAGCCTCCGCCAGAACCGCCACCAAAGCCGCCTGAGCCAAAACCACCACTAAATCCACCGCTACTGCGTCTACGAACAGTTGGTTGGCGAAAAATTTGTCCATTGTGATTATTGGTCGGGCTGATATAAGGCGTTCTGCGCCAACTTAACTCACCAAACAGCACAAATAAAACAAAAATACTGATCATTATGATTGGAATATATTGTGTCCAATCATCATCTTCCGTTTGAGCTGCGTCATATTCTCCTTTGCTTGCGGCAATAATGTAATCCAATCCACGATCAATGCCTAGCATATAGCGTCCTTGTTTAAAGGCTGGTGTAATCACATTACGGATAATTTGAGCAAGAAAAGCATCTGGCAATGCGCCTTCAAGCCCCTGACCTGTAGCAATAAAGATTTTACGATCTTTCACCGCAATCAGCATCAATACGCCATTATTAAGCTGTTTACGCCCAATTCCCCATTTATCGCCTAACTCAAAGCTATATTGTGCAATATCGTAATTATCCGTACTTGGTATTAATACCACCGCAATTTGCGAGCTGGTTTCTTTAGAATAGGTAATCAGTTTATTTTCAAGTAATTGCCTCTCTGAAGGGGTTAAGGTTGCCGTGTAATCATTGACATAATGAAATGGATTTGGTAGTGCAGGAAAATTAACGGCATAACTATTTATCGAGAAAAAAATACTGAAAAAAATCACCGCACTTTTTAGCAACTTAATCATTAATAATCACCTCATTATCCAATTCATTAATATCATTTGGTTGAATTGGGAAATGTTTTGCCAGTAATTTCGTCATATTTTCAATAATTTTAACCACACCTTGCGTATAAATGCCTTGTTTAAAATAGCCTGTCATTTCCACACATTGTTGCTGCCAAAAATCAGTTGTAACATATTGATCAATCCCTTCATCCCCGACGATCGCACATTGCTGATCTTTATAAGCAATGTAGATCAAGATACCATTTCGAGCTTGGGTCTGATGCATTTCCAATTGCTCAAAAACAGACAACGCCCGAGTAAGGCTGGAATTTGAGTTTTGATATTTAGGTATATGACGTTCAATATACACCCGTAATTCTGCTGAACTTTGTTGTTCGAGGCGAACGATTGCCGCCTCGATTGCTTTTTTATCAAAAGGAAGTCTGGAAAATAATCCCATTTTTCACCGCTCTTTTAGTTAAAACTCACCACTGGTGCATTTTCTGAACCAGCCAATGATTTAAAATAAGGCTTTTCTTTAAAGCCAAAAATCATTGCGGCAAACTTAGTTGGGAATTGACGAATTTTTTGGTTATATTCACGTGCAGCTTCATTAAATTTATCACGTGCCACATTAATACGATTTTCAGTACCTTCTAATTGTGCTTGTAAATTCATAAAGCCTTCGTGCGCCTTAAGATCAGGGTATTTTTCTACCGTAACCAATAAACGAGATAATGCAGATCCCACAGAATTTTGTTGCTGTTGGAATTGTGCAAGCTGTTCTTCTGTCATATTGCTCGGATCAATTTTAGTTTGGCTTGCCTTTGCACGCGCCTCCATCACGCCTGTTAAGGTTTCTTTCTCAAAGTTAGCCTGACCTTTTACCGTATTTACAATATTTGGAATAAGGTCAGCGCGACGTTGGTATTGAGATTCAACATTTGCCCATACAGAATCAATTTTTTCTTCAGCTTGTACTAAACCATTGTAACTTGTGATTAGCATAAATCCTGCAATCACAGCGATAATAATTGCAATAATCCACTTTTTCATTCTTCACCTATCAAATAAAAGTTATTAAGTATAAATAACAAAAGACCTAAACTTACGTTTAGGTCTTTTTCTTAAAGGTTTAAATCACGAATAAAATTATTCTTGACCTTTAACAGCGATTTCTACACGACGATCGTCTGCTAAACAAGCGATCAACGCTTTACGACCTTTAACAGCATCACATTTAACGCCAGTTACTGGGTTTGCTTCACCGTAACCAGTTGCAGAGATAGCGTTTTGAGAAACACCTTTAGATACTAAGTAATTAGCAACGGTTTCTGCACGGCGTTGTGATAATTTTAAGTTAGCAGCTTCTGAACCGATACGGTCAGTATAGCCTGCTACCGCAACGTTTGCAGATTTTAATTGTGCAATTTCACCGTAGATACCATCTAATGTATTTTGTGCTTCTGGACGTAAGTTAGATTTACCAAATGCGAAAGTTACATCAGAACTTAATGCGAAAGTTTTAGAAACTTCTTTAGGCGCTACAAATGGAACACCTTGCCCAAAACGGTAAGATAAACCAGCAGTTACAGCACCAATGCTTGGGGTATAGTCAACACGATGACCATTATTTTCTAAACGACCAACACCATTAACCCATTGATATTCAACACGTAATGCTAATTCTGGCATTGATGGTAAGTTATATTCTAAACCACCAGCAAATACTGGAGATACTTTTAAGCTGTGTTCATGGTAATAAGCTTGTGCGGCAAAATCACCAACAGTTTTGTAGTCAGAACGAATTAACGCTGCACCAACACGCCCATAAATATCTAAACCTTCAGCAATTGGGTAGCTTGCTTTTAAGCTTAAGTGTGCACCATGGTTAGTATGTTTAGCAACTGTTTTGCCAGCTCCACGAAGTTTAGCGCGACCGAAGTCATCATAACCTAACTCAACAGCGAAATTGTCAGTGATTTGGTAACCACCAAATACACCGTAAGTTACAGAATTACGTAATGTACCGATAGCATTTTGTTGATTTTCAAATTGGTTCAAACCATCGTGGAAAGATGCCCAACCAGCTTTAGCACCAGCATAGAAAGTATCTGCTTGTGGAGCAGCTTGTGCGATTGAAGCAACAGTTAAACCAGCGATAGCTAATGCGATTGCAGTTTTTTTCATTTGGATGATCCTCTATATTTAGTCATCATTAAATTAAAAATGAGCGTTAATTTAGTTAAGAAACTAAAAAAACCTAAAACACCATTTAAGTGTATTCTCTGATCTTAAACGCTTTTTATAAAAAAACAAAACTTTTTTATAAAAAAAATGTCAGTTAAATAACCTAAAAAGGAAATAACCTTTTTGTTCTAAGACTTAAAGAAAGGCTAGAACCTATTCAGATTTCTAATTTAACCTCAACTTTAAGTGCTTATATTATCGACCTGATAAAAAAGAAAATCAAACGATTTTTAGCCTGTTAGGTTATAATTTAGACAGACAAATCCTTTTAGCTCTAATTTTAAGGCGTAAACGCTCCATTTGATTGTGTGTTTTTTTGAACGTTTTTTTGCTTCAGTCTCGAATATGATAAATCTACACAAAATTGCACCTGTGTGTTTTTAATAGAATATGCTAGAATCGCCCTCGTCTTACAATCAATTATCGGCGAATAAATTATAGAGTTGATTATGCTACCTTCATTAACTGATATCCCACAATTATCCCCTTTAGTTTCAAATTATATCAATGAATTAAAGCGCCAACATTTTACGGGCGATATTGCTTCAAGCTATGCGGATCGTTTAAGTCTTGCAACGGATAACAGTGTTTATCAGCAACTACCACAGGCCATTTTATTCCCTAAAGATACGGCAGATGTGGTGCGTCTCACTAGATTAGCACAGAAGGAAAAATACCTTTCACTCACCTTTACCCCGCGCGGTGGTGGCACAGGCACTAATGGGCAAGCCTTAAATAACAATATTATTGTGGATCTTTCTCGTTATATGACGAAAATTCTTGAGCTCAATGTACAAGAGCGTTGGGTAAAAGTGCAAGCAGGGGTGGTAAAAGATCAACTGAATCAATTTTTGAAACCTTATGGGCTGTTTTTCTCGCCTGAATTATCCACCAGCAACCGCGCGACTCTAGGGGGAATGATCAACACCGATGCGTCAGGGCAAGGTTCATTGCGTTATGGCAAAACTTCCGATCACGTTTTAGGTCTGCGTGCGGTATTAATCGATGGCGAAGTGATTGATACCCACACGCTAAAAACCGCAGATTTTGAGCAATCGTTAGAGCAACAACCGCTTTCTCAGCGCAGCCGTCATTTGCATCAAGAAATTTTCCAGCGTTGCCAGCAAAAACGTCCTGAAATCTTGCGAGATTTACCACAGCTTAATCGTTTTTTAACCGGTTACGATCTCAAAAATGTGTTTAATAAAAATGAATCAGAATTTAATCTATCTCGCATTTTAACCGGTTCGGAAGGCTCACTCGCCTTTATTTGTGAAGCGACGTTAGATCTCACGCCAATCCCCCAATATCGCACATTAATTAATATAAAGTACCGCTCTTTTAATGCCGCATTGCGTAACGCACCTTTTATGCTCAAAGCCAATGCCATTTCAGTGGAAACGGTGGACAGCAAAGTGCTAAACCTTGCCAAACAAGACATCATTTGGCACTCCGTGAGCGATCTGCTTACTGAAGATCAAGAAAACCCAATTCTAGGCTTGAATATTGTGGAATATGCTGGCAACAGCAAAGCCCTGATTGAAAAACAAGTGGCACAACTTTGTGCCCAGCTTGATGAGAAAATTGTGCAAAATCAAGATGATATTATTGGCTATCAAGTTTGCAGCGACTTGCCTTCCATTGAGCGTATTTATGCAATGCGTAAAAAAGCCGTAGGCTTGCTGGGTAATGCTAAAGGTTCAGCAAAACCCATTCCTTTTGTGGAAGACACCTGCGTACCACCTGAACACCTGGCCGATTATATCAGTGAATTTCGTGCCCTGCTCGATGCTCATCACTTAGAATACGGAATGTTCGGCCACGTTGATGCTGGCGTGCTACACGTTCGCCCTGCCCTTGATTTATGCGACAAAGAACAAGTGAAACTGTTCAAAGAAATTTCCGATCAAGTAGCAGCGCTGACCCATAAATATGGTGGACTGATTTGGGGGGAACACGGCAAAGGAATGCGCTCACAATATGGCGAAACCTTTTTCACGCCCGAGTTATGGCAAGAACTGCGTTACATCAAAACCCTATTCGATCCGCAAAATCGCCTAAATCCGGGCAAAATTTGTACCGCACTTGACAGCAAACAAGCGCTTTACTCTATCCTATCGCCAATGCGCGCAGATCAAGATCGCCAAATTCCAATCCAAATGAAAGCAGAATTTTCTGGCGCAATCAACTGCAACGGCAATGGCTTATGTTTTAATTTTGATGTAAACAGTACAATGTGTCCGTCAATGAAAGTGAGTAAAAATCGCCTATTCTCACCGAAAGGACGTGCTGCGATGGTGCGTGAATGGCTGCGTTTACTGGCTAATCAAAATATTTCTGCCGATCAATTAGATTTTCGCCAAAGCCAAATGAAACTCAGCGATTTTGTGGCTAAAATTCGCCACAGCCTGCAAAAAGCGCGTGGCGAATATGATTTTTCTCACGAAGTGAAAGCTGCGATGGATACCTGTCTTTCGTGCAAAGCCTGTGCAAGCCAATGCCCGATAAAAATTGATGTGCCAAGCTTCCGTGCCAAATTCTTGCATTTTTATCACCAACGTTATGCTCGCCCAATCAAAGATTATGTGGTGTCAAATGTGGAACTGGTTGCCCCTTATATGGCAAAAGCGCCGAAATTTTTTAACTTTTTTACTGCGGCCAAAATCGCCCAACCGCTGGCACAAAAAGCCTTAGGAATGGTGGATTTGCCTTTATTAAGCCAACCCAATTTGCAACAGCAATTAGTCGCCCTTAATTATCAAGGTTTGCGTTTAGAACAGCTAGAAAACTTAAGTGAAACAGAAAAGCAAAATATGCTGCTTATCGTACAAGATCCTTTCACGTCTTATTATGATGCTAAAGTGGTGGCGGATTTTGTGGCGCTAACACAAAAACTCGGCTATCGACCAATTTTGTTGCCATTCAAACCTAATGGTAAAGCACAGCATATCAAAGGGTTTCTCACTCGTTTTGCCAAAACGGCGAAAAATCAAGCAGCGTTTTTAAATCGAATGGCGAAGTTAGGCATTCCTTTAGTGGGTGTCGATCCTGCTATTGTGCTTTCTTACCGTGATGAATATCGTGAAATTTTAGGTGCGGAACGTGGCAATTTCCAAGTGCTTACCGCCCATCAATGGCTAAAAAATCAACTCCATTCTGAGCAATTCACACAGGGAATAAAAAATTCACAAAAAAATCACCGCTCTTTACCAGAAGAACAACAATGGCATTTATTCCCTCACTGTACTGAATCCACAGGGTTGCCAAATAGTCCTAAAGAATGGCAAGAAATCTTTGCTGCCTTTGGACAACCATTACAAGTGGAAACCGTGGGCTGCTGCGGAATGGCTGGCACATTCGGCCACGAAACACAACATCTTGAAATGTCGAAATCGATTTATGCCAGTTCGTGGGAGAAAAAACTGGCAGGCAAAAATCCTGATTATTGCCTTGCCACAGGCTATTCTTGCCGCAGCCAAGTGAAACGTTTTGCAAAATGGCAACCAAAGCACCCAGTGCAAGCCCTATTAACCTTACTTGACTAAAATAATGAAAATTTGGAAAAAACACTTTACTTTAGAACAACTTAATCAATTGAATGCACATTGTGCCGTGGCCCATTTAGGCATTCAATTTAGCGCTCAAGGGGACGATTGGCTAGAAGCCACAATGCCCGTTGATCAGCGCACCATCCAGCCAATGGGCTTTTTACACGGCGGAATTTCTGCGGCGTTAGCCGAAACTGTTGGATCAATGGCAGGATTTTGTTGCGTGGAAGGAAAGCAAGCGGTGGTTGGATTAGAGATTAACGCCAGCCACCTTCGCCCCGTGCGTGAAGGTATGGTAACCGCCAGAGCCACCCCTATTCGCTTAGGCAAAACTACCCAATTTTGGCAAATTGACATTAAAGATCAAGCCGATAAACTATGTTGCTTTGCAAAACTCACATTAAGCGTGGTGAATCAATGAACAAACAAAAAATCGGCGTCATTCTTGCCAATCTAGGCACGCCAGACGCCCCTGAACCTAAAGCCCTTTCACGCTATTTGTGGCAGTTTCTCACCGAACCACGCGTGGTAGATCTTCCCCGCTGGCAATGGTGGCCACTATTAAAGTGCGTGATTTTGCCTCGCCGTTCCAGACGTGTGGCAGAAACCTACCGCAGTGTTTGGACACAACAAGGATCACCATTATTGGTAATTTCGAAACAGCAACAGCAGAAATTACAGCACTATTTCGATCAACAAGGCATTAACGCCCTCGTGGAAATGGGGATGACTTATGGCAATCCTTCAATGCAAAGTGCGGTAGAAAATTTACTCAAACATCAAGTGGATAAAATCATTGTACTACCGCTTTATCCACAATATAGCAGCACCACAACGGCAGCAGTATTGGATTGCTTTGCCCAAGCATTAAAATCCATTCGCGGCCTTGTGCCGTTTGAGTTTATCCATTCTTATCATCTTGATGAGCAATATATTGATGCGCTGGCACAATCCATTAAGGCCAAAATGAAACCTGATGAATTTTTGCTCTTTTCCTTCCACGGCATTCCACTACGCTATGAGCAAGAAGGGGATTATTATCGCGAACATTGCAAACAAACCACCATTGCCGTGGTAGATCGCCTAGGATTAAAAGAAAACCAATGGCAACTTTGCTTTCAATCTCGTTTCGGTCGTGAAGAATGGCTACAGCCTTATACAGATCATTTTTTACAAAATGCCACAAAACACCAAGGCATTGAAAAAGTCGCCGTCATCTGCCCCGGTTTTTCTGCCGATTGCTTAGAAACGTTGGAAGAAATTGAAGTAGAAAACCGCGACATTTTCCTGCATAACGGCGGAAAATCGTTCCAATATATCCCTGCACTTAACGCAGAACCTGCGCATATTGCAATGATGGCAAAGCTTGTGCTTGAACATATTGACTAAACTAAAAAGCGAGCTAAATGCTCGCTCTTACCTAAACTTATTTTACCTGATCAATCAGAAATTGAGTAAGCAAACTGACAGGTCGTCCTGTTGCCCCTTTATTTGCGCCTTGCAACCAGGCAGTACCTGCTATATCCAAGTGAGCCCATTCGTATTTTTTAGTGAAATTGGATAAAAATACTCCTGCCGTTATAGCACCACCATCACGTCCTCCTACATTAGCAAAATCAGCAAACCGCGATTTTAATTGCTCTTGATATTCTTCGCCTAATGGCAAACGCCAAGCGTTATCAGCACTATGCTTCGCGGCAGACAATAACTGGTTAGCTAAAGCATCACTTGGTGACATTAAGCCACTGTTATGTTGTCCTAATGCAACCACACAAGCACCGGTTAACGTAGCAACATCAATGACTAACTCAGGATCAAAACGTTCCACATAAGTCAGTGTATCACATAATACTAAGCGTCCTTCCGCATCAGTATTCAGTACTTCTACCGTTAAACCACTCATTGTGGTTAGAATATCACCTGGACGATACGCATTGCCATCTGGCAAATTTTCACAGCCAGCTAAAACACCAATTACATTTAGTGGTAGCCCTAATTCAGCAAGTGCATTCATCACGCCATAAACGGAAGCAGCTCCCCCCATATCATACTTCATTTCATCCATACTTGCTGCTGGCTTTAACGAAATCCCACCAGCGTCAAAGGTTAAACCTTTCCCCACTAAAACAATCGGTTTTGCTTGCGGATTTGGGTGATTGCGATATTCAATGATAGAAAGCTGCGCTTCGTTTTGACTGCCTTGTGAAACCGCAAGGTAAGCATTCATTCCAAGCTCTGCCATTTCTTTTTCGCCAAGTACGCTTACTTTAAAGTGCGGTGATTTTTCGATCAGTTTTTTCGCTTGTTCTGCTAAATACGCCGGATTACACACATTTGGTGGGCAATTTGCTACGTCTTTCGCACAACGTACGCCAAGTCCAATGGCTTGACCTTGTTGAACTGCTGTCTCTGCTTCTGTTTGCTGTGCTGAATCAACCACAAACACCATTTCTTGCAAGGCAGAATGCTGGTCTGATTTTTTGCTTTTGAAGTGATCGAATTGATAAAAACTTTCTGCAACGCTTTCAACAGCAAATCTGATATTCCAATAAAGATCTCGATCGCTGATTTGAACTTCCGTTAAAAAGTTATACACTTGCTCTGCATTGGTCGCTTTTACGGCTTGAATCGTGTTTTTGATTAATTGTTTATATTGGCGAACATTAAGCACACCTTGTTTACCGCAGCCCACGACAAAAACGCGCTCTAAATTCGCATTAGGTAAACGTAAAGTAACCATTTCCCCTTGTTTGCCTTTGATATCGCCAGTCCTAATAAGTTGACTAATTGCCCCTTGGCTTAATTGATCAAGAGTCTGTGCGGCGAGAGAAAGTTTTCCTTCTTCAAATACGCCAACGATGACATTACCTGTTACCGCAGAAAGTGCGGTGCTTTTTACAGTATATTTCATTTGTTCCTCACTAATTTACTGCCTTATATTAAAAAATGGGTTATTATACGCTATTAAATTTGAAATGACTTCTACAAAATTGCAAGCAAAATAACATAGGCAATAACGGTGATTTTAACAAGATATTTAACGAAAGAAGTAGTAAAAAGCCAAACGGCTATCCTGCTCATTTTACTTCTCATTTTTTTCAGTCAGCAACTTGTACGTGTACTCGGCTCCGCCGCTAATGGGAAAATCCCTGCAGACCTTGTTTTTTCCTTATTAGGTTTAGGTATGCCTACAATGGCTCAATTAATGTTGCCATTATGTTTATTCATTGCGCTTTTACTCACTTTTGGGCGTCTTTATGCGGAAAGTGAAATTACGGTAATGCGCGCTTGCGGTGTAGGGCAACGTTTATTGGTAAAAGTGGCGTTAATTTTATCTTTAGCCACGGCAGGACTAGCCGCTTACAATGCGTTAGTTTTATCCCCTTGGGCGTTGCAAAAGCAAAGCCAAATCGTTAAAGATGCAAAGGCAAATCCCACAATGGGGGCACTCACCGCTGGGCAATTTATTTCTGCTAATAGCAGTGATTTAGTATTCTTTATCGATAAAATTCAAAATAACACCATTCAAGGTGTATACGTTTTTCAAATGCAAAATAAGAAAAACGAAAAACCTTCTGTAATTGTAGCTGACTCGGGTAAACTCACAGCTTTACCAAATGGTGATCAGGTGCTAAATCTCGTCCATAGCCAACGCATTGAAGGCAGTGCAATGTTGCCTGATTTTAGAATTACCAATTTCGATCAATATCAAGCCTATTTAGGTTATAAATCGACAGAAAATGATCGCGATGATGCAGAAACTTTGCCGTTAAGCCAACTGCTAAATAGCGCCACGCCTGCAGGCAAAACAGAACTTCATTGGCGTATTACCTTAATTCTTGCCGTGCCGATTATGGCATTAATTGCCGTACCATTGAGCCGAGTGAACCCACGTCAAGGAAGATTTGCCAAAATTTTACCCGCACTTTTGCTGTATTTAATTTACTTTTTGCTACAAAGCTCATTCAAATCTGCCGGTGCTGCAGGTAAATTAGATGCCAGCATTTTAATGCCCGTGATAAATGTTGCTTTTTTAGCCTTAGGGATTGTGCTCAATAGTTGGAACAGTGCCTTTATGTACAAAATTCGCTATCAATTATTCAAGAAACGAGCCTAAGGAATAAAAATAATGATGAATACATTAGACCGTTATATTGGAAAATCCATTCTAGGCGCGATTTTCGCCACTCTGATCACCTTGGTGGGACTGTCTGCAATCATTAAATTTGTAGAACAATTCCGCAGTGTAGGAAAAGGCACTTATGATGTCTTGCAAGCTGCACTTTTCACTGTTTTAACTATTCCTAAAGATATTGAAACTTTCTTCCCGATGGCTGCCCTATTAGGTGCACTGATTGCCCTTGGTAATTTAGCGAGCCGCAGCGAACTGGTGGTAATGCAAGCATCTGGATTTTCACGCTTAAAAATTGGTTTTGCGGTAATGAAAACAGCCATTCCTTTGGTGATTATAACGATGATCATTGGCGAATGGGGGATTCCGCAAACAGAACAATTTGCGCGCGAAATGCGTGCAAAAGCCATTTCAGGTGGTGAAATGCTCTCGGTTAAAGATGGCGTGTGGGCAAAAGACGGCAATGATTTTATTTATGTTAGACGCATCACCGATAACATCAAACTCAATGATATTTATATTTATCATTTCAATGATAAACGTCAGCTAGAACAAGTTAGCCACGCCAATCAAGCAGAATTTAAAGATGGCAATTGGCAATTAATGCAAGTGAATAAATCACAAATTTCTGCGGACAAAATCACGACCACCAATTATCTCAACGAAGCGTGGCAAACCACCTTAACGCCCGATAAATTAGGCATTGTATCTTTACGCCCGACTTCACTTTCTATTTCAGGGCTATCGGATTACATTGCCTTTATGAAAGAAACAGGGCAAGACTCCAAGCGTTTTGAACTCACTTACTGGCGGAAAATCTTTCAACCTATTTCCGTCGGCGTGATGATGTTGTTGGCACTCTCTTTCATCTTTGGTCCATTACGTAGCGTAACGATGGGTGCAAGAATGATCACAGGCATTTGCTTTGGTTTTTTATTTTATGTGGTCAATGAGATTTTCGGCCCGCTTAGTTTAGTTTATAATGTGCCGCCAATCGCAGGGGCATTAATGCCGAGCGGACTATTTATTCTCATCACTTGGTGGCTACTCGCGAACAAGCGCTAGTAATTCAAGTGCGGTATAAAAAAGAGCCATTTTTATAAATGGCTTTTCTTTCCATTATTGCTAACAAAAAATTTTATGACGCAAAACAACGCATTAACATTAGTAACACAGACTCTTTCTCAATGGCAAGATTGGCTGATTGGTTTTATTCCAAATATCATTTCAGCCATTATTTTGCTTACGCTCTTCTATTTTATTGCCAAACTTCTAAGCAAGGTGGCATTACGCATTTATAATCGCCTGTTCCCGAAAGACTTACGCTCGGCAAAAGGCATTGCCATCGGCGTAAAAATTCTTATTTGGTTTTTAGGCATTATTCTTGCCTTAGAAGTGTTACACCTTGCTTCATTCCTTACCCATTTATTAGCCGGTGCAGGGATTGTGGGGATTGTCGCCGGCTTCGCCTTTAAAGATATTGCATCTAATGCCTTCTCTGGCTTGCTTATTAAATCAGAACAACCATTTGAAGTGGGCGATTGGGTAAACATCAACAATTCCATTGGTAAAGTAGTGAATATCGGCTTAGTGACCGTTGAATTAATTACCATTGAAGGGGAAACTGCTCTTATTCCTAACCAAATGATTTACAGCGATGAATTTTTTAACTATTCCAAACTGAAAAAACGCCGCGTCATTTTATCAACTGGCGTATCTTACGGCGATGATTTAGATAAAGTTCGCCAGGTTGCCTTAGATTTAATCCAAGAATGGGATTTTGTAATTGATAAAAATGACGTTAATTTCTACTTCACCGACATTGGCAGCTCAACTTTCGATTTTATCATTCGTTTTTGGGTGGATTTCGTTACCTATGAAGACTATTTAGAATCCAAAAGCCAAGCCATTATGGCGCTGAAAAAACGCTTTGAACAAGAAAATATCAGTATTGCTTACAACGTAACCACGCTCGATTTCGGCGTAAAAGGCGGCGTTAACTTGTTCGATAAAGTCCTTAAAATCAATGACAATGGCCCAGCAACAAAAGCATAATAAGGTAAACTTAAACTAAAGCATTAGCCTATCTGTAGTGGTAGGCTTTTTTATGTCGAGTAAACGTATTTTCTTTATCTCCACTTACAAAGTGCGGTGAAAATTCGCAAAATTTTGACCGCACTTTAAAATTGACTAAAATTACTTCACTCACCATTAAATTCACAAATTTTACTTGCAAGCAAAAATCAACTCCGTATAATTCACACCATCGACAACACATTAGGTTGTTTTTTTTCAAACTCCTTAGCCAGTGTGACGAAATTGGTAGACGTAGCGGATTCAAAATCCGTCGCCCTTAAAAGCGTGCCGGTTCGAGTCCGGCCACTGGCACCATTCCACAAATCATATAAATTTCCTATTTTTTCTCAAATTATGTCAAACCCTAATAATTTTTATATTTTTCAATAAGTTACTGACCTTTCATTTTTGTTTACTGTATTTATTTACAGTGTTTTAATGTGTAATTGTCAGGTATTTACAAATAAAAATTGCTCGGAAAAGATCAGGAATCAGAAATTTTTGCACAAAATTGCACAGTGAATTGCACAGAAATCTAGAGTGAAATTTATGGCTACGGTAACGAAATCTATAACAGGTTGGCGTGTACAATTTAGGATAGAATAAATAATGTCTAGCCCACATAAACGAAATAAATAAATTAAGTTTATTTGTTATCGGGCATTATTGCCGAACTACCCGCGAGTAAACAAAAATACGACCACATATTACTTCTATCGTTTACGCTTGGTAATCCAGCAAATAAGCTCTCATTTAGTAATGAGGCATCAAGCACAGCATATACTTTATGAAAAACCATAATCATATTGGCGGAAAATTGAGAATTTTGGAATTAAGTAAAGAGGCATTTACGCAAATTTGACAGTATCGCTAAAGTCGATTTCGACCTGCATTAAAGGAATTTGAATGGCGTTTTAACCATAGTAATATAAAATCTAAAATTTCTATTTTAATACAATAGATAACTAGGCAAAAGATAGCCTAGTTACCTAGTAGATAGCCTAAAAATTATCGGCAAATCGTCTTTTTTAATATTTCTGAGCTTTTTTCAATATTCTCAGTCGCAACCTGTTTTCCGTACTTATTTTCTTCATCTTGTATTTGTTGTGCAATGCTTTCATCTTGAATGTTAAATACTGGAGCATATTGCACATTTTGAGGGGCACTTTTTGAATAAATCGTTGCACCAGTTATGCTTGCATAATATTCATTATTAGCTTGATCAATATAATAAGTACGAGAATCAGTCATATCGACACCATAATCGGATCTAAAACCACGACAAATACCCGCTCCTGATTTAAATACCGTATGTGCAACCTGTTTTTCACTTACTTGATAAACCTCAAACTCAATACTCTTGGCTAATTTTTCTACATCATTACGTTTGACTGGATTTAACTTTTCTGATTTATCAGTAACATAGGTTTTACTTCCCAAATCATTCTCTGAAAAATGAAAATACTCTACATACCCCGTTGGTTGGCTTGCTGCTTGAGTAAAAAGAGCCGTACTACTCAAAAATCCGACAAAAACTGAGATAACAATATTTAATTTTTTCATTTTGCTTACTAATACCCTACTCAATTTGATAAAGCTCTAACGGCAACCCATCAGGATCTTGGAAAAAAGTAAAGCGTTTACCTGTAATTTCATCCAGCCTAATAGGCTCGCAATAAATACTATGTTCAGTTAAATATGCTACAACTTGTTCAACATCTTTTACTTTAAATGCTAGATGGCGCAACCCACAAGCCTCCGGTCTTGTAGCCCTAATTGGCGGATTCGGAAAGGAAAACAGCTCAATTTGACTTCCATCAGGCAAGACAAGATCTAATTTATAGCTCTCTCGATTCGCTCGGTAGGTTTCTTGAAGCACCTTTGCACCCAGTATTTGCGTGTAAAAACGTTTAGATTTCTCATAATCTGATGCAATAATTGCAATATGATGAAAACCTAAAAGTAATTGACTCATTTTTCCTCCACGCAAAAACTATGCTTACTATATCATTTTTTCAGCAAAATGTGGAATTATCAATCAAATTAAGGGAAAGGCTGGCGTATTTGGACTGGAAATACGCCAATATGGGATTATTTTTTCTTTTCAGTCTTTTCTTTTTCTTCTTGTGCATCGCGGGCGGCGCGAATGCTTTTTTCAAGAAGTGCGACTCTTGGATCATTTTCGGGGATTAGGCGTAACATCATCGCCCAAGTTACTGCGGCCATCTTGTATTCTTCGCTTTCAAAATATTGGAATGCGAGCAAACCAAGGGCTTGTAGGTTGCTGTGATCTTTGCGCAGAACACCTTTGAGCAAATCCATTCCTTTGTTTTTATCCGTTTGGTCATCGGAAAACATTAAAATGCGCGCATAAGAAAGCTGATATTCGATATTTTCGGGATCTAATTTTACCGCACGGGCGTAGCTGTCATAGGCTAAACGTGCCTTATCCAGATTCATTGCAATTTGCCCAAGCGTCCACCAGTCCGCCGCGTTGTTAGGTTCTTTTTGCAATTTTAAGCGCAAAGCGGTGGCGAATTGTTGCAATTCTTGATCGTTCATTGGATTACTTTCTTCTTCCTTTAAACGCTCATAAAAGTGCGGTAGTTTTTGGTAGGTTTTTTCGAGCATAGCTTCTTGCTGCCAAGCGCCTGCTTGCATATAGCCTAGCCCTGCTAAAATCGCTAAAGTCAAAAAGCCCGATACAAACCAAATTTTGCCATAGCGTTTGCCATCTTGCTGAAGTTGTTCATTCTCAGGAATATCTTGCAATAAGGTTTGCTGTAATTCCGTGCGTAACTGTGAGGCGTTTTCAATTAAACCTTGCTGTTCATCTTCTTCAATTTCTTTCAACCGATTGAAATAAAAGGCTTTATTTAGCTTGTTACGCTTGTTGCTGTCAAGCGCTTGTTTGCCTGAAAATAATAAGGGATAAAAACAAATTAGCGCCACAATAAGGGTGATCGCAAAACTGATAAGCCAAAAATTCATTGTTTATTCCTTATCCTTTAATAATTGTTGTAAACGTTGCTGTTCTGCTTGGGTTAAATTTTCATCATTAATTTGCACCGCACTTTGTTTTGCCTGTGCTTGTTTTTTCGGTTTACGGCGTAGCACCAAAATGCCGCCGAACAACACAAGGCAAACTGGCACAGCCCAAAGTAACACTGTCGCGGGTGTGAGCGGTGGGTTGTAGGTAACAAAATTGCCATAACGTTGCACCATATAATCCACTACTTGCTGTTTACTTTGCCCTTGAGTGAGTAATTCATACACTTTTTCACGCATATCCATTGCAATGGTAGCATTGGAATCAGCAATATTATTATTCTGACATTGCGGACAACGTAGCTCTTGGGTTAGGCTCTGGTAGTCCTGTTCTTGTTGTGCTGAAGCAAAATTTCGCACTTCAATCGCTGCCTTTGCCGTGATGGCACAAAATAAAAGTGCGGTGAAAAAATAAGGAGTTTTTCGCATTATTTTTGTTCCATTAATTTTTGATAAATTGGCTGCAAGGTGCTTTGCCATACTTTTTCGTTCACGTCACCTGCATAGCGATAATGAATGATCCCTTTGCCATCAATAATGAAAGTTTCTGGCGCGCCATATACGCCCAAATCCAACCCGAAAGATCCTTTTTCATCTTTAATCACAAGCTGATAAGGGTTACCCAAATCTTTCAGCCATTTAATGGCTTTGTCCGTTTTGTCTTTGTAATCCACACCAATAATGGTTACGCCTTGTGAATGGAGTTGATTCAAATATTGATGCTCTGCATAGCAAGTGGGACACCAAGTCGCCCACACATTCAATAAGATCGGTTTACCTTGTTGGAAAATGCCTTGATCGTGCGTTTTGTTGTCAAACAGATCTTGCAAAGTTGCCGCAGGTACGGGCTTGCCCACTAAAGCACTTTCCAAGGCTTTAGGATCATCACCGTTGGAATTCCGTTGTAATTGCACAAAAAAGGCGATGGTTAGCGCTAAAAATAAAATCAAAGGAATGGCATATTTTTTATTCATCACGACCTTCTTATTGAGCTTTAGTTAATAACTGTTTGAAACGGTAGCGTCTGTCAAGCATACAGAGCAAGCCACCTAAAGCCATAAATACACCGCCGAACCAAATCCAACGGATAAACGGTTTGTAGTATAAACGCAATGCCCACGCGCCATTACCAAGGCTTTCGCCTAATGCCACATAAAGATCGCGACTAAAGCCCCAGTCAATCGCCGCTTCCGTCATTGACATTTTACTCACCGTATAAAAACGTTTTTCAGCATACAACGTGGTTTCGTATTTGCCATTTTTACTGATCTCAATTTCCGCTTTGCCGCCGAGATAGTTCGGGCCATTGGCATCACTAATACCTTGGAATTTGAAATCATAACCTGCAATATCAATGCTGTCGCCTACGTTCATTCGCACATCACGTTCAATGCTGTAGTTTTGGCTAAAGGCAATGCCCCAAACGGTCATCGCGACGCCAAGATGGGCCAACACCATTCCCCAATGGGAACGAGAAAGTTTGCTTAGCCCCACAAAGAAATTGTGGCGATGGGTGGCGCGCTGTTGTAATTCGTATAATGCCAATACAGTGATAATCACCGTCATCATCACGCCAAGCACGGAGGTTGCGGTAATGCGATCTTGTAACCAATAAGGCAACACAAAGCCAGCAATTAGCATCAAAATTAGGCTGATAATCACAGGCGTTCTAATAGCAGAAAATTGATCTCTGCGCCATTTCACCAAAGGGCCAATACCAAGTAATAAGGCAAAAGGGATCATAATGTAAAGGAACATTTGATCGAAGAACGGCGCACCAATAGAAATGCTGCCCAAGCCAAGTTGTTTATGCACTAAAGGCAATAATGTACCTAAAAAGACCACTGCAAGTGCGGTCATTAATAGGATATTATTGAGCAATAACATAGTTTCACGGGAATAACGCTCTGCGTTATCTCTTGAGCGAATTCGGTTGCCTTTGTAAGCATACAGAGTGAGCGAGCCGCCAATCACCACGATCAAATAAGCCAAAATATAAAGCCCACGAGTTGGATCGGACGCAAAAGCGTGAACAGAAACCAAAATGCCTGAGCGCACAAGGAATGTGCCGAGCAAACAAAGGGAAAAGGCTAAAATTGCTAGCAATACTGTCCAAGCTTTAAACGAACCACGCTTTTCGGTTACCGCAAGAGAATGCAATAACGCCGTTCCTGCCAACCAAGGCATTAGTGACGCATTTTCTACGGGATCCCAGAACCACCAGCCGCCCCAGCCGAGTTCGTAATACGCCCACCAAGAGCCGAGTATAATTCCTAAGGTTAAGAATATCCAAGCCGCCATTGTCCAAGGTCTTGACCATCTTGCCCACGCCGTGTCTAGTTTGCCTGTCATTAATGACGCAATAGAAAAAGCAAACGCCACAGAAAAACCCACATAGCCCATATAAAGCAACGGTGGATGGAAAATCAAGCCGACATCTTGCAACAGCGGATTTAACTCTCGCCCCTCCACAGGGAAATCAGGGAACGTGCGGTCAAAAGGGTTGGAGGTGAATAAAACAAAAATTAAGAAACCAATACTAATCACCCCCATTACACCTAGCACACGAGCCACCGCTTCTTGCGGTAATGGCTTACTGAAAAAGGCAACGGCTACACTCCATAAAGCGAGCAACCAAATCCATAGCAATAGCGATCCTTCGTGTGAACCCCACACGGCGGATAAGCGGTAAGCCAACGGTAAGTTGGTATTGGAATTATTCACCACATATTGCACAGAAAAATCATTGGTGGCGAATAAATAGAATAAACAGGCAAACGCCAAAGTGAGTGAAATAAATAACCCATAAGTCATTGGACGTGCAAATGCCATTAGTTGCGCGTTATTTTTTTCTGCGCCATATAAAGGGAAAAATGCCAACAGTAGGGAAACGCCCAAACTCAAGGCTAACGCATAATTTCCTAATTCTGCGATCATTTTTTACCTTCTTGTTTTTCTTGACGATCACGCTCGCTTTCGCCCGTTAAATCTGAAATCCCCATTGGTTTATGCACTTTTTTCATTTGCTCACCTAATTCTGGCGGTACATAATTTTCATCATGTTTCGCTAGCACTTCACTTGCTTCCAACACCGTTGGTGTTTTCAACACACCTTGTGCCACAATGCCCTGCCCCTCACGGAATAAATCGGGCAAAATACCTTCATATTCCACGGTAATCGAAGGCCCAATATCGTTAAGATCAAACACCACTTTGAGGCTTTTGTCATCACGTTTCACCGTACCTGCCACCACCATTCCGCCAACACGAATACGCTGCCCCACTTTCGGTTTGGTTTGTGCATCGTCATTTTTACCATAGATCACTTCTGTTGGAGTGTAAAATAAATCAATATTTTGACGCAACGCATACAACACCAATGATGACGCCACCGCCACGCCAATTAACACAAATAACACGATGGTTAAGCGCGATTTACGTCTTGGATTCATAGGCTTTCTCCTGTTCTGCGGTTTTGTTCATATTGCGCGCGTTGTTGTTCGCGTTTAATTTCACTAATAAGTTTTTTCTTGCTCATCACGCCTTGCAAGATCAAACCTGCAATGGCTAAGAAAGAAACGCCATAAGAAAGCCAAACGTAAAAACCGTAGCCCCCCATATTCAGAAAATCACTCACAGATTCAAAAAACATCATCTTATCCTTACAAAATTAAAAATTCTTGAAAAAACCACCGCACTTTATTTTTACGAAAACGAAAGTGCGGTGCAAATTTGTTAAATTTTTTGCTGACTGACTAACGCTTTCACCCAAGGGCGTTTTTTCTCATCATTCAATAACGCTAAACGGTAACGCACTAAGGTTAAGCAAATGGTTAATGCCATAAAACCAAAAATCGATAAAATTAATGGAATTAACATTGGCGTGGCGATGGACGGTTTCTCAAATTTTGTGATGCTCGCCCCTTGGTGCAAGGTGTTCCACCATTCCACTGAAAAGTGAATAATCGGAATATTGATCACGCCAACAATAGATAAAATCGCAGCCGCTTTCATTCCCGTTGTGCGATCTTGGAAAGCGGAATACAGCGCGATCACACCTAAATATAAGAAAAATAAGATTAATGACGCAGTAAGGCGCGCGTCCCACACCCACCAAGTTCCCCACATTGGTTTACCCCAAATTGCACCTGTTGCCAAGGCGATAAAGGTGAATACCGTGCCGATCGGCGCCATTGCGATGATAGAAAGATGCGCTTGGCGAATTTGCCACACCAAACCAATCACGCCCGCAATCGCCATTGAAACATAAATGCTCATTGACCAAATCGCAGCTGGGACGTGGATATACATAATGCGAAAGCTGTTGCCTTGCTGATAATCTGCTGGTGCATAAGCCAAGCCCCAAACTAAGGCTGTGCCAATTAATAAGGTTGAAAGCACCACAAACCAAGGAATAAATTTTCCGCATAAATGGTATTGGGTTTCTGATTTGGCATAAGGGTGAAGCCATTTCCACATAATCAATCTTTCCTTTAATCAAAAAATAAAAACTTGTGCCCCTTATTCAAGGCTAATTCGTAATGCCCCCGCAATGGCAAAAGGCGATAAGGTCAGTGCCGCGCATAACATTGCGCCCAAAATAGCAAGTTGCCCGTTATAAGGCAAGGCAAGCGCTGCTGCTTCAAGGACAGACGCAGAAAAAATCAACACTGGAATAAATAAAGGTAACACCAACAAACTCAGCAACACACCGCCTTTGCGCAGCCCAACAGTGAGCGCCACGCCGATCGCGCCAAGGCAGCTTAAAATTGGCGTGCCAAGCAATAAGGTTAGCACCAATGCCCACCAAATATGGCTATCCAAAGAAAGCAATAATGCCGCAATGGGGGAAAGCAAAATAAGCGGCAAGCCGGTTAATAACCAATGTGCCACCACTTTCGCCAAGGCGGTTAAGGCCAAATGTTGAGAGCTGAGCATTAATTGCTCCAGCGAGCCGTCAATAAAATCATCGCGAAACAAACGCTCAAAAGAAAGTAAGGCAGAAAGCAGTGCAGCCACCCAAGCCACGCCGGGGGCGATTTCTGCCAGCAATTTTGGTTCAGGGCCAATCACTAACGGGAACAGGGTGATAATAATCAAAAAGAACCATAACGGATTGAGAATCTCCGTTTGTTTTCGCATCGCAATGCGTAATTCCCGTTTGATGATTTGCGCAAATATCTGCATAAAAAATTCTCTAATTTTGCACCGCTCTTCATCTATATCTATGATGAAACTATTCGCGGTGTGAATAACATTTATATTTCTCTAAATCTAACACTTGTAATTGTTCGCTTGGAATTTCTTGGTGGCTAGTTAAAATCACCATTCCGCCTTTTTCCACTTGCTGTTCAAATAAACGCGTTAAAATGCGTACGCCATTTTTGTCAATGGCAGTAAAAGGTTCATCTAAAATCCATAATGGCGCTTGGGAAAGCCACAGACGCGCAAGGGCAATTCGCCGCTGTTGCCCTGCGGAAAGTTGCCCTGAAATAATGTCTTCTCGCCCAATCAAGCCCACTTTTTCCAGCGCTTGCCAAAGCGCCTCCTCCCCTTGCTGACATTGACTAATAGCTTGATAAAATTTCAAATTTTCCCAAGGAGTGAGTTCTGGCTTAATGCCTGCGTGATGGCCTAAATACAACAATTGGTAATAATAATCTTCGCGGCATTGTTTAATCGCCTGCCCATTCCAACACACTTGCCCTGCCAAAGGCTGCGCAAGACCAACTAAAATGCGCAACAAGCTGGTTTTGCCAATGCCGTTATGTCCTTCAATCTGCACAAAATCACTGCTTTGCCAAGTGAGCGATAAATCCGTAAACAGGGTTTTATCACCACGCTGGCAGGTAATTTGTTCGAGCTGTAATTGATTGATTATTGACATAAAAATTCACCTACAAAGAAAAGTGTGGTGATTCTATCACAAGGGCGAAACGCCGCGTAGTTCTTCAAGCAAAGAAAAACTAACTCTTTTGTAGTATTTGTAGGTTATTATTGATTTAACGCAAAAATCCTTTTTGCTGTTTTGAGAAAAAATGTAATAAATTTTATCCACGCCATTTCTAAAAAAGTGCGGTATAAAAACGTAAACTCTTTAACCAAGTCAAAATATTTATCTACTTAAATTCAAAATAATAGTGTATTAATCTAATTCAAATTCTTATAAATCGTTTACTTTGGATAAAAATGCTAAAATTTTGTTTGACAGTTTATTTTTAATAGGTAAGATAAAACTCGTTTTCAAGAAGGATTATGTTTTATGTTTACTCGTGTTTTGCTCTCACTCCACCTGCTTCTCTCACAGTTTTTGTGCGGCTAGCTTGTGGATGAAAAACACGTAATGTAAAAACTTCCCAAATTTGACCCGCACTTTTTAGGCGGGTTTTTTTATATCTTCAAAATGAAAGGACAGATTATGCCAGATCAAGTGATTATCTTTGACACCACTTTACGCGATGGTGAACAAGCGTTGAAAGCCAGTTTGACGGTAAAAGAAAAATTACAAATCGCTTTTGCCCTTGAGCGTCTTGGCGTGGACGTAATGGAAGTGGGTTTTCCCGTGTCTTCCGCAGGGGATTTTGAATCCGTTCGCACCATTGCTACAAACATTAAGAATAGCCGAGTGTGTGCCCTATCGCGCGCGGTAGATAAAGATATTGATGTGGCGGCAGAAGCGTTAAAAGTGGCCGAAGCCTTTCGTATTCATACTTTCATTGCCACTTCTACCTTACACGTTGAAGCCAAATTACGCCGCACGTTTGATGATGTGGTAGAAATGGCGATCAACGCCGTAAAACGTGCGCGCCGTTATACCGATGATGTGGAATTTTCTTGCGAGGATGCTGGGCGTACAGGCATTGATAATATTTGCCGCATTGTGGAAGCTGCGATTCAAGCTGGAGCGACCACGGTGAATATTCCTGATACGGTGGGTTATTGCTTGCCAATGGAATATGGCAATATTATCGCCAATGTAATGAACCGCGTGCCGAATATTGATAAAGCGGTGATTTCTGTACATTGCCATAATGATTTGGGTATGGCGACCGCAAACTCTTTAACTGCGGTACAAAATGGCGCAAGACAAATTGAATGTACGGTAAATGGGATCGGCGAGCGTGCAGGTAACACTGCATTGGAAGAAGTGGTAATGGCGATTAAAACGCGTCAAGCCTTGTTTGGCGTCGATACTCGCATTAATACGCAAGAAATCCACCGCGTCAGCCAAATGGTCAGCCAATTATGTAATATGCCAATTCAGCCAAATAAAGCCATTGTCGGCTCAAATGCTTTCGCTCATTCTTCGGGTATTCATCAAGACGGTATGGTGAAAAATAAAAACACCTATGAAATTATGTCACCAGAAACCATTGGCTTGAAGAAAGAAAAATTGAATTTGACTGCAAGATCTGGTCGTGCTGCGGTGAAAAATCATATGGATTCAATGGGTTATCAAGAAAGCGAATATGATTTGGATAAATTATACGAAGCTTTCTTGAAACTCGCAGATAAAAAAGGTCAAGTGTTCGATTATGACTTAGAAGCCCTTGCCTTTATTGATATGCAACAAGGTGATGAAGATCGTTTAACCTTAGACGTGATTACTTCACAAATGATCAGCCATTTGCCCGCATCTGCCTTTGTGCAAGTGGAACTAGACGGTGAGAAATTAAGCCAAGTATCCAGCGGCGGTAATGGCCCTGTAGACGCGGTATTTAACGCTATCTTGAAAATCACCAATATTGATTTAAAAATGTTGAACTATAACTTAACCGCGAAAGGAGAAGGCGCTGAAGCGCTCGGGCAAGTGGATATTGTTGTGGAACACAAAGGACGCCGTTTCCACGGTGTGGGCTTGGCAACGGATATTGTGGAATCTTCAGCGCGTGCGCTTATCCACGCCATTAATGCGATCTACCGCTCGCATAAAGTAGAAAATTTAAAATTAAGCAAAAATGCAATCAATTAAGGAGTGATGTGATGAAAAATTATAATGTAGCCGTATTAAGTGGCGATGGCATTGGCCCAGAAATTATGGCTGAAGCCATTAAAGTGCTTGATGCCGTGCAGCAAAAATACGGTTTTCAGCTTAACTTTCGCCATTTTGATGTGGGTGGTATCGCCATTGATAAACACGGCACGCCATTGCCAGCAGAAACCTTAAAAGGCTGCGAAGAAAGCGATGCGATTTTATTTGGTTCGGTAGGTGGACCAAAATGGGAAAACCTACCGCCAAATCAACAACCTGAGCGTGGTGCGTTATTACCATTGCGTAAACACTTTGCTCTATTCTGCAACTTACGCCCTGCAACCTTATACAAAGGCTTAGAAAAATTCTGTCCATTGCGCGCAGATATTGCAGCGAAAGGCTTTGATATGGTAACGGTGCGTGAATTAACGGGCGGGATCTATTTCGGTCAGCCTAAAGGTCGTGAGGGCGAAGGAAGAAACGAAAAAGCCTATGATACAGAAATCTATCACCGCTATGAAATTGAGCGTATCGCCAAAGTGGCGTTTGAAACGGCAATGAAACGCACTAAACACGTTACTTCGGTGGATAAAGCCAACGTGTTGATCAGCTCTACCCTATGGCGTGATGTGGTGGAAGAAGTGGCAAAAGACTATCCTGAAGTGAGATTGGATCATATCTATATTGATAACGCCACAATGCAATTAATCAAACAACCTGAATTTTTTGATGTATTGCTTTGTTCAAATATTTTCGGCGACATTATTTCTGATGAATGTGCAATGATCACGGGATCAATGGGAATGCTTCCCTCCGCCAGTCTAAACGAACAAGGCTTCGGTTTATACGAACCTGCAGGTGGCTCAGCCCCTGACATCGCCGGCAAAGGCATCGCCAACCCAATCGCACAAATTCTTTCCGCCGCGATGATGCTGCGTTATAGCTTTGATCTCAATGACGCCGCCACCGCAATAGAAAGTGCGGTGAAAAAAGTGCTAGAAAATGGCTACCGTACCGCAGACCTTGCAGATGAAAGCACGCCTGTTTCAACGAAAGAGATGGGTGATCTTATTGTGGCTGAGATTTAAAAATCTCCCTCTCTCCCCTCTTTATATAAAGAGGGGGAAAAATGGGATACTCACTTTCTTTTAATTTAACCAAAATAAGAATAGCGCACCTTCGGGTTCCCTTCTGTTTTGCCCGAGTGTGAATGAATTTTTAGGAAAATTTAGTTTGCCTGAGGCACGAAGTGCCGAGTTCTAAATTTTCCGTTAAGAAAATTCATTCTAAGCGAGAAAAAGCAAAACAGCAGGGTGTGCTTTTTTGCCTACTTCTTTGCACAAGCAAAAAAGTAGGTTTACAAAACGAGTAATAAATATGAAAAAAACCCTATACGACAAATTATTCGATGCTCACATCGTTTACGAATCAGAAGGCGAAACGCCGATTTTATACATCAATCGCCATTTAATTCACGAAGTAACCAGCCCGCAAGCCTTTGACGGATTGCGTGTTGCCAATCGCCAAGTGCGTCAAGTGGGTAAAACCTTCGGCACAATGGATCACAGTATTTCAACGCAAGTGCGGGATGTAAATAAATTAGAGGGGCAAGCCAAAATCCAAGTGTTAGAACTTGCCAAAAACTGTGTCAATACGGGAATTGAATTGTTCGATATGAACACCAAGCAACAAGGTATCGTTCACGTTATGGGACCTGAACAAGGTTTAACCTTACCGGGAATGACTATCGTCTGTGGTGATTCCCACACTGCCACTCACGGCGCATTTGGCGCATTAGCATTTGGGATTGGTACATCAGAAGTGGAACACGTTCTTGCCACTCAAACTTTAAAACAAAGCCGTGCTAAAAATATGAAAATTGAAGTGCGTGGCAAAGTTGCCCCAGGAATTACGGCAAAAGACATTGTGCTTGCTATTATCGGCAAAACAACAATGGCAGGTGGCACAGGACACGTTGTGGAATTTTGCGGTGAAGCCATTCGTGATCTTTCTATGGAAGGAAGAATGACCGTCTGCAATATGGCCATTGAACTTGGTGCAAAAGCGGGATTAATCGCACCAGATGAAACGACTTTTGAATACTTGAAAGGTCGCCCTTATGCGCCGAAAGGCAAAGATTGGGACGATGCGGTGGCTTATTGGAAAACTTTGAAAACCGATGAGGGTGCAGAATTTGACACGGTGATCATATTAGATGCGAAAGATATTTCACCACAGGTAACTTGGGGAACAAACCCAGGGCAAGTAATCGGCATTGATCAAACCGTGCCAAATCCCGCTGAAATGAATGATCCTGTGGTACGTGCTTCTGCCGAAAAAGCCTTGGCTTATATTGGGTTAGAACCCAATGCAGATTTAACCCAAATCCCTGTTGATCAAGTTTTTATCGGCTCTTGCACTAACTCGCGTATTGAAGACTTACGCGCTGCCGCCGCGGTGATGAAAGGGCGTAAAGTTGCTGATAACGTAAAACGCGTGTTGGTCGTTCCGGGATCAGGTCTTGTGAAAGAACAGGCCGAAAAAGAGGGCTTAGATAAAATCTTTATCGACGCAGGGGCTGAATGGCGTAATCCTGGTTGTTCAATGTGTTTAGGAATGAATGATGACCAATTAGGCGAATGGGAACGTTGTGCCTCCACCAGCAACCGTAACTTTGAAGGTCGTCAAGGGCGTAATGGCCGTACTCATCTTGTTAGCCCAGCAATGGCTGCGGCGGCAGCGGTGTTTGGTAAATTTGTTGATATTCGCCAAGTGGAATTATATTAAGGAGAAATTATGGCAGGCTTTAAACAACATTCAGGCATTGTTGTGCCATTAGATGTGGCAAATGTGGATACCGATGCCATTATTCCAAAACAATTTTTGCAAGCCATCACGCGTGTCGGCTTTGGCAAGCATTTATTCCACGAATGGCGTTATCTTGATGCAGAGGGCAAACAACCCAATCCTGAATTTGTACTCAACTTCCCACAATATCAAGGGGCGAGCATTTTGCTCGCGCGTAAAAATTTAGGCTGCGGCTCATCTCGCGAACACGCCCCTTGGGCATTGGCAGATTATGGTTTCAAAGTGATGATCGCACCAAGTTTCGCGGATATTTTCTATAACAACAGCTTAAACAACCATATGTTACCCATCCGTTTAAGCGAAGAAGAAATCGAAGAAATCTTCCAATGGGTGTGGGCAAATCAAGGAGCGACCATTGATGTAGACTTAGAAAAAATGACCGTAACCGTAGGTGAAAAAGTCTATCCCTTTGAGCTAGATGAATTCCGCCGCCACTGCCTATTAAACGGCTTAGACAACATCGGCCTCACCCTCCAGCACGAAAATGCCATTGCAGAATATGAGAAAAATATTCCTGCGTTTTTGAGATAAACTTAAGGCTGACATAACGTCAGCCTAATTTTTATCTAAATACTAGTAATTTTGATCGTTTTAACACATACTTAGCGCCAAATTTGTCATTTTGGTATGATTTATGCTTAATAAAAATTATTCTTTTGGTTATCTATTTGTAAACACGGCTGTTTCAATTTATTTTTTATCCATCTTTCTTTTTAAGCGTAGCTATAACATTGCACCCGCTTTACTCATTTTAGCAGCACTGATTCTTTTTATAACAAGTAAAGAAAGAAAAAATATCTTTAAATTTAATAACGAACAAAAGACATTAGCGCTCAGTTATCTTTTCTACTTTGCAACACTTGCATTTTCTGTATTATTCCATCACGGAAAATTAAACGAATTAGATAACCCTAGTCGCATTTTACTATTCTTACCAATCATTCCATTATTAGTTAATTACAAACTTAGCTTTCATATTTTAATAAAAGTTATCCCTTTCTCTGCCTTATTAGCTGGAGTTATTGCACTTATTCAACGTTTTTGCCTTGGGTATGAACAAGCATATAGCAATGTTATGCATATTCAAGGCGGTGATATGGCTATGAGCTTAGGTGTATTTTCAATTTGTATTAGCTTATATTTTTGGACAAATAAAAATAAAAAATTTGCCTTATTCGTATTATTCTGTGCCTTAATGGGAATGTTAGGAAGCATTTTATCTACCGCTCGTGGTGGGTGGATTGGTGTACCATTTATATTATCATTTACCTTATATATTTATCGCAAAAAGCTGCCTAAATATTTTTTCCCTATTTTATTTTCTACCATTTCAACATTTGTTGTTATGGTTTCACTCACCAATACAGGGGGCATTATTGATCGCATCAATGCGGCTAAAGCAGATATTACGCAATATGTGAGTAGCGAAAACACTTCTACTTCTGTTGGTGCGCGTTTCGATATGTGGAAAGCCTCTTGGATTGCTATTCAAGAAAAACCTATTTTAGGCTGGGGAAAACAGGGAATTTACGATAAAAAGCAAGAGCTTGCAAAAGAAGGCGTTATTAGTGAATATGCAGCAAGTTTCGTGCATAACCATAATCAATTTATTGATGATACAGTAAAAAAAGGATTAATTGGACTTATAGCCTTATTATTTGTTTTTATTGTTTCTTTACGCTTTTTTATTAGTAACTTAAAAACAGATAATCCAGAACTATTATGCCTTTCTAATTTGGGTATCATTCACGTTATATCTACAATATTTTATAATTTTTCACAAAGTTTCTTTAGTCATAACTCAGGAAATATTTTCTATTTCTTTTTGATTGTGATTTTTTATGCTGCAATTAACGTGGTAAAGAATAAAAATTAAGATATAAAAATAATGCCCTATCATAAGGGCATTATTTTTAAAAGTGCGGTGTTTTTTTCTGTTATTTTTTATTTATTATCGACCAAATGCTTTTCATAAGCATACAACGTATTAAACATTAACATCGCAACAGTCATTGGACCTACACCGCCTGGTACTGGGGTGATGTAAGCTGCCCTTTCTTTTGCTTTGTCAAATTCCACATCACCAGAAAGTTTACCATCCACACGGTTAATTCCTACATCAATCACCACTGCACCTTCTTTAATCCATTCGCCCGGGATAAATTGTGGTTTTCCTACGGCAACCACTAATATATCCGCTTGTTTAACGTGGTGTTCTAAATCTTTTGTAAAACGATGCGTTACCGTAACAGTACAGCCTGCAAGTAATAGCTCTAACGCCATTGGACGCCCTACAATATTGGACGCACCTACAATCACAGCGTGCTGACCATAAAAATCGATGCCTGTGGTTTCTAAAAGTTTAATTACGCCGTAAGGGGTGCAAGCGCGCAGTGTAGGAATACGCTGGCATAAACGCCCCACATTATATGGGTGGAAGCCATCTACATCTTTGCTCGGTGAAATACGTTCAATAACAGAAGTGCTATTAATATGAGCAGGCAAAGGCAACTGAACTAAAATACCATCAATTAGTGGATCTGCATTTAGTTCATCAATCAGAGCAAGCAATTCTTGTTCAGTTGTACTTTCAGGCAAATCATAAGACTTAGAAAACATTCCAATTTCTTCGCAGCTTTTGCGTTTGCTGGCAACATATACTTGCGAGGCGGGATCGGCACCGACTAAAATCACCGCTAACCCAGGGGCACGCTTACCTTGTTGAGTATATTGTTGAATTTTTTCAGCTATTTTCGATTTAATTTGCTTAGATAATTCGATGCCAGAGATGATTTGAGCCGTCATTGCATTTCCTTCTATGAAAATAAGTACTGTGAACATAAGAACTGAGTATTTCGTTATTTTCTCAAAAAAATGATGATAATGTAAGTCTAACTGGAATAAATTTGAACAGTTAGAAGGAAAGCATAAAAAAACTTATTGACTACTCTAAAAAGAAACCTATAATAACCAACATCTTTCGGCGAGTAGCGCAGCTTGGTAGCGCAACTGGTTTGGGACCAGTGGGTCGTAGGTTCAAATCCTATCTCGCCGACCACTTCTTTTTTATCTATATCCATTTGAAATGCGCCCTTAGCTCAGCTGGATAGAGCAACGGCCTTCTAAGCCGTAGGTCATTGGTTCGAATCCAATAGGGCGTGCCATTATAGCAAAATCCCTTTTATATAAAAAAAATGATTTTCATTGATCAAATATGATATTTGCTTGAAAAATAACGTATTTTTCCATTTTTCCTTAATTTTCTACGCTCTATTTTTGGCTTGATTGTGATCGGCTTTGATCTGTTGTAACATTTATTTGCACCAAAAATGCACCAATTATTGCACCAAACCAAATATTTAAGATTTTATGGCAACATTTACAAAAAGAAATAACACTTGGCGAGCGCAAGTCAGGAAAAAAGGCGTTGTTAAATCAAAGTCATTCCGCACAAAAGCGGAAGCTGTCGCTTGAGCGAATAGAACAGAAATGGAAATTGATACAGGCTCATACAGTGAAATAGTAGATATTGTTGGGGATTGGGTAGCGGTTTGCGGTGTGGATTTGGGGATAACAAAAAAGCAAGCTAAGCTTGCTTTTTGATGATAATTAAACTGTTCTTAATGTCTCAATAATCTGCGGCTGTTGCTCAATAATATTAAGTAATTTTAAAGCAGGGCCATTTGGCACACGGCGAGCCGTTTCCCAAGATTGTACTAACGCGGTGCTAACGCCTAGCAAATCCGCAAACTCATTTTGTCTTAAATGGGTGCTGGCACGGATTTTTTTCACATCAGGAATACGGAATTGGGTTACAGCATTAGGAGTGGGGTGCATTTCCCCTTTTTCAATCGCAACCATTTGTTCAGCACTTTTGACTAGACGATCAAATAATTTTTTATCCATTTTTAATCTCCTTTTAGTTGATCAACGATTGATTTTAAAATCGCTTTTTCTGCGGCATTCATATTATCTTTCTCACTTTTAGGGTACATCATCAATAAATATAACTTTCCCTTGGCGGTGAGCGAATAATAAATAATTCTTACCCCTCCGCTTTTACCTTTATTATTACTTGATAATTTCCACCTAATTTTTTGACAGCCGCCAGTATGCTGAATTACATCACCTAAATGAAAGTTATCAAGCATATAGGCTTGAAATGCTTGATACTCCTCATCAGAAAGTAAGGCTTTTCTATCTTCTTCAAAAATTGGCGTTTCGATAAAGGTAATAAATTTATCAGTATTCATATTTATCTCCTATGAATAGATAGTATCTTGTACCCCGTACAATGTCAAATAGAAAAATAAAAGGGCTTTCGCCCTTAATCTCTATCACGCAATGCGCTTCTTGCGCGGGCTTGCTTTTGGTTTTCAAGGTTGCGCAAGGCTTTTTCTACTTCTCTGGCAATATCCACCGCACTTTGCCCTTGTTGGGCGTTGATGTTTATGGTTACTTGCATTGGTTGGCTTGCCGTTTGGGTGGTTTGTGTTTTTGCGCTTAGCAGCGGTCGGTTATCCACCTTAATTGGCTGGGCGGTTGCAACACTCACGCCAAGGCTTGCGGCAAGCATTGCGTTTTTGCCGTAGTTTAAGGCATTGAGCAACGGCACGCCAAGGCGCGATGTAGCTTCTTTGGTCATAATATATTCACCGCCGTGAAAAATGCCTTTCGGTTGGTATTTGCCCCCATTGCCTGCGTAGCCGCCTGACCATTTATTCACGACTGGTACATCTTCACCCAATCTAACCCAGCTTTTCGCTTTTTGCCACGCACTACGAACATATTCTGTTGTGGTGTTCCACGCATTACCAACGCTATTTTTTGTACTATCCCAAGCATTAGATACAGAATTTTTAATACTGTCCCAGCTTGTCATATTTTCACTCAACCATTTGATGCCATCCATTAATAAATTTAGTGGGGTGAGAATGAGTTCAATCGCTTTTGCTGTTGCACTACCAAATTTTTCACCTGCACTTCTGGCGTTTTCAAGATCTTCTGATGTGCTTTTTACTGGTGTAAGTAGATCGGTAAACCATTTCACTGCTTTTTCAATCCAGCCTACTACTACACCAAATAGATCACCTAATGGCTTGAATTTTTCAATGACAGGGGCTAATCCTGATTTTAAGCCTTCCCAAAATCCGCCAAAAAATGCCCGCACTTTTTCCCAGTTGCGGTAAATCACAACGCCAGCACCAACCAATGCGGCAACGAGCAAACCGATTGGGGAAAGTAAAAAGCTAATGGCTGAAACAATAGGGGTAAATAGAAAACGTAGTGGAGAAAATGTTAATCTAAATAAACTTTTTACTGAATTGATACCAAACGATAAGTTTTTTATATTCACTAAGATATTTTTAAACATTGAGCCAACACCTTTCCCAACATTTTTCCAGCCTTTTACTGAAGAAAGGTTCTTGGTTGTCCTTAATACCCCTGAATCAACTTCTTTTAGACTTCCAACAAAATCAAAAGATTTTTTTGTGAGATGTGCGAAACCTAAGACAAGACGAGCAACTGGGTAAAGTGTATAGCTAAAGAGTAAGCTCAATAGTCCCATTCCTGTTAATGCTCCACCAAGAGCAACACCCCATTTAATTATGCTAACTGCAATATCTTTATTTTGCACAATCCATTGACCGAGTTGTTTTGCTGTTTTAGCGATTATTACAATAGCTTCCCACAATCCTTCTACAACCGTAGAAATAGCTTGCCCAATGTCATTTGCCCATTTTTCTAATTCGCCATTTTTTGCCATTTCGTCAATGGTATCCAGTACATTTTTCAGCTTACCTTTCAAGACATCAAATGCACCTGATTGCATAATCATATTTTGAAAACGTACCCATTGATCTTGTAAATTCGACCAAATACCGATTAATGTTTTAGATTGCTTTTCCATTGCATCGGCATATTTTTCATTCCAGATTTTTTTCAGGGTTTCTTCAATTTGTTTACGATTTCTTTTATCAACTCTTGCCGTTTGTTGTTTACCATTTCTATCGGTATATTCATATTCGATAAAATTTGTTCCCTTAATTGCGTTTCCTTTGATACCAAATTCTTTCAGACGTTCATTTTCTCCTGTTATAGCATCAGCAATAGCTTCCACTGCTTGCATAATTGGTTTTCCCATAGCTGACGATGTATCCCCCAATGTTTTTAATAGACCATTGGTAGGATCCATTCCATAAGCTCTAAGACGTACAAAACTTTCTGTTACTTCGTTCAGCTCATAGGTTTTTTTGGTTGCAAAATCACTGCTCCAATCCATACTCTGTTTGGCTTTTTCTTTGCTTCCTTCTGTAGTTTCTAGTACCGTTTGAAATTGTTCAAATTGTGCGGCAGTTTTCGCCATACCTATAACACCACGGCCAGCAGCATAACCCGTACAAAGAATGGCTGCACCGTGTATCATTGAGCGTTGCCCTAGACTTGCAAATTGCTCACTTCCAGCTTTTAAATATTGAATACGATTATTATAGCGTTGCTTTTTTATCTGACTTTGTTGCAACTTTTTCATTGCTGCATTTTGCTTATTAATTGCGGCAGTAGATTGATCTATTTTTTCTTTGAGCTTTTGCTGACTGGTTTTAAATTTAGCGGTATCAAATCCCCCTTGACGTAAACTTTGGCGTAATTGATTTAATTTTTTCCGTTGCTGTTCTTGAGCTTGTGCCATTTTATTAGCCTGCTTATAGGCATCTGACACTTGCTTTTTCAGTTTTGCCGTAGGGTTTGCTGTATTTTTTAGCTGCTGTTCTAATTGTTTTGCTGCAGCTTTGGCTTTAACGAGTTTATGATTGCTTTGTTGTAATTCATCACTTAGCCGCTTAAATGAATTTGCCGTTTTTTCTTGTTGTTTGAGCTTATTTAATTTGTAGTGATCCACTAAATTAGCAGTCCCTGATAGGTTTTTTTCGCTAAAATTGGCGGTAATCCTTGATTATAGCTATGCGGTCTCACCCTGTTATAGTAAAACACATAACGTTTAATATCTTCCTTAGCTTCATCTAAGGAAGAATAACCGCCCTTTAACATCCATTCATATTTAAAACTTCTAAACCAACGTTCCAGCGGCGCATTATCCCAACAATTTCCTCGGCGACTCATACTTTGTATCAAACCATGCTGTTTCACACATTGTATAAACAACTCACTCCCATAAATACTGCCTTGGTCTGAGTGAAACAACATCCTCCTCGTTCTCTCCGTTGTTAGCATTGCATGATTTAAGGCGCCAACCACTAACATTGAATCATGCTGTTTCTGTAATCGCCAACCTACTACTTGACGGTGCGCTAAATTCATTACCACTGCCAAATAATGCCACTCCCCCTGTACCTTTAGATAAGTTGTATCACCACATAATACCGTTGTCTCTGAGGTTGGATTAAATTGCCGATTTAACACATTATGAAACAATGTGGACGCTTTCTCTAATGTACCTTGACGCCAACGTTTTTGTGGCTGTTTACTGACTAATCCCTGTTGTTTCATGAGCTTTCGAATTAAGGCTAATCCTACCTCAATCCCCTTACTTTTTAATCTCGCCTTTAAAGTCCGCTTTCCTGCTGAACCCCGACTTTCATCAAATAACGCCTTTATCTCTACCGCCAAGCCTAAATGCTTATTGGGCTTAGCTTTTTGCTTTCTCTGAGCATAATAAGCTCGTTCTGAAAGAGAAAATAGCGCACAAACACGTTTTATTCCATATGATTTTAATGTCTTCACCGCTTGATAGCGTTGCGCTCGAGTGACATGAAAATCACTGTAGCCTTTTTTAGGATTTCTTTATCCTCTTCAAGTATTTTAATGCGTCGCTCAAGCTCTCGTATCCGTTGTTGCTCGGGTGAAAGAGGCTTAGTTCCTGGTAATACATAGCCTTGTTTTTCTGCTTGGACTTGTTTTATCCAACGACGCAGGGCTGTTTCGCCTATGCCTAATTCTAAACAGGCTTGGGCAATAGAGTAACCTTGCTCGGTGACTAATTTTACTGCGGCCACTTTGTAATCTGGGCTAAATGTTCTTCTCATTTTAGTGTCCTCTTTTTGTGATAGTTTACCACCTATCTAGGACTGTAAAATTAGTGTACCACTACAATTCGCCTGTTGCACCCTTTACTTTATCTTGCAATTTATCAAGCTGTTTTTGCACGCCTCGCAAAGGGGAGGTGAGTTTATCTACTGCATTTAAAATGACTTTAAGTTCTAAATTTTTCATTTTCTACTCACTTTTACTTGACAATAAAAAAATAAAGATTAAATAATAGGAAAAATTAGGAGGATATATGGGATTTCTACTTTTACTTATTGTTTTTCCCTTTGTTGCAGGGATGATATTAGTTTCTGGTGTATCCGCATTAATTATTGCTGGCTCTCTAATTCTTATCACAATTAACCTAGCAATTCGATTCTGGTATCTTGTCCTTACAGTAATGCTAATAATGCTATTTCCTGTACTTTATCTGGAAGGATTATTACTTTGGTTACTTGTGCCAATAATCCTACTGGCGATGTTAGGTATTTTTTCTCTTATTACAGAACAAAAGACTGAAACTCAGTAAACTAAAAGCCTAACAGCTCAATAACCAACCCCTCAATCAATTCCTTATCTTCATCACTAAAGCCCAGCAATTCACGCTGGGCATATTGCGCTTTGTAATCTCTATCTTTCCGTACTCGAGCTTTTAAGCCGTGTTGGTGTATGTTGGCAATAGCAGCCGTGCCGCCGTTAAAACCCACTTTGATCCCATTGGTTTCCGCACGGAAACGCAGGTGCTTTGCAGTGCGGATTTTGGCAAACATTGCTTTGCGTTTGATTCTGCCTTTCTTTTTTCGTAACTGTTTTTGCGGTTTGCGTGGCTCAAAGGCTGTGCCATCAGGATTTTGTTGGCTGGCAATGCGTTTAGCTTGGCTTTTGCGTAACTGTTGCCCAATATTTCTCGCCAAGGCTCGGCGAGCTTGGGGCTTAAGATTATTGATCATTGATTAACCCTAACCACATCTGCATGTTATGATTGTTTTGAATTTACCACATCGGATGGCAAAAAAGTGAACAAAGGGCATTTCAATCCAAGTGTGGTTTTAATTTGGCAAGTTTCTGATGATTTAAGCCTAAATACTAGCTCGAACTATGCAACCTGTAGTACATGCCTATACGAGATACTACTTACTGCTGTGGTACAATTAGTATACAGGACGTACTTGGACAACTGACATATCCTACAAATTTAGCAAGCCAAATATTATTGGTTGGAAAGGACATTTTGTAGAAAATAAAACAGGTTCACCAAGCCGTGGTTCTGGCTCAGGTAATAACGTGAAACAAGCGGGTTATGGTGTAAATGATCTTTACGCAAACTGGGAAGCAAATGAAAACCTTACCGTTAACTTTGCGGTGGATAACGTGTTCAACAAAAACTATAAGAGCCACAGCCAACGTGCCGGTGCAAATAGCTTAACTAGTGCAGGGCGTGATTTCCGAATGAATGTGAATTACACTTTTTAAACTCTAAAAGATCAAGCTTAATCGGGCAATCCCCATAAAAAGTGACAGCTTCCTGTTTAGGATATGGGGGTAAAATTCAATCTAAGCAATATTTGCTTATTACTTCAATTGTCTATCATTGCTTAGTTATTAAAATATCCTGCATATGCAAATATTTAAAAGTGAGATTAACACAGATGAAAGCTATTTGATGATTTTCGCAAAGGTGAATGAGATCTCTTGGAACTGCGGGTAAAACCGCAGTATTTGCCCTTTTAAGAGCTGATGGCAATGAATATAGTACCATTTTCCCAATTCATAATCTGGAACATTTTTACCGATTATTTAAGAAAAGGTGAAGCCCAATAGTCTTGTTTACATCAATTTCTACAGGAGTGATGATATGCTTGATGTCAATGAATTTAATCATTTTCACATCAATCACCAAGCTCACTTTGGTTGTACTTGAAAGAATACGAATGGCGTTTTAGTCACGATTATTTGAAATTCCAAATTTCTTGTTTACAACAATTGGTTAACGATAGTTAAATTAGTTATCTAGGACAGTCCATTAGTTTATACTGGTTGTTAAATGTATACCTGCCAACTAGGCTGCAAATTTCATTTGCGTTCTTGGTTTTATTTGATGAATAGTGTTTGTAATTACACCGATAATAGGTAATTCAGTCCATTTTTGAGATTTGATACTTTTCATTTTTGCATCAAGTGCAAAGAATACAAATTCTTTTCCATCATAATTTGCTAATTCATAGACACAGAATTGATTTGCTAATTCCATTACTACCAAATCTCCAATGTTCAAATGTTCATGCTTTTCTACCACAAGCATATCACCAGCTTCAATCCCCCAAGTCAGCATATTAGGGTTGGTTACCTCAATGAGGCAGGTTTGTTCCGGGCGTTTAATGCAATGAAGATTCAAATCAAGTTTTTTATTAAAAGCCGATCCGAAAGAAGCACGATCTGTTAAAAATGGCATTGGCTGATAAGACAATTGATTTTGTTGATTAAAATAGTTCATCATAACCTCTCTATTTCACTGTATATAATTACCAGTTAACTGTTTTTTTATACAGTTAATAATACTGTAATTTTAAACAGTAAGTCAAGTTTATATGAAAAAAATTTTTACTTTTTTAGATAGCTAAGAAAAAAACATATTGAAAGACAAAAGTAATTGATTTTATTCAAAATTTAAGGATATATTTGTTAAATTATTTAAATAGTATAAGGAAATTACTGATTTTATATTTTCTTTATTACAAAATTAGGCTATCTTTACAGGTGCTATGGGGGATCTAGCTTTAGATCTAAATTTTAATCATTAACTGGGCGACTAGATTCGTTAGTTGAAATCAGTTTAAACACAACATTGTAAATTATTATGAATACATCTCGTTTATGCTCTTTGTTTTTTCACGGAAGTTTAGTGAAAAGAATATCTATTGGTTTACTTTTAGGCCTACTCCTAGCTCTTATTGCACCAAGCCTGCAATCAGTGTTAGGTTTTAACCTAGCTGAAAAAGTAGGATTTTTAGGAAAGGTATTTGTACGATCATTACGTGCTGTTGCGCCTATTTTAGTATTTCTGTTAGTTATCTCAGCTATCGCTAATAAAAAAATAGGTACGCAAAGTAATATGAAATCTGTGGTGATTTTATATTTATTAGGTACATTTCTTGCGGCATTAACTGCAGTGATATTTAGCTTTGCCTTTCCAACCGAAATTGCATTACAAACACAAGAAAACGCTTTATCACCACCAAGCGAAGTATCTCAAGTATTAGGGACATTAGTGTTAAATGTGGTGGATAATCCAATCAACGCATTATTTAATGCAAACTTTATCGGTATTCTTTCTTGGGCAATCGGCTTAGGACTAGTATTACGTCACGCCTCTGACTCCACTAAAAATGTGATGAATGATCTTTCTGAAGGGGTATCAAAAATCGTTCACTTTATTATTAGCTTCGCACCGATTGGAGTGTTTGGTTTAGTTGCTGAAACCTTAGCAGATAAAGGCTTAGGCGCATTATTCAACTATGTACAGTTATTATTTGTGCTTATTGGTGCAATGCTGTTCACCGCCTTTGTAGTCAATCCAATTTTAGTTTATTGGAAAATTCGCCGTAACCCGTATCCATTAATTTGGACTTGTGTGCGCGAAAGTGGTTTAACTGCGTTCTTCACGCGTAGTTCAGCAGCAAATATTCCAGTAAATATGGAATTAGCGAAACGCTTGAATTTAAATGAAGAAACTTACTCCGTTTCCATTCCATTGGGCGCAACGATTAATATGGCAGGTGCGGCTATTACCATCACCGTATTAACCTTAGCAGCAGTACATACCTTAGGTGTACAAGTTTCCTTCCCTACGGCATTATTATTAAGCGTGGTTGCGAGCGTGTGTGCTTGTGGGGCTTCTGGGGTAGCTGGTGGTTCATTATTATTAATTCCATTAGCTTGTAGCTTATTTGGTATTTCAAATGATATCGCTGCACAAGTTATAGGTGTTGGCTTTATTATTGGTGTGTTACAAGATTCCGCAGAAACTGCGTTGAACTCATCAACTGACGTGGTGTTTACCGCAGCGGTGTGTATCTCTGAAGAAGCGCAAAAAAGCTAATCTTTACTCAAGATAAAAAATGAAAAAGAGCGGATGAAAATTTCCGCTTTTTTTATAGGTGGTTAATATGATTAAGATCGAAAATGCAACATTCCAACTTGCTCATCATCAACGCTTAAAAATTGATAAATTGTCCATTCAACCCAATGCCTATTGGTGTGTGGTGGGCAGCAATGGCAGTGGTAAAACTGCACTCGCCTTGGCACTGGAAGGTAAATTACCTTTGCTGGAAGGCACAATGGAAAATCGTTTCCAAACTATTTGTTCCCTTTCTTTTGAAAAACAACAGAAAATTGTGAGTGAAACCTTTAAAGATCGCAACAATGATAGCGTCAGCCCTGATGATTTCGGTAAAACAGCCAAGCAGACTATTTTGGCTGGACAGAGCGATCTGGCGTTATTTGAAGAATATATTTCTCTATTAAAAATCACCGCACTTTTAGATCGCCCTTTTATTCAGCTATCCACGGGGGAAAGCCGTAAAGTATTACTGTGCCAAGCCTTAGTGCAACGGCCTGATTTACTGATTTTAGATGAGCCTTTTGAAGGGTTGGATCAGCAATCCGTTCAAGAATGGAAAGCATTGCTCGCGCAGTTACAACAAAAAATGGCGATTTTGCTGATCTTAAATCGTTTTGAAGATATTCCTGATGAAGCTAATCATCTCGCACTGCTAGAATATCAAGAAGTTATTTTGCAAGGGGAACGCCACGCTATTGAGCAACAAAGTCTTTATCAACAACTTCGCTATGCAGAATCTGCCCAGCATATTCCCTTGCCTGAACGTGCAGTCCCTGCGATAAAACTCGATGAAAACCAACCGCTCTTTGAATTAGAGCAGGTTACCATTCAATATGGCGAGAAAAAAATTCTCGATAAGCTCGATTGGCAAGTCAAGCGTGGTGAAAACTGGTGGATCAAAGGCCCAAATGGTGCGGGAAAATCCACCTTGCTTTCGGTGATTAGTGGTGATCATCCGCAATCTTACGCCAATAAAGTGCGTTTATTTGGCAATCAACGCGGTTCAGGGGAAACGATTTGGCAAATCAAACAAAAAATCGGTTATGTCAGTAGCCAACTGCATATGGATTATCGCGTGAATTGCTCGGCGCGAGATGTGATCCTGTCAGGCTTTTTTGACAGCATTGGCGTTTATCAAAAAGTGCCAGATGCCCTGCATATTAAAGCGATGGAATGGCTCGCCCGCTTGAATTTAACGGCCCACGCTAATCAGCCCTTTAAATCCTTATCTTGGGGGCAACAGCGTTTATTGCTGATCACCCGTGCAATGGTAAAACATCCGCCCGTGTTGATCTTAGACGAACCTTTGCAAGGGCTAGACGGCGTGAATCGTAAGCTAGTCAAAGGCTTTATTGATCAACTGGTGATGAACAGTGAAACACAATTACTTTTTGTTTCCCACCAAGATCAAGACGCACCAAGTTGTATCACTCATTTATTTGAATTTGTCAATGAAAATGGGCATTATCGCTATGTACAAAAGCCTATTTAATTTGTTAGACTTCAATTAGTTATCACCCATTTTAAGGAGAGAAAAATGGAATTGTTAGACGGTTTTCCTGTTGCTGTGGTCGTCTTTGTTATCTTGGTGATTGTGGCGCTGTTTTCTACCTTGAAAACGGTACCGCAAGGCTATCATTGGACGATTGAACGCTTTGGGCGCTACACTCGCACCCTCACACCAGGGCTAAATTTTGTTGTGCCTTTTGTAGATCGCGTAGGGCGCAAAATTAATATGATGGAACAGGTGTTAGATATTCCTTCGCAAGAAGTAATCTCAAAAGATAATGCCAATGTATCCATTGATGCGGTGTGTTTCGTACAAGTGATTGATGCACGCCGTGCCGCGTATGAAGTAAACTATTTAGAGCAGGCGATCATCAATTTAACGATGACCAATATTCGTACCGTGCTAGGTTCAATGGAATTAGATGAAATGCTTTCACAGCGTGATAATATCAACGGCCGTTTGTTATCCATTGTGGACGAAGCCACCAACCCTTGGGGTATCAAAGTAACGCGTATTGAGATCCGCGATGTGCGTCCACCACACGAATTAATCGCCGCAATGAATGCACAAATGAAAGCGGAACGTAATAAACGGGCTGAAATCTTAGAGGCTGAAGGGATTCGTCAAGCGGAAATCTTACGCGCAGAAGGGGAAAAACAATCCCGTATTCTTAAAGCGGAAGGGGAACGTGCGGAAGCCTTTTTACAAGCAGAAGCCCGTGAGCGTGCTGCCGAAGCAGAAGCCAAAGCCACCCAAATGGTGTCAGAAGCCATTGCAGGCGGAAACACCAAAGCCATTAATTACTTTATCGCACAAAAATATACTGAAGCGTTAAAAGAAATCGGTGGCGCAAATAATAGTAAAGTGGTGTTAATGCCACTTGAAGCAGGCAATTTAATTGGCTCAGTGGCAGGCATTGCAGAACTATTAAAAGGTGAAAAGCAATAATCTGCCTATCAATATGAGGGGCATTGCCCCTTTAAATATAAACTAAGGGGATAAGTATGGAATGGCTCGCAACTTGGTCAGTGTGGCACTGGCTTATTTTAGGCTTTGGCTTATTAATTGCCGAAATTCTCATTCCGGGCGTATTTTTGCTCTGGTGGGGCTTGGCAGCCATTATTATTGCAGGCGTAATGGCATTATTTGTTACCTTATCCTTAACCTTTTTAGTGATTGGCTATGCCATTTTAGCCATTATTTTAAGTTTTTCTTGGTGGAAATACCAACACGGCAAAGATCTACAAGATCAATCGCACACTTCATTAAACCAACGGGATCACGCAATGCTCGGCACAAAAGGCATCGTGCAAGAAGTCAATGAAAACGGCATTGGGCGTGGTCATTTTGGCGACACCACTTGGCGAATTCAAGGCAAGCATTTGCAGGTTGGCGATGCCATTGAAGTGTATAACGTGGAAGGGATCACCTTATTTGTTAAGAAAGTAGAATAGCACAATGAAACATTTAATTATTTTCGCCCACCCAAATGGGCAAGACAGCTTTAATCGCAGCATTTTAGACCGCACTTTAAACGCCAGCCGATCGCTCAAAGTGGAAACCCAAGTGCGTGATTTGTATCAACTAAATTTTGATCCCGTCATTTCGTGGACAGAATTACAAGGGGCAAATCAAGGGATTACCCCCGCAGAAATTCGTGAAGAACATCAGCTCATTCATAAAGCGGATTTGATTACTCTCGTTTATCCCCTATGGTGGATGGGTTTTCCTGCCATTTTGAAAGGCTATTTAGATCGCGTGCTGAGCCACGGCTTTGCGTATAAAACAGAAGACGGACAATCTGTCGGCTTATTGCAAGGCAAAAAAATGCAACAATTTATCACCATTGGCAGTAATGTTGAGAAATACCAACAACTTGGCATTGATAAATCCTTGCGTGATTGCTTAGTGGACGGCTTATTTAATTTCTGTGGTATTACCGATATTCAGCATAAATTCTTTGGCGATATTCATATTATTGATGACAAGGTGCGCCAACAAATGCTTGAAGACGTGGCACAAATTACTTCACAAAATTTGACCGCACTTTTATCCACAAAAGACAGCTCAAACAGCAAGGAAAACGCATAATGAGCCACGAAAATAGCCTGAATCATTTTTCTCTAATCAGCCGCTTATTCGGAAATCTGTTTTACCGCTCACCACAAGATGCCACCTTGCAAAATGTCTTTGCTTGGTTGCAACAAAAGCCACTCAATGGGCTATGGCCTTTGGAAACGGATAAACAAAGCGAACAAGCCCTTGAAGCCCTACAAATGAAGATTGATTTAGCCTTATTAGATCAAGAATATCAGCGTTTATTTGCTGGCAAAAAAGCGCTCGTGCCAATGAATCTTGACGCTTATGATCTTAAGCCCGCTGACTTCATCGCTTTCCGTCAAGAACGTGGAATGCCCGAGTTAGAGCAAAGTGCGGTGAATTTTCCGCTTGTTTTTCTCACCGCATCTTGGATTGAAGATAACCTTGATTCCGTTGAGGCACAACAAACCTTATTTGCGGAATTTCTACTGCCTTGCGCCACAAAATTCTTAAACGCAGTAGAAACGCAAGCCAACCTCCCTTTCTACCGCTCACTCGCCATTCTCTCACGAGAAATTCTTTCCGCAATGGCTGATGAGTTGGAAGAAATGCAATCTTAGTCGAGTTATCAAAAGTGGGCTGATAACGGCGTACTATTTGAGTTTGAATGAGCGTGAATATCCATCTTTTAGGAATAAAAAATTTCTGAAAATCCCACCGCACTTTATTTCTATTAAAAAAGGGTGAAAAGATTATTTCACCCTTTATTTTTTAATCATACAAACTCACATCACTTTCATTTGGACGGGTTTTGAAACGCCGGTGCAGCCACATATATTGTTCCACGCCTTGCAAGATTTCTTGTTCAACCACTTGGTTCATTCGGGCAGCGATGTCAATTTCAGTACTGAGATCAGTAAAATCTACAGGCGCAGACACTTTTACGGTGTAACCTGAGCCGTCCGCGTTGCGTAATGGGGCAAAAGGAATCACTTTGCTGTTTGGAGAAGATTTCAATAAATAATAACTTCCCGTTGTAGTAGCGGCATCTTTCACTGCGAAGAAAGGCACAAAAACGGCGTTTTTCCGCCCATAATCGTGATCAGGCGCATACCAAATAATTTCACCACGGCGTAATGATTTGATCATATTGCGTAAATCTTTGCGATCAAGCATATCTTTGTTAGAGCGTAGTCGTCCCCAAGTTTGCAGCCAATCCATTAGTGGGTTATCGTTCGGACGATAAACCCCAATGCCGGGGGTATAAAGTCCCAAAATTCTCGCCCCTAGCTCAAGGGTAAGAAAATGTACGCCAGTTAGAATGACGCCATCTTTTTGGTAGTTTTTTAGGTAGTCAATGCCTTCCACCTTCGACCATTTTTTAATCCGTTGATCCGACCAAAACCACGCCATTCCTGTTTCAATAATTGCCATTCCAGTGGCTTTCAGATTGGCTTGGGCAATTTCATCAATTTGCTGTTCGCTATAATCGGGAAAACAAAGGGTGAGATTACGCTTGGCGATTTTCATTCGCCGCTTGCCAACACTTAACTTAGAAAATAGCCAGCCTAATCCATTCCCTATCTTTAATAAAAGGGGATAAGGCAAGAAAAGAATGAGCCGCCAAATGGCTAAACCTATCCAAAATCCCCAATATTTGGGGGCGAGAAATGCACGTTGAAATCTTGGAAGTGATGAATTTGCCATAACTAAGAGAGCTGTTCGTTAAAATTGGTTGAATTAAAGCGGTAGTTTAGCGGAAATTTTAGTAAATAGCATTTATCCTATGGTAAAATCTGCAAAAATTTGTCATTTAATGAAAAAAATGAGGTCAAAATGGCACAATATTCTACTCAGTTTCAACAAGCCAAAGTGCTTGTTCTTGGCGATGTGATGCTAGATCGCTACTGGTTTGGGGCAACCAATCGCATCTCCCCTGAAGCCCCTGTGCCGGTGGTGCGTGTGCAAGAAAATGAAGAGCGCGCAGGTGGTGCGGCAAACGTGGCAATGAATATTGCTTCGCTCAATGTGCCTGTTCAATTACTCGGCTTAACAGGGCTAGATGAGGCAGGCTCGGCGCTTTCAACAATGCTAGAAAAACAAAATATTGATTGCAATTTCGTGCAATTAGCCAGCCACCCAACCATCACCAAATTACGCGTACTTTCTCGGCATCAACAATTATTACGCCTTGATTTTGAAGAAGATTTTCACAATATAGAAAGCGATTTATTATTAGCGAAATTACAAAGTGCGGTGCAAAATTTCGGCGCTTTGATCCTTTCTGATTATGGCAAAGGCACACTTAATCAAGTGCAAGCAATGATCCAAATTGCCCGCCAAGCCAAAGTGCCAGTGCTAATTGATCCAAAAGGCACGAATTTTGAACGCTACCGCGGCGCAACCCTATTAACCCCAAATATGTCAGAATTTGAAGCGGTAGTGGGCAAATGCCATTGCGAAGATGACATTGTAGAAAAAGGCTTAAAATTAATCCGCGATATTGAATTAAGTGCTTTATTGGTTACTCGCTCAGAAAAAGGAATGACCCTACTCCGCCCAGATCAACCGCCATTCCATTTGCCAACGGAAGCAAAAGAAGTCTTTGATGTAACTGGTGCTGGCGATACCGTTATCAGCGTCTTAGCCACGGCATTGGCAGATGGGCGTAGCTTTGAAGAATCCTGCTATTTAGCCAATGTTGCCGCAGGCATTGTGGTGGGTAAACTAGGGACTTCTACAGTATCTAATGTAGAATTAGAAAACGCCATTCACGGACGCACAACTACAGGCTTTGGCGTAATGAATGAACAACAACTTAAAGAAGCGGTGGTGCAAGCCAAACAACGTGGTGAAAAAATCGTGATGACCAACGGCGTGTTTGACATTATTCACCCCGGCCACGTTTCTTATTTAGATAACGCCCGCAAACTCGGCGATCGTTTAATTGTCGCAGTAAACAGCGATGCTTCCGTGAAACGCTTAAAAGGCGAAAGCCGCCCAATCAACCCATTGGAAGCCAGAATGGCTGTACTCGCAGGGCTTGCCGCAGTGGATTGGGTAGTAGAATTTACTGAAGACACCCCACAACGTTTAATCAGCGAGGTGCTGCCTGATTTGTTAGTCAAAGGTGGGGATTACAAACCTGAAGAAATCGCTGGTGGCAAAGAAGTCATCGCCAACGGTGGTGAAGTCAAAGTGCTAAATTTCGAAAACGGCTTTTCTAGCAGTAACGTGATTAGTAAAATTCAATCATTAAAACAATAATAGAATGAGAAATCTGGTTCTTTTTATTGAGTTTTATCTCTTTATTTTAATAAATTGACCATTTTATTCTATATAGGCAATCGCTGTTTAAGAAAGCATTTAGGCTAAGCACCTAAATGCTTTTTACTTTTTATAAACAATTCGTTACACCACGAGAGATACTAATCAACCCAGAGCGCACAACTTCAATTAGTGAGCTTTCTTCTTTTAATGCTTTTACAAAAGCGTCAAGCTTGTCTTTCGTTCCCACTAATTGAATGGTGTAGGATTTGGTAGTAACATCCACAATTTGTCCGCGGAAGATTTCTGTCAAACGTTTTAACTCATCACGGGAACTCCCTTGCGCACGCACTTTCACCAACATCACTTCGCGCTCAACGTGTTCACAATCACTTAGGCTGATCACTTTAAACACGTCCACCAACTTATGCAGTTGCTTTTCAATTTGCTCCAACACTTGCTCATCGCCGTAAGCCTCAATAGTCATACGCGAAAGCGTAGGATCATCAGTGGGCGCAACAGTCAAGCTTTCAATATTAAAGGCACGCTGAGAGAATAAGCCCACCACGCGAGATAACGCCCCTGATTCATTTTCTAATAACACTGATAAAATTCTACGCATTAGGCTTTCTCCGGTTTAGTTAAAATCATTTCGTTCATTGCACCACCACGCACTTGCATTGGGTAAACGTGTTCCGTTTCATCAACTTTAATGTCCACAAAAACAAGTTTGTCTTTAATGGCAAAGGCTTGCGCCAATTTTTCTTCCAATTCTTCAGGACGATCAATTTGAATGCCAACGTGTCCGTAAGATTCCGCAAGTTTGACGAAATCTGGCAGTGAATTCATATAAGATTGCGAATGACGCCCCGAATAAATCAAATCCTGCCATTGTTTTACCATTCCTAAAAAGCGATTGTTTAGGCTAATAATCACCACAGGAATGCCATATTGTTGCGCCGTGGACAGCTCTTGAATATTCATTTGAATACTGCCGTCCCCCGTTACGCACACCACCGTTGCTTCTGGGTGAGCCAATTTCACGCCTAATGCAGCTGGCAAGCCAAAGCCCATTGTGCCAAGCCCACCTGAGTTGATCCAATGGCGTGGCGCATCAAAAGGATAATGCAAGGCGGCGAACATTTGGTGTTGCCCCACATCCGATGCCACATAGGCTTTGCCCTTGGTTAGACGATAAACTGTTTCAATCACCTGCTGCGGTTTAATCACCCCACTCTTGCGATCAAAATCCAAGCACTTCACGGCTTTCCACTCATCAATTTGTTTCCACCAATCACTGAGATCCGCTTGGGACTTGGCTAAGTTATCTTCTTCCAACAAAGATAACATTTCATTTAACACATTTTCTGCGCTGCCCACAATCGGGATCGCTGCTGGCACATTTTTAGAAATGGACGTTGGGTCAATATCAATATGCACCACCTTGGCATTCGGGCAATATTTTTCCAAATTATTAGTGGTGCGATCATCAAAACGCACGCCAATAGCAAAGATCAAATCACTGTGATGCATTGCGTTGTTCGCTTCGTATGTGCCATGCATTCCTAACATTCCTAAGAACTGTTTATCCGTGCTTGGAAATGCACCCAGCCCCATTAAAGATGCAGTAACAGGTAGATTTAGCTGCTTGGCAAATTGACTAATTTGCTCGCTGCAATTTGCCGTGATCGCTCCGCCACCAAGGAAAAGCACAGGCTTTTTTGCCACCAATAAGGCTTTCAAGGCTTTTTTGATCTGCCCTTTATGCCCTTGCACTGTCGGGCTATAAGAACGCAAACTGATTTCTTGCGGATAGCTATAAGTATATTTATTGGCCGGATTTACCACATCCTTCGGTAAATCAATCACTACCGGCCCTGGACGACCTGTGGAGGCAATATAAAACGCCTTTTTAATCACTTCAGGCAAATCTTCTGCTCGTTTTACCAAAAAGCTGTGTTTCACCACTGGGCGAGAGATCCCCACCATATCACATTCTTGGAACGCATCACTGCCGATTAAACCAGACATTACTTGCCCAGAAATCACAACCAAAGGCACAGAATCCATATACGCCGTGGCAATCCCTGTAATGGCATTGGTTGCCCCTGGGCCTGATGTTACTAACACACAGCCCACTTCCCCTGTGGAACGTGCATAGCCGTCTGCCATATGCACGGCGGCTTGCTCGTGGCGAACCAAAATATGCTCAATACCGCCTAACGTATGAATGGCATCATAAATATCCAATACCGAACCACCGGGATAGCCAAACACAAATTTTACACCCTGATCACGCAAAGATTGCACAACCATTTCTGCACCTGATAATTTTTTCATTGTTACCTCGCAAAAATTTGCGGAATTTTCACCGCACTTCTATTTTTTCATTAACGATGGTTATTTGTAACGGATTGAGAATGGCTTGTCTAGTAAGAAACCTCTTAACCCATTGGTTTTAATTAGTAAAAAAATCTAAAAAAACACAATACGTCGATATATTATAAAATAAAAAGCAATAAAAAATAAAAAAATGCGACAATCTGCCGCATTTTATAAAATAAACAAAATAAAATTTTATTTCTAATTTTGTGATATAGATCACATTTTAACGTCTTTTAAATAAGAAAATTAATCCAACCAACGTGATTGCCGTAGCAATAAAGCCAAATAAACCGGATTCTGTATATCCAACCACAAGATAGCCAATAATAGTTGAAACTGATAGAGTTAGCGCGTAAGGTAATTGAGTCGTAACATGATCCATATGATTACATTTCGCTCCAGTTGAAGACAAAATAGTGGTATCAGAAACAGGTGAACAGTGATCACCACACACCGCTCCCGCCATGACAGCAGAGAGACAAGGTAACATTAATTCTGGTGCAGAATTTGCTGCAATCGCGGCTGCAATCGGTAACATAATTCCAAATGTTCCCCAACTTGTCCCTGTAGAAAACGCCATTACTGCACCTAATACGAATAATAACGCAGGTAACACTGCCACAGGTAAGTTATCTGAAACCAGGCTAGATAAATAGGTTCCCGTTTTCATATCGCCCACAACATTGTTGATGGTCCAAGCAAAGAATAAGATCAAAATAGCTCCAAGCATGGATTTTACGCCAACAATCCACGATTTGGCATATTCTGCAACACTCACTTGACGATCAATAAGAATGCAAAAGGTTGCCACAATGATTGAAGCACAGCCACCGACTACTAAAGAAATCCCTACCGTAGTGTTTTCAAATGCGCCTAATACAGAGAAAGGTTTGCCGTCTGCGGCAAGGGCTTCATTTCCTGTATGTAACATCATAAATACCGTTGCACTAATTAAGGTAACAATAGGTAAAATTAAGTTGCGAACGTGGCCTTTTACGCCGTTTTGTTCCTCTTGATCTTCTTCCGTTCTTTCAAGAGCAAGTTTTTCGTGCCTTGCCATTGAGCCAATATCAAAAGAAAAATATGCCACAAAGAACACCATTAAGATAGAGAAAATCGCATAGAAGTTCATCGCACTCATCGCCATAAAAGCGCCTATTGGGGTGTAATCGGTAATGGCGTAAGTAGCAAGCAAGCCAGAAATTAAGGTGATAATATACGCCCCCCAGCTTGAAACGGGCATAATCACACACATTGGCGCTGCGGTGGAATCCAAAATATAGGCTAATTTTGCACGAGAAACTTTGAATTTATCCGTAACAGGACGGGCAATCGCGCCCACCGCAAGGCTGTGGAAATAGTCATCAATAAAGGTAACAAAGACCAAAGAAGCCGCCATTAATTTTGCGCCACGGCGATTTTTAATACGCTTTTGTGCCCATTCGGCAAACGCACGGTTGCTACCAGACACGGTTAAAAGTGCGGTCAAAATTCCTAATAATAATAAGAATAAAATGATGTTGATGGTATCAAAGTTCCAACCGTCATCACCATATACCAAAGATTGCACGGTATTCTTTAAATAGATCGCCGCGTTGGCAATGTTGAAATCAGCCAACATTAATGAGCCAATTAAAATACCAATGCTTAACGATAAAATGACTTTACGCGTGAAAATCGCCAATAATAAGGCTAACAGGGGCGGGACAACCGACCAAATTGATGTGGAATAATCTAAGAGTTCCATTATTGTTCTACCTAAAATAAGGGAGAACCACTGAAGTTTACTATTTTAAAGAAGGGATAAAATTTAAAATAAAAGGCAGGCATAATCGCCTAACCTAACCAGTAGCGCTCCATAGTTATTAAAAAGACTATGACAGTAACGTTTCTTTCGAAAACGCTCCCAACCAATTAAAATGACTTTTAATTGATTTCGGCAACGATTCCTTTCCTTTTTCCTCATCGTTATCCACTCAGAAAAAATACTTATAATAGTTGCGCCTCTACATACGTAGGAAAGTAAAGATTACAAACAAGTTAACTAAAAAGCAAGTACTCAGCGTAAAATTCCCCATTTTTTATGCTTAAACAAGATAACTACTTATCATTCTTGTCTTAAAAAAACTGTTTTTCCTAAGCAAACTAACTTATTGGAAGTACAAAATCTAACTTTACTTTATAAAAAAACAAACTTATTACCTATTTAATTAATTTTTATATTTACCTTTAATAATATTTTCGTTATCATCAATTCGATTGTATTAATTTAATATCATTATTTTAATTATCTTAGGAGATAAAAATGAGCGATTTATTAAAATCATTAAAGAATATTCGTAGCCTTCGAGTTGCTGCAAAATCCTTAAGTTTAGATGAGCTTGAATCTTTACTAGAGAAATTAAAAACTGTATTAGAAGAAAAACGTCAAGAATTAGCACTAGCAGCTCAACAAGAAGCTGAAAAATTAAAAGCGCTTGCTGAAGTACATAATTTCTTAAAAGAAAAAGGCATTGCACCTGAAGATTTAATTTCTGAAAGAGTAACAAACAAAAACGCTGCCACTAAGCGCCCTGCTCGTCCCGCAAAATATAAATTTAAAGATGAAAATGGTAATATTAGAACTTGGACAGGTCAGGGCAGAACTCCACTTGTTATTCAACAAGCATTAGATGCTGGTAAATCCTTATCTGATTTCGAAATTTAATTCTTACAATAAAAAAGTAAAGCGTACTATGCTTTACTTTTTTTTCTCAATAAAATCATAACCTGTAAAATACTATGCTAGAAAAGAAAATTCTACTAACTGATTGCCCTGATGATAGAGGATTAATCGCTAAAATAACCAATATTTGTTATAAACACCAACTCAACATTATTCATAACAATGAGTTTGTAGATTTTGAAACAAAACATTTCTTTATGCGAACCGAATTGGACGGTATTTTCAATGATGAAACCTTACTTGCTGACTTGACATTTAGCCTACCAGCAGGAACAAATTGCCGATTAATTAGCGCAAAAAGAAAACGCATTGTTATTTTAGTCACCAAAGAAGCGCATTGCCTTGGCGATATTTTAATGAAAAATTATTATGGTGGTTTAGATGTTGAAATCGCCGCCGTCATTGGCAATCACGATACCTTAAAAAATTTAGTAGAACGTTTTGATATTCCTTTCCATTGCATTAGCCACGAGGGATTAACGCGCGTTGAACACGATAAATTATTAGCAGAAAAAATCGATCAATATGCGCCAGATTATATTGTGTTAGCGAAATATATGCGCATATTAAATCCTGAATTTGTTGCGCGTTATCCAAACCGTGTAATTAATATCCATCATTCATTCTTGCCTGCCTTTATTGGTGCAAGACCTTATCATCAAGCTTATGAACGTGGCGTAAAAATTATTGGTGCAACCGCTCATTTCATTAATAATGAATTAGATCAAGGCCCAATTATTATGCAAAATGTAATTAACGTAGATCACACATACAGTGCTGATGCAATGATGCGTGCAGGACGTGATGTGGAAAAAACCGTTCTCACCAAAGCCTTAGATCTCGCTCTGCAAGATCGGATCTTTGTTTATAAAAATAAAACAATTGTTCTATAAAAATAATGCGGTGCTTGAAAACACCGCATTTATTTGATTAATTAAAAGGTATAAGTTAAACGTAAATTAAAGGAACGTGGATTACCAGGCATTGAATCGGAACGCCAATAAGCCTTATTAAATAAATTTGATACCGCAAACGTGATATTCACAGGATTCACGTTATACCCCACCATTGCATCAACACGCGTAAAACTCGGCAAAATGGTTTGTTTATTGTTATTGAAATAATAACGTTTTCCTAAATGCGTTACCCCTGTTTCTAAATAGAATTTTTCTGAATGTTAATCACATCAATGGTCTGCGGCATTTCTTTGAGCGCAAGAAAATTGCGTGTTACCTGTGCATCTTCATACCCTACATAGCCCTTTGAGTTGGCAGTTTCCTGTGTAGTAACAACCTCAATCGTTGGTAACACGACCATATACTCTGTTGATGAAGAAATTTCCTCTGCATATAACACCTTGCTAGAACAAACACTTATAACTAAAAGTGCGGTCGTTTTTAAAGGAAAATTTAGAGGGCAAGCTAGTTTCATAAAATTAGAATTCCTTATCTATTGAACAACAACCACCTATTCTATTGATAATTATTATTAATTCAATAAATAATAATTATTTTTATTTACATAATAAGAAAAATTTCTATATAATCACCGCACCTTTAACCACAACCAGCATACAAATGAGCAAAACAACAGCAAAATGGATGCGAATACTGCATCGCTATTTCGGATTTTTACTCTTAGTTACAATGTCAATTTACGCCTTTACTGGCGTGGTGTTAATTTATCGTAACACTGACACATTCAAGCATTCTGTTTATATCGAGAAAAAGATAGATCTTCAGCTTAATGAGCAACAACTTGGACAAAAATTACGTATCAAAAATTTACTCATTACTGATGAAAAAGATGGCGTGCTTTATTTTAAGCAAGGGGAATATCACCCTAAAACGGGGGAAGTGAAATATCACATAATGGATTACCCTACTTGGTTAGCGGAACTCACTCGTTTACATAAAAGTAATTCAGAATATCCCTATTCTTGGCTAACCACCGTGTTTGGTATCGCCTTGCTTTTTTTCTGTATTAGCTCCCTTTGGTTAATCCCTGGCTCAAGAAAAGCACTTAAACGCAGTCTATACTTTATTTTGGCTGGCGGAGTTATGGTGATCTTGTTGATTTTAACAGACTAGAACGGCTCATTATCGGATAATAACGAGTCTAAAAATTGTTACTATTCAAATCACATAAAGCACTTCTTACTTTAGAATATTTAAAAGAAGTACCAGTAATAATAGCTAATCGAAATTATCGTATCCGATTATGACTGGTGCTTCTAGATTTTGCTTTTTTTCATCGCCCTAATTTTAGGAAAATAAAGCATAACTATGTGTTATGTCGTATTTATTATTAATCACTTTTCGCTATTACAAGTAAAAATCTCAAAAAATTTGATCTAAAGCAATAAAATATCATTTGATTCTGCACAACAAAAAATAGTTGATAAAATTAGTCAAGTATTGATATCAATACACAAAGAGTATCTTGCTATTTTCTCGTATTAAACTAGCAAGCTCTTCTGAGAATAAAGATAAAATAACAATAAAAACAATATGTTATATTGTTATTCATCGATTTCTATTTTTTATTTGTATGGAGAATTGATTATGGGGCAATATAAAAAGCTCTGGTACACGCTCATAGTGGTACTAATCGGAGCATTTTCTATTCTCGGCTATTTTGGTGTAGATATTTATCGGGAAGCACCACCGATTCCTGAAAAATATGTTAATACCAATGGCGAAACCTTAATAACAAAAGAGGAAATTTTACAAGGGCAAACTGCTTGGCAAACCACAGGTGGAATGCAACTTGGTTCAATTTGGGGACACGGGGCTTACCAAGCGCCAGATTGGACGGCTGATTGGTTACATCGTGAATTAACCAACTGGTTAGATATTACTGCACAAAATGAATTTGGTAAAAATTTTGCTAACTTAGATGAAGATCAAAAAGCAGTATTGCAATCTCGCTTAACCCGTGAATATCGTGGAAGTAAGGTGCAAAACGGTGTAGTACAACTATCGGAAACTCGCCAAAAAGCCATTGAGAAAACCGCACAGTATTATATTTCATTATACGGTGATGATCCGCAATTTAAGCTAACTCGTGATCATTTCGCAATGAAAGATAACACACTACCCGAGTTATCTCACCGCCAAGATCTGACTAAGTTTTTCTTCTGGACTGCGTGGACTGCTTCAGCAAATCGTCCAAATACTGAGGCGACTTATACCAATAACTGGCCACACGAACCACTTATTAATAACGTGCCGACAGCAGAAAATATTGTTTGGTCTATCGCCAGTATTGTTTTCCTTATTTTAGGCATTGGCACAATGGTTTGGGTGTGGTCATTTAAGAAAAAAGAAGACGAGCAAGATCCCGTGCCAGCGGCAGTTGACCCACTCACTAAAATTCAACTCACGCCATCACAAAAGGCATTAGGAAAATATCTATTCACGGTAGTCGCTCTCTTTATTGTGCAGGTTACATTAGGTACCGTTGTCGCACACTATACCGTTGAAGGGCAAGATTTCTACGGCATTCCATTATCAGAGTACCTCCCTTACTCATTGCTACGCACTTGGCACGTACAAAGTGCATTGTTCTGGATTGCAATGGCATTCTTGGCTGGTGGCTTATTCCTTGCTCCAATTATTAATGGCGGTAAAGATCCAAAATACCAAAAACTCGGTGTTGATATTCTATTCTGGGCATTAGTGGTTTTAGTGGTCGGCTCCTTTACAGGTAGCTACCTCGCTATCGCTCACCAAATCCCGCAAGAATTGAGCTTTATGTTTGGTCATCAAGGTTATGAATTTATTGATTTAGGCCGCTTCTGGCAAGCCGTGAAATATGTTGGTATTTTATTCTGGCTAGTCCTAATGTTCCGTGGCACGATCAATGCGTTCAAACAACCGGGCGATAAAAACCTACTTGCTCTCTTCTTCGCCTCTGTTATTGCTATAGGTCTATTCTATGGCCCAGCCTTATTCTATGGTGAACATACCCATTTATCTGTGATGGAATACTGGCGCTGGTGGGTGGTACACCTATGGGTTGAAGGCTTCTTTGAAGTATTCTCCGTGGCGGCACTTTCCTTTATTTTTGTAAGTTTAGGCTTAGTATCACGCCGTACTGCAACGGTTTCAACCATCGCCTCTGCCTCTATTTTCCTAATCGGCGGCATACCGGGAACATTCCACCACCTCTACTTTGCAGGTGCAACCACACCAATTATTGCTGTAGGGGCATCATTCTCTGCCTTAGAAGTAGTGCCATTAGTGTTGCTCGGTTATGAAGCGTGGGAACACTGGTCAATGCAACAAAAAGCACCTTGGATGGAACATTTAAAATGGCCAATTTACTGCTTTGTTGCTGTGGCATTTTGGAATATGTTAGGTGCTGGCGTATTTGGTTTCTTAATCAATCCACCAATTTCACTTTACTATGTACAAGGGTTAAATACCACAGCGGTACACGCTCACGCCGCACTGTTTGGTGTTTATGGCTTCCTTGCACTAGGTTTTGTGTTCCTTATCGTCCGTTATTTACGTCCAAATACCCCATTTGATAACAAACTAATGAAATTCGGTTTCTGGAGTTTAAACATCGGATTGATCGTAATGATTTTATCTAGCCTACTGCCAATCGGCGTTATCCAAGCACACGCCAATATGGTGCACGGCTTATGGTATGCCCGTGGTGAAGAATTTATGCAACAAGATCTCTTCGTTACCCTACGTTGGGTGCGTATTGTGGGCGATGTAATTTTCGTTGTCGGAGCATTGTCATTCTTCTGGCAAATGGTGAAAATGGTTTTTGCTAAACCGCAATAAGGCTAACATCTAAAATCTAAATAATTAAAAATCCCTACAAAATACGGGGATTTTTAATTACAAAATAAAAGCGAGCATTTAGCTCGCTTTCTTATTTTTTGTGAATTAATCTTGATCAAGCTCACCAAGCAATTTTAACTCTCGGTTTTTCACTTGATTTTTCAGAATTTCGGTAAATTCTGCCACGGTAAACGTGCCTAAATCTGCGCCCCTACGGGTACGCACGGCGATTTTACCTTCGGCAATCTCTTTATCGCCACAAACCAACATATAAGGCACACGGCGTAAGGTGTGTTCACGGATTTTGAAGCCGATTTTTTCGTTGCGCAAATCCGCTTTGGCACGCAAGCCTGCATCAGATAATTTTTTCACCACAGATTGTACATAATCGGCCTGTGAATCAGTAATGTTAAGCACTACAGCTTGTACCGGCGCTAACCACGCTGGGTAGAAGCCTGCGTATTCTTCGGTAATGATACCGATAAAGCGTTCTAGTGAGCCTAAAATCGCACGGTGAATCATTACAGGTGTGCGTCTGTCATTATCTTCAGCGACATAGGTGGCATTTAAACGACCCGGTAAGGCGAAATCAAGCTGAATTGTGCCGCATTGCCATTCACGGTCTAAGCAATCACGCAAGGCAAATTCAATTTTCGGCCCATAGAATGCTCCTTCGCCTTCTTGGATTTCATAATCTAAGCCATTGTGTTTTAACGCATTGGCTAAGCCCTGCTCTGCTCTGTCCCACATTTCATCAGAACCGATACGTTTTTCTGGACGAGTAGACAGTTTTACTTGAATATTGTTGAAACCAAAGGTGCTGTAAATATCGTAAACCATACGGATACAGCTGGTTACTTCGCTTTCAATTTGATCTTCAGTACAGAAAATATGCGCATCATCTTGAGTAAAACCGCGTACACGCATTAAACCGTGCAATGAACCTGATGGCTCGTTACGGTGGCAAGAACCAAATTCCGCCATACGAATTGGCAGATCGCGATACGATTTCAAGCCTTGGTTGAAAATTTGAACGTGCCCCGGGCAGTTCATTGGCTTAATCGCATATTCACGGTTTTCTGATGAAGTGGTGAACATTAAATCACCATAGTTTTGCCAGTGGCCTGTTTTTTCCCATAACACACGATCCATCATAAATGGACCTTTCACTTCTTGGTAATCGTACTCTTTCAATTTAGTACGCACGAAAGTTTCAAGCTCACGGAAAATCGTCCAACCGTCATTGTGCCAGAACACCATACCCGGTGCTTCTTCTTGCATATGGTAGAGATCAAGCGCTTTACCAATTTTACGGTGATCGCGTTTTGCCGCTTCTTCTAAACGTTGTAAATAGGCAGCCAATTGTTTTTTATCCGCCCACGCTGTGCCGTAAATACGTTGTAACATTTTGTTTTTGCTATCGCCACGCCAATATGCGCCAGCCACTTTTTGTAATTTAAAATTATGGCAAAAACGCATATTTGGCACGTGTGGCCCACGGCACATATCAATATATTCTTGGTGATGATAAAGCGCTGGCGTTGCAGTTTTTTCGATGTTTTCATCTAAAATCGCCATTTTGTATGGCTCGCCACGCTGCTCAAAAGTCTCTCTTGCTTCTTGCCAACTTACTCGTTTTTTCACCACGTCATAGTTGGTTTTTGCCAGATCAAGCATTCTTTTTTCAATGGCATCAAGATCTTCTTGCGTTAAAGAGCGGTCTAAATCCACGTCATAATAGAAACCATTTTCAATGGTTGGCCCGATAGCCATTTTCACATCTGGGAAAAGCTGTTTAATTGCGTGTCCTAATAAATGCGCGCAAGAGTGGCGAATAATTTCTAATCCGTCTTCATCTTTTGCAGTGATAATTTCTAAATTGGCATCTTGATCAATCAGATCGCACGCATCACGGCGTTCACCGTTCACACGCCCTGCAATGGTCGCTTTGGCTAAACCTGCACCAATATCTTGTGCCACTTCAAGCACAGTAACAGGTTTATCAAATTGGCGCTGTGAGCCATCGGGTAAAGTAATAATTGGCATATTAAATCCTTATACAGTGGTTACCCATACGAGAGGTAACTTGTTGATTAAATTAAAAATAAAGCAAAAAAGCTCCGCACTTTAGGGGCTATTGATAATTCATTCTGCATTTGCGTTATCAACAGCCCCTTGAATACCTACAATGTATTTTTCGCACCGTGCTTTATAGGTTATCGAATTGCTTTTGCAATGACTTTCGATGCAAGCTTGCGATCATACGCTATTTTGCGATGAAAACCAACTTTCTGCCCCATTTTACCAGGCTTTTTGTGGGTTAAACTGCTTTATCGAAATATAATTCCACTTGGGATAATTTTGCCATTGTTTCCACATAGGCTTTCACTTTCGGCGGGAACACAAGCCCTTTCACGCAAGTGAGATTACGCAGCATTGGGAAAAGCAAAATATCTTCCATAGAAAGCTGACCATTCGCGCCATTTTCTGACAAAATCAAATACTCAAGTGCGGTGAAATCTTGCTGTAATTTTTCGATATATTGGGCAGAATTTGCCAGATTTTCGGCGAAATCACCAATACTTTCAGTTTTCTTTTTAACGAAATAATCCACCGCACTTTGGGTAGCAAATTCAGGCAAGCCTAATTTCACGAAACGCGGTAATAAAAGATGATTATAATAACGGCTTACGACCTGCATCCACGCTTGCAGATCGCTACGCACATCATCATCTGGCAACAACAGATCCCCATAATTTTGATCCACATAATGGACAATATCCAAACTTTCTGGCATTGCCGTGCCGTCTTCTTTAATCAAAATTGGTGCCATTTTTTTGCCGATGAGTGATACTGGCGTGGCTTCATCATCACTCAATAACACTTGCTCTTCCACAGGCAAATTTTTCAAGCCAAAAATCATTCTGGCTCGCACGCAGAATGGACAATGATCATAAACGTATAATTTCATTTTTTGCTCCTTACTAAACAATTTAAGCGAATAGACGCTACCTTACCGCAAATTTTTCTCTCCGCAAATAAAAAACTTGAAGTTCATCACAGATTATTTTACTCATTTCCTTTATGATTAAGCCGTGGCGCAAGTGGAATATGGGAGGACTTATGTGGAAATCAATTTCTCAAGTTTTAGCCGAACATCTTGGTGCGTATTATTTTATCAAGCAAAAACGCAAAGTGCATACTGGCGAAATGCACGAAGCTTGGATTATTGATGATGGAATCCAGCCCGTTTTTGTAAAAATTAATGAAAAATCCTATCGATCTATGTTTCGTGCCGAAGCAGATCAGCTGGAATTGCTCGCCAAAACAGGGACAATTCAAGTACCGCAAGTTTACGGCGTAGGCTGCTCACAAAACCACAGTTTTTTACTGCTAGAAGCCCTTCCTTTCAGCGAACCTAACGAGCAATCAATGGCGCAATTTGGCACGCAATTAGCCAACTTGCACCAATGGGGCAATACCGAGCATTACGGACTCGATTTTGACACTTGGCTTGGGCCGGTTTATCAACCAAATGGTTGGTCGGATAATTGGGCGAAATTTTTCAGCGAACAACGCATTGGCTGGCAATTACAGATCTGCAAAGAGAAAGGTTTAGCGTTTACTGATATTGATGAATTAGTCGCCGTTGTCGCCAAAGGGCTAGCCAAACATCAGCCCAAACCCGCCTTATTGCACGGCAATCTTTGGATTGAAAACTGTGCTGTGGCAAATGGCAAACCTTTTACTTACGATCCAGCCTGTTACTGGGGTGATCACGAATGCGATCTTGCATTTAGTGAATTATTCCAGCCGTTGCCTGAAAAATTCTATCAAAATTATCACCGCACTTTACCGATTGATGAAGGTTATGCGCAACGTAAACCACTTTATCAGCTTTATTATTTATTGAATTTTAGCCATCGTTTTTCTGCCCATTATGTGGCGCTCACCAAAGCGATCATTGAAAAAATACTCAAGGGAAATTTATGAAATTTCAAGCAGTTATCTTCGATATGGACGGCGTTCTGATTGATTCCGAACCTTTTTGGAAACAAGCAGGCGTGGAAGTATTTAGTCAAATCGGCATTCCTGTCAGCTTGCAAGAAATGCAAGAACTCACGGGAATGCCCGCTTTGGGCATTGTAAAAACCGTTTATCAACGCTATCAACAAATGCCTGTTCCAATTGAAGAAATGGTAAAACGAATGAATAATTGCGCCATTTCAATGATTTTGGAAAATAAACCGTTAATGTCAAATGTGCCAGAAACCCTTGAAAAACTTACCGCACTTGGTTGTAAGCTGGCAGTTGCTTCTGCCTCGCCACGTTATTTATTAGAGCAAATTACCAAGCGTTGTAACATTTCACAGTATTTTCAATATCTTTCATCTGCCACAGAATTGGATTACAACAAACCGCATCCGCAGGTCTATTTACATGCTGCCCATCAATTAGGAGTAGAACCTCAAGCCTGTTTAGGGATCGAAGACTCCGTGGTAGGAATGACTGCGGTGAAAGCCGCTTCAATGCACTGTGCGGTTATCCCCGCGCCAGTTGAGCGCAATAATCCACGTTGGACGTTAGCTGATCATCAATTAAAAAGTGTAAAAGAGATTCTTTCCCTCTTTTAAAGATACTTATCTCAATTTTAAATGGGGAAAACAATCATACGTGATATATTGTAACCCCTACTAATAAGGTGGACATATTGTCCATCATAGACTAACAATATAAGATCTACTTAATCTTTAACCCGAATAATCATTAGCTACGCCATCAATAAGCAACGGTATCTATAGGCTAGATAGCTCGTGTTTATTTCGTAAAAAAAGAGCTACTTTAATAAGGTTTTTAATGCTATACCAATCTCTATTAAACTCTTCACTGTCGTCACGCCCGCTTGTTGTAGCGCGTGGATTTTTTCATCGGCAGTGCCTTTTCCGCCACTGATAATTGCGCCTGCGTGTCCCATTCGTTTGCCTTTTGGTGCAGTAATACCAGCAATATACGCCACCACAGGTTTGGTGATATGATGACGGATAAATTCTGCTGCTTCTTCTTCCGCACTACCACCGATTTCGCCAATCATCACGATGGCTTCAGTTTCAGGATCTTGTTGGAAGCGTTTGAGAATATCAATAAAGCTTGAACCGGGGATTGGATCGCCGCCAATGCCTACGCAAGTGGATTGTCCAAAGCCCTCATCAGTGGTTTGTTTAACTGCTTCATAGGTTAATGTGCCTGAGCGAGAAACAATGCCGATACGTCCTTTTTTGTGAATATTGCCCGGCATTATGCCAATTTTGCATTCTTCAGGGGTGATAATTCCAGGGCAGTTTGGCCCGATCATCACCACACCCGTTTCATTGAGTTTTTGTTTCACTTGTAGCATATCCAACGTAGGAATGCCCTCAGTGATACAAACGATTAAGGATAATCCTGCGTTAATCGCTTCAAAAATGGCATCTTTGCAAAATGGTGCTGGAACATAAATCACTGTTGCTGTTGCACCGGTTTGTTCAACGGCTTCGCACACGGTATTAAACACAGGCAAGCCTAAATGGGTTGTGCCGCCTTTCCCTGGGGAAACGCCGCCCACTAATTTTGTGCCATAAGCAAGGGCTTGTTCAGAATGAAATGTGCCTTGTCCCCCAGTGAAACCTTGGCAAATCACTTTGGTGTCTTTGTTCACTAAAATTGACATTTTACTCTCCCTTTGCCACTTTCACGACTTCGCTTGCCGCTTGTTGTAAACTTTGTGCTGAAATAATATTGGTATCGCTTTCTGCCAACATTGTGCGACCCAATTCCGCATTTGTCCCCTCTAAACGCACCACTACAGGCACATTTACGCCGACTTCTTTACTGGCTGCGATAATGCCTTCGGCGATGAGATCACAGCGTACAATGCCACCAAAAATATTGACTAAAATGGCTTTCACTGAAGGATCGGTTAAGATGATTTTAAAGGCTTCTGCCACACGCTCTTTGGTTGCACCGCCGCCCACGTCAAGGAAATTGGCTGGCTGTCCGCCGTATAATTTCACAATATCCATTGTTCCCATTGCCAGCCCTGCACCATTAACCATACAGCCAATGTTGCCATCTAAGGCGACATAGTTGAGATTCCATTTTTCTGCTTGGGCTTCACGGGGATCTTCTTGGCTAAGATCGCGCATTGCAAGCAAATCTGAATGGCGATATAAGGCATTGCTGTCCACTACCACTTTGGCATCAAGACAATCGAGATCACCATTTTCTAAAATCACCAATGGATTGACTTCTAATAATGCCAGATCTTTTTCGATAAATAGGCGGTTTAGCTGGCAAAATATGTCGGTAAATTGCTTGATTTGTTTGCCTTCTAAGCCGAGTTTGAAGGCTAATTCTCTGCCTTGATATGGCATTCCACCAACCAATAAATCAATGCTGGTGCGGTGTAATAAGTGCGGTGTTTTTTGCGCCACTTCTTCAATATTCACGCCACCTTCTGTGGAAACCATAAAGACAATTTGTTGCGAGCTGCGATCAATAATCGCACTGAGATACAGTTCTTTTTTTACCGCTACATAGCGTGTTACATAAATATGATTAATGAGCTGCCCTTTGGCATCGGTTTGAAAGGTAACAAGACGCTTGCCCAAAAATTTGTCAAAAAACGTGCGCACTTCTTGTTCAGAGCTAACCACTTGGACGCCCCCCGCTTTACCACGTCCGCCTGCGTGAACTTGGCATTTCAGTACCCATTTTGAGCCAGCTAATTTTTTGATAGCTTCTAATCCTTGTTCTAGGGTTTCACACACATAACCTTCACCGACAGGCAAGCCATATTGGGTGAAAAGCTGTTTTGCTTGATATTCGTGTAAATTCATGGATTTATCTTTCTCCCTTTGTTACGCAGTGCTTAACAATAAATCTGCAGATAAATTGATAAAAATAAGGCGATAAGCGTCCTTATCGCCTTATTTCAAGGCTACACTTCTAATAATAAACGCGCTGGATCTTCCAGCATTTCTTTAATAGTGACTAAAAAACCAACACTTTCACGCCCATCAATTAAACGATGATCGTAAGAAAGGGCCAAGTACATCATTGGGCGGATCACTACTTCACCATTCACTGCCACTGGGCGATCTTTAATGGCGTGCATACCTAAAATAGCACTTTGCGGTGGATTGATGATTGGCGTAGACATCAGTGATCCAAACACACCACCGTTGGTAATAGTGAAGTTTCCACCGGTGAGATCTTCCACCGTTAATTTACCATCACGACCTTTTTCTGCTAACACTTTGATTTGCTTTTCAATTTCCGCCATACTCAGTTTATCGCAGTTGCGTAATACTGGCGTTACCAAACCGCGTGGGGTGGAAACAGCAATGCTGATGTCGAAATAGTTGTGATACACAATGTCATCACCGTCAATAGAGGCATTTACTTCAGGATAGCGTTTTAGTGCTTCTACCACCGCTTTCACATAAAAAGACATAAAACCTAAGCGAGTGTCGTGAGATTTCTCAAATTTCTCTGCGTATTTTTTGCGTAGTTGCATAATCGGTTGCATATCCACTTCGTTGAAGGTGGTGAGCATTGCAGTACTGTTTTTCGCTTCTAATAAACGTTCTGCCACGCGCTTACGTAAACGAGTCATTGGTACACGTTTTTCATCACGCCCTGATAAATTTAATGCTGGTTCAGGGAATTGCGATTCCGTTTGTGTCTGAGATTGTGCTTGCGCTACTTTTTGTGCGACAGTACGTTCAATGTCTTCGCGGGTGATACGCCCACCTACACCCGTACCTTGTACTTCTTCTGCTTTGAGATCATTTTCGGCCAGTAAACGGCGTGCTGCTGGACTAACCACATCCGCGTTAGTCGGCTCTGATGTTAAGTTGGCTAAATGGCGATCCGCTGGCGTGCTTTCCACTTTTTGCACACTTTCTTTAGTGTCATTGCCTGCCGTAGCTAAAGCTGAAACTTTACCTAGTACTTGGTTGCTAATCACCGTTGCACCTTGCGCTTCAATGATGCTTTCTAATACACCATCAGCAAGTGCAGGTACTTCAAGCACGACTTTGTCAGTTTCAATTTCCACTAAAACTTCATCACGTTTTACTTCATCCCCCACTTTCTTATGCCAAGTAGCAACCGTAGCATCTGCCACAGATTCAGGTAGCACAGGAGTTAAAATCTCAAAATCGCTCATTTTTCTATTCCTTCTTTATTTGCGTTTTATTTGCATTCAGATGTACAAAAGTGCGGTGATTTTTGACCGCACTTTTTGCCTACCAATTATTCTAAAGCCTCATTCACTAAGGCACGTTGTTGTTCATTATGTAAAGACATATAGCCCACCGCTGGCGATGCTGAAGCCGGTCTGCCCACATAGCGCAGTTTACCGTGTTCTGGCAATGAACTCACAAAGTTATGTTGGCTACAATACCACGCCCCTTGGTTTTGCGGTTCTTCTTGACACCATACATAATCAGTAACCTGATCATAAGGGGCAAGTGCCGCTTTCATTTCTTCGTGCGGATAAGGATAAAGCTGTTCCACACGCACAATCGCTACATCTGTTTGGTTAGTTTTGCGGCGTTGTTCTAATAAATCGTAATACACTTTACCTGAACACATTACCACTCGTTTCACTTGTTTTGGATCAAGCTGGTCAATTTCGCCAATCACATTTTGATAAGCACCGTTCACCAACTCTTCTTTGCTAGATACCGCAAGTGGGTGGCGCAGTAAAGATTTTGGTGTAATCACAATCAATGGACGGCGCACTTTACGCAACATTTGGCGGCGTAATAAATGATAAATTTGTGCTGGCGTTGAAGGTACGCAAACTTGCATATTTTGTTGCGCACAAAGCTGTAAATAGCGCTCTAACCGTGCAGATGAATGCTCTGGCCCTTGTCCTTCATAACCGTGTGGTAATAACATGACTAAACCACACATTCTGCCCCATTTTTGCTCGCCTGAACTGATAAATTGGTCAATCACCACTTGCGCAACATTTGCGAAATCACCGAATTGTGCTTCCCAAATAGTGAGCGTTTTTGGTGTTGCCGTAGCATAGCCATATTCATAAGCAAGTACGGCTTCTTCTGAAAGCACCGAATCCCACACTTCAAAATGCCCTTGCTGGTTATGTAAATGCGTAAGTGGGGTGTAAATTGTGGCATCTTTTTGGCTATGTAAGACAGAATGACGGTGGAAGAATGTGCCACGTCCTGCGTCTTCACCAGATAAGCGAACGTTATAGCCTTCATCCAACAAGGTGGCGTAAGCCATTGTTTCTGCCATTCCCCAATCAAATAGTTTTTCACCTTTTGCCATGAGACGGCGATCATCATAGATTTTTTTCACGCGCGAATGAAGTGGGTGATTCTCTGGATATTCACACACTTTTAAAGCAAGTGCTGTAAAGCGTTCTTCATCGAAACTGCCTTCGTAATCAGACCATTCTTGGCTAAGGAATTTCATCCAATCCGAGGCTTCAACATCACGCTCACGCCATTCTGGCACAACGCAATCGCCATTGTCTAAAGCGTCACGATAATTATTCATTAATTCTAGGCTGTAAGCCTCGTCAATCACGTTGTCTGCAATTAAGCGATCAGCGTACACTTTGCGTGGGGTTGGGTGGCGTTTAATGCGCTCATACATTAATGGCTGAGTAACAGAAGGTTCGTCCGCTTCATTGTGTCCGTGACGGCGATAGGAAACCAGATCGATAAAAATATCACGCTTGAATTTGGTTCTGAATTCCACCGCCATTTGCGCAGCATAAGCCACGGCTTCAGGATCATCACCATTAACGTGAATGACAGGCGCTTCAATCATTTTCGCAATGTCGGTACAATATTCTGTAGAACGAGTATCGTGTGGATTAGAAGTGGTGAAACCAATTTGATTGTTGATAACAATACGAATTGTCCCCCCCACAGAATAACCACGGGTTGCTGACATATTAAGGGTTTCTTGCACCACACCTTGCCCTGCAACAGCGGAATCACCGTGTACTGTTATCGGTAATACTTTAGAACGCTCAACATCATTAATGCGATTTTGTCTAGCTCGAACTGATCCTAGTACCACTGGGTTTACAATCTCCAAATGAGAAGGATTAAATGCTAAAGCCAAATGTACTAAACCATCCTCTGTCATAAAATCAGAAGAAAAACCCTGGTGGTATTTCACATCACCAGTTCCATTACCTTGATGTTTTCCTGCAAATTCATCAAATAATTCTAGTGTTTTTTTCCCTAGAACATTTACTAATAAGTTTAAACGCCCACGATGCGCCATACCCATTACAATTTCTTTAATACCGTTTTTAGCACCTTGACGAATAATTTCTTTTATCAACAAAATAAAGGCATCACTGCCCTCAAGAGAAAAACGTTTTGCTCCAGGGAATTTTGCGCCAAGATAGCGCTCTAATCCATCTGCTGCGGTTAATTCTTCTAGGAATTTAAGCTGTTGTTGTTTGCTAAATAAAGGTTGATTTAACAAATTTTCTAACTTTTTCTGTAGCCAAGTTCGTGCCTCAAGATCATTAACATGCATAAACTCAAGACCAATCGGTCCACAATAGGTTGATTTTAATGATGAGGAAAGCTCACGCAGACTAATTCTTTCTTTATTATAAACATAGCCACTAATGTCAAATACTTCATCAAGATCATCATCTGTAAAGCCATAAAATTTGTAATCTAAGGTTGGAGAATCCATTCTTTGCCAAATTTTTAGTGGATCGAGATCTGCGTGAAGATGTCCACGATTACGGTGCGCATTAACCCACTGCAACAATTTAACCAATCGTTTGCTCACTTTAGGATCAATAACACTCACCCCTTCTGCACCATTATCTCTTGCTAACCGTTTAAAATATTGACGAATCGGCGTATGTGCTTGCTCAGCGGCAGTATGTTTTGGCAATGCATTAAAAATTTGCCGCCAACTCTCATCGACAGAATTTGAGTCTTGAAGATAGCTTTCATAAAGCTCTTCAATATAAGATTGATTTGCCCCATTTAGAGAGCTAGAGGCTAACCATTCACTGATTGGGCTTGTTTGCTTCATTAAAATCACCTGATTTTATTTATTATAACATACAGAATAAAGTGACAATTATTTCTATTATACATGGGTTTATACAACAAAACTGCTACGTTTTGATTTTACTTAGTTTAAAAACAAATTGCCAAAATAAGCAACCGATTAATTTTACAAAGCATTAACATTTTTTTTCATTTTTTGATCTCTATCTCATTTTGGGAAAAAATAACATTTTTTTAACAATTTTTTTTACTAATTATAAAGACAGCGTTAATAGAAAAGGTTATAGTGAAATAGAAAACTATTCTTAAAACTATTTTATACACAATATTAGACCAAGTAACTTAATACTCAAGCAGGCTATAAGAGGAGTGTTTATGAGTGAATTAACTGCAAAATTAACATTAAGTGATGGACGTGAACTACAACTTCCAGTTAGAAAGGGGGCTCTAGGTTATGACGTTGTTGATGTGCAATCATTAGTCAAAAATAAACTCTTTACTTTCGATCCTGGATTTATGTCAACCGCATCTTGTGTTTCAGAAATAACCTATATTGATGGTGATGAAGGAATTTTATTACACCGTGGTTATCCGATTGACGAATTAGCTAAAAATGGAACATATCTTGAAGTAGCACATTTACTTCTTTTCGGTGAACGTCCTAACAAACAGGAATATGAAAATTTTGTTCAACTTGTACGCAGGCATACACTTGTGCACGAACAAATTTCTCGCTTTTTTCATGGTTTCCGCAGAGATTCTCACCCAATGGCAATTATGTGTGGGGTGAGCGGTGCACTAGCCGCGTTTTATCATGATTCATTGGATATTAACGACATTGAACATCGCGAAATCACAGCTATCCGCTTATTGGCAAAAATGCCAACTCTTGCTGCAATGTGTTATAAGTACTCAATTGGTCAACCTTTTATGTTCCCGCAAAATCACCTTTCTTATTCAGGTAATTTTTTATATATGATGTTTGCAACCCCTTGTGAACCTTATGTTGTAAATCCTGTACTAGAACGTGCAATGGATCGGATTTTTATCTTACACGCTGATCACGAGCAAAACGCCTCAACTTCTACTGTACGTACTGCAGCATCATCAGGAGCAAACCCCTTCGCTTGTATCGCAGCGGGTATCGCTTCGCTTTGGGGACCTTCACACGGTGGAGCAAATGAAGCCTGTATCAATATGTTAGAGGAGATTGGAACAATCGATCGAATTCCTGAATATATTGTTCGAGCAAAAGACAAAAATGATCCATTCCGCTTGATGGGATTTGGACACCGAGTATATAAAAACTACGACCCTCGTGCTAAAGTTATGCGCCAGACTTGCCATGAGGTGCTAAAAGAACTAAATATCAATAATCCATTATTTGATGTTGCAATGGAGTTGGAACGTATTGCACTGAGTGATCCGTATTTTATAGAGCATAAACTCTATCCAAATGTGGATTTTTACTCAGGTATAATCCTAAAAGCAATTGGTATTCCAACATCAATGTTTACCGTGATGTTTGCTCTTGCTAGAACAGTTGGTTGGATAGCTCATTGGAAAGAGATGTTTAAACCTGGCAATATGAAAATTGTACGACCTCGCCAGCTTTATACCGGCCATGTACAACGTCCATTTGCACCATTAGATAAAGAAAAAGAATAAAACTCAGCCAAAAATAAGCCGCACTTAGAAGTGCGGCTTATTTTTTACTATACTTGCCTAAATCGGTACGATTTTATAACGACATAGCTAGTGAGTATTAGCATATTTTGCTGCAAGTTCAGCACGCATTCTTTGCAAATCAGCTGTCAGCAATTGTGCTTTTTGTGTTTTTTCCTGTAACGACTTAACAACTTCATTTGATGGTGACGGATTATTCGCTAAATTAATGACAGATTCTGTCAAATCAGATGAATAAGTTAGCACTTCGATAGTTTTATCTTGCAATTTTTGAATTTCAGGATCTTTAATATTAATTGCTTTTAACGATTTAATTAGTTTCGTATTACGCTCAACTAACGCCACCATCGCTTCTTTTAATTGAGTCGTATCACCAGTTGAAATTTTCTGATTATATTGAGTCTGAAAGCTAGCTTGATCAACTTGATTTAATTGCATCCATTCAGCTAATTTTGCATAATCAGCTTTTGGATCAGCTTTATTACAGGCAGCTAAAAATAAAGCAAACAGCGTCACTACGCCAATTTTTATAAATTTATTCATTGAATCGATTTTCCTTTAACGTTTATAAATTAATGATGTAAAGTCACCTAAATGGCGACATAAAAGGTGCATTCTATCTTTCTCACTTTCAGATTGCAAAAAATATTATTAAAAGTTTTGTAAAGATTGCAATAACTTTCTGCCAAATACCCTACGCCAATCTTTTAGTAAAGAAGGTAAATCATTCGGATCTTGCTTTTTAAACCAGCACCATTTCATCAATGCTTCTAAACTGCGTTTCGTTGCTAATACATCAGTTGGCAAATCTGATGGCGTTATCTCTTTTAGGCACTGCTGTAGTGCTTTTAATGCTGGACGATAACGCTCATCATCAGCTAGACGTAAAATAGGAGGCGGATAGTCATCTTTATTACTGCGTCTGGATTGATCCAAAATTTGTAACATTTTTTTACCATGAATACGCACTTCACTAATCGATAGCCCTAATTCTAGTAAATGAGAGATATTTTTGGGATCATTTTTAGCTAATAACCACAAATGTTCAGCTTTTACTACAAAATTTTGCGCTAAATCACGTTTTATGGCTTCTTCATAACGCCATTTTGCCAGTAATTTTAATCGCATTAACTCAAGGGAGTTCAAGCGCCAACTATTAGCAATATCCAAATATGCCTTATCAGCTTGTTTGAGCTGTTGGCTATTTTTGACTAAATTTTCACATTCAAATTGTACCGCACTTTTCCAAGAACTTTGCGAAAGTTGTTGGTCTAATTGCTGATATAACGGTAATAAATACCACACATCTGCTGCGGCATAACGACATTGTCTATCAGTTAAGGGCCGTGCCAACCAATCAGTACGAGAAGCCCCTTTGTCTAATTTAAGCTGAAAAAACTGTTCGACCAAGCTTGCAAATCCTGCCGATGCACCAAACCCTAAAAAATGCGCCACCACTTGCGTATCCATCATCGGCGTGGGAACTTGTTGAAAATAATGATTAAAAATTTCCAAATCCTCTTTGCAAGCATGTAGCACTTTAACAACATTTTGGTTCGCCAATAGCTGAATGAAAGGCGAAAAGTCACTGATTTTATTTGGATCAATCAAGCTCACCTGTTCACCATCATAAAGCTGAATAAGTCCTAATTTAGGATAAAAGGTGCGAATGCGGATAAATTCCGTATCCAAGGCAATATGGCGACTCTGCGCTGCTTTTTGACAAACATCGGCTAAGGCTTGATCGGATTCCACCATTTGAAAGGAGGGGGGAAAATAAATCTCTTTAATCACTAGACTCATAGTTTTACAACATTTTAAACATTAAAAAATCACGATAATTTATACCGCACTTCTATCACTAGCTCTGATCTTTTAACTTTCGCCATTGGGTAAATTGCACCAAATTTTCTGCTTGTAAGAAAGGATTAATCTGTTTTTCTAGCCCCAAGGTGGTGGGTAAGCTTGGTTGGTGCTCTTGGCGTAAAGCGGCAATTTTCGCCACATAATCTATCAAAAATGCCGATTTTGGCAACACTTTCTCGGCAAATTGTAAATTGCTTAAGGTATATTCGTGCGCGGGGCAGACAATAGTGCTATCTGGCAAGGCGTTGAGCCGTTGGAGCGAATCAAACATTTGCGCGTAATCCCCTGTAAACACGCGTCCACAACCGCCTGAAAATAAGGTATCTCCACAGAACAAATGCCCGTCCACCACAAAACTCACGTGATTTTCCGTGTGTCCGCCCGAGGGCAACACTTGAATTTGATAATGCGTGGTGCGAATTTCCCCTGCATTAATAATTTGCGTTGCTCCCAATTCTGCCGTTTCTTGTGGACCAAACACAGGCACATTAGGATAATGCTGTCCAAATTCAGCCAAGCCACCAACGTGATCTTGGTGTTTATGGGTAAGCAGCACAGCCTCCACTTCAAGCTGATGTTGCTGCAAATAAGCAAGCAAAGGGGCGCTTTCTGCGATGTCGATCACAATTACGGGTAAATTTTCTCGTGCATACAGCCAAATATAGTTATCATTAAGTGCAGGAATGGGAACTAGCATATTGATCCTTATTGAAAATGAACTGGAATATTCCTTGTAATGCAAGGCAAAATAAACCTCAAACACTGCTAAGCTGGCAACACATACCACAAGGCGTGCGCTATTGTAGCGTAATTCAGCAATATTTAACAAAGCACTTTGCACAAATTTCTGGTGATTATTGCCTGAAATTGGGTGCGTTAAGTGGTGAAGTGGCTTATTATCCTTGCGATCAACAAATTATTGTGAGCAAAAAAATTCCATCAAATTTAACCGCACTTTCGCAATGTCCATACATTGATTTAGTGCAAGGTCAGGCCACAGCCCTGCCTTTTGTCGATGAATGTTTCTCCGCCTGCTTATTAGCACACGGCTTACACTTTACCAATAATCCACACCAAGTGTTACGCGAAATAACCCGAACTCTCAATCAAGAAGGGATCTTATTTCTTTCATTATTTAATCCGCTTAGTATCTTTTCACTTAAGCAACATTTGCCTTTTGGTGCAAATAAATCGCCGTTCAAACCTTATTTTGCTAGTCGGCTTTTGGATTGGTTGAGCCTGCTCAATTTTGAGCTGCTCGATCAGCAATATTTATCCTTGCAAGGGAAAGCCCATTATTTTGGCGAAATGATGATCATTGTGGCACAAAAACGAACTTTGCCAATGACTTTAAATACGCAAACTTCCCCCCCTTCACCCCAACTTAATCCTGCCACTGCCTTCCGTCAGGCGATTAAATCATAACATCTACTGAGATAAAGCGTACCAAATAAAAGGCTGCTTCCCCCTTGCTGAATAGGTGAAACTTGCCTATTATGCACAGCTCAATATGATTCGCCCTACTGGAGAACACAAAATGACCGAACAAACCTTTATTCCGGGCAAAGATGCCGCCCTTGAAGATAGCATTGCAAAATTTCAGCAAAAATTGACCGCACTTGGATTCAATATTGAAGAAGCTTCTTGGCTCAATCCTGTGCCAAATGTTTGGTCTGTGCATATTCGTGATAAAGATTGTCCGCAATGCTTCACTAACGGTAAAGGAGCGAGCAAAAAAGCGGCGCTGGCTTCTGCCTTAGGGGAATATTTTGAACGTCTTTCCACCAACTATTTCTTTGCCGATTATTATCTTGGGCAAGATCTCGCCAATGCGCCTTTTGTGCATTATCCCAATGAAAAATGGTTTGAAATTGAAGATGAAACCGAGCTGCCCGAAGGCATTTTAGATGAGCATTTATTGGCTTATTATGATCCCAATGGCGAATTAACGCCTGATTTATTGATCGATCTCCAATCGGGCAATGCAGAACGTGGCATTGTAGCAATGCCTTATGTACGTCAATCAGATAACCAAACGGTGTATATTCCACAAAGCATTATCGCCAACCTTTATGTTTCCAATGGAATGTCCGCAGGCAACAGCTTATTTGAAGCGCGTGTGCAAGGGCTTTCAGAAGTGTTTGAGCGTTATGTCAAAAATAAAATCATTGCAGAGGCCATTAGCTTGCCACTCATTCCACAAGATGTAATGCAGCGCTACCCTGCGGTGCAAGAAGCCATTGCAACCCTTGAACAAGAGGGCTTTCCAATTCTCGCTTATGATGCGTCCTTAGGGGGAAAATATCCTGTAATCTGTGTGGTGTTGCTCAATCCACAAAATGGCACTTGCTTTGCCTCTTTCGGCGCGCACCCTAATTTTGGCGTGGCATTGGAACGCACGGTAACTGAATTATTACAAGGCCGCAGCCTGAAAGATCTTGATGTGTTCACACCGCCTTCTTTCAATAATAATGATGTGGCGGAACACGCCAATTTGGAAACGCATTTTATTGATTCAAGCGGTTTAATTTCTTGGGATTTATTCAAACAAGATAGTGATTATCCTTTTGTGGACTGGGATTTTTCTGGCACAACAGAACAAGAATATCAAAATCTGATGGCGATTTTCCAAGCACTCAATCAAGAAGTGTATATTATGGATTATCAGCATCTCGGCGTGTACGCTTGCCGCATTATTGTGCCGGGAATGTCGGATATTTACCCTGTAGATGATTTAATCTATGCCAATAACAATATGGGAATGGATTGGCGCGAAATCTTGCTTGATCTGCCCCATTTCCATCATGATCAAGACACTTATCAAGAATTACTTGACGAGCTTGATGAACAAGGCATTGATGATGCCACGCGTGTGCGTGAGTTTATTGGCATTGTGCCGCCGCCAAAATCAGGCTGGACAACCTTGCGCATTGGCGAACTCAAAGCAATGCTCTATCTTGCCACACAAGAATTAGAAAATGCCTTAGATTGGACGAACTGGACGCTGAATATGAATCAATCAGTGTTCACGCCTGAGCGCGCGAATTATTACCGTTGCTTAGTAAACAGCCTAGAATTATTCCTTGATGAACATCGTAAGCCTGCCCAATATCGTGCAGTATTTGAGAAAATGTATGGCAAAAGTGCGGTGGAATTTGCTTGGAATACCATTCAAGGTGGCAATCCGTTCTATGATTTATTGGCTGATGATGAGCATTTACAACAATTCCACGCGCATCAAAAATTACTCGACGCCTATCATAAATTACAAAAAGCCAAAGCGAACTATTGGCAAAGTGCAATTTAAGCTAGCATAGCAAAATAAGGTGTGCGAATGCACCTTATTTGTCTAATATATTTTTTTGTGATGTTTGCTAAAGAAATAGATTAAAATTAATGTTATGATACAAAAGGTTCTTTTCTCACCATAAGGAGTTTTTATGCAAAATTGGACACTTGAAATGTGGCAACCCGCCCTAATTGGTTTAGTAGTAGGTTTTATTCTCGCTTATTTGTTATTACGCTTTACTAAAGATTCAGTAAAGAAACAAGTGAAAACTGAAACTGAATTGCAAAAAGTAAAATCAGAATTAGCTCAACAAAAACAACATTTAGAAAAACATTTTTCTGACAGTGCAGAGCTATTGAAAACCCTTGCACAGGATTATCAAAAACTGTATCAACATTTAGCGAGCTCTTCTGTTCAGTTATTGCCTCAATTAGAAAATAAACCTTTATTTCAAAGTAACCTAATTGAACAAACTGAAGTTGAAAATAAAGAGTCAATCGTTTCAGAAGAAAAAAACGAAATCGTTACCGAACCAACAGATGCGACTGAAAACGAAATGGTAACTGAAAAGTTAAAGGCTGAAAAATAAGTATTAAAAGCCATCCTTAAACACAAAAAAGCTAATACAAAAGTATTAGCTTTTTTATTAATACTGAATCTCTCTCCGTCCTGAAAAAGAATGACCGAGTGTGTTGCTATCCACGGTTTCTAACTCACCACCGACAGGAATACCGTGCGCAATGCGGGTGACTTTAATATTCTGCTGCATACAAAGTTCTGCAATGTAATTAGCAGTAGCCTCCCCCTCCACTGTTGGGTTAGTTGCTAGAATGACTTCATGAAAGGTTTCATTTTGCAAGCGTCTATTAAGTAAGTCTAAACCGATTTCTCTTGGCCCGATGCCATCTAAAGGGGAAAGGTGTCCCATTAAGACAAAATAACGTCCTGAAAATTGTCCTGTTTGTTCAATGGCTTGAATGTCAGAAGGTTGCTCTACCACGCAAAGCAAGCCAGTGTTTTGACGGCGTGGATTATTGCAAATGGTGCATACCTCTTCTTCAGTAAACGTTCGACACTGTTCGCAATGCCCAATTTGCGACATTGCGGCGGTTAATGCGCGCGCCAGATCCATTCCGCCATTGCGATCTCGTTGCAATAAATGATACGCCATTCTTTGTGCCGATTTCGGGCCAACCCCGGGTAAACAGCGTAATGCGTCAATAAGATTTTCTAATAATGGGCTTGTTTGCATTGTTTTGCCTAAAAATAAACAAAAAACGCACCGCACTTTGATTTTTAATAAGAAACAAAGTGCGGTGCAAAATTAGAGAAAATTTAGAATGGCATTTTAAAGCCAGGGGGCAATGACATTCCTGCGGTAACCGATGCCATTTTTTCTTTTTGCAATTCTTCTGCACGGCGAACAGCATCATTAAACGCAGCTGCGATAAGATCTTCGAGCATTTCTTTATCGTCTTCCATTAAAGAAGGATCTATTTCAATACGGCGGCAATTATGCGCACCATTTACGGTGATTTTTACCAATCCTGCACCTGATTCACCTGTTACTTCCAACTGTGCAATTTCTTCTTGCATTTTTTGCATACGATCTTGCATTTGCTGGGCTTGTTTCATTAAGTTGCCTAAGCCACCTTTTCCAAACATACTTTTTATCCTCAATGTTAATATTGAGCTACATTCTAACGAAAAATTAATAAATTGGGAATAATCAAATCTGTGTTAAAATGCCAAACTTTGTTTTAGATGATTGATGCTGCCCCCTATGCGATTATTTATAGCCGAGAAACCTAGCCTTGCCCGTGCCATTGCGGATGTGTTACCCAAACCTCATCAGCGCGGTGATGGCTTTATTCGTTGTGGTGAAAATGATTGCGTCACTTGGTGCGTTGGTCATCTATTAGAGCAAGCTGAACCTGACGCTTACGATCCCAAATATAAAACTTGGCGTATAGAAGATTTGCCCATCGTGCCGCAAAAATGGCTGCTTACTCCTAAAAAAACAGTCAAAAAACAGCTAGATACAGTAATAAAGCTGATTCATCAAGCTGATCAACTTATCAATGCAGGTGACCCCGATCGTGAAGGGCAACTGTTGGTCGATGAAGTGTTTAGCTACGCCAATCTTTCTGCTGAGAAAAAAGCACAAATTCAACGCTGCTTAATTAGCGATTTAAACCCAAGTGCGGTGCAAAAAGCGGTAAACAAATTACAATCTAACCAAAACTTTATCCCCCTTGCTACCTCAGCCCTTGCCCGCGCCAGAGCAGATTGGCTGTATGGTATAAATATGACGCGTGCCTACACCAAACGAGGGCAAAATGTAGGCTATCGTGGCGTGCTTTCTGTGGGCCGCGTGCAAACGCCCGTGCTAGGTTTAATCGTTCGCCGAGATCTGGAAATTGAAAACTTTCAACCGAAAGATTATTTTGAAGTGCAGGCTTTTGTGCAAACTAAGGAAACAATTCCGCAAAAATTCACCGCACTTTGGCAGCCAAGCAAAGCTTGCGAAGATTATCAAGATGAAGACGGTCGTGTACTTTCCCGTGCCTTAGCGGAAAATGTGGTGAAGCGCATTACGGGGCAGCCTGCAACGGTAACAGATTATCAAGACAAACGTGAAAAAGAAACCGCGCCCTTGCCTTATTCTCTTTCCGCCTTACAAATTGATGCAGCAAAACGTTATGGCCTTTCAGCCCAAGAAGTGCTGGATATTTGCCAGCGATTATATGAAACACACCGCTTAATCACCTATCCACGTTCCGATTGCCGTTATTTGCCAGAAGAACATTTCGCTGAACGCTATAAAGTGATGAATGCCATTGCCGTTCACACGTCCGATTATCAGCCGTTACCAAATATTATCAACCCTGAACAACGAAACCGTTGCTGGAATGATAAAAAGGTGGAAGCACACCACGCAATTATTCCAACAGCAAAAAATCGGCCTGTCAATCTGACGCAAATGGAACGCAATATCTATCAGCTTATCGCGCGCCAATATTTAGCCCAATTCTGCGCAGATGCGCAATACCGCCGTTGTAAAATCACGTTGAATATTGCGGGAGGAAAATTTGTCGCGGCAGCCAGCAATTTACAAGTTGCTGGCTGGAAAGCACTTTGGGGAAAAGAAAATGATGAGCAAAATAACACTGATCCCTTGCTACCCGAAGTGAAAAAAGGGCAAGCGTTATTCTGTGAAAAAGGGGAGATTCTCAGCAAAAAAACGCAACCGCCAAAGCCATTTTCAGATGCAACCCTGCTTTCTGCAATGACTGGGATCGCCCGTTTCGTGCAAGATAAAGCGTTAAAAAAAATCCTACGCGAAACCGATGGTTTAGGCACAGAAGCCACGCGCGCTAGCATTATTGAACTGCTATTTAAGCGTGGTTTTCTTTATAAAAAAGGACGTCATATTCACAGCACCGAAACAGGGCGGATTTTCATTCAAGCCCTGCCCGACATCGCCACGCTACCAGATATGACTGCCCACTGGGAAGCACAGCTCAACGGCATTAGCCAAAAAACACTGAGTTATCATCAATTTATGCACGAATTAAGACAATCTCTACCTGCTATGCTCAGCTATACAAATTTTGATGCGTTACGACAATTCGGTGCACTCTCAAGAAAAATAGCAAATAAGGTATATAAAAGTAAAAGTGCGGTGAAAAAATCGTAAAAATAAGCACTCTCCAACAGAGTAAACCTTTTCAACAACACGCATTCCAAAAAATCTAACTTATTGAAATAATCTTCTCAAAGAATACCAAATAACTATAAATTGTTTAGGAATATTTTTAATAGAAATAGACACTTTGCTATATTTAGGTTAGATAAGATTAAAAAATAGGGGCTGTATTAGATTAGCAGTAATGTTAGTCTATAAAAATGAAGATAACTCATTGTAAACTCAAGAAATCTATACAGAAAAAACGGCTTGAATTTTTTGTGCTCGAAGTAACAGCCCGTTCAGCAGCAAATTTATTAGAAATCAATCCTAATTCAGCTGCCTCATTTTATCGCAAAATCAGGGAGGTGATTAGCTAGCATTTAGCTCAAGATGCTAATGAAGTTTTTGCAGGTGAAATTGAACTAGATGAAAGCTATTTTGGCGGAAAAAGGGGACGAGGTGCTAAAGGTAAAACAGCTGTTTTGGCAAAATAGCTACTGTCATTTGTGTATACTTAAATGAATAATGGGGCAAGGGTATTAACTATTTCGCATTAAAATAATCTGTGACGAGGTCTTAACTTAAAAAAATATCAACAAATGTCGCCTACCTCTTCTCGAGAACAACAGGAGAGGAGAAGACAACACATCATCAGGCAGTGATTGAATTTTTAAGCGTGTGAAGATAGATGAGCGAATCACATAAAAAGATTCTCAATATAGAACGATCTTACGAGTCACTTACTGGCCATAGATACAGTAGATTATTTGATTGAATTCAGACGGCGTAGCAAATATCTCTATGAATATCCAAATACGGGAATGATAATCATGGCTTTTATTTCGAACCCTTTACTCATTTATCCATTGATTTCTTTTAAAACATTGGCAATTTCACTCCAATCTTGCCCAATATTTCCTTGTCCTGTTTGTCTTGCAACAATCATCCCCTCTCCTACCAAAAACAAAACTTCAGATAAAAGTTCCACATTTTTTTTTCCTTCTTCCATCATTCGCTCACATAAAAACTTTCTAACTTTAGCTTTGTGTGCCGATATTTGAAGGCTGAGCTCTTCTGGTTCTCCGTGAAACTCCGCACTTGCATTGATGAACAGACACCCATTGAAATTATTTTCATTCATCCATTCCGAAATAAACTTCAAATAAGTATCAATGACTGACTGTTCTTTATTATTTGCAAAAAATTCCTCCAGTTTCTGAGTAAATTGCATATCTCGATATTTTAAAACAGCTCTGATTAGCCCCTCCTTGTTACCGAAATGTGCATATAAGGTACGTTTCGTTATTCCGGCCTGCTTTGCCAAAGATTCAACGCCACTTGCATTAAAGCCATTGTTATAAAAGTCAGTATACGCCGACACTACAATATCCTGTTTATTTATAGACATAAATAATTTCTCTTGCAAAAGTAAACCGATCGGTACACCATCAATAAAGGATTGTAAATAACCTAATATCTAATCCTACAATATGAATTCTATTTAAATTATAGCAAGAAGGGAAATTCAAATGAACTCAGGAATGAAAAATAAATGGCCTGCACCAACAGAAACACTTCCTCCACGCCTACCATGGAGAAGTATCTGTACAGCATGGCTGGGGGCATTTCTAGCTGCCGCTGCTCTAGGGATATCCCAAGAGTGGAAGGATCTCCTCATGATATTAGGATCCTTCGGAGCCAGTTGCCTATTGGTTTTTGCTTACCCTAACAGCCCATTTTCTCAGCCGAGAAATGTTATCGGTGGACATTTTATTGCAAGTCTAACTGGGTTAATTTTTTTAAATATGTTAGGAGTACATTGGTGGAGTATGGCAATTGCAGTAGCAACAGCTATTGCTCTAATGCTAATTCTCAGAGTTCCTCACCCCCCCGCAGGTTCTAATCCTTTTATCGTCATGATGATGGGAGCTGGCTGGGAGTTCTTAATCACCCCCACATTATTGGGATCAATCATTTTGGTTATCGTCGCCATTATATATAACAACATAGGTATTAGTCGGCGTTATCCAACTTATTGGTGGTAATTTGTAAACTGCCGAGACTCACAAGATATTTCTTAAATAGGGCTAGAGCCCTATTTAAGAAAGTTCTGCTTTCTTAAACGTCTAAATATCCAGACTCTATATCATTTGATATTTCTAATTTTGATATTTATCGTAAGGATAAATGGTATGCCTTTAATTAAATTGAAACTATTCGCAATCATCCCAATGGTTTTCAACAACTTCTAGAATGGGTAGAAAAAATAAGGGGCTGTATTAGATAAGCCCTAAATTCCACACCAAAATCGCAGCATTTTTAGCTGTTCTTTTGGTGTTCCAAAGTTAAACCGAAATTCACATTCTTTCAAGAACAACGGAAAGGATTTCTTATCAATTTCGTTATATTTTCTTAGCACTCTTTTAGCCTGATTCGAGAAATTTTCAATCCCATTAATGTGATTTTTTGCTTCGGCAAAATGGGGTGAATGGTTAATTCTGAAATGCTTACATTAACTCACCTCTAACACGTCGTAACTGTGATAATAATCGGTGTAAACAATGTGCTATCAGGCATAATTTTCCTTTTAATAACAGGGAGTAAAGTATCTGTCTTGGTATTTTCAACAACAGCGGTATAGACTTTTCCATCTCGTTTCAGTATGCCAAAAAATTGCCATTTTTTCAGTTAAATTTCATAGGCAAAAATTATCTAAAGCTAGGACAGAAAAGGGATCTTAGAAAATAGTAAATGTGATCTTAACTGAAAAATTTACAGTTAATTTCAGTGATTTTCAGTTAAAAAAGATCAGGTTTTATCAAAGTAAAAACATATCATATTGAAATATAAAAAGAATTCCTATTTTACGTGGGGAATTTGCATAAAATGATTTACGGCTAACCGCTCACACTTACGGAATTTGGTGACCATTAGTCACCAAATTAAGAGAAAATGGCTTATCAGAATTTTTAAGATAGGCTAAAAATAGTCACCAAATGGACACCAGAAGAAAAAGTGCGGTAAAAATGAGATATAGAAAAAGCCGCTCTTGGCGACTATCTTATTGATTTATTTGTATTTTTAAATGGTGCCCGAGGGCGGACTTGAACCGCCACGACTCGAAAGTCGAGGGATTTTAAATCCCTTGTGTCTACCGATTTCACCACTCGGGCGTTGGAGCGGGAAACGAGGCTCGAACTCGCGACCCCGACCTTGGCAAGGTCGTGCTCTACCAACTGAGCTATTCCCGCATACTTAGCTAACCATTCGGTCTCACTAAACAACGAAGTGCATTTTACGGATTTATGCCGATTAGTCAAATAGAAATTTCTTACTTTGTGTTTGATTGACTAAAAAAAATTCATTCTATATCTATTCATTTATTTCATAAGAAAATCTTAGCTCTTTTCACAAAAAAGTACATAAAAAAACACCGCTCTTATCGATATTAAAGTGCGGTGTAATTTTTAAGAATTTTATTCTTCTAATAAATTATCTTTCGCGGCTTTGAGATATTGTAGCATTGACCAAACAGTTAAAATCGCGGCGATATATAAGAATACAACGCCTGCAATTTCCATTAAAACATTATAACGCCATAGCAATCCGCCTAATGCAAGCATTTGTGAGGCGGTTTTCACTTTGCCCAGCCAAGACACGGCCACTTTGCTACGGCTACCGATTTCAGCCATCCATTCGCGCAAGGCAGAAACGATGATTTCCCTCGAGATCATTACTATCGCAGGCAAGGTTACCCAAAAGCTGTGTTGGTATTCCACCACTAACACCAGTGCGGCAACCACCATCACTTTGTCCGCAACGGGATCTAAAAATGCGCCAAAGGGCGTGCTTTGATTCCATTTTCGTGCCAAATAGCCATCAAACCAGTCTGTAACAGCGGCGACAAAAAAGATCGCGGTGGTTAAAAAGGGCGCCCAAGCAAAAGGGAGATAAAACGCCAAGACAAAAAATGGGATAAGCACCACACGGAATAAGGTGAGAATTGTTGGAAAATTTAATTTCATAGGGCGTAACAATCACAGAAAATAGATAATCGTTGATTATTTTAAAGCATATTTTTCTAATTAGAAAACACTATTTAAAAAATATCCCTCTGAAAAGAGGGATATTTTTGCTCGAAATTAAAGGGCTTCGATCGCCTGATATTGCGCTTGAACTTTTGCAATGGCTTCTTGATAGCCTTGCATTTTTTCGCGTTCTTTCGCAATCACTTGTTCAGGGGCTTTCGCCACAAAGGCTTCATTGCTCAATTTGTTTTCAATACGTGCAATTTCACCGTTGAGTTTTTCTAGCTCTTTGGTTAAGCGTGCTAGCTCAGTCGCTTTATCAATAAAGCCTGCCATTGGAATAAGAAGTTCCGTGTTGCCAACCAATTTGGTTACCGAGAATGGCGCTTCTACCCCATCATTTAACACTTCAACGCTGTCTAATTTCGCCATACTTGCTAATAATGTGCAGTTATCGGCAAGAATTTGTTGCTGTTCTGGCGTTAAATGGCGTAATAGTGCGTCTAAGCCTTTACTTGGCGCGATATTGCATTCAGCACGAATATTACGCACGGCGATAATAATCTCTTTCAACCAATCAATTTGCTGCTCAGCTTGCTCATCAATTTGGCTCGGCTCATACTGCGGATAAGGTTGTAGCATAATGGTATCGCCACTCACGCCTGCAAAACCTTTCACTTTTTGCCAAATTTCTTCTGTGATAAATGGAATAATTGGATGTGCTAAACGCAACAATTTTTCCAATACACACACTAAGGTGCGACTTGCGCCACGTTTTTGTGCGGTACTGCCTTGCGCAAATACTGGCTTAGTCAGCTCCAAATACCAGTCACAGAATTGATCCCAAGTGAACTCGTAAATAGCATTCGCTGCGAGATCGAAACGATATTGTGCGAACGCAGTACGTACCGCTTCCACCGCACGATTAAACTCAGAATTGATCCAGCGATCCGCTAGGCTATACTCCACTTCTCCGTCTGAAAGATCCAATTTGTCATTGGTGAGAACAAAGCGGCTTGCATTCCATAACTTGTTACAGAAATTGCGATAGCCTTCCAAGCGTTTCATATCCCAGTTAATATCACGTCCGTTGCTAGCAAGGGCGGCGAGGGTGAAACGTAGCGCATCTGTACCGTGTGCAGCAATACCATTCGCAAACTCTTTGCGTGTGGCTTTAGCTATTTTTTCCGCTAATTGCGGCTGCATCATATTGCCGGTACGTTTTTCAAGCAGATCTTCAAGACTAATACCATCGATCATATCAATCGGATCCAATACGTTACCTTTTGATTTTGACATTTTTTGACCATTTTCATCACGGATCAAACCCGTTACATAAACGGTTTTAAACGGCACTTGCGGTTTGCCATTTTCATCTTTGATGAAGTGCATAGTGAACATAATCATTCGTGCCACCCAGAAGAAAATGATGTCAAATCCTGTGATTAACACATCTGTTGGGTGGAACATTTTCAGATCTTTAGTCTGCTCAGGCCAGCCTAATGTAGAGAACGTCCATAGCCCTGATGAGAACCAAGTATCTAACACGTCTTCATCTTGGCGTAACACAAGGTCTGGAGAAAGTTGATATTTTGACCGCACTTCCGCTTCATTGCGTGCAACATAGACATTACCTGCTTTGTCATACCACGCAGGAATACGATGTCCCCACCAAAGTTGACGAGAAATACACCAATCTTGAATATCACGCATCCAAGAGAAATAGAGATTTTCATATTGTTTTGGCACGAATTGGATCTCGCCATCTTCCACCGCTTTGGTCGCCACTTCTGCCAACGGTTTTACGCTCACATACCATTGATCGGTAAGCATCGGCTCAATCGGCACACCACCACGATCGCCGTATGGTACTTTAAGATCATGTGGTTTAATTTGATCAAGCAAACCTAATGCGTCAAAGTCAGCCACAATTTTCTTACGCGCGGCAAAACGCTCTAATCCTTGATAATCTGTTGGAATAAGTGCGGTATAATTGCTTAATGGTTTTCCGTCTGCACCAATAATTTCCGCTTCATCACGAATATCCGCATTTAACGTCAGCACATTGACCATTGGCAATTGATGACGTTTACCGACTTCATAGTCGTTAAAATCGTGTGCAGGGGTAATTTTTACCACACCTGTACCAAATTCACGATCCACATAATCGTCCGCAATAATTGGGATTTCACGGTTGGCTAACGGCAATATCACCGTTTTACCAATTAGTGATTGATAACGCTCATCTTCAGGATGAACCGCCACCGCCGTATCGCCCAACATTGTTTCAGGACGGGTGGTCGCCACCACAAGATAATCTTTACCGTCTGCGGTTTTTGCTCCATTTGCCAACGGATAGCGGAAATACCACAGCGAGCCTTTGCTTTCTTTATTTTCTACTTCAAGATCGGAAATAGCAGTGTGCAATTTTGGATCCCAGTTTACTAGGCGCTTACCGCGATAAATCAAGCCTTGTTCGTGCAGGCGCACAAACACTTCTTTCACCGCATTGGAAAGCCCCTCGTCCATCGTAAAACGCTCACGCTCCCAGTCGATTGAATTGCCTAAACGGCGCATTTGTTGACTGATTGTACCACCTGAATAAGCTTTCCAATCCCAGATTTTATTAATAAAAGCCTCACGCCCATAATCGTGGCGAGTTTTCCCCTCTTCCGCTGCGATTTTACGCTCTACCACCATTTGCGTGGCGATCCCAGCGTGGTCTGTTCCTGCCTGCCAAAGGGTATTATTCCCTTCCATACGGTGGAAACGGATCAAGGTATCCATTAAGGTTTGCTGGAAAGCGTGTCCCATATGCAAACTTCCTGTTACATTCGGTGGAGGAATGGCAATGCAGTAACTCGGTGCATTTTCATTTTCAGACGGCTTAAAATAGCCCTGCTCTTCCCAGTGTTTATAAAGTGCTTGTTCTACGGCAGAAGGATCAAAACGATCTGCCATTTCAAATTTTTGTGTCATTGGTTTTCTCTATTTAATTAAAATTTATTACTGATTACTGAAATTCTCTTTTTAAAAACTTCTTCAAATCTTTTCATTATTTCAATTTGCCATTCGATAGCTTGATCCCAACTATCTTTATTATCAAGCTTAAATATTTCATCATTAGTGATGAATATTCGGCTTGCTTTGTAATCATCCGAACGTTCCCAAGATAATTTTAAGCCAAGTTCATTTTCAATATCAACTTTATCCTGAATTAGTAAATCAAATATTTTTTTATTATCTTGTTTTTCTTTTCCACTAATATAAAGCTCAACGCGAACTGATGAATTACTAATAACAAACTTATATTGAACAGCAGAGCCAACAGAAATCCAACTATCTTTCGAGGTTGTCCTAGTCTGAAATAAATCTAGTTTTTCTTTTTTACAACTATCTAGTAATTTATCCCAATATTCAGAATAAATTTCTTTCTTTTTATTTATATTAGATGATATTGTAGTTTCTTCTATTCCTTTTTGAGAAAGTTTTATCATATAGTCTTCTGTTTCAGGAATAGGAATAATTTTATCAACATCTATAATTATTTTGCTATCATCTAATATATATGGAACAAATTTAATGCATTGAATATCAATATTCTTAGTTCTTAACCATAATACGGCACTTGTCACTTCTGGTCTAAATTCTTTGGCAATAAGAATAATACGCTGATTAAATCCTAAGTTTAATGATATATCTCCAAATTCTCGTTCAAAAAACTCACAAAGCTCTGTACTAGCATTTTTATTCTGATTAGGATACTTCTTATCTAAATAATCTTGATAAATTTGGACTATTTCTTCTTTATTAATACTCGAGCAGTAAGAAGCATACTTTAATGCTTGCCAAGTTACATCTCGACCACTATCATCTAATTTATTTTCAATTAAAACTAAATTTCCATTCTTATCGATAGCAAGTAAATCTAATCTTTCTTTCGTTTTATCAAAGCCACTAAATTCTTTTTGTATAATTAATATTTCTTCTCCTAATGCTCCCCATAAAACTTTAGGATTATCATCGATCCATTCTTGAAGATCATAACGCTCTTTTAAGGACTGCTCTGAAAAAGTTGTTTTACTGATTTCTTCTAATTTTTTACTTGTTTTATCTAGAATATACATCATTTACTCTCGATACTTAGGGTTCTAATATTTTAATTTGCAAATTTTGCAGAAATTCAACTGCTTATAATCCACGCACGGTAAGCCGTACATGGTAATGATCAGCCTTCGGCTGAGTGAGCTACTCTGTAGCTCTTTGTTTTCTAACTTCCAGCCCTAGCAGGGCTGAACTATGTGTAACCTAGTACGGCTTTGCCGTACTAGGAATTTCTTGTACTGTTTTCAATTCCTCACACCACTTCGGCAATTCATCAACCCATTGCGTTAATTGATTGTCGCTAATATGAAAAACTAAATTTGGAGCTTCGCCTGAATTGTCGTAGATAAATACTTCATCGCAAAGCGGTAAAATTTTGGTTAAATTTTGCAAGCTGATGTCGTAACGGTTACGGATAGTGGCTTCATCAATAAAATGCCCACCGCTTGCTACTCTGGCTTTTACTCGCTTGATGTTAATAGAAACGCCATCAACACCAACATAATTTAACCGCACGAAAAAGTCATTTTCTTTCGCTGTTTTGATTCGTTGCAAAATGGAATTACCCGATAGGGTGGATTCCATAGAAAATGAAACTTGTTGGTTAATTGCAAACTTAAATAATTCAATCGCTTTTCTGCCAGCTTGGCTATCCACCACACGGGGATTTTCAGGATTAATTTGCATTGCGATATGGTCGGAATCAATCACAATCTGCACAGCGTCTTTATTAAAAGCACGCAAAGTTGTTTTTCCCGCACCATTTGTACCACAGTAAAAAATGGCTAAATTATTTTGCTTTGGCATACTCAATAACAACTTCCGTTCCATCAGGGTAATGATCCACAATGTCACCGTTTGGACGTTTAAACGTCAGTACTTCACGCTTTTTCTTATCATCCATCCAAGCTTTAAAGAGAATGTGTAATTGCCGTTGCTGTTCGATAATTTCTTCTTTAGTCATCAGTTTCATCTTCTCTTCCCTACTCAACTGGCTAATTTCATATCCAAATGCGCTATGCCATCTTCTAGATATTCTGCTGAAGTAGCTTGAAAACCAAAAGTGCGGTAGAAATTTTGCAAATAAGTTTGTGCTTGGATTAGCACAGGTTCAGCCGCCCAATGTTGTTGACAATAAGCCAACGCTTGTTGCATTAAGATTTTGGCTAAGCCGTTGCCCCGAGCCTGTTGTGCCACCAGCACTCTGCCAATATGAATGCCGTCATTTTGTGGAATAATGCGACAATAAGCGCAAATTTTACCGTCAAATTCTTGCCAAAAATGCACCGCACTTTGATCCCAATCGTCCACTTCTTGATAGGCACATTGTTGTTCCACCACAAACACAGCGGTGCGAACTTGGTAAATGGCAAATAATTCTTGCGTGCTGAGTTCAGCAAAGGTTTTCGCATTCCACATCATCAGGCTTGTTCCGTGCTAAGTTGCCAGCCTAATTGGCGGTATTGTTTATAACGTTCACGGGCAATGGCTTTTTGTGCTTCATCACTCGGAACAAAATCGATCACTTGGGTAAAACTCGCCACAAAATCAGGCACTTGAGTTTGCAAATTAATTAGTAGATCACGGCGTTGTGCGTTACGTTTTCCTGCCCAGCTAATTTCAATGGGTGTGGCATATTGGGTGATTTCGCCCGATAAATTATGCGGCACAAATTCTTCTGGCTCTCTTGCCCATAGAGCTTCGTCAAGGCGAAAAGCCTGTTCTTCACTTTCGCAGCTAATCAGCACTTTTTTGCCTAATCGCCAAGCTTGCGCAGCCAAATCACAAGCCAAGGTTTCCATTGCGGACAATGGCGCTTTGGGTTGTGTTTTTTGTAAAATGTAAAACTGTGCTTGCTTTTCCATAAAAATGCGTCTTTTGCCTGTATGAAATCAAATTTTTAAACAGGTAATTTTAACGAAAAATCCGCGAAATAGAAAACATTAATTTTTGCTCCATTGAAAAATTCAAAAAAATCTTACCGCACTTTATGATCTATATCACAAAACAAAAAGTTCGCTTTGTAGCCTACGTTCCATTCCTACTCATAAAGTGTTAAACTCAATACGTTTTTATTATTAATTCAAGTAGTTGAGGTAACTAGAATGGAATTTCGTATTGAAAAAGACACTATGGGCGAAGTGAAAGTCCCCGCAGATAAATACTGGGCCGCACAAACGGAACGTTCTCGTAACAATTTTAAAATTGGCCCTGCGGCCTCAATGCCTGCGGAAATCATTGAAGCGTTTGGTTATTTGAAAAAAGCCGCTGCTTATGCAAATAATGAATTAGGTGTGTTGCCAGTGGAAAAACGCGATTTAATCGCACAAGCCTGTGATGAAATTTTAACTCATAAACTTGATGATCAATTCCCATTAGTGATTTGGCAAACGGGTTCAGGCACACAATCCAATATGAACCTAAATGAAGTAATTGCTAACCGTGCGCACGTTATCAACGGTGGAAAATTAGGGGAAAAATCCATTATTCACCCAAATGATGATGTGAATAAATCACAATCTTCTAACGATACTTATCCAACAGCAATGCACATTGCCGCCTACAAAAAAGTGGTGGAAGTGACCATTCCTTGCATTGAACGCTTACAAAAAACCTTCGCAGCAAAAGCAGAAGCCTTTAAAGATGTAGTAAAAATCGGGCGTACTCACTTAATGGACGCCACCCCACTCACCCTTGGGCAAGAATTTTCCGCCTATGCTGCGCAATTAGATTTTGGTTTGCGTGCATTGAAAAATACCTTACCGCACCTTGCACAACTTGCTTTAGGTGGAACAGCGGTAGGAACGGGGTTAAATACACCAAAAGGCTATGATGTGAAAGTGGCTGAATACATTGCGAAATTTACTGGCTTGCCATTTATCACCGCAGAAAACAAATTTGAAGCACTCGCCACCCACGATGCTGTAGTGGAAACCCACGGTGCATTAAAACAGCTTGCGGTATCCTTATTTAAAATTGCCAACGATATTCGCTTATTGGCATCAGGCCCCCGTTCAGGCATTGGCGAAATCTTAATTCCTGAAAATGAACCGGGATCTTCTATTATGCCGGGCAAAGTAAACCCAACGCAGTGCGAAGCACTCACAATGGTTTGTGCACAAGTGTTAGGTAACGACACCACCATTTCCTTTGCAGGTTCACAGGGGCATTTCCAACTTAACGTATTCAAACCTGTAATGGCGTACAACTTCTTGCAATCTGCCCAGTTATTGGCGGATGCTTGTGTATCTTTCGATGAACATTGTGCAAGCGGTATTGAACCAAATCACCCACGCATTAAGCAGCAACTTGAAAACTCCTTAATGCTGGTGACTGCACTAAATACTCATATCGGTTATGAAAATGCGGCGAAAATCGCGAAAACTGCACATAAAAATGGCACAACATTAAAAGAAGAAGCTATTAATCTTGGTTTAGTAACCGCTGAGCAATTTGACGAATGGGTTCGCCCTGAAGATATGGTTGGCAGTTTAAAATAATATTTGCCCAAAATAGCCTCCCTTTTCGATAAAAAAATAGCAAGCTAAATATTGAGCTTGCTATTTTATTTTGTGTTTATTTTATTGGGTTAAATTATGCCCAATTTTTCTTTTTAGAGGTTTTACCTATGCCCGGGTTGAAGCTATTAGTTGGATCTAATTTTTGATAGAAGGCTTTTAATTCAGGTTTCGCTTCATATAAATGCCCAACGTTATGTTCCGCTGGGTATTGTGCGCCACGTTTGTCAAGCAAGGCTAACATTTCGTGTTCGATTTCTTCCCAATCGTAGCCTTTTTTGACTAAATAATCTTGGTGGAACACATAGCACATAAAATGTCCGTAATAGAGTTTATGAATTAATTTATTTTCTAACTCGGCAGGCAATTTCTCAAACCAATCTTGATCGTTACGGCGTAAAGCAATATCCAATGCCACAATTTCTTCCACTTCAGATTCGTGAATGGCACGATAACGAATGGCAGCAGAAGCCACCGCAAAGCGGTGCAACATTGCAGCTTGGGTTTCTTCTGGGCTACATTCAAAATATTCCCCTTTGGATTTATCTGCAAATAGGTTTTGCAAATATTCCCTTGCTTCTTTCACGCCTTCCCCACCCATTTTTAAGATTAAGTGATGTTCATATTGATCACGATAATCTCTCAAACTTTGTGGCAAATGTTGCGGCAATAATTTAGACACAAATTGCAACGCTTTGTCGCTGAGATGATTTGGTAAAAAAGCGAATTTTTTCATTAGGCGATCGGCTTTGGCTTTGAAAGCAAATAATTTTGGTAAACGGTGCGTACCAAAACGTTTAATCACCCAGAACGTATCTTTTCCATATTCTGCGGCAATATCAAAGGCATCACGATGAATATATTCACCTGATACCGGCAAACTGCTAAATTCGGCTAAAATATGGCGACGAATGTCGGTTAAAACTTGGGTATCATTTGTACCAATATAAAACACCGCACTTTCGTTATCTTGTGGGAAAGTATCCAAACGCACAGCAAACACGCCCAACTTTCCTGCACTGCCTGACGCTTCATAATGGCGATTAGGATCGGCATTAAAACGAGCCGGTGTGTCCGCATCAATTTGGCGAACGTGATGACAATAATCGTGATCGTGTCCTTTACCGCAATCAAGATGAATATCTTTACGTTGATAACGTCCTTCTTGCAAATTAGTTAGAATTTCTTCAGGGCTATCGCCTAAATCAATGCCAAGATTGTTGATTAGGTGCAATTCGCCATTCTCATCTAGCTGTGCGTACAATGCCATTTCCGTATAAGCTGGCCCACGTTGCACCAATGCCCCACCTGAATTATTACAAATCCCACCAATCACCGAAGCGCCAATACAAGACGAACCGATAACGGAATGTGGCTCACGTTTATATTCTTTCAGCAATAATTCCAAATCATTTAAACGCGAACCGGCAAAACATACCACTTGCTCCGCATTATTAATGGGCTGAATGCCCGTCATTCGCATTGTATTGATAAGCACAATATCGCGCTCATAATCATTGCCCGCTGGGGTTGATCCCCCTGTCAGCCCTGTATTTGCTGCTTGCGAAATCACGATCACATCGGCTGCCACACAAGCCTTTAACACTTGCCAATATTCTAACAATGATCCTGGGCGCACCACGGCTAGCACTTTTCCTTGTCCAAAACGATAGCCCGTCGTGTATTCTTCTGTACGCGATGGATCTGTGATGAGATATTTATCCGTAACAATTTGTGCTAATGCCGTAATAAAATTAGTCGCAGACATTCGATTCCTCCTATAAAATATAACAATAATTTAACATCTACTATAAGTTGGGTAACTCTAAATTTCAATTAAAGAATTGAAAAAAATGACTATCACATAAAAGTAATGAACATCTTTAAACATTTAATAGGTCCTCCTAATCAAGAGGATTTTGTGACAAAGCTCAAAATTCTTTAAATTTTATAAAAAAATATGTAAATTTTATTTACCACACTTTTCATTTTGTTTAACAATAAAGAAGAGAACATTTACTCTAATAAAAAACAGGCATTACAACTCAGAAATATTATTCATAACAAGATGAGGTTTCAACAAAGGAAAGGGTAATGCTCGACTAGTTATTGTATAATGCTAGAATGATTTTTAACTGGGAACAAACTAATGAATATTAATTTTACTCAAATTTTTCAAGATTGTTGGAATTTTATGCGTAATCAAAAGAAGATTACCCAGCAATTTATCTTTTTCTTTTTTATTAGCTCATTAATCTTCTATTTTCTTTTGACCTCGGTCGTGCCGATGCCTGAAATCACTCAAGCAAATGGGCAAAATTTACCTTTACCAAGCAGTATCAGCGCACAATTCGTGATAATTGGTGTAGCACAACAGCTAGTCAGCTTATTTATTTCTTCGTGGGGCATTCTCACTTTTCACCGCATTAGCGTGCAGCAGCAAAATCCCTTAAACCAAAGTGCGGTGCTAACTTTGCAACGTTTTGCGGGCGTGGTGACAGTTAGTGTAATTGGATTTATTCCTTTGATGATTGGTGTGGTAGAAAGCTTGTTTGCCATTTTACAAGGGCAATATCCTTCAATTCTATCTTTGGTGGCAATGTTGCTCGGCTTTTTTATTTTTGTGCGTTTAAGCTTGGCTTCTACCGAATATCTCATTCAGCCCGTAGGCATTATGCAAGCGTTGAAAAATAGCTGGTTAAGTGGGGTGAAACGCTCTGCGCCATTGTTTATTTATTGTTTGTTAATTTATGTAGTGCTGCCGTTTGTGGTAAGACGCATTTCTTCATTGAGCGATAACCTTGTTTTTGATGTAATAATGTTATTTGTAAGCGCTGCGGTTGGCGTGTTTTCATTACTTTTCACTTATCGCTTTTACACCTTATTTATGCACAAGGATCAACAATAATGAAACAAATTTTAGAATTTATACCGCTCTTAGTTTTTTTTACTGTTTATAAACTCGTCGGCATTCGTGAAGCTGCTATTGCTTTGATTATTGCGACAATCATTCAGCTTGTGGTACTAAAACTGAAATACGGCAAAATTGAAAAACAACAGCTCATTATGGGAAGTGCGGTAGTTTTTTTTGGCGCTTTGTCCGCTTATTTCAACGAATTAGAATTTTTAAAATGGAAAGTAACGATAGTTTATGCCTTGTTTGCCTTGACATTAATCATCAGCCAAGTGATTTTTAAGAAACCGCTCATTCAGCAATTATTAGGTAAAGAAATTCAGCTGCCTGATACTGTTTGGAATAAATTAAATCTGGGCTGGGCAGGATTTTTCCTGTTTTGTATGATCCTAAATATCATCATAAGCCAATATTTTTCTGATGATCTTTGGGTAGATTTCAAAACCTTCGGTATTATTGGATTAAGCCTTGTCGCAACAGTGGCAACGGGGACTTATATTTATCGTTATCTTCCTCAAACTGACAAAAAACAAGAATAGGAAACATTTATGTCTGTTTTTATTGAAACCAACACAGGACGTCAATCACAAGGTACTTTGTTATTACGTACTCTTGCTATGCCTTCTGATACCAACGCCAATGGTGATATTTTTGGTGGCTGGATTATGTCTCAAATGGATATGGGAGGTGCAATTTTAGCCAAAGAAATCGCACACGGTAGAGTCGTAACAGTAGCTGTAGATAGTATGACCTTTATTCGCCCCATTTCAGTCGGTGATGTAGTATGTTGCTATGGACGCTGTGTCAAAGTGGGGCGCTCTTCGATTCAAATAAAAATTGAAGTGTGGGCGAAAAAAGTCTCAAGCGAGCCCATTGGCGAACGTTATTGTGTAACGGAAGCAATTTTTACTTTTGTCGCTGTAGATAAACAAGGAAAATCACGGACTATTCCACGAGAAAATAATCCAGAATTAGAAACTGCATTAGCTTTAATGACCAAATCTTAATCCGAGGAGAAAACTATGTATTATGTAATTTTTGCTCAAGATAAGCCAAACACGCTCGCTCAACGCCTTGCCGTGCGTGAACAACATCTTGCTCGCTTAAAACAATTACAAGCAGAAAACCGCCTTTTAACCGCAGGCCCAAATCCTGCCATTGATGATGAAAACCCCAGTGAAGCAGGATTTACTGGCTCAACAGTGATTGCACAATTTGACAGCCTTGAAGCCGCACAACAATGGGCAAGCCAAGATCCTTATGTGGAAGCAGGCGTTTATGGCGAGGTGATTATTAAGCCATTTAAGAAAGTTTTCTAAGCCCAAAATAGCAAAAATTCTCTAAAAAATACCGCACTTTCCTTTTTCCAACTTACTGAGTGAAATTAAGAAAAGTGCCTCCCTAACGATAAAAGCAATACAAGGAAACACGATGTCAAACTTTCTACAAAATTATCAAAATCATATTGATGAACGTGCGGCACAGGGCGTTGTACCAAACCCATTAGATGCCGAACAAACCGCACAACTTATTGAATTATTAAAAAATCCTCCTGCTGAGCAAGCCGATTATCTCCTTGAGCTTTTTAAAACCCGCGTGCCAGCAGGGGTGGACGAAGCCGCTTATGTAAAAGCATCCTTCCTTGCTGCGATTGTCAATGGCACGGCACATTCGCCATTGATTGGACCAGAAAGTGCGGTGCAAATTTTAGGAACAATGCAAGGCGGTTATAATATTGAACCCTTGCTCCAAGCCCTTGATAATGAAGCCCTTGCCCCTTATGCCGTCAGCGCCCTTTCCTCTACCCTTTTGATGTTCGATAATTTCTACGATGTAGAACAACGTGCCAAACAAGGTAACCCTTATGCACAACAAATTCTTGAATCTTGGGCGAATGCAGACTGGTATTTATCACGTCCAAAATTAGATGAAAAGCTCACGGTTACCGTATTTAAAGTCTCCGGCGAAACCAACACAGACGATCTTTCCCCCGCACAAGATGCGTGGTCGCGTCCCGATATTCCTTTGCACGCCTTAGCAATGCTGAAAAATGAACGAGAAGGCATTCAGCCTGATGACGCAGGCAATATTGGGCCAATTCAACAAATTAATGCGTTAAAAGAAAAAGGCTATCCGCTTGCTTATGTGGGCGACGTGGTCGGCACAGGTTCATCGCGCAAATCTGCCACTAACTCAGTACTATGGTTTATGGGGGAAGATATTCCTTACATTCCAAACAAACGTGCAGGCGGCGTGGTATTAGGCGGAAAAATTGCCCCTATTTTCTTCAACACCTTAGAAGACGCGGGGGCATTGCCAATTGAAGTGGACGTAAGCCAACTCAATATGGGCGATGTGATTGATATTTACCCATACCAAGGCAAAATCTGCAAACACGATACAGATCAAGTGCTAGCAGAATTTAGCTTAAAAACCAATGTGTTATTAGACGAAGTGCGCGCCGGCGGACGTATTCCATTAATTATCGGACGTGGGCTAACCCACAAAGCGCGCCAATCCCTTGGTTTACCCGATAATGATGTGTTCGCTAAACCACAAGCGGTGGCGGATAACCACAAAGGCTTTACCCTTGCGCAGAAAATGGTCGGTCGTGCTTGTGGTGTAGAAGGCATTCGCCCAGGGCAATATTGTGAACCAAGAATGACATCGGTTGGCTCGCAAGATACCACTGGACCAATGACCCGTGATGAGCTAAAAGATCTCGCCTGTTTAGGTTTCTCATCAGATTTGGTAATGCAATCCTTCTGCCATACGGCCGCCTATCCAAAACCTGTGGACGTTGTTACCCACCATACCCTGCCAGATTTTATTATGAACCGTGGCGGTGTGTCCCTGCGCCCGGGGGACGGCGTAATCCACTCTTGGCTCAACCGTATGTTATTGCCTGATACCGTAGGTACTGGCGGTGATTCGCACACACGCTTCCCAATTGGCATCTCTTTCCCTGCAGGATCAGGTTTGGTGGCGTTCGCCGCTGCTACTGGTGTAATGCCGTTGGATATGCCTGAAAGCGTGCTAGTGCGTTTCAAAGGGGAAATGCAACCAGGGATCACCCTGCGTGATTTGGTACACGCCATTCCTTATTATGCGATCCAACAAGGTTTGCTCACCGTAGAAAAACAAGGCAAGAAAAATATTTTCTCAGGCCGCATTTTAGAAATTGAAGGGCTAGAACACCTTAAAGTGGAACAGGCCTTTGAGCTTTCCGATGCCTCTGCTGAACGCTCTGCAGCGGCTTGTACCATCAAATTAGATAAAGAACCGATCATTGAATACCTCAATTCCAATATCGTGTTGCTCAAATGGATGATTGCAGAAGGCTATGGCGATGCACGCACCCTTGAACGCCGTATCAAAGCAATGGAAAAATGGTTAGAAAACCCAGAATTGCTCAGCGCTGATCCTGATGCTGAATATGCCGCCGTGATCGAAATCGATCTCAACGAGATCAAAGAACCGATTTTATGTGCGCCAAATGATCCTGATGACGCTCGCCTGCTTTCTGAAGTGCAAGGAGATAAAATTGACGAAGTGTTTATCGGATCTTGTATGACCAACATTGGGCATTTCCGTGCCGCTGGAAAATTATTAGCCAAATTCAAAGACGTGATTCCAACGCGTCTATGGCTTGCGCCACCAACTAAAATGGACGCCAGCCTATTAACAGAAGAAGGCTATTACAGCATTTACGGCAAAAGTGGCGCGCGTATTGAAATCCCGGGCTGTTCACTTTGTATGGGTAACCAAGCGCGCGTGGCAAACAACGCCACCGTGGTGTCCACCTCCACCCGTAACTTCCCGAACCGCTTAGGACAAGGCGCAAACGTGTATCTGGCTTCCGCAGAACTGGCTGCAGTGGCGGCTCTACTCGGTAAATTACCAACGCCAGAAGAATACCAAGCCTATGTAGCCGATTTACAGCAAGATAAAGAAGATACTTATCGCTATATGAATTTTGATCAACTTAATCAATATACACAAAAAGCAGCTCAAGTAATCTTCCAAGCACCAGCTTAATAAACACATATCACAAAAGTGCGGTGAAAAATTGAAAAATTTCACCGCACTTTTTTCTTACTTCTTAATAAAGAAACAGAAATTATCTCATTGATAAAAAACATTTTTATCCTAATTTCCGTTGATTATTCGGTCGATGCCGAATAACTCCCCCTAGCTGTAATAACCTTAAAATAAGAATATTTTCCTATATTGAAAAAGTACGAAAAGGAAAATGACACAAACAAATATATTAAATTTCAACCAATATTTACTCCAACATTGTGCCAAATTTTTCTATTCCAAAAATCTTAAAACTCATTGACTTTGATTTTGAACGCTTTGGTTCAGATGAAGAAGGCAAGCGTTTGATTAAGCGTTGGATTGAAGAAATTAAGCTCAATGCTACAAATTAAGCAGACAATAAAAAAACCGCTGATAAAATCAGCGGTTAAAAATCTGGTTGCGGGGGCTGGATTTGAACCAACGACCTTCGGGTTATGAGCCCGACGAGCTACCAAGCTGCTCCACCCCGCGTCTGTGGGGGCGTACTATACGCTGTTTTATTTTTAATGCAAGCCTTAATCCCTAAAAAATCTTTTAACTGATATAAAAATCAGCAATTAGCTGACTTTTAAAGCAAAATGTATACAATTTCTACCGTTCTTTTCTTGATCTAAAAAATAAAAGAATGCAAAAACTGCTATCACTTTGAGCGGTTTTTTGTTATTTTACACCATTTGATTGCAAATGATTTTATTAAGGAACTTCAAATAACGATGTCGGCAAAAATTCTCAAAAAATGCACCGCACTTTTAGCTATTGGCCTGCTCTCTGCTTGTTCAAGCTCGCACCATTCTAATAAAATGCCAAATTCGAATAATAACTTGGCAGATCCAAAAATCTTCGGCGCAAAATATGATGGACGCAGCTATCAGCAACAATTCTTAATGCCGGTTTCTGCTGTAGAAAATAGAAGTGCAGTGATCAATCAAGGGGATTTTTTGACCCAGCTTTCTAATGTGCGTCAATATTCTTCTCGCTTAACCAACAAATTTGCAGTGAGCTACGGCAAAATCACTAACTGGGTTTTATCGGGGGCTAACGTCAATGAGCTATCCAGTTTTGGTATTCAGCCAATGATTATGAAAGGGCAAGATGGCTATCAAAACGTGTTGATGACGGGCTATTACTCGCCAGTTATCCACGCACGCCGCACGCCACAAGGTAAATATAATCAACCGATTTATGCGATGCCAAGCCCTTCACTAAAACGCGTGAGCCGTGCACAAATTTATGCCGGTGCATTAAGAGGCAAAGGCTTAGAATTAGCTTACAGCGATTCAATGATCGACAATTTCCTACTTGGCGTGCAAGGCAGTGGTTATGTAGATTTTGGTAATGGCGATTTAAACTATTTCGCCTACGCAGGACAAAACGGCTTAGATTATGTGGCGGTTGGGCGTTTATTGGTCGAAGATGGTGAAATTGCCAGAGAAAAAATGTCTATCCAAGCCATTAAAGATTGGGCAAAGGCGAACCCTTCTCGCCTGCAAGCCTTGTTAGAACGCAATCCTTCTTATGTTTATTTTAAAAACGATCCAACTGGTAAAGTGAAAGGCTCGGCAGGCGTACCACTGGTACCAATGGCATCGATTGCTTCCGATCGCTCGGTTATTCCTTCTGGTTCGGTGGTGTTAGTGGAAGTGCCGCAAATTGACCGCAAAGGCAACTGGACTGGCGAACACAAATTGCATTTGATGATTGCCTTAGATGTGGGCGGCGCGGTAAAAGGCCATCACTTTGATTTATATCGTGGAATTGGTGATGAAGCAGGCCATATCGCAGGCTTATCCAAACATTATGGCCGTGTGTGGTTATTACAATAATGGCAGAACGTATTGATAATTATGAACAGCGTTTTGGCGGTATTGGACGACTTTACCGCCCTGCTGCCTTGCAATGTTTACGCCAAGCACACATTTGCGTGATTGGCATTGGCGGCGTGGGATCTTGGGCGGTGGAAGCCCTTGCGCGTTCTGGCATTGGTGAGATCACAATGATTGATATGGACGACATTTGCGTTACCAACACCAATCGCCAAATTCACGCCATTTCAGACAATGTGGGTAAACTCAAAACGGAAGTGATGGCAGAACGTGTTGCGTTGATCAATCCTGATTGTAAGGTGCATATTATTGATGATTTTCTCTCACAGGGAAATTTGGCGGATTATCTCAGCCGTGGCTATGATTATGTAATTGATGCCATTGATAGCGTAAAAACCAAAGCTGCACTGATTGCCTATTGCAAGCGCAATAAAATCAAGGTGATCACCGTGGGTGGTGCGGGTGGTCAGACTGATCCGAGCCAAATCCAAATTGCGGATTTAAGTCGCACGATTCAAGATCCATTGGCAGCCAAAGTGCGGTCAATTTTACGCAAAGATTATCATTTTAGCCAAAACCCTAAACGCAAATTTGGCGTAGATTGCGTGTTCTCTACTCAGCCATTAATTTTCCCACAGCAAGAAGGAAATTGTGCGGTTTCCACTACAATGAACTGCGCCAATGGTTTTGGTGCGGCAACGATGATTACCGCTACCTTTGGCTTTTTTGCCGTTTCTCGGGTGATCGACAAACTACTAGCAACAGTTAAATGACTTATTTTTTAATAAAAAAAAAGATAGCAATTTTTTCGAAAAGGGGATAAGCTAAGCACAGTTTTTATCCCCTTTTTTGACAACTTATTTCACGAGGTAAAAAATGTGTAAATTCATCTCAAGTTTTCCAACTCAACTCAGCGCCGTTGCGCTTGCTACTTTTTTCGCGACTAGTGCCAATGCAAGCATAGTAACCTCCATTAAACCCTTAGGTTTTATCGCATCGTCCATTGCTGACGGCGTAACCGATACGCAAGTTTTCGTTCCAGCAGGTGCGTCCCCACACGATTATCATCTTAAACCTTCAGATGTACAGAAATTAAAAACAGCCGACCTAGTGCTATGGATCGGCGAAGATGTGGATCAATTTTTGGCGGGGTCATTGAAAAAAAATGTAGATCCAAGCAAAGTGATTACCATCGCAACAATGAGTGAAATTCCTGTTGATATGCTTTATAAAGGCGAGCATCATCACCACGACCACGACCACGACCACGACCACGACCACGACCACGACCAGATTCATCATCACGATGAACACGAAGAAGGTCAAGCAAATTTAGAAGTAAACTGGCATATTTGGTATTCACCACAAATTAGTCAGCTCGTGGCAGAAAAACTCGCGGATAAATTAACTAGCCAATATCCTGATAAAAAAGCGCTAATCGCACAAAATTTAGCAGAATTTAACCGCACTTTGAGCGAGCAAAATAGCAAAATAAAACAACAACTTGCACCTGTTCAGCAAAAAGGGTTCTATGTCTTCCACGATGCCTACACCTATTTCAATAAGGCTTATGATTTAAACCAAGTGGGCGCGTTTACCATTAATCCATTGGTTGCACCGGGGGCAAAAAAACTGGCTGAAATCAAAGAAGAAATTGAAGAACACAAAGTCAGCTGTTTATTTGCCGAACCGCAATTCACGCCAAAAGTTATCGACAGCTTACACAACGCCACAGGGGTGAATGTAGGGCGTTTAGATCCAATGGGCGACAGCGTTAAATTAGGCAAAAATTCCTATGCCAATTTCTTACAATTTACCGCCGATAGCTATTATAACTGTTTGAAATAACAATCTTTTCTTCTTAGAGCGAACGCCTTGTTCGCTCTTTTCTTTTGCATAAAAACAGAATTAAAATCGACCGCACTTTGTGGCTCTGTTATAATCCCGCCATTCTTTTTGATAAAGCACAAGAGATGCCAATGAAAAAATTATTTGCCACCACCGCCCGTGGCTTTGAAGAATTATTAAAAACCGAACTCAGCGAACTTGGCGCACAAGAATGTCAAATTGCGCAAGGGGGCGTACATTATTTAGCCGATGAAGAAACCCTTTACCGCACGCTGTTGTGGTCAAGGCTTAGCTCGCGCATTTTACTGCCTTTGACACAAAGCAAAATTTATAGCGATTTGGATCTTTATTCTACCGTCATCGGGCAAAATTGGTTGGATATTTTTGACGAACGCAGTCAATTTATGGTGGATTTTAACGGCACAAACCGTGAAATTCGTCATAGCCAATTTGGCGCAATGCGTGTGAAAGATGGCATTGTGGATTATTTTGAACGACAAGGCAAATCACGCCCAAGCGTAGATAAAGACAATCCTGATATTCGCATTCACGCCTATTTAAACCGTGATGATTTCATTCTTTCTCTTGATTTAAGTGTCGATGCCTTGCATTTGCGTGGCTACCGTGAAGACACAGGCGCTGCGCCATTGCGTGAAACCTTGGCGGCGGCCATTGTGTTGCGTTCTGGCTGGCAACAAGGCACACCGTTGGTTGATCCAATGTGCGGTTCAGGCACATTGTTGATTGAAGCGGCACAAATGGAAGCCCAAATTGCACCGCAGTTGCACCGTTTGCATTGGGGTTTTGATTTCTGGAAAGGGCATAATCCGCAGGCTTGGCAAAAAGTGAAAGACCAAGCCATCGCCCTTGCCGAGCAAGGTTCACAGCAGGCTCAAGCCCATTTTTATGGCTTTGATTTAGATCACCGTGTGTTACAAAAAGCGCAACGCAATGCGAAAAATGCCGGTGTTGCCCATTTAATAGAGTGGAAACAAGGAGATGTGGCAGCGCTGAAAAATCCAACAGATGAAAAAGGCACGTTGATTTGTAATCCGCCTTATGGTGAACGCTTAGGTACAACCCCAGCGCTTATTGCCCTGTATTCCGTATTTGGACAACGTTTAAAACAGCAATTCGGTGGTTGGAATGCGTCGATTTTTAGTGCAGAACCTGCCTTGCTGGATTGCTTGCGCTTACGCTCTCATCGCCAATTTAAAGCGAAAAATGGCCCGCTAGATTGCGTACAAAAAAACTATCAGATTGCCGAAAAGCCTTTGCAACAAATGGAAAGTGCGGTGCAAAATGGACAAGTTTTTGCAACGGAAAATCCGCCTGTTGCACAAGATTTCGCTAACCGCTTAGAAAAAAATAGCAAGAAAATTGAAAAATGGGCAAAACAGCAAGGCATTAATGCTTACCGCCTATACGATGCAGATTTGCCTGAATATAACGTGGCGGTGGATCGTTATTTAGATCATATTGTAGTGCAAGAATACGCCGCGCCAAAAAATATTGATGAAAACAAAGCACGTCAACGTTTGCTTGATGCGGTAACCGCCACTCTTGCCGTAACAGGCGTGGAAACCAATAAATTGGTGCTAAAAGTTCGCCAAAAACAAAAAGGCACAAATCAATATGAAAAACTGGCCAACAAAGGCGATTATTTCTATGTGGAAGAATATGGTGCGAAACTTTGGGTGAATTTAACCGATTATTTAGACACCGGGCTATTTTTGGATCACCGCTTAACCCGCAAAATGCTGGGGGAAATGGCGCAAGGCAAAGATTTCCTGAATTTGTTTGCTTACACTGGCTCTGCCACCGTTCACGCCGCACTAGGTGGCGCGAAATCCACCACCACCGTAGATATGTCTAATACTTATCTTAACTGGGCGGAACAAAATTTAATATTAAATGACATCGAAGGCAAACAGCACAAATTGATCCAAAGCGATTGCCTACAATGGCTAGAAAAATGCGACCGCCAGTTTGATTTGATTTTCGTTGATCCCCCTACGTTCTCTAATTCCAAACGAATGGAAAACAGCTGGGACGTACAACGTGATCACGTTCAATTATTCACCCACTTAAAACGTGTTTTACGCCCAAACGGCACAATCGTCTTTTCCAACAATAAACAAAAATTCAAAATGGACTTTGACGGCATCGCCAATCTCGGCTTAAGTGCGGTAGAAATTTCCACCAAAACCTTGCCATTAGATTTTGAACGTAATAAGCATATTCATAATTGTTGGTTGGTGCGGTGGTTGTAGGATTGATTGAAATATTAGACAAACTAAGCATTGCTTTTTAAACCAACTGTGTTATCTTGTATCTACGAAAAATAAGATGTATATACAAAAGGAGCATCAAGATGATGACAAAAGTTTTTAAAAGTGGAAATAGTCAAGCCGTACGGATTCCTTCAAGTTTTCGTTTAGATGTGGATACCGTAGAGATTCTACAAGGTGAAGATGGTGATATTATTTTACGCCCTTTTAAACCTAAAGCGGATCTAAGCTTTCTTGAATTATTTTCAGGCTTTGATGAAAGTTTTATTGAAGCATTGGAAAATCAGGATATTGCACCGCCACAAGAACGAGAAGAATTATGATCTATATGCTCGATACCAACATTCTGATTTATTTAATGAAGAATAAACCGCTTGCCGTAGCGGAACGCGTAGGACAACTTCTTCCGTCCGATCAACTGGTGATGAGTTTTATCACTTATGCCGAGTTACTCAAAGGTGCAAACGGAAGTTCAAATCCACAAAAAGCATTAGAAAAAATCAGCCAAATCACTCAGCGTATTTCTGTGCTTTACCCCACTGAAAAAATTTGTGAATATTATGCTAAGTGGTCGCATAGGCTAAAACACCAAGGCACGCCAATTGGTAATAATGATTTATGGATTGCTTGCCACGCTTTGGCTGTAAATGCGGTGCTAGTTACCCATAATGTAAAAGAGTTCCAACGAATTGAAGAGTTACATTGGCAAGATTGGGTAAATTAAAGGCTAACTGGGTTAGCCTTTTCATTTATGCACAGTAGTTTCTTTATAAGAATCAAAATAATGATCCTTGTTCACTATCACTAAAAATTACAATTCCATTATTATCTTGATTTACAATTTCACTAATCCCCTTAGATATAGACAATGGATCTATTACAATAACATTCTTATCACTATTTATAATTCTTCTATTTAAATCATACTTAGGGTTACCGACATTTTTTGAGTTATAAATAACAGCTCTCTTTAATCCATACTCTTTTGCTTTTTCCATGGCGTGTCGAGATCCACTATCTGGTTTTGGATTATTTGGATCAATACTATCTGGAGCATAACTAGCAGATAAAACTACAGTATCACTAAATAATGCTTGTAATCGATCTCTTGCAATATACCTTGAACTTAAAGCCATAACGTTCTCAGGTTCAGTATAATATTCAGTAATTAGCAGCCCTTGATTCTCTACAATTTTTACTGCTAGCTCATAATTCCTAGACTGCAAAATATTATTCAGTGGACTAGGCAATACCGCTACAGTTGCCCCATTTGAATTTAGTGTTTCATCGTGTGCAATTGAATCACAACCAAATGCTAATCCACTTACAATTGTTGCACTTTCAGCCACCAGAGAGCTAACCACTTTTCTTTCATCAATTTCTGTATCTGGATCAGGGTTTAAAACACCAATAACTGCAACATTAAAACTATTTTTATCTAATAAAGAAATATCTCCTTTATAAAATAATACGACAGGCTTATCGCTAGATTTAATATTTCCCCTTAAATAAGGAAAATTTTTATCACCTATGGCTACGATTCCATCACAACTATTTTCTAATTTTAAAATTTGCCTATTAATATCTTCACGTCTTTCTAGAAAAATATCATCCGTTATATCTTCCTTAGTTTTTTCTTTAAGACGTTCCACAATTATTTCATAGCTTAATGTACCTATTATATTCTGATTAATCCAAGCATTTCCAATACCTTTAAAAGTTTTAGCAGTAAGGACATTAAGTGCATTTTCAGTATATTTCATTACTTCTCCTAGTTTTATTTTATAAATTAAAATGGTTGTTTCTATATCATCATCAGGTATATCATCAAGTACAAAAGGTTTGCCATATGATGAGGCATAATAATTAACTCTAGTAGGAATATTTTCTTTATTAACTTTATTGAGCATAGTATTTTTAAGCATAGTATACCTATAGCATACACTGCTACCTGTCTAGCCCCATGATCCAAGAGTGCTTGGACCATATCTTCAATAACATTAATTGTTTTTGTATAAAGATCATCTATTAATAAAATATTTTTACCTTTTATATTATTTGAAAAAATACAAGTATCATTAGAGATCCCTTTATAAGGCATATCACCATCTCGACCATAGCCCTTTTTATTAAGATGAGTCGTCCTTGTATTAGTTTTTCTTAATATATAATCTGTTCCATCGAAACCAGAATTCGTAATGAAATGAGTATTTATTACATCTTTTATTGTACGGATAAACAGCAATTGACTAGCCGTATATGTCTCTCTTATCTTGCTTCTTGGAACAACACAAATAGATGATTTATCAACCCCCCATCCTAGGTTATCTAAAATAAATTTAATCTCATTAGATAGACTACCTTTTAGTTCTTTAACAGCAGAATCTAATTCAAATTGTTTTTTATCATTGAAATCATTTTTTAATAAATTAATATATTTTGGAGTTCTATCATCATAATATCCATAATGTTCATATCTGTAAAATCCTTTGATATCTACTGATAAATATTCATTTTTTTCAAGAGTGAAGCTTTCCAGTTCTGTATGTGAATCAAAAGCACCTTCAAAAATCCTCTTAATTAATCTCATTATAAGACTCCTTTTTATTTCATTTGTTTTTAAAATATAAAAATTTGCTCTGAACTAAGTATGTTATTTAGGAAACATATTTCATTTTCGTCATTTTCAAATACAAAAACCTTATCTTTATTCTCATAAAAGAAATTAAAACCAAACAATATCTTATATTTATCTCTTCTAATTGAAAAAATATATCTGAAAAAATCATTAAGTCCAAAATAGTCTATAATACTTATAACCCTTCTCAGTCCTGCATTTGTAATTATAAAACATCTGTTCGGATCATGTTCCTTTAAGATATTATAAATATAGCCATTTAATTCAATAGTACTTAAATACTTTTCATAAAACACTTCTTTTCTTTCTATAATAGGATGCATAACATTCTCATAGCCTGAATATGATTTTAATAAATAAAAAAGATTGCCTCTGGTAATTCTATATGAAAAGTCAAATTGAAAATTTGGATAGTAACATTGTATGGCCTCTATATAAGCTAAATTATTAGCTGTATCAGTGAACACTAATGTATTATCTAAATCTACTAATAAAATACTATTATCATTTATACTAAATGGCATTCATTAAGTAACTCTTCTATTTGTAACTCTTTATATGAATTTATCATAGTATTTAGCAACTAATCCATAGACTAATCTTTGATAAAATAACTCTTTTAGTTACTAAAAAAACTCAAAACCTTACCGCAAAACAACATAGCCCCTATGATTAAAAAGTGATATACTCAGAAAAATTAAGTTAATCGCAATTTACTTGGAAGGTTAAAGTATGGAAATCTATGATAAAGTTCGTGTGATGCGAGAAATCCGCCAATGGTCGCAAGAAGAAATGGCTGATAGAATGGGAATGTCGGTAACAGGTTATGCCAAGATAGAACGTGGACAATCAAAATTGCATTATGACAAGTTAGAACAAATTGCCAATATATTTAATATTAGTGTAAATGATTTAATTGATTTAGATAAAAGAATGCCAATGTGGTATTTTGGTGAAAATAATAATCATAATATTGCAAATTACTACTCTACTGATAATGCTGTACATTTAGAATTAGAAAAATTAAAATTGATTATTGAAAATCAGCAACAATTATTGCATTCAAAAGATTTGCTTTTACAGCAAAAAGATAATGAAATTAAATCTTTGAATGAGATTATTAATTTACTTAAAAAATAACGCTTACATTATAAAAATAAAACTTGCACCATTCACTGTTAATGCAAGTTTTATTTCTAATTGACATCAAAAACCAAATTTTTGGTTTATCCTACTCCCCCTTCATCGCCTCAAAAATTTTCTCTGCTAGCGCTTTTGAGATGCCCGGCACGGAAGCGATTTCGTCAAGGGTGGCTTTTTTCACGCCTTGCATTCCGCCAAGGTATTTTAATAGGGCTTGGCGGCGTTTTGCGCCAACGCCTTCGATGGTTTCTAATCCGCTTTGAGTGAAGGCTTTTTGGCGTTTTTTGCGGTGTCCGCTGATGGCGTGGTTATGGCTTTCATCACGAATATGTTGGATTAAGTGCAAGGCAAGGCTGTCTGGTGGTAGATTGATTTCGCGATCTTGCTTGCTGATGATGAGCGTTTCCAAACCTGCGCGGCGATCCACACCTTTTGCTACGCCGATTAAGTGCGGTCGTTTTTTGTCCCATTTTACGTTCAGTTGTTCGAACACTTGCAAGGCGCGGTTAAGTTGCCCTTTGCCGCCGTCAATAAAGATTACATCAGGAATTTTTTCTGCGTCCAGATCTTTATCATAGCGTTTCAATAAGGCTTGTTCCATTGCAGCATAATCATCACCGCCAGTAATACCGGTGATATTAAAACGGCGATAATCGGATTTCAACGGCCCGTCTTGATTGAATACCACGCAGGAAGCAATGGTTTGTTCGCCCATTGTGTGGCTGATGTCAAAACATTCCATTCGTTGGATTTTTTCAATGCCAAGCAACTCTTGCAACGCTTGATAGCGTTCGTGGATCAAGGTAGATTGTTTCAGTTGGGTAACCAATGCGGCTTTGGCATTCATTTGTGCGAGCTGTAAATATTTGCTTTTATCCCCTTTGGCAATGTCTTGAATTTGCACTTTTCGCCCTGCTTGTTCGGCGAGCAGGGTTTCTAATTGGGCTTTTTCTGCCAATTTATGATCCACAATAATGGTGTTTGGTACGGTTCGCCCTTGGTGCGCCTGCAAATAAAATTGCCCTACGAACGTGGCGGTAAGTTCAGATAAATCCGTATTAGCAGGCACTTTAGGAAAATAACTGCGGTTACCCAAAACCTTGCCTTGTCGAATAAACAGCACCTGCACGCAAGCAATGCCAAGTTGGTAGGCAATGGCGATAATATCAATATCATCAAGGCGATCGTTGCTAACAAATTGTTTTTCAATCACCGCACGCACCGCTTGAATTTGATCCCGTATTCGTGCGGCTTCTTCAAAATTTAGCACTTGGCTTGCTTGCTCCATTTTTGCCACAAGATGCTCCAACACTTGTTGATCCTTGCCTTGTAAGAAAAGGCGAGCAAAACTCACTTGTTGGTTATAATCTTCATCAGAAATATAGCCCGACACACAAGGCGCGGAACAACGTCCTATTTGATATTGCAAACAAGGGCGTGAACGATTGCGATAAACGGAATTTTCACATTGCCGTACAGGGAACAATTTTTGCAATAAAGAAAACGTTTCGCGCACTGCCCCAGCGTTAGGATAAGGGCCAAAATATTCGCCTTGAATTTTTTTACTTCCCCGATAGGCGGTGATTCTCGGATGGCATTCTTTGGTGAGCAAAATATAGGGGTAAGATTTGTCATCACGCAATAGCACGTTATAGCGTGGCTGGTAGGTTTTAATATAATTATGCTCTAACAGCAAGGCTTCTGTTTCGCTTGACGTGATGGTAGTTTCAATGCGATGAATGCTGGCAACTAAGGCTTCCGTTTTTTTACTGGATAAATTGGCCCGAAAATAACTGGATAAGCGTTTTTTTAAATCTTTCGCTTTGCCCACATAAATCACCTGATCTTTATCGTCATACATACGATAAACCCCAGGATCGTGGGTTACATTAGCGAGAAACTTTTTGGCATCAAAGGTCATTTTAAAAACATTAGGATCTGCTGATAAAAAAGAATGGGCGAAACATCGCCCAAGGAATAAAATTTAAAAATTACGTTAAAATCGCCCGCACTTTTTCTAAATCTTCTGGCGTATCCACGCCGACCGCAGGCACTTCTTTCGCTAAATCAATATGAATTTTTTCGCCATACCACAACACGCGTAGCTGTTCTAACGATTCAATATTTTCTAACGCTGAAGGTTGCCATTGTACATATTGCTTGATGAAGCCTGCACGGTAAGCATAAATGCCAATGTGACGTAAATACTGGCTTTGTAGCACAAGTTGCGTTTTTTGTTCATCAGATAAACCGGCAAACTGATCGCGATTCCAAGGGATTGGCGCGCGGGAAAAATATAATACATTGCCCGATTGATCCGCCACCGCTTTCACCACATTCGGGTTAAATAATTCTTCCGCATCATTCAGTGGAACGGCAAGGGTCGCCATTTTCACGCCATTTTTTGCCAAATTATCCGCTACTTGCTGCACGATCACAGGGGGAATTAACGGCTCATCACCTTGAATATTCACCACAATTTCATCATCGGCAAGGGCTAATTTCTCCACAACTTCTGCCAAGCGTTCCGTGCCTGAATTATGATGTTCTGAAGTCATACAAACTTCCCCGCCAAAGGCTTGCACGGCTTCTGCCACTGCTTGGTTATCCGTTGCCACCACCACACGACTCGCACCTGATTGCTGTGCTTTTTGCCAAACGTGGGCGATCATCGGTTTACCCGCAATATCAGCCAAGGGCTTACCGGGTAAGCGGCTTGAAGCAAAACGTGCTGGGATAATTACCGTAAATTTTGTCATTATTCTGCTCCTTCTTGTTGCGCTTTTTCTTGTTTCTGGTTTTCTGATTGCAAGGAAATTGCACGCTCCGCTAACAACACAGGAATGCCCTGCTCAATGGGGTAAGCCAGTTGCTCAAAGGTGCAAATCAACTGTTCATTTTCTTTATCATATTTCAAACGCCCTTGACAAATGGGGCAAGCGAGAATATCGAGTAGTTTTTCGTTCATTAAAGTTTCTCCACTTCTTTTCAGAAGGCTATATTTAACCGCTTCATCAGGCGGTGCATAAAACAGATAAATTAAAGTGCGGTGCTTTTTGACGCAGTTTTTACTTGTTGGATCAATGCGGCAATAAATTGTTCACTTTGTTCATCATTAATTTCTGCTTCAACAGGCACATACCACCAATTGGATTGCGCAAAATCTTGGCATTTAACCGCATCTTTTTCGGTCATAAAGAGCGGTTGTTTTTTTTCAAATTTTTCAAATAACCTGAGATCATAAGCTTGATGATCTTGAAAAGCTTGGGTTTCCCCCACATTTATCGTCAACTTTTGCAACATTGTGAAAAAACGCTGTGGGTTGCCAATGCCTGCAATGGCAGTGATGTTTTGTCCAGCAAAATCCTTTAAAGGACGCTTTTCACCCGTTTGCAAATGAATGGCAACGTGCGGTGTTAATGTCATTACCGTTTGGCTAAAAGGCGTTTCTGCACCGTTATTGATAATCCAATCGACAGATTTTAAACGGCAAATTGGCTCGCGCAGTGGTCCTGCGGGCAACACAAAACCATTACCAAATTGGCGCTGAGCATCAAGCACCACAATTTCTTTATCGCGTTGCAATTTATAATGCTGTAAACCGTCATCGCTAATAATCACTTGGCAAGGAAAATGCGTTAGTAAATGTTCTATCGCCTGCTGACGGTTTGGTGAAATACACACAGGAGCATTGGTACGTTTGGCAATTAATAATGGTTCATCGCCCGTTTGCACAGGATCATCTTGACTTGCCACCAAACGGGGATAACTTTTTGCTTTGCTCCCATAACCGCGCGAAATCACGCCAACTTGAATGCCTCGTTGCTGTAATTGCTGCACTAACCAGATGACCACAGGGGTTTTGCCGTTTCCACCAACAGATAAATTGCCCACAATCACCACAGGCACAGGCGCTTTGTAAGAAGCCAAAATTCCCCGCTGATATAGCCACGCACGCAGGCGAGTGATGAGTAAAAATAACAGGGCGAAAGGTGATAATAACCACTTTAGCAGAATTGCCAAAAGGTTAGATTGATACCAAAAATTCATTATCACCTCATCAAAATGGATAAATTGGTGTACGCTGAAAATACGTACAACAAAATAAGATTAATGATTAAATTGCATTTGATGTAGCTGTTTGTAAGCACCATTTAATGCCAGCAACGCTTGGTGCGTACCACGTTCTTTAATTTCACCGTGTTCAATTACCAAAATTTCATCGGCTTTTTCAATAGTAGATAAACGGTGGGCAATCACTAAAACCGTGCGCTCTTTTTGCAATTCTTCAAGCGCGGCTTGAATCGCACGTTCAGATTCCGTATCCAGCGCAGAAGTCGCTTCATCTAAAATCAATACAGGAGAATTACGCAACAAGGCACGCGCAATCGCCAAACGCTGACGTTGTCCGCCTGATAAACTTGCACCGTTTTCGCCAATCACGGTGTCTAAACCGTCTTCTAATTTTTCAATAAATTCCATTGCATGCGCCGCTTTGGCCGCTTTGATAATATCTTCACGGCTGTATTTATCTGTCGCGGCATAGGCAATATTATTGGCAATAGTATCATTAAATAAATGCACTTGTTGTGATACTACCGCACAGTTTTCACGCAGATTATTCAGCGTATAATCTTGAATATTCACGCCATCAAGGGTGATTTCCCCTTGATCAATCTCATAAAAGCGCGTAACCAAATTAGCAATGGTTGATTTCCCTGAGCCAGAACGCCCTACCAATGCCACGGTTTTGCCTTGCGGAATTTCAAAAGAAATATGATTTAACGCAGGCTGATCTTTACCTGAATAGCTAAAAGTAACATCTTTGAAGGCAATATTTCCTTTCGCTTTTTCTACTTCGTAAGTACCGTTGTCTTTCTCAGTTGCCATATCCAAAATAGCAAACAGAGTTTGACAAGCCGCCATACCACGCTGGAATTGCGCATTCACGTTAGTTAAAGATTTCAATGGGCGCATCATTGCCAGCATTGAAGAAAACACCACCGTGAAAGAGCCTGCCGTTAGGTTTTGGCTCATAATTTCTGGTACTGTTGCCAAATAAAGCACCGCAGACAAGGCGAAAGAGGCAATAATTTGCACCACAGGATCAGAAATGGCATCAGCTACCATCACTTTCATACCCTTACGGCGCATATCATTACTCACTTTATTAAAACGTTCTTCTTCAATTTTTTGCCCCCCGAAAGAAAGCACCACGCGATGCCCTTTCAGCATTTGTTCTGCAGAAGAAGTCAGCTCGCCCATGGAGTTTTGCATATTTTTACCTAACTCACGAAATTTCTTCGATACTATACGAATTAGCACCGCAATAATCGGCCCAATCACAAAAAGCACTAAAGAAAGCTGCCAACTGGTATAAATCATCACGCCAAGTAAAGAGATAATATACGCCCCTTCACGCACAATGGTCACCAACGATCCTGATGAAGAATTGGCGACTTGTTCGCTATCGTAAGTAATACGCGAAAGCAATTTACCCGCTGAATTTTGATCAAAAAACGGTACTGGCATATACATTAAATGCTTAAATAAACGGCGACGAATGGTCATCACTACTTTGCCTGACACCCAACCTAAACAATAAGTTGAAACAAAACTTGTTACACCGCGCACAATAATCAACAGTACAACCACCACAGCCATTATGCGTAAAAAGCTCACGTCCGCTTTGCCAAAACCGTCATCAAGCAAAGGTTTAAGCATTTGAATAAGAGAGGCATCTGCTAAGGCATTGAATACTAAGGTAATTGCTGCGGCAATTAAGCCTGCTTTAAAAGGGGCAATAATCGGCCATAAGCGTTTAAAAGTTTGCAGCGTTGTTAAATCTTTATCTTGCATAATTGATTCATTTCAGTTAGAAAACTTTGCCATTTTACCTTTATTTTGCTGACAAGCCAATTAATCCCCGATACTTAATCCCCTATACCAAGGGGAAAATTCCGATCTTGCGGTATGAATTTTTATCTGTTCGGGGAAAAATAACAGGCTGATCTGCCCAACATCTGCCGTATTATACACCGCACTTTGTTGCTCCTTTAGGCGTTCCAACACTACAGAATGGGGGAAATGCCAAGAATTACCACGGCTGCTAGAAATTAATGCGATCTTGGGCTGTATTGTTTTAACCAAATATTCACTGCTAGACGTTTTGCTGCCGTGATGCCCTACTTGCAATATCTCTATTTTTCCAGCTAAATCAGCAAATTGCCGCTCTGTTTGGCTATCGGCATCACCAGTTAAAAGCACCTTATACTGCCCATCATCAATCAACAACACGCAAGAATCTGGATTTTCGGCACGCTCGCGGATCTTTTGCGGAGAAAGCGCAGTAATGTGTAATCCTTGCCACTGCCATTGTTGCCCCAGAAGGCAAAAAGTGCGGTGGTTTTTTGCGTGATTTTTTTCTGACGGTGTAATCAACTCTGCTTGTGGAAACGTCTGTAAAATCACGCCTGCCCCCCCTGAATGATCGTTATCATCGTGACTCAAAATCAGCTTATCTAGCACGATCCCCTGCCGTTGCAAATAAGGCAAAATTTCTAGCTCTGCCATACTTCCCCCACGCCACGCGGCCCCCGTATCATATAAAATGCCACGCTGATTTTTTACCAATAATGTTGCCAAGCCCTGCCCTACATCTAGAGTTTCCAATCGCCATTTAGGGGCATTGATCCCTTGCCACGCCAAATTAATCAACATTATTCCCAGTAAGCCAGCAAAAATAGGCTTCACTTTTTGTAAAAATAACGGATTAGGCAATTTTTCTTCATTGAGAGAGATCGTCTTTTTCCCTACTAAGATCGATTTTTTCGCCACTTTTTGTCGCAATTTTTGCGAAGATTTTTGCAAATAAAAAACATACCCCAGCCCCAAAATGAGCAAAAAAATGACGATCCATTGCGATTGATTTTCTGACAAATCGATCCAATTCCCTTGCCATTGACTGAGCAACACCGTGATTTTTTCTGCTAAATAATTCGCCCCTTGCCACGAATTAAACGCGCCTTGGCTCAACACTGCAAACAGTACCATTGGCACAAGACATAAACTAAACACTGGCACGACTAACAGATTAGCCATCATTCCCGACAAGGACGTTCCGTGAAAAAAATAAAACTGAATTGGGGTAAATAAACATAATAAACCGAGTTGTAGATGAAATAAGGAAAAAATCCAGCGTAGGATTTTTTTCGCCCACTGATTTTTAATGGGATAAATTTGCCATTGGATTAAATCTAACGGCACAAGTTGATACCACAAAATCAGGCTCGTCACCGCCCCCACGGACAGCCAAAAACTAACGGAAAGTAACATCAGCGGCTCCCATAAAATGAGCAATGCCACCACACATTGAAAATATTGCCAAGGCGTATAATAACAGCGTAGCACTCGGATCAAACATACCAATCCCAAGGCAAGCAACGCCCTTAAGGTAGGAATAGAAAATCCAGCCAGCTGAGCATAAATTAAAGCAATAAAAGCGCCGCACAATAATGGCAAAATCGCCCCTATTCGGTGCGTAGGCAAGAAAAACTGCACCGCTCTAGCAAGAGCAAAACCAAGCAACATAGCCAAACCAATATGCAATCCAGAAATGGCAATTAAATGTGCTGTGTTGGTTTTCTGATAAATTTGCCAGTGTTCTGCATTAAGCCACGCCCGTTCACCAAAGCCCAATGCCAACAATAATCCTTGCATTGGTAAGCCTTGAGTCTGCTGAAAACTGGCTTGCAATAATCGCTCTCGCCGCGCAAAATCTTGCGAAATTTGCACCGCACTTTTTACTCTGCCATAGGCCGTGATACCTTGTGAGAAATACCATTTTTGCCGATCAAAGCCCCCTTGATTTAAACGGCTTGATAAGGGTTTGAGCAATAATTCTGCTTGCCAAATTTGCCCTGTTTTAATTTGCTCTTTATCTACTGTGTTTTTTTGCCATTGCAAATATATTCGCTGGCTAGATAAATTTTCTGCCAATTTCCCTGTGGCGATCACAGTTTGATAATCTTGCTGATGTAAAATTTTTTCAATCTTAATTGGAATGCTGATCTTGTTTAAACTTGCAATCTGCTCTGCTTGCCTCAACATTTGCTGAGCTTGATGATGAAAATACCCCAAACTCAACACAAAAATCACGCCGTAAGCCAGTCCTTTTGCGATTTTATAATAGGCGAAAAGATAGGCCATCAAAACAGCTAAAATACCAATCCCCACAGTACAAAGTATTAACTCAACACCAAGTAATAAAGCTTTCGGCACATAAAGTAAGCTCAAGCCGGCACCAATAATCAGCCATAAAATTACGTCTAATTTAAGCGAAAATTTCATTCCTGCATAAGATTAAAATTTATCCTTACAAATAAAAATATGATGAAAAAAACACCGCACTTTCGCAATTGCACTACACAATTTTTGCGATCGTGATCGCAAAACGAAAAAATACTTTTCTCAAAATGATGAAATTCTGAATGATGAGATTGTGTTTCTGTCCATTTCTTTGTAAAGTGAAACCATTAATAGTCGGGGTGCTGCTTTGCGTAGCTGAGATTATACCCGTTGAACCTGATCCAGTTAGTACTGACGTAGGAAACTTATTATGAAAACGCTTTTTGTAAAAAATCTGTGTATTTTTGACCGCACTTTATCTTCTCTTTTCTATTTTCAAATCATTATTTCGCAAACCAATACCCTATCGCATTGATTTTATAGATGATTTTTTCATTATAAAGGCAATGTGATTGGGCTATTTTTACACTTAGTTTTTATTCATAGGAGAAAAAAATGGACTTTAATTTAATCACGAAAATTCGCCAAACCAATCCTTTAATTCATAACATTACCAACATTGTAGTGGCAAACTATGTAGCAAATGGGCTGTTAGCCTTGGGCGCATCACCAATTATGGCTGATGCGGAAGAAGAAATGGCGGATCTTGCCCAATTTAGTGCTGCCTTAGTGATAAACATTGGTACGCTCGATCCTTTCAAGGTGAAAGCTATGTTGGCGGCAGGCAAAGCGGCGAATAAAGCTGGCATTCCAGTCGTGCTTGATCCTGTGGGCGTCGGTGCAACGCAATATCGCAAGGACGTGGTCGCCGAATTATTTAACACGGTAAAATTCACCGCTATTCGTGGTAATGCAGGGGAAATCGCTCAGTTAGCTGGAGTGAATTGGGCTGCGAAAGGGGTAGATGCTGGGCAAGGCGAAGGCGATGTGGCACAAATTGCAAAACTTGCCGCACTACGTCATCAATGTGTTGTGGCGGTGAGCGGTGCGGTGGATTACATCAGCGATGGTATGCAAGTAGCCGCCATTGATAACGGCACGCCAATGTTTCCTAAAATCACGGGGTCAGGCTGTTTGCTTGGTGCAGTGCTAGGGGCGTTTTTAGCGGTCGATCCAAGCCAACCTTTTAATGCAGTGGTGCAAGCCAGTACGGCCTATGCAGTGGCAGGGCAACTGGCTGCGAAAGAGTTAGGAAGCACAAAATATGGGCAATTTTACACCGCTCTTTTAGATCAGCTTGGCGAGCTTAATGAGCAACAAGTGGCACAATTCGCACGAGTTAATATAGAGCAATCAGCATAGCAAATGGATGTAAAAAATCAATCTCATTAAATTAAGGAGAAAAAATGGCGCATATTGCACAGGCCCTGACCATTGCTGGCTCAGACAGCGGCGGCGGTGCGGGTATTCAAGCTGATCTGAAAACCTTTCAAATGCGTAATGTATTTGGAATGAGCGTGATCACCGCCGTTACTGCACAAAACACCTTAGGCGTAACGGATATTCATTTAATCCCCCTTAGCACCATTAACGCACAACTCAAGGCAATTGTAGAAGATTTCACGCCTAATGCAGTAAAAATTGGTATGCTCGGCACGGCTGAAATTATCCAAACTGTGGCTGCTTTTTTGCGTCAACACCCATTTACGAACGTAGTTATCGATCCCGTGATGATCGCCAAAGGCGGCGCAAGTTTATTGCAACAATCTGCAATTCAAGCGATGCGTGAGCAATTATTGCCTTTAGCCGATGTGCTAACGCCAAACCTGCCTGAAGCGGAAGCCTTAACAGGGTTGAAAGCAGAAAATCAACACAGTATTGCAAAAATTGCAGCACGTTTACAACAAATGGGCGCAAAAACCGTGATTATAAAAGGTGGTCATCAGCAAAACAGTGAAAGTGTGCTATGCCAAGATTTTATTTTCACGCCAACACAATCTTTTGTCTTGGAAAGCCCACGCTTTAACACGCCACACACCCACGGCACAGGCTGCACGTTTTCCGCTTGCTTAACCGCTGAACTTGCCAAAGGGCAATCTTTGGAGCAAGCCTGCAAAACCGCTAAAGCCTTTATCACCAGCGCCATCACGCACCCTTTAAATATCGGACATGGACACGGCCCAACTAATCACTGGGCTTATTCACAGGAGCAAAAAAATGGATAAATCAATTTTACGCTGTTATTTAGTCGCCGGCACGCAAGATTGTCGTCATCTGCCAGAATATAATGCAAGCCACCCACAACAAACTTTATTAGATCGTTTAGAACAGGCATTAAAGGCTGGCGTTACTTGTTATCAATTTCGTGAAAAAGGACAATTTTCCTTGCAAAATCCGCAACAAATTGAGCAACTTGCCCGCCAATGCCAAGATTTATGCCAACAATATAATGTGCCTTTTATTATGAATAATGATGTGAAGCTGGCAGAAAAATTGCACGCAGACGGCATTCACGTTGGGCAAAAAGATTTTGCCGTGGATAAGCTGGCTCAACAAATTCAAGGTAAAATGCTCATCGGTTTGTCGGTAAATACCTTGCAACAAGCACAGCAACATAATGCGTTCAATGGCGTAGATTATTATGGTTGCGGCCCGATTTTCCCGACCTTTTCCAAGGCCGACGCCGCGCCAGATGTAGGGATCCATTTTGTGCAATTTTTGCGTGAACAAGGTATTAGCAAGCCTTTGGTTGCGATTGGCGGAATTAAAACCGAACACGTTCCTGCACTTTTACAAGCCGGTGCAGACGGTGTCGCGGTGATTTCGACCATTATGCAAGCAGAAGATGTCGCCGCTACGGTGCAAAAAATTTTGGTAAAATAGTACCGCACTTTTTTAAGCAAAATAAGGTTATATAGGGGTGAATTTGCTCAGATCTAGTGCTTGTGAGCTTTCTTTGTGAAAACAGAAAATTTTGCACCTTATTTTCGAACAATTTCCCATTTCCTTTGTCTTAAGCTGAACAACGAACAAATTTTCTACGAAAAATAAGCGATAAAAATATGCCATTTTTTCTCTTTAAAAACGAAAATTTGTTCATACCTTAAAATAACAACTTAAGAATGACATGGAGAAATTAAGTGAAAAGAAAAAACTTTTTGTTAACAAGTATCGCATTAGGCTTAACGGTATTAAGCACATCAATGGTCTCTCACGCTAATTTACCCGTTCAAGTAGAAGGTCAAACTGTACCCAGTTTAGCCCCAATGTTGCAACGAGTTCTGCCCGCTGTTGTATCCATTGCTGTAGAAGGAAAACAAAAATCACGTTTCCAAACTGATGATATTCCCGAAGAATTCAAGTTTTTCTTCGGCCCTGATGTTTTTGGTGATAATTCACCACGTAGCTTTAAAGGTATCGGTTCAGGAGTGATTATTAATGCGGAAAAAGGCTATGTACTAACAAATAATCACGTTATTGATCAAGCAGATAAAATCACTGTGAAGCTTGAAGATGGACGTGAATTTAAAGCTAAACTTGTAGGGAAAGATGATCTTTCTGATGTTGCGCTATTGGAATTAGAAAATCCTAAAAATCTTACCGAAGTAAAAATAGCTAATTCTGATCAATTGCGTGTCGGTGATTTTACCGTTGCGATCGGCAATCCTTTTGGATTGGGACAAACCGTCACCTCTGGGATAGTCTCTGCCCTTGGTCGATCAACAGGATCTGAACGTGGTAGTTATGAAAACTATATCCAAACCGATGCTGCAGTAAACCGTGGGAATTCAGGGGGACCATTATTGAATTTAAATGGTGAACTTATTGGAATTAATACCGCAATTATCTCTCCAAGTGGTGGAAATGCAGGCATTGCTTTTGCTATTCCAAGCAATATGGCGAATAATTTGGTAAATCAAATTTTAGAATTTGGTGAAGTTCGCCGTGGTTTATTAGGCATAAAAGGGGCTGAACTAAATGCAGATTTAGCCAAAGCCTTAAAACTTAACACTCAACAAGGTGCATTTGTAAGTGAAGTACTACCTGATTCTGCTGCAGAAAAAGCGGGGATTCAAGCGGGAGATGTGATCACCGCTATGAATGGACAGAAATTAGCAAGTTTTGCAGAACTACGTGCTAAAATTGCGACTACCGGTGCAGGAAAAGAAATTGAACTCACTTACTTACGTGATGGAGACAGCAAAACCACTAAAGTGACATTGCAAACAGATGAACAAGCTAGTGCTAGCGCTGATAATGTACTTCCTGCACTAGAAGGTGCTGAACTTGCCAATTACAATGAAAAAGGGCAAAAAGGTGTGGTTATCAACAAAATTAAAGCGAAATCTTTAGCACAACGCCTAGGATTACAAGATGGTGATGTGATTATTGGATTGAACCGTGCACCAATTGAAAATCTAGAGCAACTGCGGAAATCTTTAAAAGATAAACCATCTACAATTGCATTAAGTATTTTGCGTGGAAAAACAAACTTTTATCTATTAGTACAATAAAATTGATAAATAAAAAGAGGCTTGATGTAAATATCAAGCCTCTTTTTTCGTTTAGCTTGTTTATCAGCCTTGCTCAGACAATGCCGCAAGCTGATCTGCTTGATACTCTGTAATAATGGGCTGGATCAATTCATCTATTTTACCGTTCATTACCTCATCTAAACGATAGAGAGTAAGATTAATGCGGTGGTCTGTAACTCGTCCTTGTGGATAGTTATAGGTGCGAATTTTATCCGAACGATCACCTGAACCAAGTAAGTTACGCCGTGTATCAGCTTGCTCGGCAGCCTGTCTTTCTTTTTCTGCCTGTACAATACGTGAAGCAAGCACTGACATCGCTTTGGCTTTGTTTTTATGTTGCGAACGTTCTTCTTGGCATTCCACCACAATACCGGTTGGAATATGTGTGATTCGTACCGCAGAATCTGTAGTATTAACGTGCTGCCCTCCAGCACCTGAGGAACGATAAGTATCAATGCGCAAATCGCTCGGATTGATTTCTGGCAATTCACTTTCAGGTAATTCAGGCATTACTGCAACAGTACAAGCAGATGTATGAATACGTCCTTGTGATTCGGTTTTTGGCACTCGTTGAACACGATGACCACCTGATTCAAATTTCAGTTGACCATATACGTTTTCACCATTAATTTTCACAATAACTTCTTTATATCCGCCCTGCTCACTTTCATTTGCACTGAGTATTTCAACACGCCAACGCTTACTTTCAGCATAACGGCTATACATACGCAATAAATCACCAGCAAAAATGCCCGCTTCATCACCCCCCGTACCAGCTCGGATTTCTAAATAGCAGTTATATTCGTCATTTGGATCTTTAGGCAATAATAAAATTTGTAATTGCGCTTCCAATTGCTCAATTTCGCTTTTACATTCGCTAATTTCCTCTTGCGCCATTTCACGCATACTTGGATCATCAAGCAATAATTCTGCTTCTTCAATATTGCTGTTTAGCTGTTTCCAACGTGCAAAACATTTCACTACGTCTTCAAGTTGAGCGTATTCTTTCGAGTAAGCTCGAAACTTTTCTTGATCATTAATAACGGAGGCATCTCCAAGTAAAGCTTCTAACTCTTCGTGGCGCTCATTTAAACTATCTAATTTACTAATAATAGAGGTTTTCATTGATTACCTTTTTTATATTTGTTAAATCTTCTGCCAAACCAATTATTCTAGCACGATTTCTACAACAATTTGCAAATTAATAGGTTACTGTTCGCCCATAACTTTCTAGAATCTGTTTGATATGATCGAGGGATTCTTTCGTTGGTGGTTTGACATCCTCTAATTCGTATTTTTCCCCCATTGTTTCCCATTTATGGGCACCAAGACGATGATAAGGGAGCAACTCAACTTTTTCGATATTATCCATATGCTGGATAAATTGTCCTAGTAAATGCACATCCTCATCACTGTCCGTCCAGCCTGGTACGACGACGTAGCGAATCCAGACTGGCTTATTGCGTTTTTGTAAATATTTAGCAAATTCAAGGGTACGTTTATTTGGCACGCCAATAAGATTTTGGTGAACGCGATCATTTAACTCTTTAAGATCAAGTAAAACTAAATCCGTTACATCAAGGAGTTCATCAATAATATGATCATAATGACGAACAAAGCCATTAGTATCCAAGCAAGTGTGGATGCCTTCCTTTTTGCAAGCCCTAAACCAATCACGCACAAATTCGGCTTGTAGCACAGCTTCTCCACCAGAAGCTGTCACGCCCCCTCCAGTCGCATTCATAAAATGGCGATAAGTAACCACTTCTTTCATTAGATCTTCTACGGAAATTTCTTTTCCGCCGTGCAGATCCCAAGTATCACGGTTGTGGCAATATTTGCAACGCATTAAACAACCTTGCAAGAACAAGATAAAACGGATTCCCGGGCCATCAACCGTGCCGCAAGATTCATAAGAATGGTAGCGAGCTAAAACAGACATAATGTTCCTTTATTAGAGAGAATATAAAATCGTTAATTTCTATTTAAGGCTTCTAGAAAAGCATTAAATGGAAATCAATCTGCCTAACAGCAAGGCAGATTGTGGATATTATAGCGTAATCTTGACGAAAAAACTTATTTTCCGCTCCACGCTTTGATGGCATTATGGCGAATTTTCACACGGCTTTGAGCATCACCTTTGTAATAATCTTTGGCTAAACCACCTTCCCAATCACCATAGTTTGGATTTGGCAACATAATAAATTTTTTACCAAATTTCTTACTATTTTGTTGAACAAATGCACGGCGTTCGACATTAGATTTATGATAGGTTGCATCGCCAAAATCGTTAAGGTTATCACCAACATAGAGTACAATCTCATAACCTAATTTTTCAATTTCAGCAAAGCGAGGGGATTTATTTGACTTATCTTTTTTCAAATAAAGCACGTCTTCACTTGCACCGATAAAACCAAGAGTTTTCATATCATCAAGGGTTGCGGCTTTTTCTGTGGCATCTTTACGATTAGAAACGTAGAACACTTTACCGTTGTGGCTATTCACATAATTATTAAATTCTACCGCCCCCGGCACTGCAGCGGTTTCACGTGCATTTACCCAGCGAGTCCAATCATCGCCATTAAAACCTTTGCCTGTTCGGACTTGCCAACCTGCATAAGCACTGTTATCCATCATTGTTTCATCTAAATCAACCACAACCGCTTTCTTTTTACCTTTAGCCACTTTGGCTTGATCGAACGCCATTTTGGCAATATTAAAAGCTTGGTGAGTCAACGCTTGATACTCACCTGATTGTTGCACCCAGTTTAAACCTAGTACTGTTTGCTCTTGTAATTGTTGTTCCGCATTTTGCTGACTTGAAGTACAAGCAGTAAGCACAAAAAGGGAAGAAAGGGTGAGTATAGCTAGTTTGAATTTTGTGTTTTTCATTGCTTCTCCTGTAGAAAAGTAAATGGTAGGAAAGTCATTAAAAAATTCGGTAAAAAACTACCGCACTTATTATGGCACATAAAGAAAAGGGAACAATAGATTTTCTCTATGCTCCCTTAAGTTATTTGCTTATTAAAAACTTAATACTTTCAATTACATTGCTTGAGTGAAAGTACGCGTAATCACGTCTTGTTGTTGCTCTTTGGTTAAAGAGTTGAAACGCACGGCGTAACCAGAAACACGGATGGTTAATTGTGGATATTTTTCTGGGTTTTCCATTGCATCTAACAACATTTCACGGTTCATTACGTTCACGTTTAAGTGTTGTCCGCCCTCAACCGTCGCTTCGTGGTGGAAGTAACCATCCATTAAGCCGGCAAGATTGCGTTTTTGTGCTTCGTAATCTTTACCTAATGCGTTTGGTACGATTGAGAAGGTGTAAGAAATTCCGTCTTTCGCATAAGCAAACGGTAATTTCGCCACAGAAGTTAATGAAGCTACCGCACCTTTTTGATCCCGTCCGTGCATTGGGTTTGCTCCCGGTCCGAATGGTGCACCGGCACGGCGACCATCTGGGGTGTTACCTGTTTTCTTACCGTAAACCACGTTAGAAGTAATAGTAAGCACAGATTGTGTTGGGGTTGCGTTGCGATAAGTGTTGTGCGTTTGAATTTTCTTCATAAAGCGTTCAACTAAATCTACTGCTAAATCATCAACACGGCTATCGTTGTTACCAAATTGTGGATATTCACCTTCGATTTCGAAGTCGATAGCCACATTAGAAGCCACGACGTTACCATCTTTATCTTTGATGTCGCCACGGACTGGTTTCACTTTTGCGTATTTAATAGCTGCTAAGGAGTCAGCCGCAACAGAAAGCCCAGCGATACCGCAAGCCATTGTGCGGAATACATCGCGATCGTGGAATGCCATTAATGCAGCTTCATAAGCATATTTATCGTGCATAAAGTGAATGATGTTTAATGCGGTAACGTATTGAGTAGCGAGCCAATCCATAAAACTGTCCATACGTTCCATTACCGTATCAAAGTCTAATACTTCATCAGTAATCGGTGATGATTTAGGTCCTACTTGCATACCTGATTTTTCATCAATACCGCCATTGATTGCGTATAACAAGGTTTTTGCAAGGTTTGCACGTGCACCGAAGAATTGCATTTGTTTACCCACAACCATTGGACTTACACAGCAAGCAATCGCATAGTCATCACTGTTGAAGTCTGGACGCATTAAGTCATCGTTTTCATACTGTACAGATGAAGTATCGATAGATACTTTCGCACAATAGCGTTTGAATGCGTCTGGCAACTGTTCAGACCAAAGAATAGTTAAGTTTGGCTCTGGTGATGGTCCCATTGTGTAAAGGGTGTGTAAGATACGGAAGCTGTTTTTGGTTACTAATGTACGACCATCTAAGCCCATACCTGCCAATGTTTCAGTTGCCCACATTGGGTCGCCAGAGAATAATTGATCGTATTCTGGTGTACGTAAGAAACGCACCATACGTAATTTCATTACTAAATGATCGATTAATTCTTGTGCTTCTTGTTCAGTAATTTTTCCTGCTTTTAGATCACGTTCAATATAAATATCCAAGAAACTTGACACACGACCGAAAGACATCGCTGCCCCATTTTGTGATTTTACTGCTGCAAGATAAGCAAAATAAGTCCATTGAACTGCTTCTTGAGCATTAGATGCTGGGTTGGATATATCAAACCCGTAAGAAGCTGCCATTTCTTTAATTTTACCTAAAGCACGATGTTGCTCTGCAATTTCTTCACGTAATTGGATGGTTGCTTGGATATCTTCACCGCGCTCTAATTTTTCTTGTAATGAATTAAATTGGCTAAATTTATCTTTCATTAAGAAATCTGCACCGTAGAGGGCTAAACGGCGATAATCCCCGATGATACGACCACGGCCATAAGCATCTGGTAAACCAGTGATTACGCCTGATTTACGGCAACGTAAAATATCTGGAGTGTAAACATCAAACACCCCTTGGTTATGGGTTTTACGGTATTCTGTAAAGATGTGTTCAATTTCAGGTTTTAATTCGCGGCGATAAACTTGGCACGAACCTTTCACCATTTTAATCCCGCCATAAGGCATAATGGCACGTTTTAATGGTGCATCAGTTTGTAAACCCACAATTTTTTCTAAACTTTGGTCAATATAACCTGGTTTATGTGAAGTAATTGTTGATGGGGTATCGGTATCAATGTCATAAGGTTCGTGAGTTTTGTTCTCAACCTTAATTTTTTCCATCACTTCATTCCATAATTTAGTGGTTGCTTCAGTTGCACCAGCAAGGAATGATTCATCACCTTCATAAGGGGTGTAGTTTTTTTGAATAAAATCGCGTACGTTTACTTCGGTTTGCCAGTCACCCGGCGCAAAACCTTCCCACGCTTTTTTTTGCGCTTCTGTTAGTTGAGTCATTACTATTTTCCTTTAACGTAAATAAAATTTTAACTATGTAAAAACGGTGAAAAAACAACCGCTCTTACGCCAAACTAATGTGAATGTGGTTTATTAGTAAACCACTGCATCAATGCAATACATACCCCGCCACCAACGATATTACCAAGAGTAACAGGAATAAGATTTTTTACGACAAAATGATAAGCATCTAAATCTGCAAACTGTGTTGCGTTCAGTCCAAGGGCTTGCCAGAATTCCGCGGTGCTACAATGTGCCGTAATAATCCCAAGAGGAATCATAAACATATTCGCCACACTATGCTCAAAGCCTGAAGAAACAAATAGACCGATCGGCAAAATCATAATCAAGGCTTTGTCTGTTAAGGTCTTCCCAGCATAGCTCATCCACACCGCAATGCACACCATAATGTTACATAAAATGCCTAAGCTAAAAGCTTCAAACCAGCTATGATGAATCTTATGTTGGGCGGTTTTTAAAATCGTCAAGCCCCATTGTCCATTGACGGCCATTGTTTGTCCAGCAAACCAGATCAAGCCTGCGATAATAATTGCTCCAACGAAATTGCCTAAATAAACGGCAACCCAGTTGCGTAACATTTGAATGGTATTGATGCGTTGCCCTGCGCGCGCCACCAACGTCATTGTTGATGAGGTGAACAATTCAGAGCCACAGATAACGACCATAATGACTCCTATAGAGAATACTAAACCGCCAACCAGTTTAGCTAATCCCCAAGAAGCCTCAGATAGTCCTGTTTGCGTGGTGGTATAAAAAACAAAAGCAAGTGCAATAAACGCTCCTGCTGAAATTGCGGAAAGAAAAGAATAGAATTGATTTTTAGTGGCTTTATAAACCCCAATATCTTCAGCGAGCTGAGCCATTTCCGTTGGCGTTGCCATAAAACTCACGGCATTTTCTTTTTTCATTCTACCCCCTAAAAGTTACAGGTTAATTCTAAGGGATATGTCCTAAACTTTAAACTAAAAAAGATTTTATTTTTTATAAAATTTGTTGTAAATCAATTTTTACAACATTGAATTAACATATCGCAATATTATTAAACTTATATTTAACAAATTAATAACAAAAAGTAATCTAGATTGCTATTTTTGAACTTTTCTGATAAAAATAGCCGCACTTATCAATACGACTCTCAAGCAACAATATCTCTTTAAAACACAAGGATTTTCCTATGGCAGAAGAAACCATTTTCAGCAAAATTATTCGTAAAGAAATCCCAGCAAATATCCTCTATCAAGATGAATTAGTTACCGCATTTCGTGATATTTCACCACAAGCGGCAACTCATATTTTAATCATTCCAAATAAACTGATCCCAACAGTGAACGATGTTACTGAGCAAGATGAAGTGGCGTTAGGGCGTTTATTTACCGTGGCGGCCAAGTTGGCTGAGCAAGAAGGCATTGCGCAAGATGGCTATCGCCTTATCGTCAATTGTAACAAACACGGTGGGCAAGAAGTGTATCATTTACATATGCACTTACTTGGTGGTGAACCTTTAGGAAAAATGTTGGCAAAATAATGAAAAAACTATTTTTTCTATGCGGATTAAGCCTATTACTTGCTGCTTGTAGTTCCACGCCTTCGCAAAATATTGTGAACGAGAATGAGCCAATTTTAAATGTAGAAGCCAATCTAGCACCGTTGATTGAAACCAAATTACACCGCAACAATGTTTGGCTAAAAAATACCAGCACACATTTGCTTGATGTTGCTTATTATTTCTTTTGGTATGATAAAAATGGTGTAACCCAAGGGGAAGAGCCAAATTTACAAACACCTTCTAGTTTGCTGTTGCAACCAAGCCAACAAACCAACTTAACGCCTGTTCCCCCCAACGAGCAAAGCGTCAATTACCGTGTATATCTTCGTTTAAATAAATTGCAATAAGGATTTCAATGTCAGCGTTACTTATCGATCTTACTGGGCAAGAAGTTAGCCAAGAAGAATTAGAATTGCTTGCGCACCCACTAGTCGCTGGCGTAATTTTATTTACCCGCAACTTTTATGATCGTGAGCAAATTCAACACCTTGTCGCTACCTTGCGGCAGAAAGTAAAGAAACCTTTATTGATTACCGTAGATCAAGAAGGTGGACGTGTACAACGTTTCCGTGAGGGCTTTACCCAACTGCCAGCAATGCAAACTTTTGCCAGTTTGATCACCGAACCACAGCAACAACAAGCAATGGCGTTACAAGCTGGCTGGCAAATGGCAACAGAAATGATCGCACTAGATATTGATTTGAGTTTTGCCCCCGTGCTGGATTTAGGTCATCAATGTCGTGCTATTGGTGATCGCAGTTTTCACGATGAAGCCGAGAAAACCCTTGATCTCGCTCGCCAATTTATCATCGGAATGAAACAAGCAGGAATGGCAAGCACAGGCAAGCATTTCCCTGGACACGGTCACGTTCTGGCGGATTCTCACCTTGAAACGCCTTATGATGAACGTACAAAAGTAGAAATTTTTAATCAAGATATTGTGCCATTTCAACAACTGATTGCAGAAAATTATCTTGATGCCGTGATGCCTGCACACGTTATTTATACCCAATGCGATCCACAACCAGCTAGCGGCTCCGCTTACTGGTTGCAACACGTACTCCGCCAACAGCTTGGCTTTAAAGGGGCGATTTTCTCTGATGATTTAGGAATGAAAGGCGCAGGCTTTATGGGGGATTTTGTGGCGCGTTGTCAGCAATCACTCAATGCAGGGTGCGATTTACTATTGCTATGTAACGAACGCGAAGGTGTGATCCAAGTATTGGATCATTTCCAACCGCAAGAAACAGCCGAGCAATATGCCCTGCGCCAACAACGTTTGCAGGGTTTGTTTAAACGTAGCCAGTTAGATTGGAAAACCTTAGAAAAATCATCACGTTGGCAAGAAAATCAGCAAAAATTGACCGCACTTCAACAAACTTGGTTAGCGAGCGCCTAAATGTCAGCAATGCCAGTTTGTCCGCACTTTATGGCAGGACAATGCCGTTCTTGCCAATGGATTGAAATGCCTTACGCAAAACAGCTTGATGAAAAAAAAGCCGATTTAGTTCAACAACTTAATGGGCTTGAACAATCACAGCTTGAATGGTTGCCACCTTATACATCAGAACAACAAGGTTTTCGTAATAAAGCGAAAATGGTAGTGAGCGGTTCGGTGGAACGCCCAATTTTAGGTATTTTGACCTCTCCCAATGATCCACAAAGTGCGGTGGATTTATCTGATTGTTTGCTCTACCCTGCGCATTTCACTGAGATTTTCGCCCAATTAAAAATCTTTATCGGACGAGCGGGCTTAGTGCCTTATAATATCGCGAAACGCAAAGGCGAACTGAAATACATTTTGCTCACCGAAAGCCAAAGCAACGGCACATTAATGTTACGTTTTGTGTTGCGATCTACCGCCAAACTGGCACTTATTCAACGAGAATTACCACAATTCTTGGCAAACTTACCACAAATAAAAGTGGTGAGCCTAAATATACAACCGAAACACGCGGCGATTTTAGAAGGGGAAGAAGAAATTTTTCTCACGCAACAAAAACAGCTTGCCGAAAATTTTAATCAAATTCCGTTATTTATTCGTCCGCAAGGCTTTTTCCAAACCAATCCAAAGGTGGCAGAAGGCTTATATGGCACGGCACAACAATGGATTAAAGATCTTCCCATTAAAAAAATCTGGGATCTGTTTTGCGGTGTAGGTGGATTTGGCTTGCATTGTGCGGCGATCTTGCAACAAAAAGGCGTAAACGTGCAATTAACGGGCATTGAAATTTCCCCTTCTGCCATTGCAAGTGCCAGCCTGTCAGCAGAAAAATTAGACTTAATGCAGGTGAAATTTCAATCCTTGGACGCAGCAAATTTCGCCTTAGCACAAAATGAAAGACCAGATTTGCTGATCGTCAATCCGCCACGCCGTGGCATCGGCAAAGAGTTGGCTCAATTTCTCAATAAATTACAACCGCACTTTATTTTGTATTCCAGCTGCAATGCGGTTTCAATGGGTAAAGACTTGCAAGAATTAGCCAACTACCAAGCACAGAAAATCCAACTTTTTGATATGTTTCCTCATACCTCGCATTATGAGGTACTGGTGTTATTAAATAAAGTTCAAAAGATATAATAAAAGCTACTAAAAATCGCTAAAAAACTACATATGCCAGCTCTCAAAAAACGGCACCACTTTCCAGCTTGGCTAGTATTATTTATCGGTAATCTGATGGTATGTCATATGGCTTCGTAGCGTATTTAATTGGGTTTTAATCTAATATAAAGTACATCAGAATGAAAAAAACAAAAAAAGCCCTTTCATTGAAAGGGCTAAAAATATTTGGAGTCATACTTTTTAGGGTATGGGCGTATAATAGGCTAAAAAAATTTAATATGCAACAATTATTTAACAATTAACCATTTTTTAACAATTATTTATCATTTATATGGGGATTACGCGTGTTAACGTTCACCAAGTTTCGCATTAGCAAAGCATAATCCAAATCCAAATCTTCTGGCACATCAAGGAAAACAAAATGCCCGTCTCCTAGCGCGGCTTCCACCTCTTCGCCTTTACGATTAAGCATACGTTCAATTTTGAACACGATATTGCCTTTCGGTGTCATTAATTCCACTTCATCGCCAAGTAAGAATTTATTTTTTACCGCCACTTCAGCTAAGCCATCTTTACGTGTGCCGGTAAATTCACCAACAAATTGCTGACGTTCAGAAATGCTATAACCATAGTCATAGTTTTGGTATTCATCGTGCGTATGGCGGCGTAAAAAGCCCTCGGTATAGCCACGGTGTGCAAGGCTTTCAAGGGTATCCATTAAACTTTCATCAAAAGGTTTACCTGCGGCGGCATCATCAATCGCTTTGCGGTAAACCTGTGCGGTTCTTGCGCAATAATAGAAAGATTTCGTTCTTCCTTCAATTTTCAACGAATGCACGCCAATTTGCGTGAGTTTTTCAACGTGTTGCACAGCACGCAAATCTTTTGAATTCATAATGTAAGTGCCGTGTTCGTCTTCAAAGGCAGACATTTTTTCTTCTGGACGCTGGCTTTCTGCGAGCAAGAAAACTTTGTCCGTAGTTTGCCCTTCGCCCAAGGTTGGCGCGACATTTTTCACGGGGATTTCATTGCCAATAATGTTGCCCACGTCGTCTTCCTTGCCTTCTTCCACCGAATATTCCCAACGGCACGCATTAGTGCAAGTGCCTTGGTTTGGATCACGCTTGTTGATGTAACCCGAAAGCAAACAACGCCCTGAATAGGCCATACATAACGCCCCGTGGACGAAAATTTCAATTTCCATATCTGGCACTTGTTGACGGATTTCCGCAATTTCATCAATAGAAAGCTCACGGGATAAAATCACGCGGGTTAGCCCCATTTGTTTCCAGAACTTCACTGTTGCCCAGTTCACTGCATTGGCTTGCACCGAAAGGTGAATATCAATATCAGGGAAATGTTCACGCACAAGCATAATCAACCCTGGGTCAGACATAATTAAAGCATCGGGCTTCATCTCCACCACTGGCTGGAGATCTTTAATAAAGGTTTTTAATTTGGAATTGTGTGGTGCAATATTCACCACCACATAGAATTTTTTGCCAAGCGCGTGCGCTTCATCAATCCCTATTTTCAAATTGGCGTGGTTAAATTCATTGTTGCGAACACGCAAACTATAACGTGGCTGCCCTGCATAAACGGCATCAGCGCCATAAGCAAAGGCATAGCGCATATTTTTTAATGAACCTGCGGGCGAAAGCAGTTCTGGTTTAAATGTGGTTGTCATAAATTTCTCTTTGTGTCTGATTACAAGTCAGGCATTCACTCAAGGTAAATGCGTAAAGGCAATTATTGTAGGGGGATTTTGCAATTTGTAAAGTAAAGAGAGAAAAAGTGCGGTGGAAATTTTGTCAATTTTTTCACCGCACTTAATAAGGGCAATTATTGTTGCTCTGGGGCTAAATTTTCTTCATTGGTTGTGGGGAATATTTCACCATTAATCCAAGTTTGATCCCCTTCTTTTTTTATTTCAATAGTGTAATTATCACCATTTTCTTTTAAATAAGGATTAAGTTGCCCTTCAGGATTGATCCAATCATTAATTAATGACCACGAAGTTGAGTTTTTATCTTTCAATAAATTCTCTTTGAATAATTTATTGTCAAAGGTGAAAGAAAGACCAATATTTGTATTCTTCCATTTTTTTAATAATAAAGCGGAAGATCTTTTATCTTTTTGCTCTTGTAAAATTCCTGATTTTAAACTCAGCGTTCCTTCAAACGAGGTAGCTAAACTGGACGGATAAGTATCTAACTCACCACTTAATGTTGCCTGCTCAATATTAATTGCAATATTTTTAATTGGCGGATAAATGATTAAGTCAGTATAATCATTTACACTAAGATATTTAGTGCAGACTGCTTGATAGATAATATTATTACAAATATTTAAAGGTATAATCGCTCCTACATTTGTTGCTGTCAATGGAAGGCTGATTTTCCCATTTCTCAATTGGAACTGCTCTTTTTTATTTACATAGCTTGCTAGGGTAAGCTCAATATTTTCATTATCTTGCTTATCTTCAGAAATAGCACCACTTGCACCAATTTCTATTCCTTTAAGCATAATATCATCACCCAAAATAAATTCATCTATTTTAAATATTGCTTGTTGTGATTGATTATAATCTTGTGCCAAGTTTTTTAAGATAGAGATAAAGTTGACTTTATCTTTTTCTAATTGCTTAGCTTCTTGTTTACTTTCTGGCGAGTTGGCTTTTGAAAATAGTTGAATATTTGATTTTAATAATTCTAGTTGCATAGCCAGATTGACATTTTTATTATCGCCTTCCAATTGTATCCCTTTGATTTGAAAATGTTTATTATCATCTCTGTTTTGCCAAGATTTTAATGTAAGGGCATAGTTACTTTGCACGTTTGATAAGTCAGCAAAAGATCCTTTAAAAGAAGACGAGAAGTTATTAAAAGAAGTGTTCTTATCTTTTTCTTTATGTGTTAAGGTTAAGTTTTCAAAATTAAAACTCGCTTCACTTTCTTTATTTTTAAATAATAAATCCAAAGACTGATTAATAATTTCGACCTTGTTTAATTCATTTTTATCGTTAAGCAAATGCAATAATTTTGCATAGCTAAATTGATTTGGAATGTCTTTTTGTGCAAGTTGAAGTGCTACATTTTTTAACTGAATTGTAGAATGTTTAGGATTTGTATCTGTAATAATTATTCCATCGGCGTTTATTTTAGCACTTAAGTTGTAATTACTACCAGATAATGATTTATCTAAATTATAATCTACTTTTTGTAGTTTAATATTTGTATTATCTCCATTTAAGAAATAAATATCACCTTCTTTAAGTTGAATGGAAACATTTTCAATATCATATTGAGTATCATCAATAGGGATAGGGATAAGTGTAGTACTAGCTGTTAAATCGTTAATTTTTGAATTTGCATCATAATTGAAGCCAGATAAATGGCCTTGAAGTTCCATTAGGTGGCTTTTAGGTTCAAAGTTAAGATCAATAATCAATGTTTGTGATTTATTGGTGAGATCACGAAATTGGGTATCAATATTTGATTGGAAATAATCTCCAATAACAGAAAATTTACTTGTGATATTATTTTTATCAATAGTAACTTTAAAATTTTTGTTTAATTCTTTTACAAAGCTTGGGATAAGGGCTGAATCTGCAAGTACGGCAAAAGGAAGTGCGGTGAGCTTTGTTTGAATAATTTCACTAGATGTGTTGGATTCAGCATTAGAGAGTGTGAGAATAAGTTCGCGGCTAAAGAAATTTTTCTTTTGTTCAACCACATCTAACTGAAATTTATCTCGCAGCGAATAAGGGAATTTTTGCAGGATTTGATCAATTTTATGATTAGTGTAAATTTGTGCGCCTAAAGCTAATATGGCTGTAATCAAGGATAATGAACCAACAATTTTTACTTTTTTATTCATAGACTTTCCTAACTTTAGGGATTGATTTCTTAGAAGTATAGCGGATTTATAGCCGAGCGATAAGAGCTTTGCTATGAATTTGTTTCATAAAATAATGAAATTTTTGGAATTGACAGCTACCCCTTTTATCTTTAATGTTATAGCCGTAAAGCAGTCTAAACGGATAAATATAAGAGGAAGAAGCTTATGAGTTATGCAAAGGAAATTGATACATTAAACAATCACTTATCAGGTATTAACGGCAACATAAATGTGTCTTTTGAGTTTTTTCCACCCAAAAATGAAAATATGGAAAAAATTTTGTGGGATTCTATTCATCGGTTAAAAGTCCTAAAACCTAAATTCGTTTCCGTAACCTATGGCGCCAATTCAGGGGAGCGTGATCGCACTCACAGCGTAGTAAAACATATTAAGCAAGAAACAGGCTTAGAAGCAGCACCACACTTGACTGGGATTGATGCTACACCAGAAGAATTAAAACAAATTGCAAAAGATTATTGGGACAGTGGTATTCGCCGTATTGTAGCATTGCGTGGTGATGAACCTGCTGGATACGATAAAAAACCCTTTTATGCATCAGATTTAGTTGAATTATTACGTTCGATTGCTGATTTTGATATTTCTGTTGCAGCATATCCTGAAGTGCATCCAGAAGCCAAATCCGCACAAGCCGATTTAATCAATTTAAAACGTAAAATTGATGCAGGTGCTAATCACGTCATCACACAATTTTTCTTTGATATTGACAGCTATTTACGTTTCCGTGATCGCTGTGCATCAATTGGTATTGATGCCGAAATCGTACCCGGCATTTTGCCTGTAACCAATTTCAAACAATTACAAAAAATGGCAGCGATTACGAATGTCAAAATTCCAGCTTGGTTGGCGAAAATGTACGAAGGATTAGACAGCGATCCAACCACGCGAAATCTCGTTGCGGCGAGTGTTGCGATGGATATGGTGCGGGTGCTTTCTCGTGAAGGCGTGAAGGATTTCCATTTCTATACGCTCAACCGTAGCGAACTCACTTACGCCATTTGCCATACGCTTGGTGTGCGCCCAGAATAATTCATTAAACAAAAATGGGGGAAAAGCCCCATTTTTAGTTTCGACATATAAATTTCTAAAAAAGCACCGCACTTTATTTTCCTACTATTTTTGCGATTTATGGCTAATTGTGTTATTTTTATGCAAATTTTATTTCAAAGGAAAAGTAATGAAAAAATCAGTTTTATCAGTTGGATTAATCACTATTCTTGGCGCTACCTGGTGTGGAGGTGCGTGGTACACAGGAAAAATCGCTGAACAAAAATATGCCAATTACATTCAATTCAGCAATCAACATTTACAGCAATCTTTCGCCAATACGGGCTATTCTGTACAAATCAAAGATGCCGTTTTAGATCGTGGCTTTTTTAGTTCTAATGTACGTTATCAACTTGAAATAAAAGGTGAAGATTTAAATGAAACAATTCCTTTCGTGGGAAAAATTCACCACGGTCCAATTACTTTAAATGACTTTTCTTTTGCCCTATTTTCTGCCGATACAGAAGTAGAAAAAACGCAAAATACTCAAGCTTATTTCGCTGATAATGGCAAAAATCCATTACGAACAGTAACAACAATGAGCTATGGGCAAGAGATCAAAGGAAAAGTCTATTCTGATGTAGCTCACAAAACGGCTGATCAAATTGAAATGGCTTGGAACTTAGACGGAAAATTTGATATTGATCAGAAAGGTTATGGAAAATCTGAAATTGATATCGGCCAGTTTTCTTTAATTGTTGATAATAAAGATCATTTACAAATAGAAAATTTAAAAGGAAAAAGTGATATTTCACCAACTCCATGGAAAAATATTTATCAAGGAGATACAGATATTTCGATTGAAAAAATGTCCTTGCATAAGTCTGAAAATAATGTAGATCTCGTTTTAGATAACATTGACATTGAAAATAAAATCAATGAGAAAAATGGCTTTCTTGGTGTGAATTTTGATTATAATGTTAAAAACATCTTGGTTAATAATAAAGCAATTACAGGATTAAAATTCAAAGGTGCACTAAATCATATCTTAGGCAATGCTGTAAATCGTTTAAATGAACTTGATGAGCATAATTTCAATAATGATAAGATTATCAGCCAAGTACAAAAAGAAATTTTGGCCAATCAACCTGTGCTAGATATTGATAAACTTGAGCTTTTTAATGATAAAGGTAAAGCTTTTGAAGCAGAAGTAAAATTTGCTTTAAGCAAAGCATTTCAAAGAGCGTTAGAAAATGAAAAAGTTTTCGATGCATTTGATACTTTTAAAATTAATGCAGAATCAGAGAAAAAAGCCTTAGTGCAATTAGTCCAAAATATCTTTGCAGTAAACCCTAGCACACAACAAGTATCAGAGCAAGAAGTTGAGAGTATCGTTCAAAAATATCTCGCTGAAATGGAAAAAAATAATTTCCTTACGGTAAAAGATGATAATGCTAACTTTAACGTATTGTTGGATAAAGATAAGCAAAAATTAAGTTTTAATCATCAAGAAATGTCTGAAAGAGATATTGGAATGGCGATTATGCTATTTATGATGGGTCGCTAATTTCATTTTCATTAATCTCCAAGCCACTTAACAAAAATTAAGTGGCTTTTTTATTCTATCTAGCCAAAAGAAATAAATTACCCTAATCTTTATAGCGTTCTATCCAATAACCAAGCCACTCTTTCAACGCTTGCATATTCGCAGGCATTGCGGTGGCTTGTGGGATAAAATGCATTAGCGTTAAATCATAACTTTCCGGCGTAACACCTTTACCTACATTTGCAGGAAGAACGCTAAACCCTTGTTTTTCAAATAAGAATTTTGCACGTTGCATATGCCATTGATTGGTGACCAAAATAATACGCTGAATATGCTCTTTTTCTAATAACGCCTTCGTAAATTGGGCATTTTCAATGGTGGTTTTCGCTTTTTCTTCTAACCATCTGGTTGGTGTGTGGAAAAACGCTTGCAGCTCTTTTGCCATTATTTTAGCTTCAGAATTGCCATTAAGACTTGCGCCAGTAATCAAAATCGGAAGCTGCGTTTGTTGGTATAAATAAGCCGCATAACGTAATCGTTCAAGGGGAACCCCTGGAACAGCAAGGCTACCAAATAATTCATCACTATCACGTAAACCACCACCTAGCACGACAATCGCCTGCGCTGTTTTATAATCAGCAAGGCTGAGCGGTGCTTGTTTTGTTAGACTATCTTGCAATTTTTGCGAAGTATAAGGAATGCTGAACACATACAAAATTACAATGCCCAAAAGACCGAAAATAAAGCTCAACTTCTTAAAAAAGAATAAAGACAAAATCCATAAAATCAAGACATTAAATGGTGGAAGAATGATCGCTGTAATAAGTTTGGTTAGTAAATACATAAAATATGTCTCGGGTTGCATAACTTGGCGCTTAGCATAAAGGGGTTGTAATCTTTTGTAAAGATGATCAATCCTTTTGGAACTATGGGGCATTCTGTTTTAGAATAACTACTTTACGCTGATAAGTAGCTTTATAGGAAAGATAATTAACAATGAACGAAATTTTAGTTTCCCTTAAACAAGATTTAAAACAAATCCTTGATGTGATCGTGGATAAAAATGATGTGCTGTATTTTGATTATCCGCTCCATTTAAACGTGGGGGATTTACTCATTTATGCGGGAACAGAAGCGTTTTTTCAGGATTATCAAATTAATATTCGATTAAGGCGTTGCTTGCAAAGTTTCGATCTTGATGAAGTAAAAAAATATGTTAAACCAAACACCACATTAATATGCCACGGCGGCGGCAATTTCGGTGATCTCTACCCTGCCATTCAAGGAATGCGCGAAGCTTTGGTGCAGGCTTTTCCGAATAATCGCATCATTGTTATGCCACAAACTGCTTATTTTTCTAATCCCGAAGCGAAAGAAAAATCGGCAGCCATTTTTTCCGCCCATAAAGACTGCTATTTATTTGCGCGCGATCAGGCGACTTATCAATTAATGAAAGATCAGTTTTCTGATAAGGTTTTTCTATCGCCAGATATGGCGCATCAACTTTATGGTTCAGTATTATTAAAAAATCAAAGATTAAAAAAACAAAGTGCGGTGCAAAAATCGGTAGAAAAAACCTTATATTTTTTACGTAAGGATATTGAAGCAAGCCATTTGGAAAAAAATATTCAAGCTACATTGCCAGCGAATGCTGAAGTAAAAGATTGGGAAGACATTCTCACCACACAAGATAAATATTATGAACGTATTTGTAGCGGATTAGCTAAACTCGCGAATAAATTTCATCAGCCTTGGCTAAAGAATATGGTAAATAATTTATGGTATCACCATAGTTTGGCGGTGATTGAGCGCTGTAAAGGCATTTTCCAAAATTATGATTTAGTGGTAACAAGCCGATTGCACGGACATATTTTTTCTTGTCTATTAAAAATCCCAAATGAAGTTTGTGATAATTCCTATGGCAAAAATTTAGGTTATTATCGCCAATGGACGCAAGGCCTTGATTTTGTGAAAGTTTATGAAGAATAAATCCTTTGCAAAACTGCTGATCACCACTTTATTAACTACGGGACTCACCATGGTGAGTTCCTTTTTGCTTGCTCGTTTACTTGCTGTAGAAGAACGGGGTGCATTACAGCTTTTCATTACCTCCGTAACCTATGTAGTAACCATTGCCACAGGCGGCGTTGGGTTTTCTCTCGCCCTTTGTATGCGTAATAACCAATATCATTATTGGCGTTATTATTTTTCTGCCTTTTTATTATTTTCGGTGTTTGTATCCAGCCTTGGGCTTTTATTGTTTAATATTACGTCATTCCATTATTTATTTATTTTAAATGTTGTTTTAACGGCTATTTTTACGATTACTTTAGAAAAAAGTAAAATTGACGCTAATTTATCTATTTATCGCTTACTTTCTTTGCAACAACCGATTTTAGCTGTAAGCTTATATGGTGGCTATTATTTTCTTTTTGGTGAACAACATTTAGCAAAAGTGGTTCAGCTCTTAACCATTTTAACTTGCATACAAGCTTTATTCGCACTTTATGCTCTTAGCAAAATAGAAAAACAATTTAAACAGAAAGCAGAAATAAAGAGGATAGTGCCAAATTATTTCTTCAAAAATTGGCTAAAACAAAACCTGCTACAAACCTTTGGCGCAACAACAGTAAATTTAGACCGTTTTTTAATTGTCGCTTTAATGGGAAATTATACTTTAGGCTTATATACAGTTTGCATTGCCTTTGACGCCTTACTCACTCGTATTATAAATATGCTGGTAGATTATTATTATTCTGGTTTACTCAATAATCTAAATCGTATTCGTGGGGTGCTAGGGCTTATTCTTTTAATGGGAATAAGTGCGGTGATAATTGTGCCATTTTTAGCCGAACCTGTTATTCATTTATTTTTTGGTAATGCTTATATTCAAGTTGCCCCAGTATTATTGTTGTTTATTATTAATTCATTATTAGCTGGGCTTTCTTGGTTATTATCACAAAATATGCTAATTTTAGGTAAACAAGTATTATTATTTACACGTCAGATTATTTCTATTCTTATTTTGGTCGGATTATTTTTTGCATTCCAAGATCAAGGGTTATATGGGGTCGCTTATGCGTTAATAGGGGCAAGTTTAGTGAGATTATTTATTTCACTCATTTACTATTATAAATTCCCGATAAAAACGAATAACTAATTTAAGTTGGATAAAATGAAAAAATTTCTTATTTCTTTAGATAAAGATCATCAACGCCGAGCACTCTTTTTTGCTCAGCCGAACACACAAGATTTCACCCTATTTAGTGCGATTAATACGATGCAAGAAACACCAGAAAATCTCACCGCACTTTATGATCAAGAGAAGTTTTCACAACGCTATGGGCGAAAAGTGACCAAAGGTGAAATTGGCTGTACATTAAGCCATTTGGCCGTATATCGCTTAATTGCCAATGATAAAAATATTCAAGAAGATGAATATTGTTTAATTTGTGAAGATGATGCGTTGTTTAATCAAGATTTTCAACATCATTTAGATTGTTTACTCAAAGAAAATATTCAGGCTGATATTATTCTTATTGGACAATCAAAAATTGATGATTTTAATCATTTCGAATTAGAAATTAACTATCCAACAACCTTTTCATTTTTACGCCATAAGATCGCAGGATCGCCATTTTGCTACGCCTATCCTTATCGTAACTATTTTGCCGGCACGGTAGCCTATTTAATTAAAAAATCTGCGGTAAACGTCTTTTTAGCTGAAGAAAAACCTTATTGGCTGGCAGATGATTATATTTTATTTGAAAATAAATTTGCTTTAGATACACAAGTGGTTCGCCCTTTATTGGCTATTGAAAATCCAAAATTAATGAGCAACTTAGAAAATGTGCGTGGCAGCATAACACATCATTTGTGGCAAAAATTAATCAAATATCCATTGAAAAAATTACTTGCCATACAGCGCAACCTGAAAGGTAGAAAATAATGTCTGCATTAGTCAATTTATTTTATCTTTATGACCCTTGGCTATTCCATTTTTTTCGAATGGCATTTTTTGTTGGGGGCATTTCGCTCATTTACTTAGCTTATCAGATACTAAAAAAACAACGCCCACAAGGTATTTTTATCCCGTTAGATAGCCTAATCGCAATTATCGCCTTAATTACGTTAAGTGCGATTCCAATGTTGGCACACCACACGCAAGATGATTCTGTATTATTACAATATAGTAAAACCTTAATCTTGTTTATTTTTGCTATTGGTATTTATAATATTTTTTATTTTAATAACAGTGGCAAAACCCTGCTTATTCGAGATTTAAAAATAGGTATTATTGTTCAATGGGTTATCGGTATAACGGCGCTAATGGGTATTAGTTTTATGACAGAACTTGCCCTTTCAACCCATATTGCATTACCACGTTTTTATGGCTCAGAACAAGAATATCGTTTATATAATATTACGTCATCGGCATTCTTCCAATTAAGTGCTTTTTACATTCTTTTATTACACTTCTTGTTAGCTTACAACAAAGCTCATCATCAATTAAGTGCGGTGTATTTATTCTTGATTTTATGTATTGGATTAATTTCAGGCAGAACGTTTTTATTACTTTCAATCGTTAGTATCGGCATTTATTTTAAATGGAAATACCTACCAGCTTTAGGCTTATTTGGATTGCTCTGTTTAGGCTTGGCCATTTATTACCCTAAAAATCCTTATGTTGCTCACGCATTAGAGCCATTGATTAATTTGCTCAATCATCAAGGATTAAGCAGTTCATCAACAGACACATTAATGAAACGTCATTTATTTATCCCTGAATTAAAACAAATATTATGGGGCGATGGACAATATATTATGCCAAATGGAAAATATTATGGCTTAACAGACAGCGGTTTTTTACGCCAATTACTTTATGGTGGCATTGGTTATTTATCAGTCTGTTTTTTATTTACTGCTTATTTTGTGCGTAAAGTAGCATTAAATTGGTTTAATGGAAGTTGGTTATTTACCTTATCTACATTATTTATACTTTCTGTATTAAATATTAAAGCAGATACTTATGCGTTCCCTGGCATAATGCTAGTGTTGCTAATGTTATTATCTTTATTTGGCCAACAAGGGAAAAATCTCTTCTTATTTAGAAAAGAAGGAAAACAAAATGTTTAGTATTATTGTGCCATCTTATAATCGGCAAGCCGAAATCCCTGCTTTATTAGAGAGCTTAACGCAGCAAAGCGAGCATAACTTTGAAGTTATTATTGTTGATGATTGCTCAAAAGAAAAAGTAGTGGTAGAAAAAGATTATCCTTTTCGTATAACCGTTATTCGTAATGAGCAAAACCAAGGTGCGGCGGAAAGCCGTAATATTGGAGCAAGAAATGCAACGCAAGATTGGCTGTTATTTTTAGATGATGATGATCGTTTTGAAAAGTCGAAATGTGAGATTTTAGCGCAGCAAATTACGCAAAATCCTGAAGTGAATTTTATTTACCACCCTGCAAAATGTGTAATGGTGAATGAAAAGTTTAGCTATTTTACTCACCCTTTTATACAGCAAAAAGATCTTACATTAGATAATATTTTACTGGCGAATAAAATTGGTGGAATGCCGATGATTGGGATTAAGAAATCTTTCTTTTTCGCTTTAGGTGGGCTTTCAACGCAATTAAAATCTTTAGAAGATTATGAATTTGTATTAAAAGTAATTTCATCACCTGAATTAAAACCGCTCTATGTTGATCAGGCTTTAACAGAATGTACTTTTCATACCCAACGTTCCAGTGTTTCAACCAATTTAACGAATACAGAACAAGCAATCGGTTTTATTGAGAAGAATTATGTGAAAACGCCAATCCAACATAAAAACTTTGCCCTAAATTCACTTTATATGCTCGCCTATCCGTATATTATGAATTTATCGCGCAAAGCAGGAATTTATTATTGGAAAATGTTTAAATTAAACAAAAATATTAAACCGCTGATTATTGCGATCATCATTTTTATTTCACCCAAATTAGCTATTCATTTGAAAAGGTTTATTTAATGAAGTTCTCAGTTTTAATGTCCTTATATATTAAGGAAAATCCACAATTCTTGCGTGAATGTTTAGAAAGTTTGCGCGTGCAAACCTTGCCAGCAGATGAAATTGTCTTAGTGTTTGACGGTGCCGTTACGCCCGAATTAGAAAGTGCGGTGCAAAATTTTGCTGAATTTTTACCGCTAAAATTAGTGAAGCTTCCAGTAAATCAAGGATTGGGCAAAGCATTAAATGAAGGATTGTTACATTGTGCCAACGAATGGGTTTTCCGTATGGATACCGATGATATTTGCGATCCGCAACGTTTTGAAAAACAAGTAAATTTCATTAAGCAAAATCCTGAAACCATTATCTTTGGCGGACAAATTGCCGAATTTGACAAGAATATGCAAGACATTGTGAGTTATCGCAATGTGCCAACCCAGCCGAAAGAAATTGTCGAATTCACAAAAACGCGCTGCCCTTTCAACCATATGACTGTGGCTTATCAAAAATCTGCCGTATTAGCGGCTGGCGGTTATCAAGATATTCAGGAAGATTATTATTTATGGATAAACTTGGTGGCGAAATATCCGCAAAATGTGGCGAATTTGCCTGATATTTTAGTTTATGCTCGCGTAGGCAATGGAATGGTTTCTCGCCGCCGTGGCTTAGCGCAAGCAAAATGTGAGTGGAATTTATTTAAACTCAAACGCAACGTTAAATTACAATCCACGATTTCAGGATTTATCGTGTTTTTATTGCGTGTTTTACCACGTTTATTACCTGTATCATTATTAAAAATCGTCTATAAGTTTTTACGCAAATAATATTTTATTTTAAGGAAAGCCAATGTTTAACAAAAAATTAATTTTTACTTCATTATTTTCGATGGTTTTATTATCTGCTTGTTCAAGTAGCCATTCTATTAAAGCTGTGAGTGCCAATACTCAATATAATAAACCTCGTACATTAGATAATTTTGATGATTATGTACAATTTTTAAAAGCCAAAGCGGCTGGGCAAGGGGTTTCAAGTGCGGTGCTAAATGCACAACAAAATATTCAATATATTCCTAAAGCAGTGGCATTGGATAAACAACAAGCGGGAAAAATAAAAAAACGTAACCCCAATGAACCAAGAGTATTCAATCCTAATGGGGTAACGAATTATCTTAATCGAGTACTGACCACAAATAAGGTGAATGTCGCAGAACAACGTTATTGGGAACAATTACCGCAATTAGAAAAGGCGAGCAAAAAATTTGGTGTACAAAAAGAATATTTAATGGCGTTATGGGGAATGGAAAGTAGCTTCGGTTATTATCAAGGTTATTATGATGTGCTTTCTGTATTAGCCACCCTTGCCTTTGATGGTCGCCGTGAACCGTTATTTAGTAAAGAATTTATTGCCGCAATGAAAATGTTAGAACGTGATCATATTCAGCGCCATAAAATGAAAGGTTCGTGGGCTGGCGCAATGGGGCAAACGCAATTTATGCCAAGTTCTTATCTCAGCTATGCAGCAGACGGTAATGATGATGGTGAGAAAGATATTTGGAAAAACCACTATGATGTCTTCGCTTCTATCGCTCGTTATTTGCATACTGTCGGCTGGAACGATAAATTGCCTTGGGGCGTGGAAGTGCGTTTAAATCAGTACATTAGCCCAAGTTTCGCTGGCATTGAAAAGCACAAAGCGCGTTCACTGCAGGATTGGCAAGCTCAGGGCGTTGAACTCAAATCATTTAACTCAGAAAGTACACAAAATTTCACCGCACTTTCTCACGCAAAATTATGGCTTGTGCAACCAGACGGTGAAAATGGTCGCGCTTTCTTAGTGTCAAATAATTTCCGCACCTTGCTTGATTGGAACCGATCCAATTATTTTGCGGTAAGTATTGGAATGTTTGCCGATCGAATCAGGGCAAGTGTGCAATAACAGCACCACCAAGACGCACCAATAGGGGCGTCTTATTTTTTACTATTGATAAAAAGTCTTTTCATTTTTATCGCCTTTTTCTTCCGAAAAGAAAAGGTAGAATATCGCCGTAAATAAATGATTTTAACAAATTTAAAATTTAGGCGTGTTAATATGAAAATATTATATCATTCAGCAGATAGCCGTGGAAATGCAGATCACGGTTGGTTAAAAAGTCGTCATACTTTTAGCTTTGCCAATTATTATGATCCAGCACGTATCCATTTTGGTGCATTGCGTGTGATCAATGATGATTATGTAGAAGGTGGTATGGGTTTTGCTACACATCCACACGATAATATGGAAATTATTTCAATCCCATTAAGTGGTGATTTAGCTCATAAAGACAGTATGGGAAATGGAAGTGTGATTCGTCAAGGTGACATCCAAGTGATGTCTGCAGGAACTGGTGTAAGCCATAGCGAAATGAATCCAAATGCGGATATTCCAACCCAATTTCTACAAATTTGGGTCTTCCCGAATAAACGGAATGTAACGCCACGTTATCAACAAATTAGCATTGCTGATGGTGCAAAACCTAATGATTTCCAACAGATCCTTTCACCAAATGCGGATGATGACGGCGTATGGATTCACCAAGATGCGTGGTTCTCATTAGCAAAATTTGATAAAGGAACAGAAAAAACTTACCACCTACATAAAGTGGGTAACGGTGTATATGCTTTTGTACTAAAAGGTGATGCCACTGTTACTGGACAAAAATTATCAACTCGCGATGGTTTAGGTGTATGGGATACAGAGAATTTCGATATTATTGCTGACAGCCATACAGAAATTTTGTTAATGGAAGTACCAATGACGGTATAAATAGCGACAAAACACAATCCCTTACTAAAATTTTAGTAAGGGATTTTTTTATTCGTCATTTTTTTCTACATTATCCGTCAGCCAGTTTGCTAACTTAGCATAATCAGCAATAGAAAGGTTTTCAGCCCGCGCATTTAAATCTATCCCAAGTGCGGTGAGATTTTCCGCAGAAAATAGCGTAGAAAGCGCATTACGCAAAGTTTTACGGCGTTGATTAAAGGCTTGCGTACACACACGGTTAAGCCAATATAAATCCTTCACTGGGTGAGGAGGCGTGCTGTGTGGAATTAAACGTACCACTGCCGAATCTACTTTTGGTGCTGGCTTGAATGCGCTTGGCGGCACTTCTAACACTGGCATAACTTGACAAAAATACTGTGCCATAATAGTTAGCCGTCCGTAAGCTTTCGTATTTGGTGCTGCACATAGACGTTTCACCACTTCTTTTTGCAACATAAAGTGCATATCTTGAATTTGTCCGCAATAGCGAAATAAATGAAACATTAATGGTGTAGAAATGTTATAGGGAAGATTACCGAAAATACGTAACTTTTGATTTTTTTCTGCCAAATTTTGCTCTCGGTAAAGGGCGGCAAAATCAAATTGCATCGCATCAGCTTCTATCACTGTGAGTTTTTGATGTAAAAATGGGTGATGACGTAAACGTTCTGCTAAATCTCTATCCAACTCCACTACAGTAAGATGTTCAACTCGCTCCCCTACCGGTTCAGTCAACGCACCTAAGCCAGGCCCAATTTCTACCAAAAACTGTTCAGGCTGCGGATAAATTGCAGCTACAATACTTTGAATAATATTTTGATCAAATAAAAAGTTCTGCCCAAACCGCTTACGTGCAGTATGGCCTAAATGTTTTTTTGAATTCATATTTTTTATCAAGTTAAAAAAGACGGGCTATTATAAAACAAAATCCCAGTTTATGGCTGGGATTTTTTCCATTAATTGAAGTATTGAATATTCGCTTGTTTTCGTAATGCAATTAACCAATCTTTAGAATAGGTTTGAATTTGTTGATTTATAATCTGTTGATATGCTTTTTGCATATAAGCTTGCTGTGTACGATCTCCCTGACGAGTATCAGTTACTTCTAAAATATGCCAGCCAAATTCAGTTTTAAAGGGGGCAGAGATTACGCCTTTCTTAGTAGTTTGCACCACTTTCGCAAAAGGTGGTACATAAACTTCTGGGAAAGCAAAGCCAAGGTTTCCACCATTCGCCCCAGATAAATAATCTTTAGAATATTGCAATGCCGCATCCGCAAAGGTTATACGGCCATTTTGAATATCAGCACGCACTTTGTTTAATTCTGCTTTTGCTTGAGCATCATTCAATAATGGGTTTAATTTCAATAAGATATGACGTACTTTATATTCTGTTCCCATTACTTTCTTTTCTGCACCTTGGGCACGTGCCTGTTGTAGCAGTTTTTGTCCAAGTGCTTGCACTTCTTCTTGGTTCACACCAATACTTTCACCAATCACCTTGTTGCGTACTTCGCTCATTAATAATTGATTAGTAATTTGCTGACGGAATTGTGAATAGCTAATACCTTGATAATCAAGTGCATCAAGAAGTTGTCCAAAGGTTAACCCATTTTGCGCTGCTATACCTTCAATAACCTGATCCACTTTAGCTGAGTTCACTTGTACTCCTGACTTTTTTATTGCCTGTTGTACAAGAAATTCATCAATAATACTATTTAATGCCACTTGTCGATTATTAGCATTATCTGGCTTTTTACCCAAAGCACGTTTAACTTGACTCTCTAAGATTGGTACATCATTCACCGTTGCCACAACACGCTCTACAGCTTGTACCCCCTCAGTAAAACTAAATAAAGCAAAGATTGATAAAAATAACGTCTTAATATTCAATAATTTCATTGTGATTCCATTTATTAAGTTAAACTACGATTTATTAGATAATTATTTTCTGCAAAGGTTCACTTATTCTTTGCTTGTAATACCACTTCATAACACTGATCAAATTTCATTGTACGAACTTGAATTTTCTCACTTCGACTTGTTGGAATATTTTTTCCAACATAATCAGCCCGAATAGGTAACTCTCGGTGCCCCCGATCGACAAAAATTACTAACTCTACTTTTGCTGCTCGTCCAAAATCAATTAGCGCATCTAACGCAGCACGAATCGTACGCCCTGTAAACAATACATCATCAATCAAAATAACAATTTTATCCTGTATATTAAGATAATTCGATGTTCCACTATACACAGGAGAACGATTCTGCGGTTCAATATATTCTAAATCATCCCGATAAAAGGTAATATCCAAATCCATTGAGGGTAACGCTTTGCCAGTCAGATCAAAAATCTTACGCTTGATAAGAGTGGCAATCTCTGCGCCACGGCGCTTGATACCCACAATAACTAATTGGTCTAAATCTTGATGCTTTTCAATAAGTTCATGCGCAATTCGAGAAATCGTTCGCATAAATCGATCTTCATCAATAATAATTTTTTCTGTCATTACGATCCCGATAAGTAAAAAATTTGCCTTACTATAACAAAAATTTATACAAAATGACCGCACCTTTAGTAAAAAGGACTTATATTTTATAAAAAAGTATTAACGCGCGGCTATTTTTTACACAAATCATTCTGGTGCATAGCCTTTTGCTGGTAAGACCAAATCATCTAAATAAACCTTACCATTTTTAAATATTAATCGTTCACTAACAAACCAATTTATAACTAAAGGATAAATTTGCTGCTCTTGATATTTCACCCGCTGCTCAATATCATTAACTTCATCATCAGGAAAAATGGGGACTTTAGCTTGCAACACAATTGCACCACCGTCCACTTCTTCATTGACAAAATGCACTGTTGTACCGTGCTCTTTTTCGCCTGCTTGTAAGGCTCGTTGATAAGTATGTAAGCCAGGATATTTCGGCAACAACGAAGGATGAATATTGAGAATTTTACCCGCAAAGCGTTGCGTAAATTCAGCGGTCAGGATCTTCATATAACCAGCTAGCACAATTAAATCTGCACCAAGCTCGGCAATATAATCACCGATAGCCCGATCCATCGCTAGATTATCGGCGTAATCTTTGCGCTCAAAAAGTGCGGTTGGAATTTCCGCCATTTTTGCGCGCTGTAATCCATAAGCGCTTGCTTTATTGGAGATAACAGCACAAATTTGCGCAGGAATATCTCCCACCTTGCAGGCATCAATAATGCTTTGTAAGGTCTGCCCTTCCCCAGAAATTAGTACAACGATCTTTTTCATTAACGAATAACAACCTGCGCTTCGCCTTCGCTCGCACGTTCAATGCGACCAATTTGCCACGCCTTTTCGCCTGCCTGTTGCAATAACGCCAAAGCGCTTTGCACGTAATCCTGTGGCAAGGCAATAATCATTCCCACCCCGCAGTTAAAGGTGCGATACATTTCATAACGATCGATATTGCCCTGTTCTTGTAGCCAGTTGAAAATAGCAGGCCACTGCCAGCTTGATTCATCGATCACCGCTTTCACATTATGCGGTAACACGCGCGGGATATTTTCCCAAAAGCCACCACCCGTTAAGTGAGAAATGGCGTGAACAGGCACGTGTTTGATTAATTGTAAAATAGATTTGACATAAATTTTGGTTGGCGCTAACACTTGATCAGCAAAAGGCTTGCCGTCTAATTCTGCGCTAGCAGGATCGATGCCTGAACGCTCGATCACTTTGCGAATTAATGAATAACCATTGGAATGCGCGCCACTTGAGCCTAATGCGATCAACGCATCGCCCACTTTCACTTGGCTGCCGTCAATAATTTCTGACTTCTCTACCACCCCCACACAGAAACCCGCTAAATCATAATCACCTTGATGATACATTCCCGGCATTTCTGCGGTTTCACCACCGACTAAGGCGCAACCTGATTGCTCACAACCGTTGGCAATGCCTTTGATCACGCTAGCCGCCACATCTACGTCTAATTTGCCTGTGGCATAATAATCTAGGAAAAATAGCGGTTCAGCCCCTTGCACCACTAAATCATTAACGCACATCGCCACCAAGTCAATGCCGATGGTATCGTGTTTATTCAAATCAATGGCAAGGCGTAATTTTGTACCAACACCGTCGGTGCCTGATACCAAAATAGGCTCTTTATATTTACTTGGTAAGGCACAAAGTGCACCAAAGCCACCCAATCCACCAATAACTTCAGGACGCGTAGTGCGCTTTACATCTGCTTTAATTTTTTCCACTAACGCATTGCCAGCATTAATATCCACACCCGCATCTTTGTAACTTAATGATTGTTTGCTCACGATTTTTTCCTATATGACTTGAGTTATTAAAAATCTGGCACATTGTAGCACGCCAGCGCAATCGTTTGCTATGCTTTTACACCAATCTATACAAAAATTCTACCGCACTTATCAATAACTATTTCACTCCTAACAAAAATGTTGTATCAGCTTATTCAACAAAGACTGAGTGGGTTTAATGAATTCGATAGCAAGATATTCATCAGGTTGGTGAGCTTGTTCGATTGAACCGGGGCCTAGCACTAATGTTGGACAAAGTTGTTGAATAAAAGGGGCTTCAGTACAGTAGTTTACCGCTTCGCATTTTTCGCCAAGCAATTTTTCCACTACTTGGACAACTTGGGCGGAGTGTTCACATTCATAACCTGGGGTGGGGTCGTGTAAGGCTTTCAGTGAAATGAGATCGCCCCATTTTTCAAACATTGGACGCAGTTTTTGTTGCAACATTTCATTGAGATCTTCTAGGCGCATTTGTGGTAAGGGACGAATGTCAAAATGCAGTTCACAGCACGCACAAATACGGTTTACCGCATCACCACCGTGAATTGCACCAAAATTCATTGTCGGATAAGGAATGGCAAAGGCAGAATGGTGATATTTTTCTTTTAATTCATTACGCATTTCCATTAAATAGCCTGTCGCTTCGTGCATTAATTCAATGGCGTTGATACCTTTGTCAGGATCACTTGAATGCCCTGTTTTCCCCATAATTCGCACGGCTTGTCCGATATGCCCTTTATGCGCGCGCACGGGTTTTAAAGAAGTTGGCTCACCGATAATGGCACAATCTGGGCGGATATGGCTGTGCTGGCTGAACGTTCGTGCGCCTAAAAGTGTGGTTTCTTCATCTGCAGTGGCAAGAATACGTAACGGTTTGCTTAATTTGCTGAGATCAATATGGCGTAAAGTTTCTAGCACAAATGCAAAGAACCCTTTCATATCCGCTGTGCCTAAGCCGTAAAATTTACCGTCTTTTTCGGTGAGTTTGAAAGGGTCAAAATGCCAACGTCCTTCATCGAAAGGTACGGTGTCCGTATGCCCAGCCAGCAATAATCCCCCCTCTCCCTCGCCATAAGTGGCTAATAAATTGAATTTGTTTCGACTACCTTCCACGGGAATAATGTTAGTTTTAAAGCCTAAATCGTCAAGCCAAATGGCAAGCAGCTCAATTAAGGCTTTATTCGATTGATCAAATTCTGCTTCTACACTACTAATGGTGGGCAATGCAATAAGCTGAGAATACATTTCAAGGAAAGGCGGCAATTTTTTCATTAAGTTATCCTATTTTAAATTAAAGGTTGATTTATGATTAATTATGCACAATAATAGCATAACTAATCAGTGTATTGTATTATTATCTATAAGGTGTTCTATGCAAAAAGCCATTATTATTGGGGCAAGTGGCTATACGGGGGCTGAACTGGCTCGTATCCTCACTTTACATCCCACATTTCAGCTCAATGGATTATATGTTTCTGCCCAAAGCCAAGATGCACATAAATCTATTTCCGACATTTATCCGCAACTGAAGCAGCTTGTTGATTTACCCTTACAACCTTTAGATGAAAATTTAACCGCACTTGCCCAGCAGAACGATCTGGTCTTTTTAGCCACAGCACACGAAGTTAGCCACGATCTTGCGCCAATTTTCTTACAAAATCAATGTAAAGTATTTGATTTATCTGGTGCATTTCGGGTAAATAATGCAGAATTTTATCCACAATATTATGGTTTTGAACATCGCTATCCTGAATTATTAGAAAAAGCGGTTTATGGTTTAGCAGAATGGAATGACCGTGCCATTGCACAAACGGATTTAGTGGGGGTGGCAGGTTGCTATCCAACGGTTTCGCAGCTCAGCTTAAAGCCATTAATTGAAAATAATTTATTAGCTCTCAATCAGTTACCGATTATTAATGCAGTAAGTGGGGTAAGCGGTGCAGGACGTAAAGCCTCGCTCACGAATAGTTTTTGCGAAGTCAGCCTGAATGCTTATGGCGTATTTACCCATCGTCATCAACCTGAAATTGCCACCCATTTAGGCACAGAAGTGATTTTTACTCCGCACTTAGGCAACTTTAAACGGGGTATTTTAGCCACCATTACCGCCAAATTGAAAGACGGCGTGGACGAACAGAAAATTCGTGAAGCCTATCAGCAATATTACGCGCATCGCCCTCTTGTGCGTGTCTATGAACAAGGCTTGCCAAGCATTAAAGCGGTGGAGTTCACACCTTATTGCGACATCGGTTTTGCGGTGAAAAATGATCACATTATCATTGTTGGTGCTGAAGATAATCTACTTAAAGGCGCGGCAGCACAAGCGGTGCAATGTGCCAATATTCGTTATGGTTTTGTGGAAACCTTAGGATTAATTTAGCGGAAGAAAAGAATGAAACCTTTAGTAATTAAATTAGGCGGTGTACTGTTAGATACCCCACAAGCAATGGAAAATCTGTTTACCGCATTAGCAAATTATCAGCAAAATTTCGACCGCCCTTTGCTCATCGTACACGGTGGCGGTTGCGTGGTAGATGAATTAATGCAACGTCTTGCATTACCTGTACAAAAGAAAAATGGTTTGAGAGTAACGCCTGCGGATCAAATTGATATTATCGTAGGCGCGCTTGCAGGCATTGCCAATAAAACTTTAGTGGCGCAAGCGGCAAAGTTTAATCTCAACCCTGTGGGGCTTTGTTTGGCCGATGGCAAGCTCACCACTGCGCAAGTCTTTGATGAAGAACTTGGCCATGTTGCCAATGTTACGCCAAATAATCCGAAACTTTTGCATACATTGTTGAGTGAAGCTTTTTTACCGATTATTAGCTCCATTGCGGTGGACGATCAAGGGAATTTGATGAACGTGAATGCAGATCAAGCAGCTACCGCGGTTGCCACATTAATTGGTGGCGAGCTAGTGATGCTTTCTGATGTTGATGGTGTTTTAGATGCGAATAAACAGCGCCTGCCACAGCTTGATAGCAAACAAATTCAACAGCTTATTCAACAAGGTGTAATTACAGACGGTATGATCGTGAAGGTCAATGCCGCCTTAGATGCAGCAAAAATGCTTAATACGGGCGTGGATATTGCCAACTGGAAATATCCAGAAAAATTGACCGCACTTTTTGCAGGTGAGATAATCGGCACCAGAATTTTACCTTAAACGTAAAGTAATTTGATATGGGCGAACATTTGGGTTCGCCTCTACATTTTTTAATCATAAAAATCAGAAAGATAAGGATAAACTATGGCACTTTGGGGTGGGCGTTTCACACAAGCCGCAGATAAACGTTTTAAAGATTTTAACGATTCACTACGCTTTGACTATCGCCTTGCAGAACAGGATATTGAAGGCTCAATCGGCTGGTCAAAAGCCTTGGTCAGCGTTGGCGTATTAAGTCCACAAGAACAACAACAATTAGAGCGTGCCTTAAACGAACTATTAATTGAAGTGCGGTCAAATTTGCAAGGAATTTTACAAGATGACGCTGAGGACATTCACAGCTGGGTTGAAAGTAAGCTCATCAACAAAGTGGGAAATCTAGGTAAAAAATTGCACACAGGGCGTAGCCGTAACGACCAAGTGGCACTAGACATCAAAATGTGGTGCAAACAACGAGTAACAGAGTTGCAATATTCTATTCGTGCTTTGCAGAGCAAATTAGTAGAAACCGCAGAAAATAATCAGCACGCCGTAATGCCGGGTTATACTCATTTGCAACGTGCACAACCAATCACCTTTGCTCACTGGTGTATGGCTTATGTGGAAATGCTTGAACGCGATTATTCTCGTCTGACAGACGCTTATCATCGAATGAATACTTGCCCTTTGGGGAGCGGAGCGTTAGCTGGCACGGCTTATGCTATCGATCGTGAGCAATTAGCGCAAGATCTTGGCTTTGCAATGGCAACCCGTAACAGCTTAGACAGCGTTTCCGACCGTGATCACATTATCGAATTGCTTTCCACCGCTTCGTTAAGTATGGCTCACCTTTCACGTTTTGCAGAAGATATGATTATCTTCAACAGCGGTGAAGCCGATTTCGTGGAGCTTTCTGACCGCGTTACTTCTGGTTCATCCTTAATGCCACAGAAGAAAAACCCTGATGCTTGTGAACTCATTCGTGGTAAAGCTGGCCGTGTAATGGGTGCGCTAACCGGAATGTTGATGACGGTAAAAGGCTTGCCACTCGCTTATAACAAAGATATGCAAGAAGATAAAGAAGGCATTTTTGATGCTTTGGATACTTGGCAAGACTGCTTGGATATGGCAACGTTCGTGTTAGATGATATTAAAGTGAACGTTGAGCGCACTCGTGAAGCGGCATTAAAAGGTTACTCAAATGCGACCGAGCTAGCCGATTATTTAGTAGCCAAAGGCGTTCCATTCCGCGATTCTCACCATATTGTAGGCGAAACGGTGGTATATGCTATCAGCGTGCACAAAGGCTTAGAAGATCTCCACTTAGAAGAGTTCCGCCAATTCAGCGATGTAATTAGCGATGATGTGTATGAAATCCTATCGTTGCAATCTTGCTTAGACAAACGCTGCGCCAAAGGCGGGGTGTCTCCATTGCGTGTTGCTGAAGCCATTGCTGAAGCAAAAGAGCGGTTGAAATAATTTGATTTTTTAAAATGAAAGGGGCAGATCATAATTTCTGCCCCTTTTCTTTATTTGGGTTAATTTAACAAACTATAGTCTAGCTTTGCATAGCCTAGCTTTGTGTATTTTTTCTATTTCGCCATAACTGGATCACGTTAATTATAACAATAAAACCGTCCAACAAAACCACTGGAATTGCGTGAGTATAAATTGCATAAATAGTTACAAAAAATGCCCCAATAGCATTGAGTAAACGTAACTTAAAAAGCGAATTGGTCATAAAGGAAAGCACAACAAGAGCCGTACCAAAATAACCAACAGTATCCATAAATAAATCCATTCTTCATTTCACTTATTTTTGTTATTAAAAGGGCGCACATATTACTCAATCCATAAGGTTAAGTAAATGATTTTAAAAAAAGTGCGGCCTTTTTTACCGCACTTTTCTATCCCTTTTAACAATGTTACAAGGAAAACTAACCTGTATTACGCATTCCTGCTGCAATACCCGTGATGGTGATCATCAAGGCTTGCTCAACATCTGGATTTGGATTTTCAGGGTTTTCACGTAAGCGGCGTAATAATTCCACTTGTAATAAGTTAAGTGGGTCGGTGTAAATATTACGCAGTGCGATAGATTCGGCAATCCAAGGAAGATCAGACATTAATTGATCTTCGTGCGATAAAGACAGAATTGTTTGAATATCCGCTTTTAATTGTTCGCGTAATGATTGCCCTAAGTACCACAATTCAGGTTTCACAAGGTGCTGATCGTAATGTTCTGAAAGCCAAGTATCCGTTTTACTGAATACCATTTCCAACATTCCGATACGCGTGGAGAAGAACGGCCATTGTTTACACATTTCTTCGATCACATCACCTTTACCTTGCTCAATAGCTAAACGCACAGAAGCACCTGCACCAAGCCAAGCTGGAAGCATTAAACGGTTTTGCATCCACGCGAAAATCCAAGGAATGGCACGCAAACTTTCCACCCCACCATTTGGATTACGTTTTGCAGGGCGTGAACCCAATGGCAATTTTGACAGCTCTTGTTCTGGCGTTGCAGAACGGAAATAAGGCACGAAATCCTTATCGCCACGCACCACGCCACGGTAAATTTCACAAGACTTGGTAGAAAGCTCATCCATCACTTCACGCCACGCGGTTTTTGGCTCTGGTGGTGGTAATAAATTGGCTTCTAAAATCGCACTAGCGTAAAGATCTAAACTGCCCACAGCCACCGCTGACAAGCCCAGTTTAAAGCGGATCATTTCCCCTTGTTCGGTGACACGCAAGCCGTTTTTCAATGAGCGTGGTGGTTGGGAAAGTAACGCGGCGTGTGCTGGAGCACCACCACGTCCAATTGTGCCACCACGACCGTGGAATAAGGTGAGTTCAATACCAAGTTGTTCACACAAATTCACTAGCTGTTCTTGTGCACGATATTGCGCCCAAGAGGCCGCCATCATTCCAGCATCTTTCGCACTGTCAGAATAGCCGATCATCACCATTTGTTTGTTGTCAATCACACCACGATACCAGCCAATATTGAATAATTGACGCATTACGTCTTCGGACGCATCTAAGTCATCAAGGGTTTCAAACAGGGGTACAACAGGCAAGTGGTAAGGCACCCCCGCTTCTTTCAAGAGTAAATGCACGGCAAGTACGTCAGAAGCGGTGCGCGCCATTGAAATAATGTAGCAAGAAATCACCCCCTCTGGCTGTTCTGCAATCACTTTACAGGTATCTAGCACTTCTTGTGTTTCTGCTGAAGGTTGCCAATTACGCGGTAACAATGGGCGGCGTGAGCTTAATTCACGAATTAAGAAGGCTTGTTTGTCATCTTCCGTCCATTGCGAATAATCACCTAAACCAATATAGCGCGTGATTTCCGCAATGGCATCGCTATGACGGGTACTTTCTTGGCGAATATCAAGGCGAGAAAGGGATAAACCAAAGCAACGGATACGACGTAAGCAATCTAATAGTGCACCATTAGCAATAATCCGCATTCCACATTGATGTAATGACTGGTAACAATCATAAAGCGGTTCCCATAGTTGTTCATCATCTATCAAAAGTTCTTGCTTTTCAATCGATAATACTCGCCCTTCTAATAAATCACCATAATAAGCTACCGTCTTGCTTAACTTACTGCGCAACTCTTTCACAACAAAGCGATAAGGTTCTAAGTGCTCGCCATATTTCTCACGAAATTCTGCTGTGCATTGAATAACAGAAAGCTCATCTGCTAATAATTTAATATCTTCCAAAAATAATTGTGCTGCTTTCCAACGATTCATCAACAGCACTTGTCGAGTAGTTTGTGCTGTAACAAATGGGTTACCATCACGATCCCCCCCCATCCAAGAAGAGAAACGAACAGGAGCAAGATCGACGGGTAACTGTACTGCAAAATTCTTCTCTAAATGAAGATTAAATAATCGACAAAACTCAGGCACGGCTTTCCATAAACTATTTTCAATTACAGCCATACCAGCCTTCGCCTCATCAACTGGAGTTGGACGCTGAGTACGAATCTCATTGGTATGCCAGGCTAATGCAATCAACTGCATTAAACGACGTTTAAGTTTAGTTGTTTCAGCTTCAGTAAGATCATCATGCTCTAAGCGACTTAAACAACGGTTAATCTCTACATGTTTATGTCCAAGTGAACGACGTGTTACTTCTGTTGGGTGTGCGGTTAGCACTAATTCAATAATCAATTTTTGTACCGTTTCTAGCACTTTTTCTGTTGGTAGATTTTGTGCTTTTAAGCGTTGAAATAACGCCTCTAAAGTACGTGCTGAAGACGCTTGATCAATATGCTGGCGGGAGATAGTTTGATACTGCTCTGCAATATTGGTGAGGTTTAAAAAATGGCTAAAAGCACGTGCAACAGGAATGATATTTTCATCTGAAATGGTGGCAAGAATTTCGAGTAGTTGCTCGCGAGCTTTTTCATCACCAGCACGAGAATTTCTTGATAAAACCCGAATATTCTCAATTAAATCAAGAATGTCACTACCTTGTGCATCACTAATAGTTTCGCCTAAAAAATGCCCAAGCATATTTATATTATTACGCAGTGTTGTGTATTGTTGAATCATAATAACCTCATAAAAAATCAATTCATTTTATTATCTAGATATAATCAAAAATAGGGAGAAAGGTCAATTATTTAAAAGATAAAAAATAATATAAATCAAAAGAGCGGTGTTTTTTTGTAAATTTTTGCACTTTTTTTAGTGAAAATTTAATGAAGTTATAGATTTGTTAAAATGATGTTTAAAAAATTGCCCGGATTGATCACGGGCATTCAGTACAAATAGCGATTTACTTAACTAAGCTTTTTCACTGAGCGACGAATCACCAATTCAGGGTGCATTTCAATAATTTCATGCTGACCAGATTTGTCACTGATACGCTGAAACAGTAAATTTACCGCTTGTGCCCCTAAACGCGATTTTGATTGATGTATCGTAGTGAGCGGTGGTGAATAAAAACGTGAGGCGTGAATATTATCATAGCCAATAATGGAAATATCATCAGGCACTTTCAAGCCTTTTTCCCCAATTGCCGAAATTGCGCCTAATGCCATCACATCATTACAGCAAAACACGGCCGTTGGCAATTCATCTTGCCTTAAGATTTTATTCATACATTCGTAACCGTCTTCAGGCTCAAAAAAACCTTCCATCACCCAATCAGGATTGATTGGTAAGTTGGCTTCTTTCATGGCTTTAACAAAGCCTTCATAGCGTGTCTTGGCAGTGGTTTTAATTAGCTCTCCAGCGATAATACCAATGGCTTTATGTCCATTATCAATAAGATATTTGGTTGCCATATAACCGCCTTCAAAGCTGTTATCTTGAATAATATCGGTATTTTGATTATTCGGGCCCCAATCCATTACCACCATTGGAATATCTGTAAAATTTGCCAATAAATCAAGGGAATCTTGTGTGTATTCTGCACACATTACCAAGACACCGTCTACGCGTTTTTTGGCTAACATTTCCAAATGATTTTTAATTTTTTCAGGTTCATTTTGCGTATTACATAAAAATAAAGAATAGCCTTGGCGATAGCAATGTTCTTCCACCGCGTGAATAATTTCCGCAAAATAAGGGGCTTCACTGGTGGTAACAATCATTCCAATAGACTTTGTAGTATTTATTTTCAAGCTTCTAGCCACGGCACTCGGTGAATAATTAAGTGCATGAATGGCATCTCGCACTTGTTTTTCCGTTTCCGGCGCCACAAAACGCGTTTTATTTATTACATGAGATACCGTTGTAGTGGACACGCCTGCCATTTTTGCCACATCTTTAATCGTTGCCATAGTTCCTCCAAAAATTTCGGCTATTATAAAGGGCAGAATAGAATTGTTAAGGTTTATTGCAAAAAAAATTTATGCTTTATCACTGCTTTTTTCGTTTGTTTGAGAAATTTTGCTTTTCTTGCAATTTTGCTATTATAATGGTGGCTAGTTTAGGTAACTTTTTAGGAGTAAATTATGGGTACATTTGGCTATGCAATGATGATGGTAGTGTTATCTTTAGGTGTGATTCTAACACTTGCCTCATCTATTTTTTAATCATACGATAAAAAAGCTAAGTTTAACAGACTTAGCTTTTTTACTAGGTATTTAGATACTAGAAAATAAATCCTGAGAATATAGGGTTTATTGTGTTCCTAAATAAAAATCAAACTAAATAGAAAATTAAAGTTTATCTGCGTTTTGTTTTAAGTATTTTGCAACACCTTCTGGGCTGCCAGTCATACCTTCTTTACCTTTTTCCCATTGAGCTGGGCAAACTTCACCGTGCTCTTCGTGGAATTGTAACGCATCAACCATACGGATCATTTCGTCAATGTTACGACCAAGTGGAAGATCGTTTACAACTTGGTGACGAACTACGCCATCTTTGTCGATTAAGAATGAAGCACGAAGTGCAACACCAGCTTCTGGGTGCTCGATACCGTATGCTTGCGCAATATCGTGTTTCACGTCAGCAACCATTGCGAATTGAACTTCGCCAATACCACCTTCATCAACAGAAGTTTTACGCCACGCATTGTGAGTGAATTGAGAGTCAATAGAGACACCAATCACTTCAACACCGCGTTTTTTAAATTCTTGATAACGTTTGTCAAATGCGATAATTTCTGAAGGACATACGAAAGTGAAGTCTAAAGGCCAGAAGAAAATAACTGCTGGTTTACCTTTGATGTGGTCTTTTAAGTTAAAGTTATCAACGATTTCACCGTTGCCTAATACTGCTGATGCAGTAAAATCTGGTGCTTGACGAGTTACTAATACCATAGTACAAATCTCCTATAAAAATTGATGATAGATATGCTTAAACAACAATAAGCGTAAATCGGCGAATATTCTAAAGAAAAGCACCGCTCTTGAATAGCTGTTTTTATCTATTACATTGATTATTTTTATCTAAATTTAATAAAAGTAAGGAAAATTTATGAAAGCAAATACCACATCAAATACCACTTTTGTCCACGCAGGACGTAAAAAGAGAATGACGCAAGGCAGCGTCAATCCTGTTATTCAACGCGCCTCCTCATTAGTTTTTGATAGTCTTGCTGATAAAAAAGAAGCAAGCAAAAATCTCACAAAAGGAGCGTTATATTACGGCCGCCGCGGCACACTCACGCATTTTGCCTTGCAGGATTTAATGTGTGAATTAGAAGGCGGTGCTGGTTGTTATCTTTATCCTTGTGGTGCAGCGGCAGTAACCAATGCCATTCTTTCTTTTGTGACAACAGGCGATCATATTTTAATGACTGGCGCAGCTTATGAGCCAACTCAAGTATTCTGCAATGTGATTTTGCAAAAAATGGGCGTGAGTACCACTTATTATGATCCGCTTATGGGTGCCGAGATCGCTAATTTAATGCAGCCTAATACCAAAGTGGTGTTTTTAGAATCACCAAGCTCACTCACGATGGAAGTACCAGATATTCCTGCGATTGTCAAAGCCGTGCGTTCGGTGAATCCTGAGGTGGTGATTATGATTGATAATACTTGGGCAGCGGGCGTGTTGTTCAAGGCGTTGGAACACGGTATTGATATTTCTATCCAAGCTGGCACGAAATATTTGGTTGGTCATTCCGATGCAATGATTGGGACCGCAGTGTCTAACGCCCGTTGTTGGGATAAATTACGCGAACATTCTTATTTAATGGGTCAAATGGTAGATGCGGATACGGCTTATATAACTGCGCGCGGTATTCGTACCTTAGCGGTTCGCCTTAAACAACATCAAGAAAATAGTTTAAAAGTGGCGCAATGGTTGGCTCAACAACCTGAAGTCAACGCGGTTTATCACCCTGCCTTGCCAAGCTGTCCGGGACACGAAAACTTTAAGCGTGATTTCACAGGCGCAAGTGGTTTGTTCTCTTTTGAGCTAAAAGAAAAATTAACCCAAGCACAATTAGAACATTTTATGGATCATTTTGAACTCTTTTCAATGGCCTATTCTTGGGGTGGGTTTGAATCTTTAATCCTCTATAACCAACCAGAAGAAATCGCTAAAATTCGCCCAAATATTGCACGCAAGCTCACCGGCACATTAATTCGTGTACATATTGGTTTTGAAGAAGTTGAAGATTTAATCACTGATCTGAAAGCGGGCTTTGAACGCTTGAAAGGCTAAAAATACAGACCCCACCTAAAAAGTGGGGTCGTTTTTTGACTAAAAATTAATTTTCTTTTTTCAGTTTAATTTCTTGCACCCATTTATTCACTAAACGCTTACCCTCTTCCGCTGAACCAAAGCGGTCAAAGTCAATATCGATCAATTTTAACGTTTTTGGATCAACTGATTTCGGCGAAGCTTCGGCATTCACATTGGTTGGAATTTGATACACCCCAGCTTCTCTCCAAGGAATTTCTTGTGCTTCTTTAGATAACGCCCAATCCACAAATAATTTTGCGTTATCTAAGTTTCTTGTCCCTTTAATAATGCTCAATCCACCAAGAGAATAACTATCGCCCTCGCAAGGCAAAATTGCCTCTACTGGCGCACCATTTTCTTTCTCAGTCGCATAGCTATGGACAAATCCCACGCTCACGGCACTTTCACCACGAGCTAGGTTGCTGGTCACTTGATTACTTTTCATATATTGCGACACATTAGCATCTAACTGTTTCAAATATTCAAAAGCTTTTTCTTCGCCTAAAAGCTCAATGAGTGTAATGATTGCCGTATAAGTTGTGCCAGAAAGTTGTGGGTCAGGCACTTGAATTTGTCCTTTTAAGCGTGGATCGAGCAAATCTTTCCAGCATTTTGGATACTCTTTAATGCCTAACTCTGCAAATTTTTCCGTATTCACGCCAAAGCCGAGTACAAGCATATATAAAATAGAGGTCAGATCGCCTTTTTTATCCAACAATGCTTTAAATTGTGGCATTGTTTCTGCTTGTTTGGGTGAGCGATACGGGCTAAGCAAGCCAAGATCTGCCGCCTGATAATGCAATTCGATTGTGCCGCCATACCACACGTCCGCTTGCGGATTATTTTGTTCCGCTTTTAACTTGGATAAGGTTGCCCCCGTGCTGTTACGCACAAATTGGGTTTGCACATCATATTTTTTACTAAACGCTTGAGTGATTTTCTCGCAAGTTGTACTTTGCACACTGCAATATATCGTTAACTTACCTTCTGCGTGAACAACATTAGAAAATAAAGTCGCCGAACCTAAACAAAGTGCGGTGTAAATTTTGCTTAAATTTTTATTTAGAAAGTTCATCATCACTCCTTTCCTTTCCCTTTCACATCAATAATAAACACTTCCGATTGCGATCCCAAGCGCATTGGAATACCCCAAAATCCATAACCTGAAGTTACGAAAAAATGGCCATTACCAATTTTTTCATAACCATAATCTAAACGGTATAGCACTTTTGTGATCAAATTTGCAGGAAACACTTGCCCTTTATGCGCATGGCCTGAAACCTGAATATCAATCGGCAAGGTAGAATGTTCCATAATTTCTGTTGGACGATGATCTAACAGAAAAACAGGTAACTCCCTTTTTGTTTTATCAAGTGCGGTTAAAATTTGCTGAGTTTTTGGTCGTGCTTTAAATAAATCATCGTTGCGTCCAATCAGTACAAAACGATTATCCACTTCCACCGCTTGATCCATTAGAACCGTAATGCCTGCCTTGCGAATTTCTTTGGCAATCGCCTGTTGCTGACCAAAGAAATCGTGGTTGCCTAAAGTGGCATAAACCCCAAGGGGGGCACGCAGTTTAGCAAGATGTGGCTGCATTTTTTCTGCGACATAAGCACGAATATTATCGTCCATAATATCACCTGGGAGCAAAATAATATCCACCTTTTGTGCATTCATTATTTCAGCCAGTTTATCTAACTGCTTACCGCCAAATAAACGCCCAAGATGAAAATCACTCGCCATTCCAATACGTAATGGTTTAAAAGGTTTATCTAAGGTAATTTCATAATGAATAACCTGTGGTGTGTAAGCGTTATACACACTCAAACCAATCAAACTGGCTAAACCAATTGGATAAAGCCAAGCTAAAGTGCGCTGTAATTTTTGCTTAATGCTCCGTTTTCTAAAAATAAAATAAATTACTACGCATACAAAACTGGAAAAGCTGGCGAATAATAAAAATGCGAGAATAAAGGCACTGAAACGAAACATTGGGTAAATACGCAAAAGTGTAAGTAACACAATAGCATTTATCACAAGGTAGCTTAACAAACGGATAAAACGTGGCAATCCCGTATTTTTAGAGCTGAAGTACAACCACGATAGGGTTCGGTTAAAAATAAAAATAAAGAGCTGCAATAAGACGAAACAAATTGCGAAAACAAAATAATGACGCATTTCCAACTTCTACTTTCCTTTAAACTATATAAGAGCGGTATGTTTCACCACTTTAAACTTCAGTACTAAAAAAGCCAATAAACTATTAGCCATAAAACTATGGGATATAATGCCATATATCCCACAATAAGTTAAATCTTAAAACAGGCCACTAAATGCTGTTCAATACCTTCCAGACGAGGTTTGGTTAAGGTGCATTCCGTGTCTGCAACAGGGCAACGAGTACGGAATACACAGCCAGATGGCGGATTGATTGGCGAAGGGAGATCTCCTTCTAGCAACTGAATTTTTTTACCCCGTTCCAAATCAGGATCTGGAATTGGCACGGCTGACATCAGGGCTTTGGTATAAGGGTGCTTGGTTTCGTGGTACACCTTATCATAAGTGCCAAGCTCCACTGCATTGCCCAAATACATCACCAACACGCGATCAGAAATATGTTTCACCACCGCCAAATCGTGTGCAATAAAAATCAGCGATAATCCCATTTCTTTCTGCAATGATTTGAGCAAGTTTACCACCTGCGCTTGAATGGATACATCAAGGGCTGAAACTGGCTCATCACAAATAATCAGTTTTGGCTCAATGATCAAGGCTCGCGCAATACCAATACGTTGGCACTGTCCCCCTGAAAACTCGTGCGGATAACGGTTGATCAAATTTGGCAATAAGCCCACTTTTAACATCATTGCTTGCACGCGATCTTTGACTTCTTGTGCCGATAAATGCGGAAAATAAATTTTCAGTGGTTCAGCAATAATATTTCCAATGGTCATTCGTGGATTGAGTGATGCCAAGGGATCTTGGAAAATCATTTGAATATCTTTGCGTGTGTCGTGCCACTGCTTTTCAGATTGCTGGCTGAGATCTTTACCTAGCCATAAAATATTACCGCCTGCAGATTTGACTAAGCCGATAATTGCACGAGCAAGGGTGGATTTTCCGCAGCCAGACTCTCCTACCACGCCCAAGGTTTCCCCTTCATATAATTTAAAGGAAACGTGGTTTACCGCGTGTAAGGTTTGTTTTTTCTTAAATAAAAGACCTTCGTTGCTTTGCACTTTGAAATGTACACTCAGATCTTCAACTTCTAATAATAATTTTTTCATCTTAATTTCCCCTTAACAGCTGGCTTGGCTGAATAAAACAAGCACGCAAGCGGTTTGGCGCAAATTGTTCCAATGGTGGACTGCTTTGGCATTGTTCCGTTGCAAATTGGCAACGTGGGCTAAACGGACAGCCTGTTGGCAAATGCAATAAATTGGGTGGATTACCGGGAATAGTTAAGAGTTTATCTTCTTCAGAATCTAAACGTGGCACGGCGTTGATCAAACCAATGGAATAAGGGTGAGTTGGCTGATAGAAAATGTCTTTTGCTGAGCCATATTCCATCGTTCTTCCCGCATACATCACCAGCACCTGATCGCAGCTACCTGCCACCACGCCAAGATCGTGCGTAATCATAATAATTGCCGTATTAAACTCGCGCTTTAACTCATTTAATAGGGTCATAATCTGTGCTTGAACGGTTACATCTAAGGCCGTGGTTGGTTCATCAGCAATCAATAATTTTGGACGACATAATAATGCCATTGCGATCATCACACGCTGACGCATACCACCAGAAAATTCGTGCGGATACATTGCCATTCGCTTGCGTGCTTCCGGCATTTTCACCGCATCTAACATTTTCACGGATTCTTCAAAGGCTTGTTTGTAATCATAACCTTTATGTAACACCAGCACTTCCGTGAGCTGTTCACCAATTTTCATATATGGATTAAGCGATGTCATTGGATCTTGGAAAATCATCGCAATTTGCTCCGCTCTTAGGCGGTTTAATTGTGATGGCGATAAACCTAAAATCTCTTCGCCATTAAAACGGGCTGAGCCTGAGGTTCTACCGTTATCCGCCAATAATCCCATTAAGGCAAACGCGGTTTGCGACTTGCCTGAGCCAGACTCCCCTACAATACCTAGGGTTTCCCCCGCGTTGAGGGTAAAAGTTAAATTATTAACCGCCGTAACCTCGCCGTCTGGCGTTTTGAAAGTTACTCTTAAATCTTGAACATCAAGGAGAGGGTGTTTTTCGTTTTTCATTTTCTCACCTTATCGATCTTTCGGATCAAGCGCATCACGCAAGCCATCACCAATAAAATTAAAACAAAATAGGGTTATCACAAGAAATAATGCAGGGAAAATAAGCAACCACGGTGTGGCTTCCATTGATTTTGCCCCATCATTTAATAAAGCGCCCCAGCTACTAAGCGGTTCTTGGGTACCTAATCCTAAGAAACTTAAAAAAGACTCAAACAAGATCATTCCCGGCACGAGTAAAGAAGCATAAACCACCACAACACCTAGCACGTTCGGCACAATGTGTCGCCATACAATTTGACGTGGCGAAACCCCACATACAATGGCAGCCTCAATAAATTCTTTACGCTTAAGGCTTAGGGTTTGACCACGCACAATACGCGCCATATCCAGCCAAGACACCATTCCGATTGCCACGAAAATAAGCAAAATGTTTTGCCCAAAGAAGGTGACCAATAGGATCACAAAGAACATAAACGGGAAAGAATATAAGATCTCTAAAATACGCATTAAAATCGCATCAGTTTTGCCGCCCACATAGCCTGCGGTTGCTCCATAAAGTGTGCCAACTAAAACGGCGATAAACGCTCCTGCAATGCCGACTAATAAGGAGATACGTCCACCAATGGCAAGGCGAACCAGAAGATCGCGCCCTAAGCTGTCTGTGCCTAAATAGTGCATTGAGTCAAAATCTGGTGGTGAAGACATCATTACCCAATCTGTATCATCATAGCTAAAGGGCATCAACATTGGTGCAAAGGTTACAAAAAGCAAAATGAGAAACAACACGAAAAGGCTCACCACCGCCGCTTTATTGCGGAAAAAACGGCGTCTGGCATCTTGCCATAAACTGCGCCCTTCGACTTTATCTAATTGCTCCCCCAATTTTTCCATTAGTGCTTGATTTTCTTTTGTTTTTATCATTGTCTGCACTCCATTAATAACGAATTTTCGGGTCAATCACGGCATAAAGAATATCTACAATGGCATTGAACACAATGGTTAATGTGCCAACCAAAATAGTTAAACTTAACACTAAGGAATAATCGCGATTTAGCGCACCATTCACGAAAAGCTGCCCGATTCCCGGTAGCACGAAAATACTTTCAATCACCATTGAGCCGGTAATAATTCCCACAAAAGCCGGCCCCATATAAGAAATAACAGGCAATAACGCTGGGCGTAACGCGTGTTTCAAAATAATTCGCGACATTGGTAGCCCTTTTGCTTTCGCCGTGCGAATAAAATTAGAATGCAAGACTTCGATCATTGAGCTACGCATAATCCGTGCAATGCTAGCAATATACGAAAGAGAAAGGGCAATCATTGGTAAAATCATATTGGTCAGCTGCCCGCCTTCCCAACCGCCTGACGGCAGCCATTTTAAGGTAATGGAAAAAATCAGTACCAACAACGGGGCAACCACAAAACTCGGAACAACAACCCCAGTCATCGCAAAAGTCATTATTAAATAATCTAGCCACTTATTTTGTTTTAACGCGGCAATAACACCTGCGGAAATCCCGCATACTAAGGCAATTAAAAAGGCAGAAAACCCTAATTTTAACGATACAGGGAAAGATTGCGCGACAAGTTGGTTTACGCTGTAATCTTTATATTTGAATGAAGGCCCAAAATCACCGTGCGCCAAATCTTTCAAGTAAATGCCGTATTGCACCATTAATGGTTCATTCAAATGGTATTTTGCTTCAATATTAGCGATGACTTCTGGTGGATAATTTTTTTCACTAGAAAATGGACTCCCCGGGGCAAGTCGCATCATAAAAAAAGAAACGGTGATTAAAATAAATAAGGTTGGGATCGCCTCTAAAATACGGCGAAAAATTAATTTAAGCATAAAATTATTCCCACAAAAAATTTAGAAAAAAACACCCGCACTTTCCTTAAAATGCCAAAAGTGCGGGTAAAAAAGATTAATGTTTAATGATATAAACGTCTTTTAAATAATAGTTTTGTGCTGGGTGTGAATAAGCAAAGCCTTTCACCCAAGGTTTAATTAAACGCGGTTGAACATAATGATAAACTGGCACCATTGCGGTATCCGCATCTAATAATCCTTCTGCTTTGGCATACACTTCTGCACGCTCTGCATCAGTTTGCGCTTTGAAAGAAGAATTAATCAAAGCATCATAAGCTGGATTTTTATAGAATGCGGTGTTATTCGCACTATTGGATAAATAATAGTTCAAGAAGGTGCTTGCTTCATTATAATCCGCACACCAACCTGCACGCGCCACATCAAAGTTGCCTTGATGACGCGTATCTAAGTAGGTTTTCCACTCTTGATTTTCCAAGGTGATATTCACCACACCTTGTAAATTTTTCTTCCAAATAGATTGGGCAGCACTCGCTAACTTTTTATGGTTATCGGACGTGTTATATAACAATTTGAAATTTAACGGGTGAGATTGATCAAAGCCCGCTTCTTTTAACAATTTAAGCGCTTCTTGATTACGCTGATCTTGCGTCCAATTTGCCCATTCAGGGGTAGTCATTTTCTCTGCACCATTGATAAATGGCGGGGTGAAAATGTAAGCAGGTTTTTGCCCTTGCTGTAGCACTTTATCGGTTAGAATTTCACGTTCTAAGGCTAAAGACAACGCTCTACGCACTTTTGGATTATCAAACGGTGCTTTCGCTGTATTGATCTCATAAAGATAAGTACAAAGCAACGGTGCGTGATAAAGCTCATCACCTAACTCTTTTTTCACTTTACCATATAATTCGATCGGAATTTCTTTCCCTGTCATATCTTCATCGCCTGCACGATAACGCGCAACATCTGTTGATGAAGATTCGATTGGTAACAATACTACTTTATCCAATACAGTGTGTGCGTTGTCCCAATAATTCGGATTACGCGCTAACACGGCTTTTTCATTCACCACCGCAGATTTCAACACAAATGCCCCGTTACCCACGAGATTACCTGGTTTCGTCCAGTTATCACCAAATTGCTCTACCACTTTTTTATTTACTGGCGCTAACACATAATGTTCAACCAATTTATCCACATAAGGAACAGATTCCGTTAAATGTAACACTAACGTATGATCATCTTTGGCTTCAACGCCAAGATCAGTAACAGGAAGTTTACCTGCGGTAACTTGATCCGCATTTTTCAATTTAACAAATTCTAAGAAATTCGCATAAGGCGCTGCTGTTTTAGGATCGGCCAAACGTTGCCACGCATAAACGAAATCCCCTGCCACAACAGGATCGCCATTTGACCATTTTGCTTCAGGACGAAGGTGGAATGTCCAAGTTTTAAAGTCGTCACTATGTTCCCAAGAACTGGCCGCCCCTGGAATAATATGCCCTTTGGCATCAGAGATAACTAAGGTTTCAAATAATTGACGTGCATAATTTCCTTCAACATCCCCTTCCATTTTTTGAGGATCTAAGGTTGCAGGATTAGTACTGATATTCCACGTTAATTCTTGTTTCTCCGCCAACTGTGTACCTTCTGGCACTTGAGCTGCCATTACCGAACTTACTGAAAGGGATAAACCCAAAACGGTAGATAAAAGTGTTTTTTTGAATGATGTGTGCATTTTTTTTTCCTCTTAGATTATCGTTATAAAGTAGTATTCATTAATAAAGGAATTTTCTAAGGTTGTAAATAAGAAATTGCGAAACCATCAGGAATTTTTTCTCTCTTTTGCTAATCACCGCATTTGATTTACAAAAAATAGACAAAAAAACACCGCACTTGTGTTTTTATTGGGAGAAATACTGCACTAATCGAATATAAAAAAAGCTGACTTCATAATGAAATCAGCTTCATCGGTTAAATTATAAAGGGGTTAATATCCCATCGCCGCACCATCTGGATTACGCGGATCTGAAGCACCGTAAAATCCGCCCTCTGTTACTTGAACAACTTGTTCACGCCCCATTGTCGCTTTTGTAACCACATCGTAACCTTTTTGTTTAAGCAGTTCAATAGTATCTGGGCTAATGCCTTCTTCAACGCGTAGCTGATCAGGTTGCCATTGGTGATGAACACGCGGAACAGTAATAGCTTCAGCAGGATTCATTCCATAATCAATCACATTCGTAATACTTTGTAATACGGTTGTGATAATTCTCGCCCCGCCCGGTGTGCCTGTAACTAACCAAGGCTTACCGTCTTTTAATAGGATAGTTGGTGTCATTGAAGATAATGGGCGTTTTCCTGCTTCAATTGCGTTTGCATCACCACCAATCAAACCAAATGCGTTAGGTACGCCAGGTTTTGCCGAAAAATCATCCATTTCATTATTTAATAAAATCCCTGTTCCTTCCGCCACAATGCCTGAGCCAAAATTAAGATTGAGCGTATAAGTTACAGCTACTGCATTTCCTTCCTTATCCATAATTGAATAATGGGTTGTTTGATCACTTTCATAAGGGATTGGATTGCCTTCTTTGATCTCGGTTGCTGGCATTGATTTTTCTGGATTAATTTTTTTCACCAACTCATCAGCATAAGCCTTTGACGTAATGCCAGCTACTGGTACTTTAACAAAATCAGGATCACCGAGATAAGTCGCACGATCTGCATAAGCCAATTTCATCGCTTCAGCATAGTGATGAATAGATTTAGCACTATTAAAGCCAAATTCTTTCATTGGATAATGCGATAAAATATTCAGCAACTGAACCAGATGTACCCCACCAGAACTTGGCGGTGGCATTGTTACCACTTTATAACCGCGATATTCTCCCACAATTGGCTTACGAATTACCGCTTTATAATTTTTGAGATCATCAAGGCTAATTAAACCGCCGTGCTTTTCCATTTCTTGCACGATTTTTTGTGCAATTTCACCTTCATAAAAAGCAGATTTTCCTTCTTTGGCAATAAGGCGTAACGAATTTGCTAAATCTTGTTGAACTAACTTATCACCAAAGGTAAGTGGCTGCTCTTGATTAAAAAAGATTGCTTTCGTGCTTTGCCACTTTGCTAAGTTCTCTTTCTCAATTTCTAAGGTTGCCGCTAACGTTGGACTAATCACAAAACCCTGCTCAGCTAATTTAATTGCTGGCGCAATCACTTGCTCACGAGATAAGGTTCCCCATTTTTCTAATGCTAGCAGTAAACCCGCAACCGTTCCTGGTACACCCACAGCGGAATGAGTAAATAAAGATTTACCATCTACTAGTTCACCTTTTTCATCTAAATACATATCGCGATGCGCTTTTTGTGGCGCCATTTCTCTAAAATCAATGGTAATATTTTCGCCAGTTTTGGCATCGTGTAGCACCATAAAGCCACCGCCGCCGATATTCCCTGCATTTGGCAAGACTACGGCCAAAGCAAAGCCTACCGCAACCGCCGCATCAATGGCATTACCACCTTGACGTAAAATATCCAAGCCAACTTGCGTTGCTAAATGTTGCTCTGTTGCAACCATTCCATTTTTGGCATATACAGGGTGGAAAATATCCTTACTCTGATCATAACGTTGAGCTGCTAAGATAGATTGTTGCGTTGCCTCTGTGGAATATGCCGGCAAAGAAACCATAGATAAAGAAAAAGGAATCGCTAACAATGCAGCGATAAGAGATTTACGAAAATGCATAATGTTGTTACCTTCCTGATAGTTATAATTTATAGATATCTATTTGATTAATGGACATTTATCTGTTCAATAATCACTCATTAAAACAGAAAATAAGTAAGTTCTTTCAGCTAGAAAAACTTCACAAGTTTTTTCAAGCATTTCTATTTTTAACAAAAAGATAACAATTCCTCAATCATTTACTGATTATATTTTAAGATCAAATTCACATAAAAAAAGCACCGCACTTTTAATTTTACTCATAAGAATACCCATAAAACAGAGTACACCTAAAACCAAAGTGCGGTGCTTTTTCGCTTAATTTTTTAATTTAAGCTCAGGATAGTTTTTCTAACTTCGCCAACGCGGCAATGAGCCATTTGATGCCCTCGCCTTGGAAAGCGATTTGTAGGCGTGTGTTGTTGTCTTCGCCTTCCACGTTAATAATTGTGCCATTACCAAATTTGGCGTGTTTGACTTTTTGCCCCATTCGCCATTCGCTATCGTTGCTCGATTTATGCATATTTAGTGATCCCACAGCGGCACGGTTATAGGCGCGGGTAACCGTGCCACGTAAACGCACTTCTTGAATGCAATCTTTCGGCAATTCTTCAATAAAACGCGAAGGGATATGACGCTCTTCTTTGCCATATAAACGGCGGCTTTCTGCATAGCTAATGGTAAGTTTTTGCTTAGCTCGGGTGATGCCCACATAAGCTAAACGGCGTTCTTCTTCTAAACGCCCCGGTTCTTCAAAGGAACGGAAACTCGGGAATACCCCATCTTCCACGCCCACCATAAAAACACGGGCAAACTCTAGTCCTTTGGCAGAATGCAAGGTCATCATTTGCACGCTGGATTGATGTGGTGATGCTTGCTCCTCCCCTGCTTCTAAAGATGCGTGGGTAAGAAATGCCATTAAGTCTGTCATTTCTTCGGCTTCTTCAGGCTTGATAAATTCTCGGGTAGCGTTAACTAATTCCTCCAAGTTTTCGATCCGCACTTCGCCTTTCTCGCCTTTTTCTTGCTTATACATTTCATATAAACCTGAATGTTTGATAACAAAATCCGTTTGCGCAAACAAAGGCATTTCCGCTGTTTCTTGCTGTAAGGAATTGATTAATTCCGTAAAGCGTAACAAGGCGGTGGCTGCACGTCCTGCCAGCATATTTTCCTGAATGGCAACTTGAATGGCTTGCCATAGGGTGATTTGTCGTTCACGCGTTAATTGGCGTAGAACATCTAAGGTGCGATCGCCAATACCACGAGCAGGCGTGTTAATAACACGCTCAAAGGCGGCATCATCAAAGCGATTAGCAATTAAACGTAAATACGCTAAGGCATCTTTAATTTCTTGCCGTTCAAAGAAGCGTAATCCGCCATAAATGCGATAAGGAATTTGCGCGCGAATCAAGGCTTCTTCTATCACACGCGATTGGCTATTACTACGGTATAAAACGGCACAATCATCTAGTTTTCCACCATTATCGAGCCAGATTTTGATTTGATTTGCCACAAACTGTGCTTCGTCAATTTCATTAAATGCGGCATAAATTCCCACAGGATCGCCCTGCTCACCTTCTGTCCATAAATCCTTGCCAAGACGGTTGCTGTTATTCGCGATCAAATAGTTTGCGCTGTTGAGAATATTGGCTGTAGAGCGATAATTTTGCTCAAGACGAATGGTTTGCGCATTGTGAAAATCTTCTAAGAAACGGTGAATATTTTCCACTTGCGCACCACGCCAACCATAAATAGACTGATCGTCATCACCTACGATCATTATTTTTCCCGTTTCCCCTACTAATAATTTGATCCACGCATATTGAATTTTGTTGGTATCCTGAAACTCATCGACTAAAATTTGCGAAAAACGTTGCTGGTAACGTTGCAAAATCAACGGTTTTTTCAGCCATAATTCATACGCACGTAGCAATAGTTCAGAAAAATCCAACAAGCCAGCACGATCACAAGCATCTTGATAAATTTGATAAATTTTAATCCAAGTGCGTTCTTGTATATCCCCTTCATCATCAAGTTGATGTGAGCGTAAACCTTCTTCTTTTTTATTGTTGATATACCAGCACGCTTGCTTTGGTGGATAGGCTTGTTCGTCAATATTGTGCAGTTTAATCAAGCGCTTAACTAAGCGTAGTTGATCATCACTGTCTAAAATTTGAAAATCTTGCGGTAGCCCAGCATCGGCATAATGAGCGCGTAATAAGCGGTGAGCAATGCTGTGAAATGTACCGATCCACATACCCATTACGCGTTGTGATGAATATTTTGCTAGCGTTTCTTCAATGCGATGGCGCATTTCTGCTGCCGCTTTATTGGTGAAGGTTACCGCCATTATGCTACCTTCGGAAATTTGCTCCACAGCAATCAACCAAGCAATGCGAAAAGTCAGCACGCGCGTTTTACCACTGCCTGCACCGGCTAACACTAAATAATTGCCCAAAGGTGCGGCCACCGCTTCACGTTGTTTATCGTTTAAACCATCAAGTAATTCCGAAATATCCATCATATCACCACTGTTTTTTTATACAGGTTAAATTATAGGGGGATTTTGTTAAAAGGCAAGAAGTGCGGTGAAATTTTATGATTTTTTCACAGCACTTTAATTAAGAATACAATATTACGATTTCTTCCTAGCTCAAAATTTCACATCAGAAGATGAAAAAGTTCGCTTATTCATCTCCCGTTTGAAATGCCAAAATAAGCTGTAAAATTGCTCGTTTTTGCTTTTCTGATAAGGACGAAATCAACTCGACTAAGGTTTCATTCATCGTATCTATTTGGGTGCTTTCAGATATGCCATATCTCAACCAAATTGGTTTCACATTTAACCAATTTGCTAAGGTGTCAATTTTATCCAACGAAGGGATCGCCAAGCCGTTTAACCATTTGTAAACCGCTTGCTGTGTAACTGGCTCATTTGGGTGTTGAAGATTAAATTTTGTTGCAATTTCACTATTTTTCAATGTGTTAGAATATTTTGTTGCAAGTGCCAGTTTTAATCTTTCACTAAATTTTTCTTTTTCATTCGGTATTTTCATTTGATGAATTATGACCGATTGAAAAAATCTCTTGTAAACCAATTTAGTTTAATATTAAACTATAACAGTTTAAGAAATCTCTTAAACATTCATCACTATTTTTATTTAGAAGGATATTAATATGAAATTAAACAAATTATTTTTTGCTGCAATGGCTATCGTATCAACCTCACTCGTAGGCTGTGCGGAATTACAAAAGGAATTAGGCAATATTGGAAAATCCGCTAAAGATAGCGCGGTACAAAGAGCACAAATGGAAGCAAGTAGCAAAGCTTCAGACGCTGTGGGTAAGGCTTTAGGTTCTAAATACTAAAAATCCATTAGTCGTAAATAAGCGTTTCCCTTTCACCATAAAGAGAAACGCTTATTTTCTTTGGAAGAGTTGATACGCTCAATCAAGACAAATCTGAATACATTTGAAAATTTATAAATTTTTCACCGCACTTGAATTAAGGCAGTAAATAGAGATAAACGGTGATCTCTTCCCTATCGTGATACAAATGTTTTGCTTTAAGTTTGAATTTAAGCCCTTGTTTATCCAAGGCTTGCTCAATCATTGCTAAACATTCTTTGACTTCCACATAACGCTTTTTCATCGGCAATTTTAAGTTGAAAATGCTGGCTTGACACCAGCCATTGAGTAACCATTTTATGATGAGTTGTGCAATACGGCTAGGTTGTTCCACCATATCACAAACTAACCAATCAATGCGGCGGCGTTTCGGCGGCTGAAATTTAAAACCGTCTTCCGCACAATGTTCGATCCGCCCTGTTTCGTGCAGGCTGGCCGCCATTTTGCCGTGATCCACTGCGTAAACAAATAAACCACGTTTGACTAGTTGATACGTCCAACCACCAGGACAAGCACCAAGATCGACCGAATATTGATTTTCATTCAGATATTGGCTTTCTTTTTGTTTCGGAATAAAGGTTAAGATGGCTTCTTCTAATTTCAGGGTAGAACGGCTTGGTGCATCTGCGGGAAATTTAAGCCGTTGAATGCCCATAAAATAAGGGGAATGATTGTGGTTGTAGGAATACCCAACATAGCACGCGGTGGATTGCAAGAAAAAAACGTGTAAAGTTACCGCACTTTTGTGGTTATCTTTACCCTGTAAAAAGCCTTCTTTTTTCAAGGCATTACGCAACGGTACAGTAAATTTTCGACAAAACCCTGAAAGTGCTTTTGCTTCGTTGGTATCGGCGGTTTCGACAAATAATTCTGTGCTATTTTTGAGTTTTTTCGCCAATCCGCTTTGGCGATATTGCAATAAAATAGGACTAATGCGATCTTCAGGGGAAAGATCTTGTAATAACTCTGACACCACAATCATTTGGCGAGCAAAAATCAGTTGGTCGAAAGGCAATTCTTGCGCAAGGCGATCGGCTTCACCTGCTTGATAACATTCAAAAATCACATAGCCTGAATTCGGTTCAACACGGGCAAAACCAAACACGCCACGCTCGCTGGCTTTATCGGTGATTTCCGCGGCTAATTCTTTTTCAAAACCAATACGGCAATATAAGGCAAGTTTATTCATTATTGTTTCTTATTTCTTTAATTATCCATTGGCGGAACGCCAAAATTTGTTCATCATTGGCTTTATCTAGTTGATTTACCACATAAAAAGATTTTGGATCTTTTAGCTGAATAGGCAACACCACTTGCAATGTGCCACTGTCAATTTCTTGCTGAGCCAGTACACGATTAGCCAACACAATGCCTTGTCCGTGTACAGCGGCTTGTAATGCCATAAAAGTATGGCTGAATATAGATCCGTGTTGAATATCCAGCTCTTTTAATTGTAAATAATTTGCCATATTCTGCCAGTTGTCACGAGTATGAATATGGATAAGCGTATGTTTTTTAAGATCTTCAGCTGAATGTACTGGCTGTTTAGCCAAGAGTTTTGGCGAGGCGAGCAAGAGCAAATTTTCTTCTGCTAATTTTTCCACTTGTAGATTTTCCCACGCGCCGCGTCCATAGTAAATGGCAATATCAATTTCACGATTTAACAAACCTTCATCTTGATCTACCCCTGTCAAGCGTACTTCAATATCAGGATAAAGCGCATTAAATCCGCTTAAACGCGGCACAAGCCATTGAATACCAAAGGTTTGTGGTACGCTGATGGCAATATGTTTTTCATTTTTCTGTGTCATTAATTTTTGTGTGACTTCTGACAAACGGCGTAAAATTCCAGTAACTTCTTGGAAATAAATTTGCCCTAAATCCGTTAAAACTAAGGCTCTGTGCTTGCGTTTAAATAAAATAATGCCCAAAAAATCTTCTAATAATTTTATTTGATGACTTACCGCAGCTTGAGTGACAAAGAGTTCATCTGCTGCTTTTGTGAAACTTAAATGACGTGCTGCACATTCAAAAGCTTTCAGGGAATTTAAGGGAGGCAAACGTTTGTTCATAATTTATTCTCAAAGATAAAATTGTCGGTCATCAACATGCCCAACTCTCTCATTAGTTTTTTTTATGCTAAGGATAAAAAAATATCCTTTGTCCAGTAAAATATATGTCTCTACAATTTGGCACATACTTAATGATTGCTAATTCCTTATTAGTTAAGAGTTTCGACTTAAGTATGATGTTGTGTTTGCATGGTTCGGGAAACCGAACAGAGTAACCTAGTTACTCATTTCACTTCCTGTATATTTATTGAACCATTTTGGTTAAGCACCGCTCCCTTAGAGCGGTGTTTTTTTATGCCGTGATCCTAGCATAATTAGCTAATTACTCGAAATAGATTTATTAAATTCAGCAATATCCTATTGCTAAAAAAATAAATAAATAAAAAAATTAGCGTACTTTTCTGATTGCAAGTTTTTAAGAATGGTGTAAATTAATCTCATTAGTTGTAACAATATCATTTAAGGAAACAAAATGACAATCAAAGATCTTGACTGGCAAAATCTTGGTTTTGGTTATATCAAAACCGATTACCGCTATATCGCTTATTGGAAGAATGGAGAGTGGTCAAAAGGTGAATTAACCCAAGATAATGTTCTACATATTAGTGAAGGTTCTACTGCATTGCATTATGGTCAACAATGCTTTGAAGGTTTAAAGGCCTATCGCTGCAAAGATGGTTCTATCAATCTATTTCGCCCCGATAAAAATGCTGAACGATTACAAAAAAGCTGTCAGCGTCTATTGATGCCTGAAATTCCTACAGAAATGTTCATCGATGCTTGCAAGCAAGTCGTCAAAGCTAACCAAGAATGGCTTGCTCCTTATGGTACAGGTGCAACGCTTTACTTGCGTCCATTTATGATTGGTGTTGGTGATAATGTTGGCGTAACCCCTGCACAGGAATATATTTTCTCTATTTTCTGTTGCCCCGTTGGTGCTTATTTTAAAGGTGGTCTAAAACCAACTAACTTTATTGTGTCTGAATATGACCGCGCAGCCCCACATGGCACTGGTGCAGCAAAAGTTGGTGGTAACTATGCAGCTAGCCTTTATCCAGGAAAACTCGCGAAACAGCGTAATTTCAGCGATTGTATTTATCTTGACCCCGCAACTCATACTAAAATTGAAGAAGTGGGCGCGGCAAACTTCTTTGGTATCACAAAAGACAATAAGTTTGTGACACCACTCTCGCCTTCCATTTTACCGAGTATAACCAAATATTCATTACTTTATTTGGCAAAAGAACGCCTTGGCTTAGAGGCGATTGAAGGGGATGTTTATATTGATCAACTTGACCAATTTAAAGAGGCGGGAGCTTGTGGAACAGCCGCTGTTATCACACCAATTGGTGGTATCCAATATGGTGATGATTTTCATATTTTCTATTCAGAAACTGAAGTTGGCGAGATCACTAGAAAACTATATGATGAATTAACAGGCATTCAATTTGGTGATGTTAAAGCACCTGAAGGTTGGATTGTAAAAGTAGAATAATCTTGTCATAGGCTACTGCGCCATAATAGTAGTAGCCTTCTCTCGGAAAGCTAACAATGATGATCTTATATTTCATTTATCTTCATATTTTTTGTGCATTTTTTAGTTTAAGTTTATTTATTATCCGTGCCTTGATGCAGTTTAACCAGCGTAATTGGCGTGAAATAAAATTACTAAAAATTCTACCGCACTTATCCGATACCTTATTATTAGCAAGTGGAATAGCTGTTCTGATAAGCTTTGAAATTGGCTTCCCATGGTGGATTGTAGCTAAGGTTGTTTTATTGATTGGTTACATCATTCTAGCAACCACTTTTTTCAAATCAACACAAGCTCGCCCTATCCCATTCTTGCTCGCACTGCTCGCCTTTTGTGGTGCTATTTTTATCGGATACAATCATTAATTAAAAATTAGGGGCCTAAATACCTAGCCCCTTAAACCTAACTATTGTAGTTGATAGATCTAGATACTATAAATCTAACTGTTTCACCATAACATTAATTTACGTTTACCCAAAGAGCGTTCTTGCATTTCACAATCAAATAGCTTTAGATGAAAGCTTAGTTGGTAAATAAGTAAGCGCTCAGTTATCTAACTGAGCCACAAAATAACTAAAAAAATAATAAAAATGATAATGTTGATAGATTTGCTATTGAACAAATGCCTCTGCTTATCTTGCCCTGAATAGCCTTTCTAGCCTAAAAACTAACGCGAAAGAAACAACGCTGCAGCTCCACGTACCCCACCAGAATCGCCGTATTTAGCTTTTTTGATGACAGGCACTTTAGCGCTACGCATTAAGTGTTTAGGCAGCGCTTTTGGCAGCGCTTCGTAGAGATAATCAAAGTTGGATAAACCGCCACCGAGTACGATCAAATGTGGATCAAGAGCGGTGATAATGTTGCCGATAGAAATGGCAGCGAGCTCCACAAACATTTCCACAAATTCCACCGCACGTTGATCTTTAGCGTAAAAACGCTGGATAATTTCTTTGGCAGATAGATTTTCCCCTTTGAGATCGCGGTACAGCATTTCAAAGCCACGGCCTGAAAGATAGGTGTCTAAACAGGCTTGATTACCGCAGCCGCAAGGGTAAATCGGTGCGTTATCCCAGCCGAGTAATTTTAAGGCGTGGTAATTAAGCTGCATATGCCCAAGCTCGCCCGCCATACCGATTTGTCCTGAGTAGATTTTGCCGTCAATCACTAAACCACCGCCAAAACCTGTACCAAGGATTAAGCCTAACACGCTTGGATATTGCTGATTTTCTTCTGCCCAAGCTTCAGATAACGCAAAACAATTTGCGTCATTTTCTGCTCGCACTTCACGATCTAAACGCTGACTTAAATCTTGTAAAATGGGTTTATTATCTGCCACACGAATATTAGTGATTTCCGCCAAGCCTGTTTCGTGGTTAACAAACCCCGGTAAACCCAGCCCAACCGTGCCTTTCTCGCTAAATTTTTCATCGGCTTTTTTCACCAAATTGACAATGGTATCAAGCCATTGCTCGTAGCTCTCTTTTGGTGTATCCACCCGTTCTGAATAGTGTTTTTCCAATTTTTCATTGAATACGGCAAGTTCAATTTTTGTGCCGCCAATATCAAATCCGTATAACATTGTTCACCTCAAAAAAATAATTGAAAATCTGACCGCACTTTATCACTGGAATCTGTTATTGCAATCTATCTTGCAAAGTGCGGTTGAAAATTGGTTTGTTTTTGATCCAATCGAATAATCCGCAATGAAATACCCACGCCAGCGACACGGAAACCAATAAATCAATCGGGTAATGCATTCCTAAACGCAAACGGCTGACTAACATTAGCACCGCCCAAACTGCAATGCCTGCGGTGAGATATTTCATTCCTTTATTGTTACGTCCAAGCAACTGCCCAAATCCTACCGCAAGCATTAACCAAGTGGCGGCAAAAATGCTATGTCCAGATGGGAAAGAATAGCCTGTTTCTTTGCTACGGTGATGCACCAAATGCGCATCAACTTGTTTATCTGCATAATAATCCAACACGATTTTTTCGCGTTCATTGCGAGGTTGATGGTAAAAATACTCAGGGCTAACGCTTGATTTTTCCGCCAACTGCACAATAAAAGGACGAGGTTCAGCAAACACTGTTTTGAGTGCCGATTTCACCCCTTGGGTCACGCTCACAGAAAGCGCCATTATCCCAATCACCGCAAAGGCTTGTTTTTTATCTTTAATACAGAAAAAATACGCCAAAGCAAGCACACCACAAGTGATAATGGCGTAAGGCAAGCTACCTGTTTCGGTTAAAAAATAAAAAAAAGTATCAAAAGTTGTGTAATCTTCGTCCCCTTGCCACTGCCAGTTAGTTAGCCACGCAAAAAAAGGCACAAGACAAAGCAATAAGGTATATAATGAAAGACGTTTTAACATTTTAATCACTCAATAAATAAAAGGTGTATTTTAACACTATTAGATAAAAAAAGAATGAAGGATTTAGCGATGACAAAAATTCAACGGGTTACAGAAGCAAATTTACCGACCGAATTTGGTTTATTCCGCATTGTAGGCTTTGAGTTTCCTGACACCAAAAAAGAACACGTTGCCTTAGTGATGGGCGATATTAGTAATCAAGATGAGCCCGTTTTAGCACGTATTCACTCAGAATGTTTAACCGGTGATGCGCTACACAGTCTGAAATGCGATTGCGGTTTCCAACTTGCCACTGCGCTGCGTCAAATTAGCGAAGAAGGGCGTGGTGTACTCATTTATCACCGCGAAGAAGGCCGCGGTATTGGCTTAATTAACAAGATCCGTGCTTATTCATTACAAGATCAAGGAATGGATACCATTGAAGCCAATCTTGCCTTAGGCTTTGCAGCAGATGAGCGTAATTTTGAAGTTTGTGCGGATATTTTTGATCTACTCGGTGTAAAACAAGTTCGCCTGCTCACCAACAACCCAAACAAAATCGACACAATGAAAAAAGCTGGGATCAACGTGGTGGAACGTGTTCCATTAAACGTGGGCGAAAACCGCTACAACACCGAATATTTAGACACCAAAGCAAAAAAAATGGGGCATTTCATCGTGCATAACAACCAAAAACACCTAATGACCTGCCCACATTGTCAGGAAGAAGTGCCGAGTAAGGAATAAAAAAATAAGCTCCTATCGTCTAACCAGATAACTACAAAAAATACTACTTTTTTTGTAAAAAACGCATAAAATATTCGGCATATTTGCACCCTAAGTAAAATATTGCTAAAGTGCCTACTAATTTTGCCGAAAAAAACTAGGAATAACAAATGAGCCAAGAATATTTAGATTTTGAACTCCCGATTGCTGAACTTGAAGCAAAAATTGAATCCTTGCGTGCAGTGGCGGGGCAAGATGATGAAATCAATCTTGATGATGAAATTGCTCGCTTACAGAAAAAAAGCGAAGAATTAACAAAAAAAACCTTTGCCAACTTAGATGCGTGGCAAGTTTCTCGTATGGCTCGCCACCCAAATCGTCCTTATACTTTAGATTATATTGAGCATATTTTCACTGAATTTGAAGAATTAGCAGGTGATCGCGCCTTCGCCGATGATAAAGCGATTGTTGGCGGTTTAGCCCGTTTAGACGATAAACCTGTTATGGTGATAGGTCACCAGAAAGGACGTAGTGTAAAAGATAAAGTGAAACGTAATTTTGGTATGCCTGCACCTGAAGGCTATCGTAAAGCTTTACGTTTAATGGAAATGGCAGAACGTTTTAAATTGCCAATCATCACCTTTATTGATACCCCAGGGGCATACCCCGGTGTAGGAGCGGAAGAACGCGGACAATCGGAAGCCATTGCTCGTAATTTGCGTGAAATGTCTATGCTAAAAGTGCCGATTATTTGTACGGTGATTGGTGAAGGCGGTTCAGGCGGTGCGTTAGCTATTGGTGTAGGCGATAAAGTGAATATGTTGCAGTATAGCACCTACTCAGTAATTTCACCTGAAGGTTGTGCATCTATTTTATGGAAAAGCGCCGATAAAGCCTCTACCGCCGCAGAAGTGATGGGTTTAACGGCAGATCGTCTGCAAAAATTGCAACTCATCGATAACATTATCCCTGAGCCATTGGGCGGTGCACATCGCAATTATGAGCAAATGGCACAAAATCTTAAACAGCGTTTACTGGCAGATTTAGTAGATTTAGAAATTCTTGATCCAGATACCTTGTTAGAACGCCGTTACCAACGCCTAATGAGTTACGGTTATTGCTAAAACATAAAAAATGTGCGGTTTTTTAACCGCACTTTTACTTTTAATCATTTTTAAATAGCACTATAAAGGATGAAAAAAATGAAACACCTTCTTTCCATTCAATCTCACGTTGTTTACGGTTATGCGGGCAATAAATCTGCCACCTTTCCAATGCAGCTGCTCGGCATTGATGTGTGGGCGTTGAATACCGTGCAATTTTCCAATCATACCCAATATGGTCAATGGACGGGAATGGTAATACCGCAAGAACAAATTGGTGAGATCGTGCAAGGCATTGATAATATTGGGCAATTGCATAAATGTGATGCGGTGATTTCAGGTTATATCGGCGCGGCGGAGCAAGTGGAAGAAATCATTAATGCGATACAAAAAGTAAAATCTCGCAATCCTAACGCTGTTTATTTGTGCGATCCGGTAATGGGACATCCTGACAAAGGCTGTATTGTGGCTGATGGCGTGAAAGAAAATCTCATCAACCTTGCCATGGCGAAAGCCGATATTATCACCCCTAATTTAGTGGAGTTGCGTGAACTGAGCGGTTTACCAGTAGAAAACTTTGCTCAAGCTATTGAAGCAGTGAAAGTGATTTTATCCAAAGGGCCGAAAAAAGTACTGGTGAAACACCTGAGCAAAGTAGGGCAAGATCCAAGCCAATTTGAAATGTTGCTCGCCAACCAAGAGGGCATTTGGCATATTAGCCGCCCACTTCACCAGTTTAACAAAGAACCTGTGGGCGTGGGCGATTTAACGGCGGGGCTATTTATGGCGAATTTGCTCAATGGCAAAAGCGATCTAGAAGCCTTTGAGCATACCGCCAATGCCGTTAATGATGTAATGACCGTAACGCAACAACAGGATAATTATGAACTGCAAATTGTGGCTGCACGTGAACAGATTGTTTGCCCTGTGAGCCAATTTAAAGCGGTGAAAATCGCCTAATATTGCCCCTTGCTATGACGCTAATTGAGCAATTTCAACAGCAATTACAACGCCAGCCCCACTCGCATTTTCTGATTGCCTTAAGCGGTGGGCTGGACTCTACCGTGTTGCTTGTGCTTTTAGCAAAATTACGCGAAAAACAACCGCACTTCCAGCTTCGCGCAATCCATATTCATCATGGCTTAAGCCCAAATGCTGATGATTGGGCGTACCACTGCCAACAGCTTTGCCAACAATTTTCCATTCCGTTGATCATTGAAAAAGTGCAGCTAGCACAAGGAATGGGCATTGAAGCCGCCGCACGTCAAGCGCGCTATCAAGCTATCGCTCGCCATATTTTAGCACAAGAGATTTTGCTCACCGCACATCATCAACAAGATCAAACCGAAACCTTTTTTCTCGCCTTAAAACGTGGTAGCGGTGTCAGTGGTTTATCTGCAATGAAAACACAAAGTGCGGTGTTTAATATCAACGTTTTTCGCCCCCTACTCGGCTTTTCACGCCAACAACTTTGGCAATATGCCACGAAAAATCAGCTGTCGTGGATTGAAGATGAAAGCAATCAAGATAATCAGTACGAACGCAATTTCTTACGCAATGAAATCTTACCAAAACTGCGTGAACGCTGGAGGCACTTCGATCAAGCGGTGCAACGCAGTGCCACCCACTGCGCACAACAACAACAGCTTTTAGCCGAATTATTACAACCCGAGCTGGAAAAATATGCGGATAAAACACACCGCACTTTTGATTTAACCGATTTCTCGCAATGGTCTGATTTGAAACAAAAAGCCCTACTCCGCTTATGGCTGGAAACCTTGCAACAACCAATGCCGTCCACCAAGCAGTTAGAACAATTGATTCAAGACGTGATTTTTGCCGAAACGGATCGCAATCCGCAATTTCAACTGGGTGATAAAATCCTGCGCCGCTATCAACAACGGTTATATTTAACGGAAATCTTTGCCGATCTGCGTGCGGTAAAAATTCCCGTTTACTTAAATCAACTGGTTGAATTACCTGATAATCTCGGCGAAATCAGCTTCACACAAAGCCAATCTGCCATTCAAATTCAATGGCAAGGAAAAAGCTATCAGTTGCCATTAACCAATGCTCAGATCTCAATCCGTTTTGCTTATTCGGGCAAAGTGCGCAATGCACAAGGTGTTCATCAAGACATCAAAAAACTGTGGCAAACGCACAATGTGCCAGTTTGGCAACGTACTCGCACTCCGCTGATTTTTTATGGCGAACACTTCCAAAGTGCGGTGGGATTTTTTCAAAATTTTGTGTCTATAAGCCGATCAAATTAGCACAATTTGCACCGCACTTTTTCTCCCATAAAGATAAGGTTTGACATAACTCGACCTTATTCCTATTATGCCCTTTATTTATTAAAACCTAAGCCTTAAAAAATGAAACAACATCCTTCTTTTTTTCTTATCCGACAAGCCCTTAAAGATCGCATTCTTATTTTAGATGGTGCGATGGGGACGATGATCCAGCAATATAAACTCACCGAAGACGATTTCCGCGGTGAGCGCTTTAAAGACAGCACAATCGATCTACGCGGCAATAATGATTTACTCACACTTACCCAACCGCTAGTGATTCAAGCTATTCACGAAAAATATCTTGCCGCAGGTGCAGATATTATCGAAACCAACACCTTTTCTGCCACCACCATTGCGCAAGCGGATTATGCCCTTGAAAGTATTGCTTACGAGCTAAATTTTGCTGGCGCTAAATTGGCACGTTTAGCGGCAGATAAATATAGCACGCCAGAAAAACCTCGCTTTGTGGCTGGCGTGCTTGGGCCGACTAACCGCACCGCGTCTATTTCGCCGAATGTGAACGATCCAGCTTACCGCAATATCACCTTTATGCAGTTGGTTGATGCCTATGCAGAAGCGACCAAAGGACTCATTGAAGGTGGTGCGGATTTGATTATGATCGAAACTATTTTCGATACCCTGAATGCGAAAGCAGCAGCCTTTGCCATTGATCAAGTGTTTGAAGAACTTGACATCACATTGCCAATTATGATTTCAGGCACGATTACAGATGCTTCAGGGCGCACCCTTTCAGGGCAAACCACGGAAGCGTTTTATAACTCGTTGCGTCACGTTAAGCCATTAAGCTTTGGCTTAAACTGCGCTCTTGGGCCAAAAGAATTACGTCAATATGTAGAAGTGATGTCAAAAATCTGCGAAACCTTCGTTTCCGTTCATCCAAATGCAGGCTTGCCAAATGCCTTTGGCGGTTATGACTTAGACGCTGAAGAAATGGCGAGTTATATTAAAGAATGGGCAGAAAACGGCTGGCTAAACATTGTGGGCGGCTGCTGTGGCACAACACCTGAGCATATCCGTGCCATTTCTGAGGTAGTGAAAAATCTGCTGCCAAGAACATTGCCAGATTTGCCTGTAGCAATGCGTTTATCAGGCTTAGAGCCGTTAAATATTGATGAAAATAGCCTATTTGTAAACGTAGGCGAACGTAATAATGTTACTGGTTCAGCGAAATTTAAAAAATTAATTAAAGAAGAACGCTATGCCGAAGCCATTGAGATTGCCATTGACCAAGTGGAAAATGGTGCTCAGGTAATTGATGTGAATATGGACGAAGCCCTGCTCGATAGCGAAAAATGTATGGTTCAATTTCTCAACATTATGGCAACTGAACCTGATGCCGCTAAAGTGCCTGTGATGATCGACTCTTCCAAATGGGAAGTAATCGAAGCTGGCTTGCAATCCGTTCAAGGCAAAGGGATTGTAAATTCCATTTCACTGAAAGAGGGCAAAGAAAAATTTGTTGCACAAGCCAAACTTATCCGCCGTTACGGTGCTGCCGCGGTGGTAATGGCATTTGATGAAGTGGGACAAGCTGATACCGAAGAACGTAAGGTGGAAATTTGTACCCGTGCTTACCATATTTTGGTTGATGAAGTAGGCTTTCCGCCAGAAGACATTATTTTTGACCCAAATATTTTCGCCATTGGCACAGGGATTGAAGAACACAATAACTATGGGGTAGATTTCATTAACGCCACAGGACGCATTAAACGCTCACTCCCCCACGCTAAAATTTCTGGCGGTGTGTCCAATGTTTCCTTCTCGTTCCGTGGCAACAATCCAATGCGTGAAGCCATTCACGCCGTTTTCCTTTATCACGCCATTAAACAAGGTATGGATATGGGGATCGTCAATGCAGGACAGCTCGCAATTTATGATGATCTTGATCCTGAACTGCGTGAAATTGTCGAAGATGCGGTACTAAATCGCCGTGCAGATGCCACCGATCGCCTGCTTGATATTGCAGATAAATACAAAGGTTCTGCCAATGAAACGAGCGATAATACCGTGGCAGAATGGCGTACTTGGCCGGTAGAAGAGCGTCTAAAACACGCCTTGGTGAAAGGCATCACTAGCCATATTATTGAAGATACGGAAGAAGCACGCCTGCAATTTAGCTCACCGCTAGAAGTGATCGAAGGCCCATTAATGGCAGGAATGGACGTAGTCGGTGATCTATTCGGGGACGGTAAAATGTTCCTCCCGCAAGTGGTGAAATCTGCGCGTGTAATGAAGCAATCAGTCGCTTATTTAGAACCATTTATCAATGCCACAAAACAAAAAGGCGTATCTAGCGGAAAAGTAGTGATTGCGACAGTGAAAGGGGATGTGCACGACATCGGCAAAAATATTGTAAGCGTGGTATTACAATGTAATAACTTTGAAGTAATCGATCTGGGCGTGATGGTACCAGCAGATAAAATCATTGAAACGGCGATCAATGAAAAAGCTGATATTATCGGTTTAAGCGGTTTGATCACACCATCGTTAGATGAAATGGAATATTTCTTAGGTGAAATGAACCGCCTTGGCTTGAACCTACCTGTGCTTATTGGCGGAGCTACTACCTCGAAAGAACATACCGCAATCAAACTCTATCCAAAATACAAACACGAAGTAATCTACACGACCAATGCCTCCCGTGCAGTAACAGTGTGTACGGCATTAATGAATCCAGAAAGCAAAGCGGAACTTTGGCAACGTACCAAGAAAGAATACGAAAAAATTCAGCACAGCTTCGCTAACCGCAAACCGTTACGCCAACAACTCCCTATTGAAGAAGCGCGTGCTAACGCCTTCCCAGCGTTTTCTGGTGAATGGGCAGATTATCAAGTACCACAGCCAAAACAAACTGGCATTGTGGAATACAAAAATGTGCCAATTTCCACCTTACGCCAATTTATTGACTGGTCGCCATTTTTCCGTTTATGGGGCTTAATGGGCGGTTACCCCGATGCCTTTGATTATCCCGAAGGTGGTGAAGAAGCACGCAAAGTCTATAATGACGCACAACAAATGCTTGATGAATTTGAGCAAAACGGCAAACTCAAACCAAGTGGAATTATGGGCATTTTCCCAGCTTATCGTAAGGGTGATGATATTGAAATTTATCAAAATTCCGACCGCACTTCTGTGGCAGGCGTGGCTCATCATCTGCGCCAACAAAGCGAGCGTGGCAAAAATAGTAAAAGCCCATATAACTTTGCCCTAAGTGATTTTATTGCCGATCGCGAAAGTGGCCAACAAGATTGGTTTGGTATGTTCGCCGTGTGCGCAGGAATTGAAGAACACGATTTAGTAGAAGGCTTCAAAGCTGCAGGCGATGATTATAATGCCATTTTATTACAAGCTGTAGGCGACCGCTTGGCCGAAGCGATGGCAGAATACTTACACTTTGAGCTGCGCACTAAGGTTTGGGGCTATTCCAATGAAACCTTCAATAACGAAAATCTGATCGCAGAAAATTATGTGGGTATCCGCCCTGCACCGGGCTATCCAAGCTGCCCAGAACATACAGAAAAACAACTGATTTGGGATTTACTTGAAGTGGAACAACGCATTGGAATGAAACTCACCGAAAGTTACGCAATGTGGCCCGCTGCCAGCGTCTGCGGTTGGTACTTCACCCACCCAGCCAGCAACTACTTCACTCTAGGTCGCATTGATGAAGATCAAGCCTTCGACTACGCCCAACGCAAAGGCTGGAATGAAAAAGAAATGTATAAATGGCTAGGAGTTTCGATGAAGTAAATTGAAATAAGTAAACTAAAAAAGTGCGGTGAAAAATCACCGCACTTTTTCTATTTCATACATTTATCAATCTCACCAATCCATCTTTTTTCCACATCAATCTCCGCCTTAACCCCAAACGCAATGGCTAAATTTTCTGCGGTTAGGACGTTTTGCGTGTTGCCGTGGGCAAGTAAGTTGCCTTGGTGGAGCAAGATGATTTCATCGCAGAAACGGTAGGCAAGATCAAGGTGGTGAATGGCAACCACGCAGGTAGTGTTTGGGGTGAGTGATTTTAATTGTTCTAAAATATCAATTTGATAATAAGGATCAAGGGGCGCGATAGGTTCATCTGCCAATAAGATTGGTGCGTTTTTTATACAGCAACGGGCAAGCTGAACACGGGCTTTTTCGCCACCTGAAAGTTGTTGAAAAGATTGTTCTAATAGATGGTGAACAGAAAATTGGCTTGCTACTTGCTGGATCTTTTCTTGCTGCCCTTGTTTATTTGACGGGTGAAATAAACGATCAAAAAACCTGTCTTTTTTTGACCGCACTTTTTCCTTAGGTGTAAGCATCATTTCAGGCAAGCCGAGCGCAATCACATCATAAGCAGATAAATCCCAATAAATATTGGTACTTTGCGCAAAATACGCCAACATTTGGCTTTTTTCAGCCAAGCTCATTTCAGTGAGCGGTTTGTCGTTCAATAAAATTGAGCCTGTTTCGAGTGGTAAAATGCCCGCAATAGCTTTGAGCAAAGTGGACTTCCCTGCCCCGTTGCCACCCATTATTCCCACCAATTTACCTTGGGGAATTTGGGCGCTGATATTTTTAATGCCATAAGCAAGGCTAACATTATGCAAGTTAATCACGGGCTAATCTCCGTTGTTGAGTAAGCAAAATCCAAATCAAGCAAGGTGCGCCGATAATGGCGGTGAGCGTGCCAATATAAATATGCGAGAAAAATGGCACATATTGAATAGCAAGATCGGCAAGTAACAAAAGTAACGCGCCAATTAACCCGCTAGTGAAATAAAGTTGTGAAGGGCGTTTTTTCAGCCAGATGCGCGCAAAGTGCGGGGCAATTAAGCCGATAAATCCGATTGTGCCAGTTTGTGGAATGGTGGCCCCTACCAGCAGCGCCACGCCAAGGGTGGTGATAAAAAAGCTACGTTTTGGGTCAATACCCATTGTGCTGGCGGTTTCTTCCCCAAAAGTGAGTAAATCAAGGTAATGGCGTTGGCAATATAAACAGATTCCACCCACAACTACAATAGGTAAAGAAAGTAAGAGCGGTTCAATTTTTGCCCACATTAATGATCCCTGCAACCAGCGGTATAATTCTGCTAATGCCCAAGGGCTTTGTGCATTGGAAAGCAATAAGGCGATGGCTGAGCCGAGCAACATATTCACCGCAACGCCGGCTAAGATCATCATTGTTGTGCCTTTATTTTTGGCGATAACATAGACTAACAAAAAACTACCCAACGCGCCGAAAATACCGCCAAACAGTAAAAAAGATAAAGGTAAGGAAAAATAATAGAGCAAAAACACGCTCGCCGTGGTTGCGCCATTTGCCGCTCCCAGTAACCCCGGACTCGCCAAGGGATTTTGAAATAAGCCTTGCATTGCATTGCCGGCCACTGCAAGGCTTGCTCCCGTTAAAATGGCTAAACCAAGTCGTGGCAAGCGAATATCCCATAGCACTAAAGATCGCATATCGGTGGCGATCCCCTGTGCATCGCGTAAATAAGCAAAATCCCCCAGCTGATGAAAAATCGCAAAGGCAATCAACAAAAGTAATAAGGCAAAAAGGGAAAGGTTTAATCGTTTCATTCTGCTTGCTCTCTCTTATTCAGTTGGCGATAAATCATCGCCGCGCCTTGCCAAACACCCTGATCAAAGCAATAACCATATTTCAGCGGCATTGTCGCCATTCGCTGTGCAGAGAACATATTGGCAATTAAAGGGTGTGTCAGCACTTCCGCCTGTTCGTTATAACCTTGTTTATCACTAATGGAAATCAGCCAATTTGGCTGCGCACGCAAGAGTTTCTCTAGGGAAAAATTTTGCGCCGTAATCGTGCTTTGAAGGGGCGTTAAGCCAAGCAATTTTAGTAAGGTTTGGTATTGCGGAAAAATCGGTTCAACTACGCCTGTATCGGAAAGAATTAAGGTTTGCGTATTACTTTGATGGAGCTGAAAATCGCTATTTTTTAGCTTTTCTACTAACTGCTGGGCGTGGGTTTCGTTGCCAAAACGCTTGCCTAATTCGAGTATCAAGGCGAAAAGCTGTTCCACTGTTTGTGGGCTGTCATTAATAGGCAAAATTTTTACCCCGAGTTTTTTCAGATCTGCCACTAACTGGGGATAAAACTTTTCGTTAAGCAGAATAGTTTTATCCAAATAGGGCAATAAATCCGTTAATCGTGCGTTAAGTGCGGGTTTATTTTGATTAATTTTATCCAACATCATCAATGAATTGGTGGAATAAATAGATTGTGCAGCAATTTGTTCAGGGCGAGCTAATTCCGCCAACAAACGATCACTGCATAGGGTGAGCGAAACAAATTGCTCTTGCGCCCAAAGCGGAATGGAAAAGAAAAGTGCGGTGAAAAATACGCGGATTTTTTGCATTAAAAAATGATGTCCCAAAAAACAACAAAGTGCGGTGAAAATTTTGTTAATTTTACACCGCACTTTCACAAAAGCCTATCTGCTTATGGGTTAGAAGCTGCCTTTTAAGCCCACATATAAGGTGCGACCATATTGGCCATAGCCTACGATATTTTCGTATTTTTTATCAAACAGATTATTCAAGTTCGCATACACATTTAAGTTTGGTGTAACTTGATAATTCGCGCCAAGGCTAACCAAGGTGTAAGAAGGCATTTTTACTCGTGAAGAAGCGTAAGTCGTTTCATCAAAGTAAGTATCAACGCGTTTGCCTACATAGTTTACATTCAAATTCGCACCTACCGCTTCAGTGATCTGATAAGCTAAACCTAAATTCGCCATATGTTTTGGACGGCGAACTAATGCTTGCCCTTTGCTATCTTTGGTTTGGGTGTAAGTATAATTGGCATAAGCGCTTAAATCATCGGTGATTTTGCCGTTATAAGCAAGTTCAACACCTTTGATTTTAGTCGAACCACTCATATTTACCGCTTGTGAAACCCCATTAGGCAAATAGGCAGTACTAATAAAGTTTTTCACATTGCGCGCAAAATAAGTTACATCTAAGCTATGGCGTTTATCTGTGGTTTCAAAAAGCAAACCAATATCCCCACCATTGCTTTTCTCAGGTTTAAGGTTTGGATTAGGTAAAAATGCACCGTTGTAACCATAAAACTCGGTGATTGTAGGATTTTGAATGGCTGTACCAAAACTTGCGTGCGCTTTCAGATTTTGTAATACACGATAAGTTCCCGCAATACGTCCAGTGAAACTGTTGTCATAATGATTACTATCGATATAACGTCCGCTTAGGCTTAAGCTATAATCATTTTCACTAAACAAACGATATTCCGCTGCCACGCTTTTTTCCGTTAGCTGCTTTTTACTGTTAGCATAAGAACCAAAATCATAGCTAGAACGTTGATACTCTGTAAGCAAACTAAATGCTTGCTCCAATTCACCCTCACGATCAAAATTAATGTCTAACTGATAGTTTGCATTTAGCTTTTTGGCATCATAACCACTTGCCCACGAACCAAGTGTATCGCTGTCGGTTTTTTGATGGCTAACGCTTGCTTTATGTTTAAACAACTCTTTTTCCGAGCCAACATAGCCGCTTAATTTAAAAGTTGTTTCACGAGTTCGGGTATAATCATCAAAGACGGTTTCTGCAGCATAGCTATTATCAAAATGTGCCGTTTGACTAGAATGGCTCGCTAACAGATCGATACCTTTTTCACCATCATCATAGCCTACGCGTAATGACAGACCATCACGGTGGAATTTATCTCGCTCTTTTGCTCCCCCTGTACTCACGCGACTACCATCTTCCGCTACATAATGGAAACGATTTGAGCTATAAGCTGAAATGCCTTTTGTGTGATGGCTATCGCCGTGCAAGCTATAATAAAATCCGTTTTGCTGACCAGAAAGAGTCAGTGAGCCGTCATAAGTGCCTTTTGAACCTGTACCTAAGTCAAAATCCACATTAAATGGTTTGTCCTTATAAAGCCCGCTTTTCGTGTTGATATAAACCACACCACCCATTGCATCACTACCCCATAACGCCGATTGTTCTCCACGCAACACTTCAATGCGATCAATATTGCTTAGACTTAATCCGCCGAAATCATAGCCATAGCCTGAAACAGGATTGACTTTTACACCGTCAATAATTACCGCAGTGTGATTTGGATCTGCGCCACGCAAATAAAGGCTGGTCAATGTACCACGTCCCCCAGATGCGCCCAATGCCACGCTTGGCACGGTTTTTAATACATCAGAAACATAGGTGGCGTTGCGTTCAGCAAAATCTTTTTCGGTTAAAACCGTTACTGATGAGGCGGTTTGATCTCCGCTTACTGGCGTGGCGTAAGCAGAATACACATAGATAGGTTCAAGTTCTTGGCTTTGCGGAGTATTTTCTACTGCATAAAGTGCGGTGGAAAATGAGAATAAAATCGCAGTTGTAATCATATTTTTTTGCATAATTAATCCTTAAATTATAAATAAACGGCACTATTTTGACATAGTGCCTTACCTTTCTCAAATGGGATAATTCCATCAAGGTTATGAAGGCAATTCATTCTAGGAACTTACCGCTCCCCCTTTGATAGCTTGCTCATTTTTCAAAATTAGCCTTGATAATGCCCCACGCCCAGTTCATCTTCTTTGCGCGTGCGGTTAATCACCGCTTGTGGGGATTGTACCACGCGTAAGCCCATTTGATCTTCGGTGCGCACCACATCACCACGCAGTGAGTTGGTGAACACATCGGTGATTTTAATATCAACAAATTTACCGATCATATCTGGCGTTCCCACAAAGTTTACAATACGGTTGGTTTCCGTGCGCCCAGTGAGTTCCATTAAATCTTTCTTAGACGGCCCTTCCACCAACACGCGCTGTTCTGTGCCAAGCATTGCACGACTAAATTGTGCCGCTTGGTTGTTAATGCGTTGTTGTAGCACATAGAGACGCTGTTTTTTCTCATCCTCACTCACATCATCAGGAATATCCGCTGCCGGCGTTCCCGGACGGGCAGAATAGATAAAGCTAAAGCTCATATCGAAATTCACTTGTGCGATCAGGTTCATCGTATCTTCAAAATCTTGATCCGTTTCACCCGGGAAACCAACGATAAAATCAGAGCTGATTTGAATATCAGGACGCACTTTGCGTAATTTGCGAATAATGGATTTATATTCCAACGCCGTATGCCCACGTTTCATTAAATTCAAAATACGATCGGAGCCACTTTGCACTGGCAGGTGTAAGAAACTCACTAATTCAGGCGTGTCCGCATACACATCAATAATATCGTCAGTAAATTCAATCGGGTGGCTCGTGGTGAAACGCACGCGATCAATGCCATCAATCGCTGCCACTAAACGCAATAATTCAGCGAAAGAACAAATACCGCCATCGTGCGTTGGACCGCGATAGGCATTCACGTTTTGCCCTAATAAATTCACTTCACGCACGCCTTGTTCCGCCAGCTGTGCGATTTCAAATAGCACGTCATCAAGGGGACGGCTCACTTCTTCGCCACGGGTGTAAGGCACTACGCAGAAAGTACAATATTTATTACAGCCCTCCATAATTGATACGAACGCCGTTGGGCCTTCCGCACGCGGTTCTGGTAAGCGATCAAATTTCTCAATTTCAGGAAAACTGACGTCCACCACAGAGCTTTTACCACCACGGATCTGATTGATCATTTCAGGCAAGCGGTGCAAGGTTTGCGGGCCGAATACAATATCCACATAAGGCGCACGGCTACGAATATGCTCGCCTTCTTGTGATGCTACACAACCGCCCACGCCGATCACTAAACCGGGGTTGGTTTTCTTTAATTCTTTCCAACGTCCTAATTGATGGAACACTTTTTCCTGTGCTTTTTCACGAATAGAGCAAGTGTTCAGCAACAACACATCCGCTTCTTCTGGAATATCTGTTAATTCCAAGCCGTGTGTGCTATTTAATAAATCTGCCATTTTTGAGCTGTCATACTCATTCATCTGGCAGCCCCACGTTTTAATATGTAATTTTTGCGTCATAATTTGCTTTAAATCGTTTAACCTGTAAAAATCAACTGGCTATTTTACCGACTTGTGCTGGTGGTGGCTAGTTAAAATAATCTTTTCTTTTGAATTTTACTCATAAAAGGTAAACTAGCAGGCAGTGAAAAATGCAAGTGCGGTATAAAAATAGGCAAAAAAATCACCGCACTTTTCAGATAAAAAAGAGGCAAAAATGAATACGCAACGCGATGTAATTATTGTTGGCGGCGGAATGGTTGGCGCAGCTTGTGCCGTAGGCTTAGGGCAATTAGGGCTAAACGTGCAAGTGATTGAAAGCGCGCCATTACCCACCTTTCAGGAAAATTCCCCTTATGATTTACGCATTTCCGCCATTAGTCTTGCTTCTGTACAATTACTGCAACAATTACAAAGTTGGCAATACATCGAAAAAATGCGTATTTGCCCCTATCGCGCCTTAGAAACTTGGGAAATTGATGGCTTTTCTACTTACTTTCATTGCGAAGAATTAGATCATTCCGAACTAGGTTATATGGTGGAAAACAACGTGATCCAACTTGGCTTATGGCAAGCCTTTGCACAGCTTGAAAACGTGCAAAGTAGCTTGCAGACGAAAGTGGAACGTGCTGAAAAGTGCGGTGAAAATTGGCAGATTTTTTTAACCAATGGTGAACAATATTCCGCCCCCTTAGTGATTGCCGCAGACGGGGCAAATTCGCAACTGCGCCAAATAGCCGGTATTGGCGTAACAGGCTGGCAATATCGCCAAGATTGTTTATTAATTTTGGTGGACACGGAATTGCCACAGCAAGACATCACTTGGCAGCAATTTTTCCCCTCAGGCCCAAGAGCTTTTTTACCCCTTGAAGGGCAACAGGCTTGCCTCGTGTGGTATGACAGCCCAGAAAAAATCACTCAACTGAAACAGTTATCTAAAGAAAAATTAGCCCACGCCATTGAGCAATCCTTTCCCGCAAGATTAGGCCGCGTTAAGGTGCAACAAGCAGGCAGTTTTGCGCTCACTCGCCGCCACGCTCAACAATATTATCATCAAGGCATTGTGCTGGTGGGCGATGCTGCTCACACCATTAATCCATTGGCTGGGCAAGGTGTAAACTTAGGTTTTAAAGATGTAAAAGCACTATTGCAAGTGATCGAAAGTGCGGTGCAAAATCAACAAGATTTTGCTTCTGATGACGTGCTAAAAAAATACCAAGCCTTACGTCAAAAAGATAATTTACTGATGCAGTCGGCAATGGATTTATTCTATAAAGGATTTAAAACACAATTATTGCCACTTAAGATTGCTCGTAATGCCGCATTAGTCCTTGCACAAAAAAGCAACCTACTGAAAAAGCAAGCACTAAAATATGCATTAGGAATATCATTTTATTAAGTCTATCAAAGAAGGAATATATTGTATGTGCGGTCTCGTATAAAAATATATTGCAATATAATAAACACTCCCATAAAATTTCTATATTTAGTTTATTAAACATACTGATGCTGGAGTTATATTATGTCCTTGAAATCTGAGCACAAGGAAAAGCATATCCAAGACTATGAAGAAAATCTTTCTGATACACGCTTTTGGAAAAAATTAAAAAATAATACACAAAGAGTTGGAAAGAAAGCGATTGAATATGCACTTAAAATGTACTATTCTGCAAGGGATCCTGAAACGCCTACTTGGGCGAAAGGTGTTGTATATAGTGCGTTAGGCTACTTTGTTTTCCCTATTGATACGATTCCAGATTTTATTCCGCTGATTGGTTATACAGATGATGTTAGTGTAATCGCTATTGCCTTAGCTACTATTGCACGCCATATTAAAGATAGACATAGTGAGCAAGCCAAAAATAAAGTCAACGCCTGGTTTAAATCTTAAACCAAGCAAGACTTTTCTTAACAAGCATTATTAGCTGATAACTTTACGAGTGTCTCCCCCTACAAAATAGGCAATCCCTTTGCTCTAATTCTACTCTCTTAATCTCATTATTTAGTACAGAGTTATTTAGGCAGGGAGATAAGTATTGTCTTTGCAGCCAAAGAACACTCTTTTAAAAATGAAGTAGGATATATAAAGCATATACAAGGTATCACTTATCAAACTAATAAGAGACCTAGCATAGTCACAGATAATACATCATAGTAAAGCAAGCAATAAACGCATTAATCGGTTTGCTCGTTTATGAATAACGAATGCGTTAATAGCAAAGAGCTGCACTGAAAAATACCGCACAGCTCTTTCATTTCATTTAATTGCCAATCACTTCCAAGCCGCCCATATATGGACGTAACACCTCTGGCACAGTGATGCTGCCGTCTGCGTTTTGGTAGTTTTCAAGCACGGCAACAAGGGTGCGGCCAACGGCTAAACCTGAGCCATTTAGGGTGTGAACAAGGCGTGGTTTTTTCTCCCCTTTCACACGATAACGAGCCTGCATTCGGCGTGCTTGGAAATCCCACATATTTGAGCAAGAAGAAATTTCGCGATAAGTATTTTGTGCTGGCACCCAAACTTCTAAATCGTAAGTTTTGGTTGAGCCAAAGCTCATATCGCCCGTACATAGCAACACTTTACGATAAGGCAGATTTAACAACTGCAACACTTTTTCCGCGTGGCCAGTAAGTTCTTCCAACGCTTCCATTGATTTTTCTGGCTCTACGATTTGTACCATTTCTACTTTGTCGAATTGGTGCATACGGATCAAACCACGGGTATCACGTCCATAAGATCCCGCTTCTGAACGAAAACAAGGGGTATGTGCGGTCATTTTAATTGGCAGTTCCGCTTGGTCTAAAATTTCATCACGCACAAGGTTGGTAACTGGCACTTCCGCCGTTGGGATTAAGGCGTAAGGTTGCTCCCCTTCTAGCGGTTTGGTGTGAAATAAATCTTCACCAAATTTTGGCAGTTGTCCTGTGCCATAAAGGGTGGCGTGATTAACTAAATAAGGTACATAGGTTTCGCTATAACCGTGTTGTTCGGTATGTAAATCCAGCATAAATTGCGCTAGCGCACGGTGCATTTTGGCAATTTGTCCTTTCATTACCACAAAACGCGCACCGCTTAATTTTACCCCTGCGGCAAAGTCTAACCCTTGCCAATGCTCACCTAAGGTAACGTGATCTTTCACTTCAAAATCAAAGGTTCTTGGCTCACCCCAACGAGAAATTTCCACATTGTCGTTTTCATCGTTGCCTAGTGGCACTTCATCTGCGGGAATATTGGGAATGCTAAGGGCAATTTCTTGCAGATCCGCTTGCACATCATCAAGTTGGCTTTTTGCCATACTTAATTCAATACCCATATTATCCACTTCGGCCAATAATGGCTCAATGTCTTCGCCGCGTGCTTTTGCCGCGCCAATGGCTTTTGAGCGCGCATTACGCTCTGCTTGTAAGGTTTCGGTTTTAACTTGCAGGGCTTTGCGTTGTTCTTCTAATTCTGTGATTCGCGCCACGTCTAGCTCAAAGCCACGTCTTACTTTTAATTTTTCCACCACTTCCGCAAGATTATTGCGTAATAAATTTGCATCGATCATTTTGTTACCTTTAGAAAATAAATATGCTCAAAAAACTGTTCCATTTTAGATCGGATAAAAAAAATAAACTAGGGTCTGTTGATCATTCATTTCGCATTTGAGTGTTCAACCGCGCCAAAACTACTTACCAGATTTATAACGGATAGTTGTGCTTTGTTGGTCAAGTTGGCGAAGTTTTTCTAATTTTTCGCGAATTTGAATTTCCATTCCCCGAGCGACAGGGAAATAATATTGGGTATCTTTCAGCGGTTCGGGGAAATAATTTTCCCCTGCGGCGTAAGCATTTTCTTCATTGTGTGCATAACGATATTCTGCGCCATAGCCGAGTTCTTTCATCAAATGAGTTGGCGCGTTGCGTAAATGCTCTGGCACGTCATAATCAGGGCTTTCTAAGGCTTGCTTTTTCGCGGCTTTGAAAGCTTGATACACCGCATTGCTTTTTGGTGCAACGGCTAAGTAAACAATGGCTTGTGCAATCGCTCGTTCCCCTTCTGCTGCGCCCACGCGTGTGAAGCAATCCCAAGCAGCAATCGCCACCTGCATTGCGCGCGGATCGGCATTGCCCACATCTTCTGATGCTATCGCCAATAAACGGCGCGCTACATAAAGGGGATCGCCACCAGCGGTTAAAATGCGTGCATACCAATACAACGCTGCATCAGGCGCTGAGCCACGCACAGATTTATGCAAGGCAGAAATAAGATCATAGAAGCGATCACCTTGTTTATCAAAACGCGCTTGCCGTTCGCCCAATACTTCCGTTAATAAAGTGCGGTGCAAAAATTTGCCATTTTTTCCTTCTTCCGCCATATCCGCCATTAATTCAAGGCTATTTAATGCGAGGCGCGCATCGCCATTGACATATTCCGCCAGCATTGAGAGCAAATTGTCTTCTACGCTTAAATCAAGGTTGCCTAGCCCTTTTTCTTTATCATTAATAGCACGCTGTAAAACTTGTTCAATTTCTTGCGCGGTTAAGGATTTCAGCACATACACGCGCGCCCGCGAAAGCAAGGCGTTATTCAGTTCAAAGGAGGGATTTTCGGTGGTTGCGCCAATAAAAATCACCGTACCGTCTTCGATATAAGGCAGAAAGGCATCTTGCTGGCTTTTGTTGAAACGATGCACTTCATCCACAAATAAAATGGTTCGCTGCCCTGCAAGCTGATTTTGTTTGGCGCGTTCAATGGCTTCACGAATTTCCTTTACGCCACCTGTTACTGCTGAAATCCGTTCCACTTGTGCATTAATACGTTGTGCAATAATTTCTGCCAAGGTGGTTTTGCCCGTACCGGGTGGTCCCCATAAAATCATTGAGTGAATATGCCCTGCTTCAATGGCTTTGCGTAATGGTTTACCCACGCCAATTAAATGGCTCTGTCCGTAATATTCGTCTAAATGGGTTGGGCGCATTCTCGCCGCTAAAGGGCGGGAATCATTTTCAGCAAAATCAAAAGCAAGATTGGGCATTTTTTCTCTCGTATGTGGATAATTTCAGGAAAAAATAAGGCTAAATTGTAAACCATTTAGCCTTAGGGTCTGTTGATAATTCATTTTACCTTTGAGCTATCAACAGCCCCTTAAAGTGCGGTGATTTTTTATTACTTTTTCTTGCGCTGATCGTCCAGCTCCGCCCCTTTTGGCACGCTGAATTTGAACAAATTATCCGCCAACGGTTGGTTGGTGATATTACGCAATAAGTATAAATTGGTTTGCCCGTCTTTTTCTGTGGTACTGAAATTTTTTAGCACGCCATCAGCATCAATGCGAATATTGAATTGTTTAATATTACTCTTCGCAGATTTTGGTTTAAGGGTAAAGGTATCCACTGATTGCGCTACGGTATATTTTTTCCATTGTGCTTGGTCGTTACTGGTAAGCAACACAAATGGTGTATTATTCACCGCTTCAGATACCCAGCTTGCCGTAACCTGTTGCACAAAAGGATCATAGAACCACAGGGTTTTGCCGTCTGACACAATTTGGCTTTCTTGCGGAGCTTGGTTATCCATTCTGAATAAATTTGGGCGTTTAATGCGAAGTTTGCCTTTGCCTTGTTGAATTTCTTTGCCTTTAGCATCACTCACTTTTTGCACATAATCTGCACTTAGCACGTCTACTTTGTTAAGGCGCGCTTGTAATTCACTCACGGCATCAGCCCAAGCCATTTGGCTTAAGCCTAAACATAAAAGAGCGGTCATTTTTACTACAATTTTTTTCATAAACGTTCCTTAAATCCTAAAATAATGGAAAATCCTTGTGTTAATCAGACAATAAAATTTCCCATTTGTTGCATTTTCCTTGTGCTTAGCCCTGTAATTCGCCGAAAGATTAAACTAATAATCCGAACGGCGGGCTAAAATTTCACGCTTGCCATTTTGTAGTGGTGAAACAATGCCTTGCTCTTCCAGCTGATCCATAATGCGTGCTGCACGGTTAAAGCCGACCCGAAAACGGCGCTGAATTGACGAAGCAGAGGTTGTGCCAGTTTCGATCACGAAATTCATCACTTCATCAAACAGATCATCAAGATCGCCGTCATCACCACTGCGCGCCACCTCTCCTTCTTCTTCATCAGCACTGTCTAGAATACCGTCAATATAATCCGGTTTACCCCTTGCACGCCAGTCATCGGCCACGCGCGCTACTTCGTCATCGCTCATAAATGCGCCGTGAACACGGATTAAATCGGAAGATCCTTGCCCTGAATAAAGCATATCCCCACGGCCTAGCAGGGTTTCTGCACCGCCTTGATCAAGAATGGTGCGTGAATCAATTTTACTCGCCACGGTAAAGGCAATACGGCTTGGAATATTGGCTTTGATCAAGCCAGTAATCACGTCCACAGAAGGGCGTTGAGTTGCCAAAATCAAGTGAATGCCAATAGCTCGGGCTTTTTGAGCAAGACGTGCAATGAGTTCTTCAATTTGCTTGCCTGCTACCATCATTAAATCGGCAAACTCATCAACAATCACGACAATATAACTGAGTTTTTCGAGTGCTGGCGGCATTGCGTCCATCGTGTCGCCTGGGCGCCAAATGGGATTTGGAATTGGCATTCCCATTGCGTTATATTCATCAATTTTTTCGTTATAGCCCTCAATATTACGCACACGCAAGGCGGATAATAATTGGTAGCGGCGCTCCATTTCATCCACACACCAACGTAGTGCATTGGCGGCTTTTTTCATATCAGTTACCACTTCAGTAAGCAAATGAGGAATGTCGTTATAAATGGAAAGTTCGACGACCTTCGGATCGATCATAATAAACTTAACTTCTTCAGGTTTTACTCTGAAAAGCAAGCTTAAAATCATCGTATTCACACCAACAGATTTCCCTGAACCTGTTGAACCAGCCACCAATAAATGGGGCATTTTTGCTAGATCCACAATTACAGGATTACCGCTAATGTCTTTTCCTAGCGCCATTGAAAGCAAGGATTTTGACTCACGGAAAGCAGGGCTGTCTAGCACATCACGCAGTGGTACCATTTGTCGGTGTAAATTTGGTGTTTCAATACCGATATAAGGCTTGCCGGGAATTACTTCTGCCACACGAATTGAGCGGAACATCAAGGCGCGCGCCAAATCCGTATCAATATTGGTGACTTTGGACGCTTTCACACCCGGTTGCAATTCCAATTCATAACGTGTTACCACTGGCCCAACCAACACATCTTTCACACTCGCTTTTACATTGAAGTTGCGTAATTGTTGTTCAATGCGTTGCGAGGTTTCTAAGATTTCCTCGCGCGTGATATTTTGTTCTTCCACTTCACGTTTATCCAATAAATCTAAACTTGGCAATGGCGTGGTGGGTTTTTCCGCTTTTTTCACCTGCTTTTGTAAGGCTGGATGGATTAAGAAATCACCATAAGGCTTGTAAGTTGGCTGGCTTTCAGTCGGCTGACTTGCCGTTGATTGCGTTGGGTTTTGCTCTGCAAAAATATGCGCTAAGGCGTCTTCGGCATTGATTTCCTTTGCACGCTGTTGCATTTCAGCCAAGCGTTGTGCTTCTTGTTCAGCAAATTGACGAGTTAATTCGTCCATTTCATTATCTTGCTCTACCGAGTTTTCTGCTTCAAAATGACGTTCCAGTGAATGTTCAGGAATGGAAACGGTTAATTTGGGTTCTTGTTCCGTTGGAGAAAATTCTGCAGAAAAATACTCCGCACTTGTAAAATCATCTGTTTTATTGCCCAAATGTGATACGGACAATTCCATTGGAATTATACTTGGTTGGCTTTGTTTTGCAATTTCCTGCTCTCCCTGAATCAGGGTTACATTTGGTAAAGCCTGATCTTCTATTACACCATAATCAGAGAATCCTTCCATCTTATTTGGATCAAAAAAGCCATTTTCTGATCCCCCCTTTTCAACTGTAGCACTGTGCGTTACATTGATTGAATGTGTAATAGGAGCATTTAATGGTTGAGCCTGTTCTTCAGCTTGCTTGGTATCATCAGTTAATGCACTCAATCCATTAATATTAATAAAACTTGGCTCTTTAGCATTACTGGCTTTTTGTTCCTCATCTTGTGCATTAGTATGAAATTGAGATTGCTGAATAATAATTTCTTCTAATGGCGATGCAGGCTGATTCAATTCATCTGTCTCATCACAAGGTTGATGATATGTAGAATCTCTTTCATTCATAGTAACCCAATGGTAAAAGTTCATTACCAATAAGATTAAAGCTTTACCAGAACATAGTACAAATCCGATAATCGTAGCTAATAGCGCGGTCAAAATTAAGCCAGTTTTACCCAAAATCGGATAAAGCCACATCACTAAACTACCGCCAAGCACGCCCCCAGCTAAATAAGAAACGGTATCGGATAAAACTAGTGTTGCTAAGCTACAAAGGCCACAACAGAGCAGTACACTTCCTAACCATCGCCATATCAATTTAATCCAGCTAAAATGCTTGAACCCCTTGTTTTTAAGAAAATAAATTGGCAGTCCCAAAAGCGCGAAAGGGACTAAATTCCCAATATGCCCAAATAAGGTAAAAAATAAGCCAATAAGCCAAGCACCTAATGCACCAGCTTTATTGATCGTTTCTGGCTGTGAGGAAGACACCGCCCAGGTATTATCAAAAGGGCTGTAACTTGACCACGCAATAATCAGATAAAATCCGAATAATGAAATGATAACTAAACCAATTTCAGTCAAGTAATCTTGTGGAGTTAATTTTGCAGTTATTTGTTTAATCATCTTGTTTTAGTTGTAAAAAATTGGTTTGTTTAACTTCTTCCATTACCACATAGGTACGCGTATCATTCACACCGGGCAAACGCAATAAGGTTGTGCCAAGCAATTTGCGGTATGCTGCCATATCCGCAACACGGGTTTTGAGTAAATAATCAAAATCACCCGACACTAAATGGCATTCTTGAATTTCATCAAGTTGTTGCACTGCATCATTAAACTCTTCAAATACATCGGGTTTACCTCGCACAAGGGTAATTTCTACAATGACTAACAATGGCGAATCGAGCAATTCAGGATTAAGCAAAGCTCGATACCCCATAATTACCCCTTGTTTCTCCAAACGCTTTACACGTTCCAAGCAAGGCGTAGGCGACAATCCCACTTTTTTTGACAAATCAATATTGGAGATTTTGCCATTACGTTGCAATTCACTAAGAATTTTTATATCGATGGCATCAAGTGCTTTAGATAATTTTTTTTCCATAAAATTTTCCACTCAAAATAAGCAATTATAGTCGCCCAAAACAGAAATAATCGCTAAGTCTACACTAAAAAATAAAATTTTATAATTGAAAATCTCTGTTTTTAAGCGAAACACAAAAGGAAAGAGAAGTAAATTTTCCCTCTCTTTCTTTACTTACCCTATCACTTTTTGATTTACGTTTACCAAATAAATATAAGCTATAGGTTATCTAAAATACTCAACGCATCGGTAAGTTTCCTCACCGTGAAAACTTGCATAGTTTTCATCGCACTTTTTGGCTTATTGGCAAATGGCACAATGGCGCGGGTAAAGCCGTGTTTTGCCGCTTCAGAAATACGTTCTTGCCCACTTGGTACAGGGCGAATTTCCCCTGCTAGCCCCACTTCACCAAATACCACCAAATCTTTTGGCAATGGACGATTGCGGAAACTGGAAATCAACGCCAGTAATAAGGCAAGATCGGCGCTGGTTTCGCTCACTTTCACGCCGCCGACCACATTCACGAAAACATCTTGATCGGACATTTGCAAGCCGCCGTGGCGATGCAATACAGCTAACAATAAAGCAAGACGGTTTTGCTCAAGCCCCACTGCGACACGTCTTGGATTTGCCAACATTGAGTGATCTACCAAGGCTTGAATTTCCACCAATAACGGGCGCGTACCTTCCCATAACACCATTACGGAACTGCCTGCGGTATCTTCTTCGCCACGGCTTAAGAAAATGGCGGAAGGATTTTTCACTTCGCGCAAGCCTTGTTCTGTCATCGCAAACACGCCGAGTTCATTCACAGCGCCAAAACGGTTTTTATGGCTACGTAATGTGCGGAAACGGCTGTCTGCTTCGCCCTCTAATAACAATGAACAGTCAATGGCGTGTTCTAGCACTTTTGGCCCTGCTAGTGTGCCGTCTTTGGTAACGTGTCCCACCATTACGATAGACACTTGGCGGGTTTTCGCATAACGGGTTAAAAAGGCCGCACATTCGCGCACTTGGGAAACACTACCAGGGGAAGACTGAATATCCGCAAGGTGCATCACTTGAATGGAATCCACCACGATGATTTGTGGTTTAAGCTGATCGGCCAGATGACAAATTTGCTCTACAGAGGTTTCTGACAACATATTCAGCCGATCTGTCGGCAGCCCAAGACGATTGGCGCGCATTGCCACCTGTTGCAAGGATTCTTCGCCCGTAACATAAAGTGCGGTCATATTTTGTGCTAAACCACACATCACTTGTAATAATAAGGTACTTTTCCCTGCCCCTGGGTGTCCGCCAATTAAAATGGCACTGCCCGGCACGATCCCCCCGCCTAATACGCGATCAAGCTCATAAAATCCGCTGTGAAAACGAGGAACTTCTTGCAAGCTGATTTCTGCTAAGGTTTGGATTTTTGCCTGCGTTTCCCCTGCATAACCACTGAAGCGATCGGCTCGGCTTGCTTTGGCTGGGGCAAGGCGAATTTCCGTAATGGTGTTCCACGCCTTACAGGCATTACACTGTCCTTGCCAGCGGGCATATTCCGCACCGCAATCGTTACATACAAAGGCGGTTTTTGCTTTAGCCATTGTTCATCTCCAAATTTTCCAAATTTGCTTCTTCATCCACCTCAAAATAAGTGAGCGAAATCAAATTTAACATTCGTTGTAAATAAAATGCCGATTGCAATAAATCAAATAATTGCGCGATCACTTCGGCGTTATTTTTTGTTTCGCTATGCAGTGCAATCAGCTGTTTACATTCTGCCAAACATTGCTGACTACTTTCCACCAAAGCCAGCCAATCTGTTTTAAGCGCTTCGCTTAAACCTTGTTGATTAAAGGCATTTTCCAACAAATTGCCATTTTCCGTATAAAAATGATAAAGATTGAAGAATGCACCGATACGCTCCACCGTGCGTAAAAAATCCTCTGCAAAATAAGCTTGCCCTAAGGCAAAGGTTTCTTCAATTAGACCTTGTTCAAGCTGGAAAAGTGCGGTTAATTTTTGCGAAAAATTGCCCGCACTTTGGGTGAAATCTAAAAAATCACGCCATTTATCTAACCAATTTTGAGCTTTAGGCTGACGATTTTCTGCCAAGGCATAACCTCGTTGTGCTTTGCTAATAGCACTCAATCGCACGCTATTTTCCAATGGCAAAGATCGCACATAATCGAGTAAGTCCGAGACCTTACCTTGCTTTAACTCAAATTCCACTTCGCAAATTTCCGCCTGTTTATCACAAGCCAAAATCTTGCCCTGATCAAGTGCGACCTCAATTTCTACTGTTTCTGGAGAAAACTCAGGGCGAATAAGAAAGATTTCTCGTGCAAAATCAGTAGCAAAAACAGGCTGTAATGAAAGCGATTTCCAACTGGGATCGAGATCATAGTTTTCCACTAATTGTGCCAAATCTGGTGTTTCATTTTGCTGCGACAAATTATATTCAGGGCGAATATGCAACCCACCAATGGCATTTCCTTTGGTTTTTAAGGTTAAAGTAAATTGTTGATTTTCTTTGCGCACACGCAAGCCCATTTGGTGCTGAGCAAAAAATTTATCTGCCGTATCGTAATAAGTATTGCCTAAAAATACCTGCTGATGAAAGTGCGGTGCATTTTTCAGCAAATTTTGCTTGAATGAATTTAAGCCAAATTGTGGAATTAGTAGTTTTAATTCAATTTCTGTACTCATTTTGTCTATTCCTCCCAACCTTAATCAAGTTTTTTCATATTATCTAATAAATTCCTTGTTTTTTCGATGAAATATAGTGTATTTTACGTCCGCATACAGACTAGTATGTGCTCGAATCTATTAACTTATCCCAAGAAGGAGTTATCTTATGGCTGTAAATAATATTTTAGGATTATTTGCCCATTCGCCTTTAAAACCTTTAGCTCGTCATTCCGCTAAGGTTACTGATTGTTGTAAATATCTCATTCCTTTTTTTGAAGCCACTTTCCAAGGTGATTGGAAAAATGCCGAGAAATTACGTAAAAAAATTTCCGATACCGAACGACAAGCGGATAGCTTAAAACGCGAAATTCGTCTAAAGCTACCACGTGGTTTATTTATGCCTATTGAACGAACAGATTTATTGGAACTTGTCACTCAGCAAGATAAATTGGCAAACTATGCTAAAGACATTGCGGGCCGAATGATCGGTCGCCAATGTTCATTTCCACCAGAAATGCAAGATGATTTTATGAAATATGTCGCTCGCAGTATTGATGCAGCCGAGCAAGCCCACCTTGTCATTGATGAAATGGATGGATTACTAGAAACAGGTTTTAAGGGACGTGAAGTACAATTTGTCAGCAGAATGATCCAGACACTTGATGATATCGAAGATGATACAGATCAGATGCAAATTAAATTACGTTTAATTCTACGTTCGATAGAAGATCAGTTTAACCCTATTGATGCAATGTTTTTATACAAAATCCTCGAGTGGATTGGTGTTCTGGCAGATCAGGCACAACGTGTAGGCTCTCGCATTGAATTAATGCTGGCTCGTTCGTAATTGCAATCAACATAGGAAAGATACTATGGAAATTATTCAACAATATGGCACTTTGCTAGTGATTATTACTGCAGCCTTTAGCTTTTTTATGGCATTTGGTGTTGGGGCAAATGATGTTTCAAATGCAATGGGAACATCTGTAGGTTCAGGCACGATCACTGCTAAAAAAGCCATTATTATTGCGATGATTTTTGAGTCTGCTGGTGCATATCTAGCAGGTGGGGAAGTGACCGAAACGATTAAGAGTGGTGTATTAAATGCGATGGAATACAGCGCAACCCCAGAAATCTTAGCACTAGGTATGATGGCGGCGCTATTTTCCGCTGGAATATGGCTATTGATCGCCTCCAAAATGGGATGGCCTGTCTCAACAACGCACACAATCATTGGTGCAATTGTTGGTTTTGGCTTAATTACTGTTGGACCAAACTCTATTGATTGGACTGCCATTCGCAATATTGTAGGAAGTTGGTTTATTACTCCTGTTATTGCAGGTCTTGTTGCTTACGGTATTTTTTTAAGTACCCAAAAACTCATTTTTGATACCGAAAAACCATTTGAGAATGCAAAAAAATATGGGCCATTTTATATGGGCGTAACTATCTTCATTTTGTCTATTGTAACAATGGTTAAAGGTTTAAAACACGTTGGTTTACATTTAACTGGTACAGAAACCTTCTTTATCTCCCTAAGTTTAAGCATAGTCTCAATACTTGCGAGTAATATTTATTTTCGTAGTGAGCGATTTCGCCAAACCGTGGAATCTGGTACTTTTGGGGCTGTAGAGAAAGTATTCAGTATTTTGATGTTACTCACGGCATGTTCTATGGCTTTTGCCCATGGCTCTAATGATGTAGCAAATGCAATTGGCCCACTTTCAGCAGTAGTCTCTATCGTGCAAAATAATGGCGAGATTATGGCTAAAAGCGCTTTGGCATGGTGGATTTTACCTTTAGGGGCTGTAGGTATCGCTCTTGGCTTGATTGTAATGGGGTATAAAGTAATGGCTACAATTGGTACGGGAATCACCGATCTTACCCCAAGCCGTGGTTTCTCCGCTGAATTTGCAACTGCAACCACAGTGGTTCTCGCCTCAGGTACAGGGTTACCCATTTCCACCACACAAACCCTTGTTGGTGCAATTCTAGGTATTGGTTTTGCTCGGGGTATTGCTGCATTAAACCTTACTGTAATTCGCAACATTATTGCCTCTTGGGTAATTACCTTACCAGCTGGCGCATTCTTTGCAATTTTAATTTATTATGTGTTGCACGCCATTTTTATCTAAATTGCGTAAGCCATAGAAAAACCACACAAAATAAGACAAAGATTTTGTGAATGAAAGAAAGTGCGGTACAATTTACCGCACTTTTTTATTGTCCATTTTTTAAGGTGTTGTAATGCAAAAAATTACTAAGATCTTGTTTTTATTCTTTCTTTCTATGCCATTCGCACACGCGGAAACCCGTTATGTAACAGAAAATCTTTCCACCTTTTTACGCAAAGGCGCGGGAGATCAATTTAAAATTGCAGGTGCGATTCGTTCAGGTGAGCCAGTAACCGTACTAAACCACAAAGATCGCTATACGCTCATTCGCGATAGCAAAAATCGTGAAGCATGGATCTTAACGTCAGAACTTTCGAGCACTCCTAGTAGTAAAGATGAAAATCCAAGATTAAAAGCAAAAATTGAGGAACTCACCTTAAAACTCAATCAATTAGATAGTGATTGGCAACAGCGCACCAGCGAAATGCAGCGCCGTACCAAACAAGCGGAACAACAAAGCAGCCAATTATTAGAACAAAATTCACAGCTCAACCGTGAACTTGAAATCACCAAAAATAAAAACCGTGATTTAGAAGCAATGCTTGATGCAGGCAAACGTGAAATTGCGATCCAATGGTTTATTTATGGCGGTTCAGTGCTAGGTGTCGGTTTGCTACTTGGCTTAATCTTACCTTTCATTATGCCAAAACGTCGCCGCCGTGATGGCTGGGCATAACCAACCCATTTAGCAACAAAATGGACATTTATTTAGTTGGCGGAGCAGTGCGCGACAAGCTGCTCAATCTCCCTGTTAAAGACAAAGATTGGGTGGTGATTGGCGCAACACCAGAGCAACTATTGCAACAAGGCTATATTCAAGTTGGGAAAGATTTTCCCGTTTTTCTTGATCCCAAAAATAAAGAAGAATATGCCCTCGCACGCACAGAAAAAAAAGCGGGCGTGGGTTACACCGGTTTTGTGTGCGATTTCAGCCCCGACATTAGTTTGGAACAAGATCTGATCCGTCGTGATCTCACCATTAACGCCATTGCACAAGACAGCCAAGGCAAGTTGCACGATCCTTATGGTGGCATCAATGATCTGAACAATCGCCTACTCCGCCATATCTCCCCTGCTTTTGCCGAAGATCCTTTGCGAGTGTTAAGAGTGGCACGTTTTGCCGCACGTTATCATTATTTAGGCTTTCAAATTGCGCCGGAAACCTTTGCCTTAATGAAACAAATCACTAAATCAGGCGAGCTTGAGCATCTCACGGCAGAACGTGTTTGGTTAGAAACAGAAAAAGCCTTACAAACACCAAATCCTGAAATTTATTTTGATATTTTAAGGAAAATCAACGCATTAGCTTCTCTTCTCCCTGAGCTTAACGCCCTTTACGGTGTGCCAAATCCCGTGCAACATCATCCTGAAGTGGATAGTTTTATTCACACAATGCTGGTATTGCAACAAGCCGCAAAGCTGACGGGAAATAGCCCTGCACAACAAAAAAGTGCGGTGCGTTTTGCGGCAATTTGCCACGATCTTGGCAAAGCGCTCACACCAAAAGATCTGCTGCCACGCCATTTTGGCCACGAACAAAAAGGCATAGCGCCAACACGCAATCTTTGCAATCGGTTAAAAGTGCCAAGCTACATTAAAGAACTGGCGTGTCTTGTTTGCGAAACGCATACTAATGTCCACCGCGCTTTTGAGCTACACCCTGCGACTATTATCAAATTATTCAATCAGCTCGATGTGTGGCGTAAACCAGAACGTTTCAAAGAACTGCTCCTTGTTTGCACCGCCGATGCCAAAGGCCGCACAGGTTTTGAACAAGTAGATTACCCGCAATCGGAGTTTCTGCTCAAACTGTACCAAGCCGCATTACAAGTTGATGTGCAACAAGTGATTACTGACGGATTTCAAAAAGAAAAAATCCGCGAAGAATTAAACCGCCGCCGCCAAAAAGCCATTGAACAAGAAAAACAACGGTTAAAGGATTGATAATGTTATTTTCTTTCATCAAAACTAAAATGAGCGCGATAATGCGCAAGCTTTTCATTAATCCTAAACTTCGTAACAGATTGAAAAATAAGGGAATGAGCGTATTAGCCAGTAATTGTAACGGGACATTTATGCTACACGATTTAGGGCAGCCGTTTAATTCGCCCTTTGTGAATTTATACCTTGAGCCACAAGATTTCATTCGTTATTTGCAACACATTGAACACTATCAGCAGCAACCATTAAAATTTGTAGAGAATAACGATAAACCCTACCCTGTAGCTTATTTAGATGATATAAAAATCCATTTTGTGCATTATGTCAATGCACAACAAGCTCAAGAAAAATGGCAACAGCGTTCACAACGTATTGATCTTGATAATCTTTTTATCATTATGACCGATCGTGATGGCTGCACAGAACAAGAGCTCAACGATTTTGACACCTTGCCTTACAAAAACAAAGTGGTATTCACCCACAAACCTTATCCCGAATTCCGCTCCGCTTTTTATATTCAAGGCTTTGAACAGCAAGATTGTGTCGGTGATCTTTTTGCCTATTCTAGCTGGCTTGGCAAACGCTATTATGATCAGTTTGATTATGTGAGATGGTTTAATAATCAAGATAGGCACTAAATCATTGCATAACGCTTAGCCAAGAATGTGATCTATCTCACAAAAATTCCCAAAATCCTGCAAAACTAGGAAATTTTCCTAAATCATCTAAGTGCTCATCTCAAGGCAGAAGAGCAAAATCTCATTAAAATTTGACCGCACTTTCATTTTTTAATTGAGGAAATTATGTTCAAATTTTTACAACAGGTACGTAAACCTGTGCTAAATCTTCCTGTGGAAGAAAGACGCAAAATGTGGTTTAAACCCTTTATGCAATCTTATTTGGTGGTGTTTATCGGTTATATGGCGATGTATTTAATTCGTAAGAATTTTAACGTTGCGCAAAATGATATGATCGAAACCTATGGGCTAACCAAAACCCAGCTGGGAATGATCGGTCTTGGCTTTTCTGTAGCTTACGGGATTGGTAAAACGCTCGTATCCTACTATGCTGATGGAAAAAACACCAAACAATTCGTGCCGTTTATGCTGATCCTTTCCGCGCTTTGTATGCTTGGTTTCAGTGCCAGTATGGGTGGAGGCAGTGTGGCGCTATTTTTAATGATTGCTTTTTATGCACTCAGTGGTTTTTTCCAAAGTACTGGCGGTTCATCAAGCTATTCCACCATTACTAAATGGACACCACGCAAAAAACGTGGTTCATTCCTTGGCTTCTGGAATTTATCGCACAACGTCGGCGGTGCAGCCGCTGCGGGGGTCGCCTTATTCGGTGCAAACGTGTTATTTGACGGACACGTTATCGGAATGTTCATCTTCCCTTCTATCATCGCGTTAATTGTAGGATTTGTGGGATTACGCTATGGTTCAGATTCCCCAGAAGCTTATGGGCTTGGCTCAGCGGAGGAATTATTTGGTGAAGAAATCAGTGAAGAAGATCGTGATGCAGAAGAAAATCAGCTCACTAAATGGCAAATTTTCGTGCGTTATATTTTGAAAAATAAAGTGATTTGGTTACTTTGCTTTGCCAATATTTTCCTTTATATCGTGCGAATCGGGATCGATCAGTGGTCGCCAGTTTATGCTTACCAAGAACTTGGGTTCTCAAAAGATGCTGCGATTTCTGGCTTTGCCCTCTTTGAAGTAGGTGCATTAGTTGGTACCTTCTTGTGGGGCTTCTTATCTGATTTAGCCAACGGCAGACGTGGTTTAACCGCTTGTGTTGCCTTAATCTTAATCGTGTTCACTCTTGAGTTTTATCAATTTGCTACCAACGAATATATGTATTTAATTTCATTATTCGTACTAGGATTCTTGGTATTCGGGCCACAATTATTAATCGGCGTTGCGGCAGTCGGTTTCGTACCAAAAAAGGCGATTGCCGTTGCTGACGGTGTGAAAGGCACATTTGCTTACTTAATTGGTGATAGCTTTGCAAAATTAGGCTTAGGAATGATTGCAGATGGCACACCAATTTTCGGCTTAACCGGCTGGGCAGGAACATTTGCCGCGTTAAATACTTCTGCGATTGTGTGTATGGTGTTGCTTGCTTTCGTGGCGATTGCTGAAGAGAAGAAAATTCGCCGCCTAAAAAAAGCACAATAATTGCAAAAACGCAATAATTTTGCACCGCACTTTATTTTTAATATTCTTTACCATTATGCAGTGAGATTTTCACTGCATAATTTTTTTATTCGGGTACAATGCTCTCCCACTTTGCTTAATACCTTATGGCTAGGATAAAAATGATTAATATCGTATTAGTTGATGATCATCTTGTGGTGCGTTCGGGCTTCTCCCAACTACTTTCTTTAGAGCCAGATATGCGGATCGTAGGCGAATTTGGTTCAGCTAAAGAAACTCGTCAAAATTTGCCACGCCTAAAACCTGATGTTTGCATTATGGATATTTCTATGCCCGATGAAGGCGGTTTGGAATTATTACCCGATATTCCGCAAGGCATTCATTGCATAATGCTAAGCGTAAACGATTCTGAATTTATGGTGAAAAAAGCCCTTGAATTGGGCGCAAAAGGCTATTTAAGCAAACGTTGTAGCCCTGATGAATTAATTCAAGCGGTCAGAACGGTTTATACTGGTGGCGTTTATCTGATGCCAGAACTCACCTTAAAATTAGTCAATACGCCAATAAAAAATACTCTCGCTCAACTCACAAAACGTGAACAAGAAGTGTGTGAATTACTCGCTAAAGGACTAACGGTAAAAGAAATTGCAGCAGAGTTATCATTGAGTATTAAAACTATCCACGTTCACCGTGCCAATGCAATGAGCAAATTAAATGTGAAGAATAACGTTGAACTGGCAAAGTTATTCCATAGTAAAGTATAAAATGAACGCAATTTTCTTTTTTATTTATAGCTGGTTTTTTGTTGCGCCCGCCTATCTTTGTTTATGGATTATTTCTAATTATTTATTAGAAGAACCCGTGCTCTCTTTTTTATTTTTTCCTTTTGCCTTACGCGTTGGTATACTCATTCACACAAAGATAAAATATTGGACTGCCATTTACCTGGCTGAGTATAGTATTTTACTCTTACTCTATATTGCATTCCCTGAAAATAATACGCTCTCTATTATTTTACTTGGGTTGCTAAACATTCCACTATTGCTTATCTTTAAAAAATACTATTTGGGCAGTCAATTACGCTGCTTATTGTTACAAGGTTTATTAATTACATTACTCAGCCTAATTAATGCACTTTATTTTATTCGCACTGAAAGTTTTTATTTTACCTTTTTGGTCAGTTTCTCAAGTGCAGTGCTAATTATTCCTATTTGTTATTTAATTTATTATTTCCTTTTTGAAATAAAATGGCTGCCGCTAACTTCTAGCCTGATTAGAAAACCAATTAGCTTAAGATTTAAGCCTATCATTATTTATCTTTTACTCTTTATCTTAAACATTTATATTCAGACAGATTTGCCTGAATCTTTTAATCGTTTTTCGCTATTTTTCTTATCCATTCCGATTATCTTGCTTGCTTTTCGTTATGGCTGGCAAGGAGCGCTACTCGGGATATTATTAAACAGTTTGGCTCTGATTAGCACCACGCATCATTTTTCTAACTTAGAATTAACGGATTTATTACTCACGCTTTCCGCACAAACCATTACAGGAATTTTCCTTGGCCTAGGGATTCAACATCAACGAGATTTAAATCAATATTTAAGCCAAGAATTAAAAAGAAACCAATATTTAACCCAACAATTAATTCATCGTGAAGAAGAAATTAGAAAAGAAATTTCAAGAGAATTACACGATGAAATTGGACAAAATATCACCGCAATTAGAACGCAAGCAAGCATTTTAAAACGGATTGGAAAAACACCAGAATATGAAAAACTCTCACAAATTATTGAGCAATTATCTCTAAATATTTACGATACTATTAAAGGATTAATTAATAAAATCCGACCGCGTATTTTAGATGATCTTAACTTACAAGAAGCACTACAAAATCTTTTTATTGAATTAGATTTTTCGAGTCAAAATACACAAATTTATTTACATTGTAACAACCCTCAAAATAGGGTGCTTTCTCATTTACTTGAAATTACCTTATATCGCCTATGCCAAGAGGCATTAAATAATATAAAGAAATATTCTGGTGCAACAGAAGTCAATATTTATTTGAACATTGATGACAAAATCACGTTACATATTCAAGACAATGGCATTGGTTTTGATCTATCTAAACTCAATCATACGGGTTTAGGCATAAAAGGAATGAAAGAACGTGTTGCAATGTTAGGCGGAAAATTTGATATTCATTCTGTAAAATGGACAAAACAACACAGTGGCACAAGTATTTTTGTAGAATTACCTTGGATTAATTAATGAGTACAGAAACACAACAACAAATCAATCAACGTTATCAATATTGGCGCATTCACTTAATGTTTGCGATGTATATTGGCTATGCTGGCTTTTATTTTACACGAAAAAGTTTTAATTATGCCGTCCCTGCATTAATTTCTGATTTAGGTATTGATAAAAATGATATTGGAATGATGACTACAGCCTTTTATATTACTTACGGCATTTCTAAATTTTTATCTGGGATATTTTCTGACCGTAGTAACCCTCGCTATTTTATGGCGATTGGCTTATTTTTTAGTGGCATCATCAATATTTTCTTTGGGTTATCAAGTTCATTATTGGTTTTTATGAGTTTATGGATTCTCAATGCGTGGTTTCAAGGTTGGGGCTGGCCTGCTTGTTCTAAATTGCTCACCACTTGGTATTCACGCACAGAGCGAGGTGCTTGGTGGTCGGTGTGGAATACGGCTCACAACGTGGGCGGAGCATTAATTCCACTCATTATCGGTTATGTAACCTTGCATTATAGCTGGCGTTATGGCTTTATTATTGCAGGAATCATCACTATTTTTATCGCCTTATTCCTTGCCCTACGTTTACGAGGCACTCCAGAATCTCTTGGTTTACCGAGCATTGGGCAATGGCGTAAAGATAAATTAGAATTAATTCAAGAGCAAGAAGGAAAAGATCTTTCTTGGCAACAAATATTATATCGCTATGTTTTCCTAAATAAATATATTTGGCTTTTGGCGCTAAGTTATACCCTTGTTTATATTGTAAGAACCGCAATTAATGACTGGGGAAATATTTATTTAACCGAAAAATATCATTACGATTTGGTGTCTGCTAATAGTGCCATTTCTTTATTTGAAATTGGTGGTATTTTAGGGTCATTAGTTGCCGGTTGGGGATCGGATAAATTATTTTCCAGTAACCGTGGTCCAATGGCATTATTATTTGCCATTGGTATTTTCTTTTCCATTTTGGCATTATGGTTAATGGTGCAAGAAATCTTTATTTTACAAAGTGCGGTGCTTTTTTCTATTGGATTTTTTGTATTTGGCCCACAAATGCTCATCGGAATGGCAGCGGCTGAATGTTCACATAAAAAATCCCCCGGTGCAGCCACAGGATTTATCGGCCTATTTGCTTATTTAGGCGCAGCGTTATCAGGCTATCCGCTTGCGGTAGTAATGCAGTATTTCCATTGGAATGGTTTTTTTGTGGTGATTTCTTGCTGTGCCTTTCTTATCGCCTTATTGCTATTGCCATTTTTAAAAGCACAAAATTAAAAAAACCTTAGCATATAAAAATACTAAGGCTTCTTGCTATTACTTATTTCTATCTATTATGGCTTAAATTATGACAACGCATCAATCATTGCTAAGACCATTGAGGAGGATTGTTTAGCGGCAAAGGGGAGAAATTCCTCAAAGGACATACTGGCTTCGCCATCGCCGCTATCAGAAATTGCGCGTACCACGACAAAAGGCACATTGAAAGCGTGGCACACTTGGGCAATGGCAGCGGCTTCCATTTCTACCGCAGTTACATCAGTAAAATCTTGTTTAATTTGTGCTAAGGGTTCACCACCGTGGATAAAACTATCGCCCGAACAAATTAAGCCTTTATGTACTTTTTGCCCTTGGGCAGTAGCCACGCTTTGCGCAAGTGCGGTGAGATTTTCGTCAGAATGAAAACGTGCAGGGCAATTTGGTAGCTGACCTTTTTCATAGCCGAATGCGGTAACATCTGCATCGTGATGAGCGGTTTGAGTTGAAATCACCACATCGCCAACTTTTAGCCCTTGCGCCACGCCGCCTGCCGAGCCGGTGTTAATAATCACATCAGGTTTTGCCAGCTGTAATAGCACCGTTGTTCCCATTGCTGCAGCCACTTTACCAATACCCGATTGTAATAAGGCTATATTTTTACCATTAATCGTGCCTTGGTAAATGGTCGCACCACCAATTTGCGTGGTAGTTTTATTTTCCATTCTTTCAGACAAATAAGCCACCTCTTGTGCCATTGCACCTACAATTCCGATTTTCATTGTTTTTTCTCTTGTAATATTTTGTTAATTAAAAAATCTAGCACCGCAAAGCTGTAATCATCATTGTAAAGCGTGCTTGCAGTTAGCACATATTTTCCTTCCACAATTAAATAAGGATAGGTAAACACGCCATAATCTTCGGTAAGTTGAATGGCATCTCGCACCTGTAAACGCACGCCTGCTGAATGATATAATTTGCGAAATTGCTCCGTATCAATTTTTTGCTCTTGCAGCCATTTTAACAAATTGGAAAAACGAGATAATTGGGTATAACGATGTTTTTCTGAGCTTTCAAACAACAGTAAATCCGACACATTTTCCGCATTCATTGCTTTCAGCGTATAAAAAATATTGGCGGTTAAATTCGCTCTTGTGGTAGCCACTGGCGTTTCAATTAAAACAACGTTATCACGACTAATTTGGCTATATAAATTAAGAATATCCTGTGCCACAGAACAAACTCGGCAATCGTAATCAAAGAAAAACTGCAACAAGATTTTGTGATCAGCACGAGTAGGAATAGCTAAGGGCTCTTCATAAGAAAAATAATCTCGTCCATCTTCAAATTGATTAATTTGTAAAGTGGGAGCTACATCTCCTTCTGCTCTTGCCGTTTGCATACCCAAAAAGCCAAGCTGTATGATAAAGAAAATTAATCGCCACATCAGATTACTGCTACTCTGCCAAAGGTTCAATATAATCCACCAACAATTGAATATTGCGTTGTCCGCGATACTCATTTACGTCCAATTTATACGCTAATTTCACCTTTTTTAACGAAAGGTCAGGATAATAACGGGTGTCCACGTTAAACGCAATGGCATCGAGTAATGGCCCACCATTTTTCGGTTCAACCATCATTTTAAGATGAACTCCCCCCACTAAACGCTGTTGTAACAGCTTAAACTCGCCGTCAAACACAGGTTCAGGAAAGGCTTGTCCCCAAGGGCCGGCTTGTTTAAGTAATTCTACCGTATCTAAATTCATAAATTGCGTATTCAGTTCGCCGTCTGTCCAGACCACGCCTTGCAGATCTTTCTCATCTAAACATTCCGTCACGACTTCATTAAAGAGCCGTTGGAAATCGCTAAATTTTTTTTCTTGAATGCTTAGCCCTGCTGCCATTGCGTGACCACCAAATTTTAGGATCATTTCTGGATGACGAGAATGTAAGCGTTCCAGCACATCACGAATATGCAAACCTTCAATGGAACGCGCCGAACCTTTCAGAATACCAGCTTGATCTTGCGCAAAGGCAATCACGGGGCGATGAAATTGATCTTTCAATCTTGAGGCTAAAATCCCCAGCACGCCTTGGTGCCAATCCGCTTGATAAAGCACAATGCCTGTGGGTAATGGCGGGGTAAGTGCGGTCAATTTTCGGCAAATTTCTAGCGCTTCTAATTTCATTCCTTGCTCAATTTCTTTGCGTGTTTGGTTTAAGCCGTCTAGCTCTAACGCCAAAGCGCGCGCAGTAGGCATATCTTCTGCCAATAACAATTCCACGCCAACCGACATATTATCCAAACGCCCCGCAGCATTTAAACGTGGTGCGATGGAAAAGCCTAAATCCGATGCACTGAAACGACTCATATCGCGATTTGCCACTTCCGCCAAGGCTTGAATTCCATAGCGACAGCGCCCAGCACGAATACGCTGTAAACCTTGATAAGCTAAAATGCGGTTATTTTGATCAAGCGGAACCACATCAGCAATTGTGCCAAGTGCCACTAAATCAAGCAATTCAGTGAAATTAGGCTGGGTTTTGCTATCAAATAAGCCTTTTTCGCGTAATTTGGCACGCAACGCCAACATCACATAAAACGCCACGCCCACGCCAGCTAAGGATTTAGAAGGGAAATCACATTGCGCTAAATTCGGATTCACAATGGCATCAGCTTCAGGCAGAATTTCGCTAGGTAAATGATGATCCGTCACCACTACTTGCACGCCTTGCTCTTTCAAAAATGCCACGCCTTCAAAGGAAGAAATCCCGTTATCCACCGTGATTAGCACTTCCACATTTTTTTCTAGCGCCTGCTTTGCCACTTCCACACTTAAGCCATAACCTTGCTCAAAACGGTTTGGCACAAGATAATCCACCTGTTGGAAACCAAGCTGACGCAACGCCGTCACAGCTAATGCCGTACTGGTTGCGCCATCGGCATCAAAATCCCCGACAATCACCATATTTTTTTGCGTCATACGCGCTTGTGCCAATAATTCCGCTGCCTTATCCATACCAAATAAGGCGTGTGGCGAAAGCATCGCTTTCAAAGTGCGGTCTAATTGTTGCGGATTTTTGATTTGACGCGCACGGTAAAGGCGATCAAGCAAAGGGTGATCGCTAATCGGCTGTTCTGTAGTAATCGGGCGGCGTTGAATTGTTTTGTTCATATATCCGAGTTATATGCTTAGCTTATTTCTATCTATTTTTTGGGCGAACACATTGGTTCGCCCCTACAAAAATCTAAAAAAACTACCGCACTTATTCTTCTTGCAAAGCCCGTAATAATTCTTTTGGCGGTAAATAACCACCAATAAGCTCGCCTTTAGGCGTAACAATACTCGGTGTGCCACGCACACCAAATTGTACACCTAATTCATAGTGTTTTTTCACTATATCAGCATTTTTCAACGTCTTCGGCAAGTTGCCTTTTTCAGCTTCATTTAAGGCTTGTACTGGATCTTTTGCCTGCCAAATGGCTTCCATTTGTTTTGCAGTATTATTATTTATCCCTCCACGTGGGAAAGCAAGATAACGAATAGTAATACCTAAATCATTATATTGGCTAATTTGCTCGTGCAATAAGTGGCAATAATGACAAGTAATATCCATAAATATAGTAACTACATACTTTTCATTTTTTGCGGGATAAACTATCATTTCATTTTTATAACTATTTAATTTATCTAGCAAAAATCTCCCCGTCAAATCAACCGCACCTTTATCAGTCAGCTCATATAACTGCCCTTGTAACACATATTTACCGTCTTCTGATGCATAGAAAATTCCTTCATCACTGACCACGGTTTTTATCCCTTTAATTGGTGAGGCTTTAATTTCCATTTGTGATACGCCAAGTTTTTTTAATTGCGCTTCAATTTGCGCATCACTTGCCACAGCATAGACGGATAACGCAGCGAACGAAAGTGCGGTAATAATTTTCTTCATTTTTCCTTCCTGATGTCGTTTCTTGAGAAAAGCGAATTCTATCACAACGCTTGCCAACAAGCTAATAGGAAAAGGCTTTCAACATAATTGACCTACCCAATTGTGCGAAAATAACATATAATTTTCTCCTTGTATCAAAAATGAAATAGAACTGAATTTATGTTTGAAATTAACCCAATCAAAAATAAAATTGCCGACCTCGCTGAACGTACAGCAACCCTTAGGGGGTATCTTTGACTTCGATAGCAAAGTCGAACGTTTAGAAGAAGTCAATGCTGAACTTGAACAGCCTGATGTATGGAGCGAGCCAGAAAAAGCACAAGCACTCGGCAAAGAGCGTGCCAGCTTAGAAGCGGTGGTAGATACCATTAAAAATTTAGAGCAAGGCTTGGATGATGTGGATGGTTTGTTAGAACTTGCCATTGACGCAGAAGATGAAGATACCTTCAACGAAGCCGTCGCAGAATTAGATGAATTAGAACAAAAATTAGCCGCGCTTGAGTTTCGCCGTATGTTTAGCGGTGCAAATGATGCAGCGGATTGCTATGTAGATCTACAAGCAGGCTCAGGTGGTACAGAAGCGCAAGACTGGACAGAAATGCTGTTGCGAATGTACTTGCGTTGGGCGGAAAGCAAAGGCTTTAAAACCGAATTAATGGAAGTTTCAGACGGTGATGTCGCTGGCATAAAATCTGCCACTATTCGCATTTCTGGCGAATACGCATTTGGTTGGCTACGCACCGAAACCGGGATTCACCGCTTAGTGCGTAAAAGCCCTTTTGACTCAAACAATCGCCGCCACACCTCTTTCAGCGCTGCCTTTGTTTATCCTGAAATTGATGACAATATTGATATTGAAATCAATCCAGCGGATTTGCGTATTGATGTGTATCGTGCATCAGGTGCGGGCGGTCAGCACGTGAATAAAACCGAAAGTGCGGTGCGAATTACTCATATTCCAAGCGGTATTGTGGTGCAATGTCAAAATGATCGTTCGCAGCATAAAAATAAAGATCAGGCGATGAAACAGCTTAAAGCCAAACTTTACGAGTTAGAATTGCAAAAGCAAAACGCCGAAAAGCAAGCAATGGAAGATAACAAATCCGACATTGGCTGGGGCAGCCAAATTCGTTCTTATGTGCTTGATGATTCACGCATAAAAGATCTGCGTACTGGCGTAGAAAACCGCAACACCCAAGCCGTGCTAGACGGTGATTTGGACAGATTTATTGAGGCGAGTTTGAAGGCCGGGCTATAATAGAACAATAAAATAATCACTGAAATTTAAAGGTAAAACAAAATGACAGAACAAACCCAAGAATTAGATTTAAACGGTGAAATGTTGGTTCGCCGTGAAAAATTAGCCGCATTGCGTAAAAAAGGCAATGCGTTTCCAAATACTTTCCGCCGTGATGCCCTTGCGCAGGATTTACATCAACAATATGATGAGATTGATAGCGAAGCCTTGAAAGAACAAGGTGTGGAAGTGAAAGTGGCAGGACGTATTATGACGCGCCGAATTATGGGGAAAGCCACTTTCGTTACCTTGCAAGATATGAGTGGTCGTATCCAGCTTTATATTGCTCGCGACAACTTACCTGAGGGCGTTTATGCCGATGATGTGGGCAACTGGGATTTGGGCGATATTGTGGGCGTGAAAGGGATACTATTCAAAACCAAAACCAATGAGCTTACCGTGCGCGCTAGCGAAGTGCAGCTTTTAACCAAAGCATTACGTCCGTTGCCAGATAAATTCCACGGTCTTGCAGATCAAGAAATGCGTTATCGCCAACGTTATTTGGATCTCATTTCTAACGAAGAATCTCGCCGCACTTTTATTATCCGTTCAAAAGTGATTGCAGGAATGCGTGAATATTTCATCAGCAAAGGCTTTATTGAAGTAGAAACCCCAATGTTGCAAGTGATCCCCGGCGGTGCGGCAGCGCGTCCGTTTGTAACTCATCACAATGCTTTAGATATTGATATGTATCTGCGTATTGCGCCAGAACTTTATCTCAAACGCCTTGTTGTCGGTGGCTTTGAGCGTGTCTTTGAGCTAAACCGTAACTTCCGTAATGAAGGGGTTTCTGTGCGTCATAATCCTGAATTTACGATGATTGAATACTACCAAGCCTATGCGGATTATCACGACTTAATGGATAACACCGAAGAGTTGTTACGCAAGCTAGCCTTGGATATTTTAGGCACCACTATCGTCCCTTATGGCGAATATGAATTTGATTTTGGCAAGCCATTCGAGCGTATTACAATGCACGATGCGATTTTGAAATACGGTGCAGATAAAGGCATTGTGAAAGAAGATCTGTATGATTTAGATCGCGCCAAAACATTAGCTACTAAGCTAGGCATTGAAGTACAAAAATCTTGGGGCTTAGGCTCTATCGTCAATGCAATTTTTGAAGAAGTGGCTGAACATCACTTAATCCAGCCAACGTTCCTAATGGCTCACCCTGCGGAAATTTCACCATTAGCACGCCGTAATGATGAAAACCCAGAAGTTACCGATCGTTTTGAATTATTTATCGGTGGACGCGAAATTGGTAACGGTTTCTCAGAGCTTAACGATGCAGAAGATCAAGCTGAACGCTTTGATGCACAGGTTGCAGCAAAAGAAGCAGGCGATGATGAAGCGATGTTCAAAGATGACGATTTTGTTACCGCACTTGAACACGGCTTACCGCCAACCGCAGGCGAAGGCTTAGGAATCGACCGTTTAGCAATGCTTTTCGCTAACGCCCCATCAATCCGTGATGTGATTTTATTCCCAGCAATGAAACACAAAGGATAAAAAAACTCAACAAAGAAAGATAGCCACTGGTTATCTTTCTTTTTATTATAATTTATTAGAAGAATGAACAAATTAGCACTCGAACAACTAATTAATCAAAAACTGGATTCTGATGCGATTGCCGACTATGCACCAAATGGATTGCAAGTGGAAGGCAAAGAGCAGGTGAAAAAAATCATTACTGGTGTAACCGCAAGCCAAGCCTTGATTGATTATGCCATTGCGCAAAATGCCGATGCCATTTTGGTTCACCACGGTTATTTTTGGAAAAGTGAAAATCCCTGTATTCGGGGAATGAAAGGCAAGCGCATCAAGGCATTATTGCAAAATAATATTAATCTTTATGCCTATCATTTGCCCCTTGATGTTCACCCTGAGCTGGGCAATAACGCACAGCTTGCTGCATTGCTGGGTATTGAAGATCTGCAACCGTTGGAGCAAGGAAAATTCAGTATTCCCGTTTATGGCAAGTTGAAAACGCCGATCAGCGGTGAAGCATTAGCGCAACGCATTGAACAACAATTACAGCGTAAGCCCCTTTTTTGTGGTGAAAATGCACCGCACTTAATCCGCAGTGTAGGCATTTGCACTGGCGGTGGGCAAGGCTATATTGATATTGCCGCGCAACAAGGGCTTGATGCGTACATTACGGGTGAAGTTTCCGAGCAAACCATTCATTCTGCGTGTGAACAAGGCATTAATTTCTTCGCCGCAGGCCACCATTGCACCGAGCGTTACGGCGTGAAAGCCTTAGGGGAATGGCTCGCAGAAAATCACGGTTTTGACGTGGAGTTTAAAGATATTTACAATCCCGCATAAAAAATAGGAAAGCAAAGTGCGGTGTAAATTTTGCGAATTTTCAGGTCAGCTTTGTATAAGTGCCACTTTTCCCTTATACTATGCATAATTTTTTCATCATAAATAGGAATAAAAAATGGGTTTCTTAACTGGTAAACGTATTTTAATCACAGGTTTAGCAAGCAATCGTTCTATTGCTTATGGGATTGCGACTGCAATGAAACGTGAGGGCGCAGAATTGGCTTTCACTTATTTAAACGATAAATTAAAACCACGCGTAGAAGAATTTGCCAAAGAATTTGGTTCAGACATCATTCTTCCCCTTGATGTGGCAAGCGATGAAAATATCACTCACTGTTTTGCGGAATTAAGCAAACATTGGGAAAAATTTGATGGTTTCGTACACGCCATTGCGTTCGCACCTGGTGATCAGTTAGATGGCGATTATGTAAACGCCGCAACACGCGAAGGTTTCCGCATTGCTCACGATATCAGCGCATACAGCTTTGTCGCAATGGCACAAGCAGCGCGCCCTATGCTTAATCCAAATTCAGGCTTGGTAACACTCACCTACTTAGGCGCGGAGCGTGCAATTCCAAACTATAACGTGATGTGTTTAGCGAAAGCCTCTCTTGAAGCTAGCACCCGTGTGATGGCAGCAGATTTAGGTAAAGATGGTATCCGTGTAAACGCGATTTCAGCTGGCCCAATCCGTACGCTTGCGGCATCTGGCATTAAAAACTTCAAGAAAATGTTGGCAACCTTTGAAAATACTGCGCCATTACGCCGTACAGTAACCATTGAAGATGTAGGTAATTCAGCGGCTTTCTTATGTTCTGATTTAGCTTCAGGGGTAACAGGCGAAGTGTTGCACGTTGATGCAGGTTTCAGCATTACCGCAATGAGTGAATTAGGTGCGGAATAATTTTAACTTTTACAAAAATAAGGCAGACCAATGCGTCTGCCTTTTGTCGTTTATTAAGAAAAAATAATTATGTTTCAAAATAACCCCTTACTTTCCCAATTAAAACAGCAAATTCGTGATAGCAAACCCGTGGTTGAAGGCGTGGTGCGCGGTTCAGATAAGGCATTCGGCTTTTTAGAAACAGAGAAAAAAAGCTATTTCATTCCCCCTGCTGCAATGAAAAAAGTGATGCACGGCGATAAAATCAAAGCGCGCATTGAAACCATTGGCGATAAAGAACAGGCCGAACCAGAAGAACTGCTCGAGCCAATGCTAACCCGTTTTATCGCCAAAGTGCGGTTTAATAAAGACAAAAAATTGCAAGTATTGGTGGATCATCCACAGCTCAATCAACCTATTGGCGCAAATAAAGCCAAAGCGGTAACAGAAGATCTGCAAGAAGGCGATTGGGTGGTAGCAGAATTAAAAACTCACCCACTACGCGATGATCGCTTTTTGTTCGCCCAAATCACACAATTCATTTGTCAAAAAGACGATGAATTTGCCCCTTGGTGGGTAACGCTCGCGCGCCATCAGCAATCGCGCTACCCTGTTCAAGGGCAAGAAAGCTACACAATGCTCGATCAACAAACTCGTGAAGATTTGACCGCACTTCATTTCGTGACTATCGATAGTGAAAGCACGCAAGATATGGACGATGCGCTTTATATCGAAACTTTGGAAGAAAATGGCCAAACCGTTGGCTGGAAATTAGTGGTGGCGATTGCCGATCCTACCGCTTACATTGATGAAAATTCACTGATTGAACAAGAAGCTAAACAGCGTTGTTTCACCAATTATCTGCCGGGTTTCAACATTCCAATGTTGCCGCGTGAGCTTTCTGATGACCTTTGTTCCCTAATGGAAAATGAAGTGCGCCCTGCATTGGTTTGCACCATTGAAATTGATCAACAAGGCAACATTCGCAATAAACCCGTTTTCCAATCCGCCAATGTACAATCTAAGGCGAAGTTAGCATATAACAAGGTTTCAGATTATTTAGAACAACAAGAAAATGCGTGGCAACCAGAAGATCCTGCCACGAAAAATCAAATTGATTTGCTACACCAATTCACCCTTGCGCGTATTCAATGGCGTAAAACCCATTCTTTATTATTTAAAGAAAAACCGGATTACAGTTTTAAATTAGCAGAAAACGGCAAAGTAGCAGAGATTGTGGCAGAATATCGCCGCATTGCGAACCAAATCGTCGAAGAATCAATGATCTTAGCCAATATTTGTGCCGCGCAATATCTCAATGAAACGGCACAATGTGGTATTTTCAACACACACAGCGGTTTTGATCAAAAAAATCTTGCGGCTGCACAACAATTTCTGCTTTCACAATTAGCTAATGAAGAAAATGAAGCGGAACTCAAAGAGCGTTATTCTAGCGAAAACTTGGCAACCCTTGAAGGCTACTGCCGTATGCGCCACGATATTGAACCCATTGAAGGAGATTATCTTGAACTGCGCCTGCGCCGCTATCTCACCTTTGCGGAATTTAAAGCGGATCTTGCCCCTCACTTTGGTTTAGGGCTGGAAGGCTACGCCACTTGGACATCACCAATCCGTAAATATTCGGATATGGTCAATCACCGTTTAATCAAAGCGAGCCTAACTACTCAGCAATATCACAGACCAGCAGACGATGTGTTGCAACGCTTACAAGAAGCACGCCGTCAAAACCGTTTAATTGAACGAGATATTGCCGACTGGCTATACTGCCGTTATTTAGCCGACAAAATGGAAAACAAACCCCAATTTGAAGCAGAAATCCAAGATGTCATGCGCGGTGGCTTACGTGTGTTATTGTTAGAAAATGGTGCATCAATGTTTATCCCCGCTTCCACCATTCACAATAACAAGGAAGAAATGCAGGTAAACCCAGACGAAATCGCCCTTTATATCAAAGGCGAAAAAACCTATAAAATCGGCGATAAAATCCAAGTACAACTCACAGAAGTGAAAGAAGAAACACGAAGTATTATTGGACAAGTTTTGGCTTAAACGCTTTTCTCCCCCACTATATCAAATAAAAATAGCCCCAACTTACTCAAGATGGGGCCATTTTTTTAACTAAAATGTTCAACTAATTCTTTCATCATAGGAAATGAAAGTGCGGTCAAAATTTTGTGAGAATTTTTATTGGCTTCCTATCTAAGCAAATTTTAAACATTCATTTAGAGCCTATTTATTCTGGTAAAGACGCTAGTGGTCATACCCCAAATTGGTAGTACCTGTTACCGAATTTTCCTTATTGAGATTTTTTCTTATTTATAAATAACTTAGTTTCTGTCAAGAATTTTGCCTAAAATAAGCAAAAATTTAGTGCTTGCAGTTTTGTTAAGAACACATTATCTTGTATTGCGTTTTTAATAATCCACTATATCTTGTGCTTTTGCACATAACACAACCAGTTGGAATCACTTCTATGGACAAAGCTATGATGGTCACCAAACGTGACGGAAAACAAGAACCCATCGATTTAGATAAAATTCACCGCGTAATTACTTGGGCTGCGGAAGGATTGGATAACGTTTCTGTTTCTCAAGTGGAATTGCGTTCCCACATTCAATTTTATGAAGGCATTCGCACTTCGGATATTCACGAAACCATTATTAAAGCAGCGGCAGATTTAATCAGCAAAGATACACCTGATTATCAATATTTGGCTGCTCGCCTTGCGGTTTTCCATTTGCGTAAAAAAGCCTATGGGCATTTTGATCCACCACGTTTGTATGATCACGTTAAGAAATTAGTGCGTTTAGGCAAATATGATCAAGCCTTGCTAACCGATTATAGCCGTGAAGAATGGGACGAAATGGACGGCTTTTTAGATCACTGGCGTGATATGACCTTCTCTTACGCGGCAGTAAAACAGCTTGAAGGCAAATATTTAGTACAAAACCGTGTAACGGGTGAAATTTATGAATCAGCCCAGTTCTTGTATATTTTGGTGGCGGCGAGCCTGTTCTCAAACTATCCAAAAGAAACGCGCTTAGACTATGTACGCCGTTTCTATGATGCCACATCAACATTTAAAATTTCTCTGCCTACCCCCATTATGGCTGGGGTGCGTACACCAACGCGCCAGTTCAGTTCTTGTGTATTAATTGAATGTGGCGATAGTTTAGATTCGATTAACGCCACGGCTTCTGCCATTGTGAAATATGTTTCACAACGTGCGGGAATTGGGGTAAATGCTGGGGCAATTCGTGCCTTAGGTAGCCAAATCCGTGGTGGTGAAGCGTTCCATACGGGCTGTATTCCATTCTATAAATACTTCCAAACTGCGGTGAAATCTTGTTCGCAAGGTGGCGTGCGTGGTGGTGCGGCAACGGTTTATTATCCGATTTGGCACTTAGAAGTGGAAAGCCTGTTAGTGTTAAAAAATAACCGTGGTGTAGAAGATAATCGTGTTCGCCATATGGATTATGGCGTTCAGCTTAACAAATTAATGTATCAACGCTTAATCAAAGGCGGCGAGATCACCTTGTTTAGCCCTTCTGATGTGCCGGGGTTATACGAAGCATTCTTCGCTGATCAAGATGAATTTGAGCGTCTTTACACGCAATATGAGCAAGATCCAAACATTCGTAAGCGCAGCGTGAAAGCCGTTGAGCTGTTCTCGCTATTAATGCAAGAACGTGCTTCAACAGGGCGCATCTATATTCAGAATGTGGATCACTGTAATACGCACTCGCCATTTGATCCAAGCGTCGCACCTGTGCGCCAATCTAACCTTTGTTTAGAAATTGCATTGCCAACTAAGCCGCTTTCTCATATCCACGATGAAGAAGGGGAAATTGCGCTCTGTACGCTTTCTGCCTTCAACTTAGGCGCGATTGAAAGCCTTGATGAACTCGATGGGCTTGCCGATCTCGCTGTACGTGCGCTAGATGCCCTATTAGATTACCAAGATTACCCTGTAATTGCGGCAAAACGTAGCTCTCTTGCACGCCGTTCTTTAGGCATTGGGGTGATCAACTTCGCTTATTATTTAGCCAAAAATGGTGTGCGTTATTCAGACGGTAGTGCTAACGATCTCACGCACCGCACTTTCGAAGCCATTCAATACTATTTATTAAAAGCTTCAATGAACCTAGCCAAAGAAATAGGCGCTTGTGAGTATTTCAACCAAACCACTTACGCACAAGGTATTTTACCGATTGATACTTATAAGAAAGATATCGATACGCTCACGCAAGAGCCATTACATTACGATTGGGAAAGCCTACGTCAAGACATTAAAGCCTTCGGCTTACGCAACTCAACCTTGACAGCACTGATGCCATCAGAAACCTCATCGCAAATTTCTAATGCGACTAATGGTATTGAACCACCGCGTGGCCACGTTAGCGTTAAAGCCTCAAAAGACGGTATCCTAAAACAGGTTGTACCCGATTATGAAAACTTAAGTGAAAACTACGAATTATTATGGGACATTCCAAATAACGACGGTTACTTGCATCTGGTTGGCATTATGCAAAAATTTATCGACCAATCGATTTCTGCCAACACCAACTATGATCCGCAACGTTTTGAAGACGGTAAAGTGCCAATGAAAGTGTTGTTAAAAGATTTATTAACCGCTTACAAATACGGCGTGAAAACCCTTTACTACCAAAACACGCGTGATGGTGCAGAAGATGCACAAGAAGATCTCAATGACGATTGTGCTGGTGGGGCGTGTAAAATCTAATTAACGAATACAAAGTGCGGTAAAAAATTGACTAAATTTCTACCGCACTTTTGTTAAAACCCTAATAAATCTTTCTAAATCTCAGCAAATTAATAAAATAAATCGTATTTTTCGCCAGAATACGTCTTATTTTAGTAACATTTTAAGGAATAATTATGGCATATACCACTTTCTCACAAACCAAAAACGATCAGCTTAAAGAACCAATGTTCTTCGGGCAAAATGTAAACGTTGCACGTTACGATCAACAAAAATATGAAACCTTTGAAAAACTGATTGAAAAACAACTTTCGTTCTTCTGGCGTCCTGAAGAAGTCGACGTATCACAAGATCGCATTGACTACGCTGCCCTGCCCGAACACGAAAAACATATTTTTATCAGTAACTTAAAATATCAAACTCTACTTGATTCCATTCAAGGTCGTAGCCCAAATGTTGCCTTATTACCGCTCGTTTCGATTCCTGAACTCGAAACTTGGATCGAAACGTGGACATTCTCTGAAACCATTCACAGCCGTTCCTATACGCATATTATTCGTAATATCGTCAATGATCCCTCAATTGTTTTTGATGATATTGTTACCAACGAAGAAATCATCAAACGTGCAAAAGATATTTCCGCCTATTATGATGATTTAATCCGAGACAGCCAACTGTACAACCTTTATGGTGAAGGCACTTACACCGTAGACGGCAAAGAATGCGTAGTCACCCTGCGCAATCTGAAAAAACAACTTTACCTTTGCTTAATGAGCGTAAATGCCTTAGAAGCGATTCGTTTCTATGTGTCTTTCGCCTGCTCTTTCGCCTTTGCTGAACGTAAACTCATGGAAGGTAACGCGAAAATCATCAAATTTATCGCCCGCGATGAAGCCTTGCATTTAACTGGCACTCAGCACATTCTAAACATTATGGCAGCAGGACAAGATGATCCTGAAATGGCTGAAATCGCTGAAGAATGCAAACAAGAAGCCTATGATCTGTTCTTAGCCGCAGCAGAACAAGAAAAAGAATGGGCTGATTATTTATTTAAAGACGGCTCAATGATCGGCCTAAATAAAGACATTTTGGTACAATATGTGGAATACATCACTAATATCCGTATGCAAGCAGTCGGCTTACCATTGCCATTTGAAGCACGCTCAAACCCAATCCCTTGGATCAACGCCTGGTTGGTGTCTGACAATGTACAAGTCGCTCCACAAGAAGTGGAAGTAAGTTCTTATCTTGTAGGTCAAATTGACTCTAAAGTTGATACCAGCGATTTTGGGGATTTTGATCTGTAAGAAATTTATGGAAAATTCTGACCGCACTTTTAAATAACTAAAAGTGCGATTATTTTTTTCTTTGTTTTTTAAATTACACTTTAAGTTTGTAAAAAGTCCCCACCTCATAACTCCAACTCCAAATCACTTTCCACTTGGCAGCAGCAAAGTAGCACTTCATTATCATTCACAAAAGCAAGTGGGGACTCATTATAGCGGACTTTACCCTTTTTTATTTTTGTACGACAAGCACCGCAATACCCTGAACGGCACTGATATTCGGGATAAATGCCATTGATTTCTAATTTTTGGAGCAAGGGCATTTCATTATGGTGTTCAAGGATGATTTTTTGTTTTAATAGGGTAATTTTCATTTTTTAAAGTGGGATATTGAGATAATAGTATTTGAGTAAAATTCTCTTTTTTCTGCGTTAAATTGCTTTTTTCTTTGAGATAAATAACGGGTTTCGCCGTTGGAGACCTACTTTCTTTTGCTTGCTCAAAAGAAAGTAGGCAAAGAAAAAAGCACCCGACTAAATTGCTTATCTTCATTTTTAACAAATTTTCTTAACGAAAAGTAAGCCCATACTCGCAACGCTGCGTTCAGGCGTTACTTTTCTAAAAATTTGTTAAAAATAAAGGCAATTTACACGGGGAAGTTATGATACACCTTCATATCTCGTAGCAACTGTATTCCGCTAAAAAGCAAAAATACAAATAAAGTGCGTGAGCATCCCATTGCGAGCCATAGGTAGTTAGGTAACACAACCACTCTGTGGCTGAGATAAGGGAATTTTCTTTGTACTTTCTAAAAATCCAAAAATTCCCACCGTACTTTTAATTCAACAAACCTTAAAGCTCATTTAAACTCAGCACATCTGTCATATCAAACAAGCCCTTTTCTTTGTCCTCAAGCCATTTAGCCGCACGTACGGCACCGTTGGCGAAGGTCATTCGGCTTGAAGCCTTGTGAGCGATTTCGACACGTTCGCCAATATCGGCAAACCATACGCTATGCTCGCCCACTACATCGCTGGCGCGAATGGTGGCAAAGCCGATTTCATCACGTTTGCGTTCGCCTGTGATGCCATCGCGGCAGAATACGCCGTGGGTTTTGAGATCGCGTCCGAGGGTTTTCGCAATATGTTCGCCCATTGATAAGGCGGTGCCTGAGGGTGCGTCCACTTTGTGGCGATGGTGCGCTTCGATGATTTCAATGTCGCAATAATCACCCATCACTTTGGCGGCTTTTTCTAATAATTTAAACACGAGGTTTACGCCCACGCTGAAGTTAGACGCAAACACGATACCAATTTTTTCTGAAGCAGCTTTGATCGTGGCCTTGCCTGTATCATCAAAACCGGTTGTGCCAATCACCATTTTTTTCTGATTTTGCAGGCAAAACTCAAGGTGCGCTAACGTACCTTCAGGGCGAGTGAAATCAATGATTAAATCGAAATGATCTTTTTCTGCGTTTAAATCATCAGAAACTTTCACGCCAAGTTGTCCAACGCCGGCTAATTCACCCGCATCTGCGCCGACTAATGATGAGCCTTTGCGTTCAAAAGCAGCGCCTAATTCCACGCCTTCTGCGCTATGCACGGCTTGAATTAATTGGCGTCCCATACGGCCACCTGCACCTACCACGGCAATTTTTAATGTCATTTTCTACTCCTGTTACGAGGTGAGTTCAATAATGGTTGTTAATCCTGAATAAATCAGTTCACCACCGAAAAATAGGAAAACTAAACCGGCAAAATTGTCAATATAACGATTGTAGCGGTTGTAAAAATCGCGCACGATTTTGCGCGAAAAGAAAAAGCCAATCAGCACAAAATAGAGAAAACTTTCCAAGGCCAGAAGCACAATGATAAGTACAATTTCTGTTGTGTTAGAAAAACTAGTCATAAAACCAGACAGCACACTGCTGAAAAATACGATCACTTTGGCATTGCTGATATTGATGAATAACCCTTTCATCACTTCACTTAAAAATGAGGTTTGTTTTATTTTTTGTTGATTAGGATCGCTTAATTGTGCATTTTGGGTGACGCGTAGCATTTTGATTCCGCAGTAAGCGAGATAGCTGCCACCTAGGCACATAATGATATATTGCACTAAATTATTGGTGCGGTTAATCAACGCTAAGCCAAAAATCACCACAGCTGACCAAAATAAGATCCCTAATGCAATGCCTAATGCACCGCCAACAGCATTACGATGACTTTCGCTTGCTGCCTTGCGGCTGACATAAAAAAAATCAGGGCCTGGGCTAAGTAAGCCGACAAAATTAACAAATAACACTGTCCACATTACAAAAAAACCTCTAACAGAACATACAACAACAAATAAATCGTGATGATGCTATAAATTGCCGCCAACACATCATCTATCATAATGCCAAAGCCACTTTTCAATTTACGATCGAAATAGCGTATCGGATAAGGCTTCAAAATATCGAAAAGACGAAATATCACAAAACCAATTGCACACCATACTATGTTAATTTCAGGCAACACCGCAAGCACCATAAAAATGCCAACAAATTCGTCCCACACAATCGCACCGTGATCGTGAACGCCCATATCATCAGCGGTTTTCTGGCAAATAAAGCAACCAGCCACAAAACAAAGTGCGGTGAAAAAAAGGAAAATTTTTAATGGCATAATCTGCAAGATTGCCACACCAATTAGCGTAGCGGCTAAACTTCCCCAAGTACCGGGGGCGGGGCGAAGCAGACCTGAACCAAACCCGACTGCCAGTAAATGCACGGGATTGGTTAAAGAAAGTCGGCTACGGGGATCTTGTTGGGCTGTATTTTGCATAATTTTTCTATTGGAAATGATCGAAACCGCCTGTATGTGCCACGTCCACTTCTTGCCCATCACGTTGAAAAACAAGGCGTTTTTTGCCATTTTGGCGTAACGCACGGAGCTGTCCGATACAAGTATAATCCACACCAATGTGTTTTAAATGCTGATCTAGTTTTTCGCGCTGACGATCTGGCACGGTAAAACATAGCTCATAATCTTCACCGCCAGTTAAGGCAAACTGCTCTGCTTGAGCGCGCCCGAACGTGTTAATCAAGGCATGGGACAACGGCAATTTATCCAAATTTATCACCGCACTACATTGGCTACGTTCTAAAATATGTCCCAGATCGGCAATCAAACCATCTGAAATATCAATAGCAGAACTGGCAAGGGCTGACACGGCTAATTCCAAGCCAAGCAACACTCGGGGTGTTGGGCGAAGGTGGCGTTGAATTAAGTAATCACGCTCAAAATCTGCACCATTTTGTACCGCACTTTGCGTTTGCGTAGTTGTTTTTCTTTCTTCAGAATTCAGCAATAATGCCAATCCGCCCGCGCTATCGCCAAGCGTACCAGACACATAAACCCAATCGCCCACATTAGCACTGTGGCGACATAATGCTTTTCCTTTGGGGATAATGCCTTGTGCGGTGATACTAATGACGTGTAACGCACCTTTGGTCGTATCGCCACCAATCAGATCTACATTGTAGTGATCTAGCACCTCAAAAAAACTTTGGCTAAATTCTTCCAGCCATTGGTGATCAATATGTGGTAAGGTCAAAGCAAGGGAAAACCAGGCTGGTTCAGCCCCCATTGCGGCTAGATCGCTTAAATTCGTGGCTACGGCTTTATACGCTAAATCTGCAGGAGAAATGGAAGGCAGAAAATGGGTATTTTCCACCATTGTATCCGTTGTAATAGCAATGCGTTGATTTTGCCGATGTTCGGTAATTGCACAATCATCACCAATCGCTACAATCACATCTTTACGGGAAGGGCGCTTAGATGCATTAAAATAGCGTTTAATTAAATCAAATTCGCCGTCACTCATTGGCTTCCTTCCCTGAAATGATTATTTACGCGATAATGCAGGTGCAACTTTATCTAATACACCATTCACATAACGGTGGCTGTCATCTGCCCCGAATACTTTTGCCACTTCAATAGCTTCATTAATGACCACTTTATAAGGCACGTCTAGCTCGAATTTCAGCTCATACACCGCTAAACGTAAAATCGCACGCTCGATAGGATCTAATTCCTCAAGGCGACGATCCAAATAAGGAGTCATAGTCGCTTCTACTGCATCTATATTTTCTGCCGTTTGACGCAATAATTTACGGAAATAAGGGATATCGACGCCTTGCATATCCTGTTCGGTAATAAACGCTAATTCCACTTCTTCAATGGGATTTTGCGACACATACCAAGAATAAAGGGCTTGCACCGCACATTCTCTAGCACGGCGGCGCTGGCTTGGTTTCTTTACTTTATCGTTCATTGCAAGTTCAGCCATTATACGTTATCAATTTGTGCTAATAAGTTGATCATTTCTAAAGCGACTAATGCTGCTTCTGCGCCTTTATTGCCCGCTTTTGTGCCTGCGCGTTCAATGGCTTGTTCAATATTTTCAGTGGTTAGTACGCCAAATGCCACTGGGATTTCCGCTTGCATTGCCACTTGACCTAAGCCACTGCTTGCTTCACCTGCCACATATTCAAAATGCGCTGTTCCACCACGAATCACTGTGCCTAATGCCACAATCGCATCATATTTTTTGCTTTCCGCTAAACGGCGCGCTACTAATGGCAATTCATATGCCCCTGGTGCGCGTACTAAGGTGATGTTTTCATCTTTGACTTGCCCAACACGTTTTAAGGCATCTAACGCACCTTCTAATAAGCTTTCATTAATAAAGCTGTTAAAACGAGCAATCACCACTGCAACTTTAGCATTTGGTGCAGCAATCACGCCTTCTAATATTTTCATAATCTATCCTATGGTTGATATTATCCTAAATAGGCACGGATTTTATCACAGAAAAAGAGAGATTAGGCGGATTTTATCGGGAATAGTTATACTCTTTTTTTCTGATGATTGCTTCATTAAGTTACCCTAAATATATTTTGTAAACAAATAAAAACACCCTGTAAAAATATGATTACATTTATAAAAAAGTGCGGTAAAATCTACTCACCTTTTATTTTAGCTAGGAAAACATTATGAAAAACAAAACATTTGGAAGTGCCTTGCTTGTTGCTGGAACGACAATAGGTGCAGGTATGCTGGCTATGCCTCTCACATCTGCAGAAATGGGGTTCAGTTACACGCTTACATTATTATTTATCCTTTGGATTTTGCTTTCTTATAGTGCTCTATTGTTTGTTGAGGTCTATCAAAAAGCAGAACGCAAAGATGCGGGTATTGCAACACTGGCAGAACAATATTTCGGAATCACAGGACGAATACTTGCCACACTGTCTCTTGTGATTTTTATGTATGCCATTCTTTCCGCCTATGTAACAGGGGGGGGCTCATTACTCGCAGGAGTACTACCATTTTTAGGTGATCACGCTACCGCTATATCAATTGTCTTATTCACGGTGATTTTAGGTATCTTCATTGTCATTAGTACAGGCGCTGTAGATGCATTAACAAGACTGTTATTTATCATTAAGTTATTCGCTTTCGTCCTTGTTTTAGGCATGATGTTGCCATTAGTGACCACAGATCACTTACTTGCAATGCCGTTGAAAGATTTCTTGATTATCTCTGCAAGCCCTGTATTTTTCACGTCATTTGGCTTTCATGTTATTATCCCAAGTATTAATAAATACTTAGATGGAGATATTCGTCGTTTACGTATTGCTATTATCGGTGGTACAGCTATCCCATTGATTGCTTACATTTTATGGCAGATGGCAACACATGGCGTTTTTCCTCAATCAGAGTTTGTACAAATCATCAATACCGATCCAACACTTAATGGCTTAGTCAATGCTACTTTCCAAGCAACAGATAGTTCATTAATCAGTGGTGCAGTTAGAACATTCTCTACCCTTGCCTTAGTTACCTCTTTCTTAGGTGTCGCATTATCTTTATTCGATTGTCTAGATGATCTATTAACTCGCATAAATATTAAAGCTAATCGTATCCAGCTGGGGTTACTCACTTTTGGCCCGCCTCTAGCATTCGCACTATTTTACCCTGATGGTTTTATTGCTGCACTTGGATATGCTGGTCAAATGTTTACTTTCTATGGATTGGTATTACCAGTAGGTATGGTATGGCTTGCAAGAAAACGTTATCCTGATATGCCATATCGTGTAATTGGAGGAAATGTAGGCTTACTCATCGCACTGTTATTAGGTATATTAATTATGAATGTACCATTTTTAATTCAAGCGGGTTACTTGCCACAAGTGATAGGTTAATTCATATAACGTTATAGATTTAAGCCGATTGTTAAGATCGGCTTTTTTTTGGTCAATATATTACACGTTAATAATCAGAGATATTTTAATTTATGGTAGAAAGGAAAAATTGGCCCAAACAGGTAAACTTAATGTAATAAAAAATGCTAATAAGAGTGTTTGATAACTAAATTTTGATTTAGTCATAATAGGGATCGCAATTATTATCACTAATACAAGATGCAATAAAAAATATAGGAGTAAAGCTAATTGATTAGAAAAGAAAACTTCATTTTTTATAGCTAAATAAATTAATAGTACAGAAAAAACACTACTTAAAAACAAGCCAATTATCATCATCAAAGGCAACAACGACATGAATATATGTAGTCGACTATTACTGATAACCAAAACGAGATTTGCCATAATAATTCCTAATAATAGTTGTACAAATGGCGAATAAGATAATAAAGCAACCCAAGGTAATTGCCAAAAAACAAATGCACAAACAAAAAGACCTAAGGCAATAAATAAAATTGCAAAGAATAAAATTGAACGACGGGATTGATACTCTCCAGATTGAAAATAAATCGCCAGCGTAGAACCTATTCCACACAAACAAATCATATCTGTAAGCACATAATGATAATTAGAAAATAAACTAATAATAAGCCAGAATAGCCAGTAGATCAGGAAATAGTTATTCACATTAATTAAACGAGAACGCTGCCCATTACAAAGTTCACCTTTATAGCATACTAAAACTACAAGAAATTGAGCACAAAAAACGGCAAGGCTAAAATGAGAAATCGCATTAGATATCCCTTCTAGATAAAGAGCAAAGCTATCTATTGAGATTAAGAATAATAGGGGTAAAAAACAAATAATAAAAGATGTAAGTCTGGATTGATTTTCTGACATAATGTGTCCTTCCTATAAGAAAAACACATTATGCAAAAATTTAAAAGTGCGGTCAAAAATATCTCCTATTTTTAACTGCTTCTTTAGGCTATTCGATTAATAAATCCAACGCTTCTTGGTATTTATCCACGGTTTTTTGGATCACTTCAGCAGGAACTTTTGGCGCTGGAGGTTCTTTATTCCAACCGCTGCTTTCAAGCCAATCGCGGATAAATTGTTTATCGAAAGACGGGGGATTGACGCCTTCTTGGTAGGTATCCACCGACCAGAAACGGCTAGAATCTGGCGTTAGCACTTCGTCCATTAAGGTGAGCGTGCCGTTTTCATCTAAGCCAAATTCAAACTTGGTATCGCAAATAATGATGCCTTTAGTCAGTGCATATTCTGCCGCAGCGTTATAAAGGGCGAGCGCTTTTTCTTTCACTTGGGCAGCCAGTTCTGCACCAATTAATCGTTCACATTCTGCATAACTGATATTAATATCGTGGTTACCCACTTCTTCTTTACTTGACGGGGTAAAAATGGGTTCGGGTAATTTGCTTGCCTCTTGCAAGCCTTTTGGTAATTCCAAGCCACAAATCGTGCCTGTTTGTAAGTAGTCTTTTAGGCCACTTCCTGTAAGATAGCCGCGCACGATAGATTCAATTTTAATCGGCGTTAAGCGTTTACAAACAACCGCGCGATCTTTAACTAAATCGGCTTCTGCTTTCGGCAACACATCGTATACCGTATCACCAGTGAAATGATTCGGCATAATTGAGACTAGTTTGTTAAACCAAAAATTGGAAATTTGGGTAAGAATTTCACCCTTGCGCGGAATGGGATCATCTAAAATCACATCAAATGCAGATAAACGATCTGTGGCGACCATCAGCATTCGTTTGTCGTCAATTTCATAGAGATCGCGCACTTTGCCCGAATAGATTTTTTTTAAACTTAGCTCGCTCATTTTACCCTCTTTTTAATTCGTGAAAAAACTGCTGCATATTGTACCGCACTTTTCTCTTTTTTAAGCAAACGATTGCTTAATTTTTTTTATTCATTGAAAAATCGTGCAAAGACAAAATAAAAGATTGAGAATAGGCTAAATATCAGGGAAAATAGAGCCCATTTTTTGATGATATACTTAGAGAACAATGTCTTTGAACGATTATCCACAACAAGTTAATAAGCGCAGAACCTTTGCGATTATTTCCCACCCCGATGCGGGTAAAACAACCATTACGGAAAAAGTGTTGCTGTACGGTAACGCCATTCAAAAAGCAGGCTCAGTAAAAGGAAAAGGCTCAGCACAGCACGCCAAATCCGACTGGATGGAAATGGAAAAACAACGGGGAATTTCCATTACCACCTCTGTAATGCAATTTCCTTACAACGAATGTTTGGTGAATTTGCTTGACACCCCTGGACACGAAGATTTCTCGGAAGATACTTACCGCACGTTAACTGCGGTAGATAGCTGTTTAATGGTCATTGACAGCGCAAAAGGGGTGGAAGAACGTACTATTAAATTGATGGAAGTTACCCGTCTGCGCGACACGCCAATTCTCACTTTTATGAATAAGTTAGACCGTGATATTCGTGATCCAATGGAATTATTGGACGAAGTGGAAAGCGTGTTAAATATCCATTGTGCGCCAATCACTTGGCCAATTGGTTGCGGAAAGCTTTTCAAAGGCGTGTATCATTTATACAAAGATGAAACCTATCTTTACCAAACAGGACAAGGGCATACCATTCAGGAAGTGCGCGTGGTGAAAGGCCTTGATAATCCTGAGTTAGATGACGCCGTAGGTTCAGATTTGGCGCAACAATTACGTGATGAATTAGAGCTGGTGAAAGGGGCATCTAACGAATTTGATCTGTCACTCTTTTTAAGCGGAGAGCTAACCCCCGTGTTCTTTGGAACAGCGTTGGGTAACTTTGGTGTTGATCATTTTCTTGATGGCTTAACCCAATGGGCGCCCGCACCACAAGCTCGCCAAGCGGATACGCGCATTGTAGAAAGCAGTGAAGAAAAATTGACCGGATTTGTGTTTAAAATCCAAGCCAATATGGATCCTAAACATCGCGACCGTGTTGCGTTTATGCGTATTGTTTCAGGCAAATATGAAAAAGGAATGAAACTGCGCCACGTTCGTATTAGCAAAGATGTGGTGATTTCTGATGCACTCACCTTTATGGCTGGCGATCGCACCCACGCAGAGGAAGCCTATGCCGGTGATATTATCGGTTTGCATAACCACGGAACAATCCAAATTGGTGATACCTTTACTCAAGGCGAAGAATTAAAATTCACCGGTATTCCAAACTTTGCGCCAGAATTATTCCGCCGCATTCGTCTTAAAGATCCGCTCAAACAAAAGCAATTGCTCAAAGGTTTGGTACAGCTTTCTGAAGAAGGTGCGGTGCAAGTTTTCCGCCCATTAACCAATAATGATTTAATTGTTGGTGCGGTTGGGGTGCTACAGTTTGATGTGGTAGTTGCGCGCTTAAAATCGGAATATAACGTGGAAGCCATTTACGAAACCGTAAATGTTGCCACCGCACGTTGGGTGGAATGTGATGATGCGAAGAAATTTGAAGAATTTAAACGCAAAAATGAACAAAATCTCGCCCTAGATGGGGGGGATAATCTCACTTATATTGCACCAACAATGGTCAATCTTAACCTTGCTCAAGAGCGTTATCCTGATGTGGCATTCTTTAAAACAAGGGAACATTAATATAAGAAAGCAGAATACAACCACCTATTTTTAGGTGTGCTAAAAAGCAAAAGTGCGGTAAAAATTCCTCAACTTTTTTACCGCACTTTTTATTACTGCTTGTTTACACACTTTGTTTTAGCCGCCAGCCAGTTTCACGGTAAAGCCTTTTTGCTCTAATAATTGTTTGAGTAAATCTCGTTTCTCACCTTGGATTTCAATCATACCATTTTTGACAGAACCACCACAACCGCAGCGTTTTTTTAGTTCTGCTGCCAATTTTTTCAATTCATCATCGGGCAAATCTAAGCCTTTTATTACGCTAACGCCACTGCCCTTTCTTCCGCTCACTTGGCGCTCAATACGGACAATACCATCACCTTTAGGACGTGAGGATTGTGATTTTTCAGCTTTGATTCTACCTATTTCGGTGGAATAAACTAAGGTGCTTTCTGACATATTACCCCGCAATAGAAACATTGATCGCACGCAACACTTCTGCAGGATTTTCCGCTTGCGTAATTGGGCGGCCGATAACTAAATAATCAGAACCGGCTTGAATTGCGGCAGCTGGTGTCATTACACGGCGTTGATCACCGAAATCAGAGCCGATAGGACGAATACCTGGGGTAATCAATTTGAAATCTTTGCCACAATGTGCACGCAAAATTTCTACTTCTTGTGGGGAGCAAACCACACCGTCAAGCCCTGCTCTTTGGGTTAAATTGGCAAGACGAATCACTTGCTCCATTGGCGAAGCATTAATGCCAATTTGTAGCAGATCAAGATCTTCCATACTGGTTAGCACGGTAACGCCAATTAAAATGGGTGCCTCTTTTCCATAAGGCTCAAGAATATTTTTGGCTTCTTCCATCATTCGTAAGCCGCCACTGGCGTGTAAATCCACCATCCAAACGCCTAAATCTGCTGCGGAACGCACCGCTCTTGCCACAGTGTTAGGAATATCGTGAAATTTGAGATCAAGAAAAACATCAAAATTACGGCTATGTAGCTGTTTGATAAAATTTGTGCCCAGTGTGGTAAACATTTCTTTTCCCACTTTTAAACGACATTGGCTTGGGTCAAGTTGATCCACCAAAGCAAGCGCCTGCTCTTCTTTTTCATAATCTAGGGCAACAATCACTTTACTGCTCATTTTCTCTTCCTCGTTAGTTAGTTATATTCTGTATCTGGCGTTGGTTTGATGCTTTCCCATTGACGACAGGAAGGACAGCACCAAATGAGTTTATTCGTTTGGTAACCACAATTAGCACAACGATAATCAAAACCTTGTTTAATCCGCTCACCCACCATTTTTGATAGCAAAATCAGGCTTTCTTTGCCCCGCCCATCTTCTGCGCTTTCAATTTGATATTGGATAAAGCGATGAAAAACAATAGTTGTTGGGTTTTCATTAAGCTGTTGATAAAGTTTGGTTTGTGCAGCAACACAGCCATCTTTTTCTGCAATAAAATCAGCTAAGGCAAGATCAACAGCACTGCTTTTACACACTTGGCTCGCTTTAATGAGAAAAAGCTCAAAATTATCTTGCTGATTTAATTCTTCATAGCAATATTTTAAAGTAGATAGTACCTCACCAATATAAGCTGGATTTTGCTGCAAAACATTTTCTAAATTTTTTACCGCACTTTGATAATCCAATTGCAGCATTTCATTTTGTGCCAACAATAATGAGGCTCTGATACAGTTTGGATAGACAGTTAAAGCTTGTAGTAAAAGTGCAGTGGCCATTTTTTTTTGCTCAGCATCTAGGCTCTGTGCATATTCACAATAATAATGCGCCAAGGGGATAGGATCAAAGTGCGGTGAAATTTTGGCAAGTTTTTCCGCTACATTAATGGCTTTTTTCCATTCTTTCATTTTATGGTAAATAACTGCCAGTTGCTGTAACGCATTTTCAGCAAAATCAGGTTCATCAACCAAAAGAATATACAGCGCTTCAGCCCGATCAAAAAAACCAATAGTCATAAAATCTCGCGCAAGCTGTTGCTTCGCAAGCAGTTTCTGTTCAAAACTATAATTAGGACTACGATCTAAGGCTTGGTGAATTCGCAATGCTCGATCCACCTCGCCACGTGAACGGAATAAATTTCCTAAGGTAAGTTCAGCTTCAAATTGTGAACTTTGTTCAATTTCATTTTCTTGCTCTTGTTTTTGTAGGATATCCAAGAACAAATCCACTGCTTTTTCTTGCTGATTAGAAAGAAGCAAATTCACCCCTGTTACATAATCACGGGATAATTTGTTGGTGATTTCTTCCTGATCCTTTTTCGCACTACGATGCCCCATATACCACCCATAAGCTGCAGCAATAGGAAGCAGTAGAAAAAGCAGTTCAAGCATTATTGTGGAGCCTTATCTCGGCTTGATGTTAATTCAGTAATTTGTGAGGAAAGGCGTTTTACCTTGCGTGCCAATCCCATATTTTTTAATTTTAATTTGAGATAAAAAAAACCAGTTATAAACCAACCTAACAGCAAACCAAAACCAAATAAAATAGCTACTAAAGTAGAAAGCTGTAATTCGCTTTGAGCAACAATATAATTAAAGGTAATGACTTGATCATTATTCGCCCCAATAGTGATGGCAACAAGCACAACGGCAAGTAAAATAATAAAACCCAAAATATATTTAATCATTACGCACTCCAAAAGATTTAAATAAATACAAAAAACGACACAGAAGGTGCCGTTTAGTTAGCTGACTATTATGCTTGAGCATCTACACGCATTCTAAGATCTTTACCTGCTTTAAAGTGCGGTACAGATTTCGCGTCTAATTCAACTTTTGCACCGGTTTTAGGGTTACGCCCTACTCGAGGCTGACGGAAATGTAGTGAAAAACTGCCAAATCCACGAACTTCAACACGCTCTCCATTTTCTAAGGTCTGTGCAATTTGCTCTAAAATTTCTTTTACTGCATTTTCTACGTCTTTAACTGAAATGGAAGGGTGTTGTTGAACTAATGTTTCAATGAGTTCTGATTTAGTCATAATATTCTCCTAACTATCAAGAAGTTAGCGTGAGTTTCCCCACGCCAACTTTAAAGGGAACTAAAATTATTCACCTTTAGCAGCTTTGAATGCTTCAGCCATTGCGTTTGGAATAACAACTTCTTCTTTATTCACACTTGCAACTGCAGCCGCTTCTTCAGCCTGATCTTTTGCTTTCACTGATAAGTGAACTAAACGCGCTTTACGATCTACACCAGTGTATTTCGCTTCAACAACATCACCTGCTGCAACTTCGCTTGTTAAATCAGCTGCACGGATATAACCTTCAACACCGCCGTCTAATTCAACTTTAGCACCTTTCGAATCGGCTTCAACAACTTTAGCACTTACGATAGCACCTTTTTTATTTGCTGCGATGAAGTTATTGAATGGATCATCTTCAAGTTGTTTGATACCTAAAGAGATGCGCTCTTTTGCTGAATCCACTTGTAACACTACTGCAGAAACTTCGTCACCTTTTTTGTAGTTACGAACCGCTTCTTCACCAGGTACATTCCAAGAAATGTCAGATAAGTGAACTAAACCATCAATACCACCTTCAAGACCGATGAAGATACCGAAATCAGTGATTGACTTGATTTTACCAGTAACTTTATCACCTTTATTTTGTGTTTCAGCAAATTGTAACCATGGGTTAGGTTTGCATTGTTTTAAACCTAAAGAAATACGACGACGATCTTCATCGATTTCTAATACCATTACTTCAACAGTATCACCTAAGCTAACCACTTTAGATGGGTGAATGTTTTTGTTTGTCCAATCCATTTCAGAAACGTGAACTAAACCTTCAACGCCTTCTAAAATTTCAACAAAACAACCGTAATCAGTTAAGTTAGTTACTTTACCCGTTAATTTACTACCAACTGGGTGATTTTCTGCGATCGCAATCCAAGGATCTTGACCTAATTGTTTTAAGCCTAAAGAGACACGCGTGCGATCTTTATCAAATTTTAATACTTTAACTGTGATTTCATCACCTACATTCACGATTTCGCTTGGGTGTTTAACACGTTTCCAAGCCATATCTGTAATGTGTAATAAACCATCAACGCCACCTAAATCAACGAACGCACCGTAATCAGTTAAGTTTTTAACTGTACCTTTAACTTCTGCGCCTTCCGCTAGGTTAGCTAAGATTTCTTCACGATCTTGGCTGTTTTCAGATTCGATTACAGCGCGACGAGAAACAACTACGTTGTTACGTTTTTGATCTAATTTGATTACTTTGAACTCTAATTCTTTACCTAATAAGTGATCTGCGTCACGTACAGGGCGAGTATCTACTAATGAACCAGGTAAGAATGCACGAACACCGTTTAACTCAACTGTGAAACCACCTTTCACTTTACCGTTGATTAAACCGATAACAGTTGCTTGATCTTCGTAAGCTTTCTCTAATTCGATCCAAGATTCGTGACGTACTGCTTTTTCACGAGATAATTTAGTTTCACCGAAACCATCTTCAACAGCGTCTAACGCAACGTTTACCACGTCGCCAACTTTAACGTCTAATTCACCTTGTGCATTTTGGAATTCTTCAGCTGGGATACGCGCTTCAGATTTTAAACCTGCATCTACATATACGAAGCCTTTTTCAATAGCAACAACAGTACCGTTAACGATTGAACCTAAACGAGTTTCAAGGTCTTTTAATGATTCTTCAAAGAGTTGAGCAAAAGATTCTGACATAATTAATCTTCTAAATTTAGTTAATAACGTCCACTTTATATCCATAAAAAGTGGGGCTGATAATAAATGTTTATCCATCCTTGAATAAACTGATGAAAACAATTTTAGCCTTAAAGATCAACCTTCTGGCGAATATAATTGAGGGCCTGAGCAATCACTTCTTCTATACTTAATTCCGTGCTGTCTAACAACAATGCATCGTCAGCGGGTTTTAAAGGGGCGATTGGGCGATTTCTATCGCGAAAATCACGCTCTTCTATCTCGGCTAAAATCTGTGCAAAGTTACCACTAATTCCCTTAATTTGCAACTGTTTATAGCGTCTTTTGGCTCTTTCTTCCGCGCTAGCATCTAAAAATAACTTGACTTGTGCATCAGGGAAAACCACGGTTCCCATATCACGCCCATCAGCAATAAGTCCTTTTTCGTTGGCGAAACTTTGCTGTAATTGCAATAATGCAGCACGAACTTGCGGGAATACCGCTACCTTAGAGGCTGCCTCTGCCACTTCTTGCGTACGAATTTGGCGACTCACATCTTGCCCTTCTAAAATAATTTTAACTTCATTATCTTGAGGTAAAAATGTGACATCTAGATAGCGAGCTAAATTTGCTAAAGCCACTTCATCATCTAATAGCACTTGCTTTTTTAACGCTGCCAATGCGGTAACACGATAAATCGCACCGCTGTCTAATAAGGCAAAGCCTAGCTTTTGCGCCAAGGCATAACATAGCGTGCCTTTACCGGCGCCACTAGGTCCATCAACAGTGATAATAATATTTTGCATAACTCATTCTTTGCGGTGATTTTATTAGTAGTATAAGTATAGCATAAATGCTTTTATTTATCATTTTGATATTTAAAAGTGCAGTAGTTTTCCAGCACTATTTTTTAATTAAACTTTGTATTAGCCTAATAATCTGTTGAATTTGTTCTGAAGACAATTTTCCTTCTTGTACAAATTTAACCTTACCATTACGATCTAGTACAATAATAAGGCTTTCTTTTTCTTTTAAATGCCAAGTATTTTTGACCATACCTTTTTCATCAAGTACCACTTGGCTATAAGGATTTTGTACTTTTGCCTCTTTAACACTACTTACCACGAAAGCACCTGTGCCAAATATCGCATCATCAGAATTAATAATATTGGTAGTTTGATAAAGTTCAGAATTAAATTTTTGCTTTTTGATCGCCTCCATTAATGGCAAGTTTTTTTCCTTCACTGCACTGCGCCCTGCAATATGCTGTAACACCCGAACCTTGCCTTTTAACTGGCTCGCTTGCCAAGGTTGATAGCTAATGTCTTGATTCTTAATTATTAATTCGCCTTTTTGCGAAACGATTACATTAGGTAAATCAGTATTTAATTGGATATTATGAGCATAGCTTACCGTGCTTGTGAAAAGCAGAATACTAGCTAAAAGTGCGGTGATTTTTTTCATTATTTTATCCTTCTTTATAAAAGGACTGAGTCTACTAAAAATCTCGCCATAAGCAAATATGCTCACTGAATTTTGCTCATTTTTTTGCTATACTCTCAACTAACTTAATCAATAAAGGAAAAACAATGGAACAACTCATCTGCCCTAAATGCCAAGGGGAATATGTTTATCACGATGGTATCAATTTCATTTGCCCCGATTGTACTTATGAATGGTCTTACGAGGAACAAAATGAAAGTGAAAATGAAGAAAGCGTGGTTAAAGATAGCAATGGTAACCCATTACAAGATGGCGATAGCGTAATATTAATCAAAGATTTAAAAGTAAAAGGGTCTTCTATTGTCCTGAAAAAAGGCACAAAAGCAAAAAACATTCGTTTAGTGAATGGTGATCACGATGTAGATTGTAAAATTGATGGACAAAATTTTTCATTAAAATCTGAGTTTTTGAAAAAAGCGTAATCAATCCAATCTGAATTTTACTAATGAAAAAATAGGCGGAAACTTTCCGCCTATTTTTCTTTGCGAGTTTACACCAAACTCAGCGCCACCATTCTGCTTGGTCGGATAACGTTGTTTTTATCCACTTCTGCCACACCAAGAAATTGATTTTCGGCAGAAAACAACCGTACTTGACCATAAATGCCTTGTGGATTATCAAACTTCACGCGTTGCCCAAACCCAACGGCTCGACTTTGTTCGGCACTTAACGCCAACGCAGGCAGAGATTTCACTGCACTGTCCATTGGCAATAAATGCTGATCTAACAGGCTTAAATCTTGCTGTTCGCTTAAGACTTGGAGATCCGCTAAACGCATCATTGCTTGTTGTGGATAATCAGCCACAGCAAGACGGCGCAACATCGTAACGTGCGCACCACAGCCTAGCACTTCACCTAAATCATCAATTAATGTACGAATATAAGTGCCTTTTGAACAATGCACTTCCAAGGTTAAATAAGGCGCTTGATAATCAATAAATTTCAGCTCAAAAATGGTAATTGGACGGGCTTCACGTTCCACCGTGATCCCTGCACGGGCATATTCATAAAGCGGTTTTCCCTGATGTTTTAGAGCTGAAAACATAGTTGGCACTTGCATAATTTCACCACGAAATTGCTCAAGTGCGGTTAAAATTTGCGAAATTTCTGACCGCACTTCTCGGCGCTCAACCACTTGTCCGTCTGCGTCAGAAGTGTCGGTGCGTTCGCCCAATTTTGCCGTAACCAAATAACGCTTATCAGAATCCAGCAAATATTGCGAAAACTTGGTGGCTTCACCTAAACAAATGGGCAACATTCCTGTGGCAAGCGGATCTAGCGCACCAGTATGGCCAGCTTTATTTGCCTGAAAAAGCCGTTTCACTTGTTGCATAATTTGGTTAGAACTCGCTCCTTGCGGTTTATCTAATAAAAAAATGCCGTGAATATGGCGGCCATTGCTTTTTGCCTTACTCATTGTTTTCTTTGCTATTATTTTGGCTCTCTGCATCACCTTGGTAGCGTTTTTCATCATCACGAATCACTTCGCTCACAAGGTTTGACATCCTCATCCCTTCCACTAAGGATTTGTCATACACAAAGCGTAACTCTGGCACGATGCGCAAACGCATTGCTTTAGCCAGTAAAGAACGAATGTAAGGTGAAGCTTTTTCCAGCCCTTTCATTCCGCTTTCGATAACGCTGTCATCTTGATCAAATAAGAAGGTAACAAATACTTTTGCGTAAGCTAAATCTGGTGACACTTCGACATCAGATACCGTAACCATTCCAATACGTGGATCTTTCACTTCGCGTTGCAAAATCACCGCAATTTCTTTTTGTAATTCTTGTGCAACGCGATCTGAGCGTTTAAATTCTCTTGCCATTTTATTTTCCTATAAATAAAAACAGGATAATGATGTGATCGCGCAGCACTTAGCCTACGGCGAAAATCCTATCCTATTTACATTTGTGTGATTAATTTTTTATTAATAAGGAAAAGTGCGGTCAAAAAACACCGCACTTTTTGCCATTAAATTGAGCGTTTAATTTCAACCACTTCAAAGACTTCGATTTGGTCGCCGACTTTAACATCGTTGTAGTTTTTCACGCCAATACCACATTCCATACCACTACGCACTTCGGCCACGTCATCTTTAAAGCGGCGGAGCGATTCCAATTCCCCTTCAAAGATTACCACGTTGTCGCGTAATACACGGATTGGGTTATTACGTTTCACCACGCCCTCAGTCACCATACAACCTGCGATAGCACCGAATTTCGGATGGCGGAACACATCACGCACTTCCGCAAGACCGATAATTTCTTGCTTGAATTCAGGTTGGAGCATACCGCTCATCGCTGCTTTGATTTCGTTAAGTAGCTCATAAATAATTGAATAATAACGTAAATCAATGTTTTCATTTTCAATAATACGGCGCGCAGAAGCATCGGCACGAACGTTAAAGCCCACGATAATAGCATTCGAGGCTGCAGCCAATGTAGCATCTGTTTCGGTAATTCCACCAACCCCTGAACCTACCACATTCACTTTTACTTCTGCTGTTGAAAGCTCTTGTAAGGCTTGAACAATAGCTTCTACTGAGCCTTGAACATCTGCTTTCACAATAACGTTCAATTCTGCCACATCACCTTCTGTCATATTACTGAACATATTTTCCAATTTAGCTTTTTGCTGACGAGCCAATTTCACTTCACGGAATTTACCTTGACGGTACAATGCCACTTCACGAGCCTTTTTCTCATCACGAACTACGGTGGCTTCATCACCTGCCGAAGGCACGCCCGATAAACCTAGCACTTCCACTGGGATTGACGGACCAGCCTCGGCTATATCTTTACCATTTTCATCACGCATTGCCCGCACTCGACCGTATTCAAAACCACAAAGTACAATATCACCACGGTGTAATGTCCCTGATTGAACTAAGATCGTTGCCACAGGACCACGCCCTTTATCAAGGTAAGATTCAATCACCACACCTGTTGCCATTCCATCTTTCACCGCACTGAGTTCTAACACTTCAGATTGTAACAAGATGGCTTCAAGTAGCTCATCCACCCCAGTCCCTTTTTTCGCAGAAACATAAACGAATTGCGTATCTCCACCAAATTTCTCGGCGATCACTTCGTGTTGCAATAATTCTTGCTCTACACGATCTGGATTGGCTTCAGGCTTATCAATTTTGTTCACAGCTACCACAATTGGCACACCCGCCGCTTTCGCGTGTTGGATCGCCTCAATGGTTTGTGGCATCACACCGTCATCGGCCGCTACAACAAGCACCACGATATCTGTGGCTTTTGCACCACGCGCACGCATTGAAGTAAAGGCCGCGTGTCCCGGTGTATCCAGGAAGGTGATCATTTTGCCGTCATCAGTTTCCACATGGTATGCACCAATGTGTTGGGTAATCCCGCCTGCTTCGCCTGCTGCCACTTTCGCTTTACGAATGTAGTCAAGTAAAGAGGTTTTACCGTGGTCAACGTGCCCCATAATGGTTACCACTGGCGCACGATTTACTTTTTCTGCATTCACATCGCGATCGCCTAATACGGATTCTTCAAGCTCATTTTCTTTACGCAGGATCACTTTGTGCCCCATTTCTTCGGCAACAAGCTGTGCGGTTTCTTGGTCGATCACTTGGTTAATCGTCACCATTTCGCCCATTTTCATCATTGTTTTGATGATTTCGGTGGCTTTCACCGCCATTTTATTCGCCAACTCCGCCACGGTAATGGTTTCACCAATCACCACATCACGGTTTACTGGCGCTGCTGGCTTAGTAAAGCCTTGCTGTAAGCTGCTGCCTTTTTTACCTTGTTTACCTTTAAAGCCTTTTCCACCTTTGAAATCTTTTTGGTTGCGGCGATTTGATTCGCGCTCGCTTTTATTGCTATCGTCTTCGCGTCCGCCTTTTTTCGCTTTGGCAACTTTATTTTTGCCACGGCCACGATTTTCATTGCGGCGTGCTTCTTCATCTTCGGCTTCACGGGCATAGCTTGAAGTGAGATGATAATCTGAGTAATCTTCAGAGGGTTCATTTTTTTCATCAACACTGACTAGATCAGCATAGCGTTTGGCTTCTTCTGCGGCTTTACGTGCTTGCTCTTCTGCTTTTTGACGCGCTAATTCGTCCGCTTTACGGCGTAGCTCGGCTTCTTCAGCTTTCAAGCGTTCTTTTTCTTCATCAACCGCTTTGTTGGCGGTTTCTTTTGCTGATTTTTCTGCTTTTTCTTTCGCTTTTTGTTCAGCTTGACGTTTTGCCAATTCTGCTTTTTCTGCTTCTTGTTTAGCTTTTTCAGCGTCTTTCTTTGCTTTTTCTTCAGCCGCTCTCTTTTCTGCTTCTTGTTTTGCTTTTAAACGAGCTTCTTCTTCAGCACGAATGGCTGCTTCCGTTGGCACGGTACGTTTTTTACGCACTTCCACTTGTACAGTTTTGTTTTTACCTGTACTGGTTGTAGTGCTTGCCGTGGTTTTAGTACGGCGCTGTATGCTTAATTTTTTCGGTGCATCCGATTTTTTTACTTCATCTACCATAATTTTACACCCCTTTTTATTCTTCGCTGAACCAACAAATGTTGCGTGCTGCCATAATTAAATCCGCTGCTTGCTCAGCGCTTAATTCTTCAATATCGGCTAAATCATCAACACCTTGCTCCGCTAATTGTTCTAAGGTGGTGATTTGTTTTTCTGCTAGTTTGAACGCAAGATGACGGTTCATTCCTTCAAGATTGAGTAGCTTATCTTCAATATGCGCTTGTTTTAACGCTTCTTCTTCCGCCAATGCGGCGGCTGTTAGCGCATCTTTCGCGCGGGTTTGCAATTCTTCCACTAAATCTTCATCTTCTAAGCCATCAATAGCGGTAAGTTCGCTCACTGGTACATAGGCTAACTCTTCTAAATTAGTGAAGCCTTCTTCAACGAGAATTTGCGCAAATTCTTCGTCAATTTCTAAAGCGTTCATAAAGAGTTTCAACACTTTGTTATCTTCAGCTTGATGTTTTTCATTCAGCTCTTCAGTGGTCATTACATTTAACGCCCAGCCTGTAAGCTGTTTAGCTAAACGCACGTTTTGACCATTGCGTCCGATGGCTTGTGGCAAGTTTTCTGCTTCAACGGCAATATCCATAGAATGATTATCTTCATCAACCACGATAGACGTGACATCGGCTGGCGCCATTGCATTAATCACAAATTGTGCAGGATTATCGTCCCATAATACGATGTCCACACGCTCACCACCTAATTCATTGGTGATAGCTTGCACACGCGCGCCACGCATACCCACACAAGCCCCTACGGGATCAATACGTTTATCATTACTTTTCACTGCAATTTTCGCACGCGAACCTGGGTCACGGGCTGCACCTTTAATTTCAATTAGCTCTTCACCAATTTCTGGCACTTCAATGCGGAAAAGCTCAATGATCATTTCAGGTTTTGCACGAGTAACAAAAAGTTGTGCGCCTTTACTTTCAGGGCTAACGCGATATAACACGCCACGCACACGATCACCTGGACGGAAATTCTCGCGCGGTAACATATCCTCACGCAAAATCACCGCTTCTGCTTGCTGACCTAAATCTAAAATAATATTTTCACGGTTTACTTTTTTCACGGTTCCCGTCACAATTTCGCCTTCATTAGAGCGAAATTGCTCAACGATTTTGTTACGCTCAGCTTCACGGATTTTACTACTAATCACTTGGCGTGCTGTTTGCATTGTAATACGGTCAAATGCCACGGATTCAATTTGATCTTCTACATAATCCCCTACTTGCACATTTGGATCTTCAAATTGTGCCGCTTCAAGGGTGATTTCTTTGGTCGGGTTAGTGACTTCGTCCACCACTAACCAACGGCGGAAGGTGTCAAACTCACCTGTTTTTGGATCGATCACCACACGCACATCAATTTCTTGCTCGTATTTCTTTTTGGTAGAAAGGGCAATGGCACTTTCTAATGCTTCAAAAATCTTTTCGCGTGGTAATAATTTTTCATTTGATACGGCTTCTGCCGCCAATAAAATCTCTTTACTCATTTTTATTCTTCCTATCTAAAATTAAAATTTTGCTACCACATTGGCTTTTTGAATGTTGCCAAATACCAATACTTGCGGTTGTCCATCTACAAGCAAGGTGATCATATCATTTTCAATGCTTTCTAATTTACCTTGCCATTTGCGGCGTTCCAACACAGGAATACGCAAATGCACCACAATTTCTTCGCCAATATAACGTTGATATTGTTCAAGGGTAAATAATGGACGATCGACGCCTGGTGAAGACACTTCAAGGTTATATTTATCCGCAATCGGATCTTCCACATCTAAAATGGCACTGACTTGACGGCTTACATCTGCACAATCATCCACGCCCACACCACCTTCTTTATCGATATAAATACGCACGGTTAAAAAACGACCAGTACGCAGACATTCAATCCCCCAAAGTTCACAACCTAAATCTTCAATAGAACTTTTTAATAAATCTGATAATTTCTCTTCTAAAGTTGCCAAAACAACCCCCTTAATCAAACTTAGGACGTAAAAAAAGGGCTAATCAGCCCAGTTCTACATCTAAATTGCTCGTATAAAAAAACCCCAAAATTGGGGTTCTTTTTACTGAACTTGTTATGAATTGGTTGCGGGGGCTGGATTTGAACCAACGACCTTCGGGTTATGAGCCCGACGAGCTACCAAGCTGCTCCACCCCGCGTCCGAAATATGTGGCGTATTATACGCATAGAAAAAAAAATAGCAAGGTTTTATCACAAAAACTTACAAAAAAAGCACCGCACTTACTTGTTTGGCGTGTTTTCAAACAGACGATAAATAGCGATTAAATCCATTCTTGCAATGGGTTTGAAAGGCAGCAATAAATAATATAGCCAGCGGTTTTTCGCAATAAAGGATTGCGTTTGTTGCCAAATTTCAGGTTCACAATATTGTTGGTATTTTTCTACCGTCAAACGCATTTGCTCATCAGAAATGCAATCTGAACGCCCAAGGCTATGGATAAAAATCAAGCTATCTCGTACTTTTTGCCAATTTAGATTAGTATGATTGGAACGAGATTCAAAATCAATAAACTGTATCTTACCTTCGTGCCACGCCATATCACGCAAGGCTGGGCGACCGTGAACTAAGCCTTTCTTATGCAGATCCGTTAAGGCTTTTGCACCGTCTGCTAAAATCGCCAATTTTTGATCTGAGCTGAGATCAGGCCTATCCACCCAATAACTGATGGTTTTGCCTGCATCTTTTAGCACTAAAAAATCTTCACCAAATGCCATTAATTGTGGCACTGGAGCATTTTTTTCGGCTAAAAATTGTAAGGTTTTCAATTCATTTTGAAAGGCCTTTTGCGGTTGCGGTTTGAGTAAACGCCACACACCTTTGAGTTGCTCAGGTTGTTTGAGCCAATAGCGCTGATTGTCATAATCAAAACTCACAATTCGCTCACCTTTATGCTGTTTAAGCAAGGCTTGCACCATTTCTTGAAATTCACTATTTTGTGACGACATCAAACAACCTCATTTTTACTCAATCATCATTTCCAAACATCTGGATTCACGCCACGTTTAAGTAGCTCTGGATGCTCTTCAATTTTAAATTCTGGCTCACGGATACCTGCTTTAATTTGGCGTTGATAATCTTTTAATAACGTCCAAACAATCGGTGAAAGCAACACAATAGAGACCAAGTTAATCAATGCCATTACCGCCATCACGGTATCCGCAAAGCTCCATACGACATTGCCTGAATTTACCGCACCAAAGTACACGAAAAATAGCACGACTAAACGGAAAATAAACACTACCACTGGGCGGTTTTTCAGAAAACGGATATTGCTTTCTGCATAGGCATAATTACCAATGATCGAAGAAAATGCAAAGAGCAATAAGATGAATGCAAGGAAATGCAAACCAAACTCACCAACGTGATATTGTAGCGCATTTTGCGTGAGAGAAATGCTTTTCAGTGTTTCACCGCCGTAGTTGTCTGACAGCAATATGATGATTGCGGTACAAGAACACACAATGATAGTATCCACAAACACACCAAGCATTTGGATCAACCCTTGGCTTACTGGGTGCTTAACATCCGCAGAAGCCGCAGCATTTGGTGCAGAACCCATACCTGCTTCATTCGAGAATAAACCACGCTTAATTCCCATTAGCATTGCTTTAGAAAAGATCGCCCCGAACATACCACCAGCCATCGCATCAAAAGAAAAGGCACTATGAACAATATTAGAAAGCACGGTTGGGATCATTTCAATATTCATTCCCATAATGATTACCGCCATAATTAAATAAAATAGCGCCATCATTGGTACAACTCGAGCTGAGACCTTTCCAATTCGCTTAACGCCTCCAAAAATAATCAAGGCAGTTAAAATTACCAAGCCAATTCCTACATAAGTAGGGTTCCATTTCCACGCATTTCCTGTCGCTTCAACAATCGAATTTGATTGCACTGCATTAAAGGCAAAACCGAAAGTAAAGATCAACGCTATCGCAAAACACGCTGCCAACCAGCGAGATTTTAAGCCCTGTACAATATAATAAGCAGGCCCCCCACGACTTACTCCGTCTTGATCTTTCAATTTATACAATTGAGCAAGGGAGGATTCTGCCACTGCACTGGACATTCCTATCAATGCTGTTACCCACATCCAGAAAACCGCACCTTCACCGCCAAGCGCAATCGCTGTAGCAACCCCACCAATGTTGCCTACTCCTACGCGACTGGCTAATCCTGTAGCAAATGCCTGAAATGGTGTTAAAGAATCACCGGTAGAGGCTCGACCAAACCACATTTCACGTAGACTTTGTGGAAATAAACGTAACTGAACCAATCCTGTCGTTAGTGTAAAGAAAATACCTACCCCTAACAAAGTAATCACTGTAATATCCCAAATAGGGCCATCGAATGTATCCACAAACCACATCAAGGCGTGTTCTACATTGCTGATAATTTGCTCAATCATAAACTTCTCCTCATAATGAAAGGCTACATTCTAATGGATTTTATATAAAGAGAGAATAATTAGGATAAAAAATAGAATAGAAAATCAAAAAAACATATATTATTAAATTTTTTTCAAAAAATTACCGCACTTTATTAATAAATATATTATTTACATCTGCTAAAGAGTGATAAAACATCAAGCTCACCACAAAGATAAACACAGAGATAAAGATGAAACTGTTGATTATTCGTTCAAACAGGCTGTCAAAAATGCCATAAGGCATAAAAAATTGAGTGCAATTAATAAAAATGTGAGCTACATCACATTCTATTTCTCATAATCAGCTATAATAAAATTGAAATAACGGTTTAATAATTTTAAAATAAGCTTGTCTAAATAATACATTTCAATGACAACCTAATTTAAGGAGTTTAAGGAGCAACTATGTCAAACATTTTAGAACAATTCTCATTAAAAGGTAAAATCGCCTTAGTAACAGGTGCCTCATATGGTATCGGTTTTGCCATTGCTTCAGCATTAAGTCAAGCAGGAGCTAAAATTGTATTCAATGATGTAAGCGAAGAAAACCTGAAAAAAGGCCTTGCTGCTTACAAAGACGCTGGGATTGAAGCTTATGGCTACTTATTCGATGTAACCAATGAAGTTGCAGTTAAGGAACACATCGAAAAAATTGAAAAAGAAGTTGGCGTGATTGATATTTTAGTAAATAACGCCGGTATCATCCAACGCATTCCTATGTTAGAAACTAGCGCAGCGGACTATCGTAAAATCATCGATATCGATCTCACTGGTCCATTCATTATGTCAAAAGCCGTATTACCTTCAATGATTAAAAAAGGACACGGTAAAATCATCAATATCTGCTCAATGATGAGCGAATTAGGTCGTGAAACTGTTGTAGGGTACGCCTCTGCAAAAGGTGGCTTAAAAATGCTTACCAAAAATATCTGTTCAGAATTTGGTGAAGCTAACATTCAATGTAATGGTATTGGTCCAGGCTATATCGCAACACCACAAACTGCGCCATTACGTGAAAAACAACCTGACGGCTCACGCCACCCATTCGATCAGTTTATCATCGCCAAAACCCCTGCTGCTCGCTGGGGAACCCCAGAAGATTTAGCGGGTGCGGCAGTGTTCTTATCTTCTGACGCATCAAACTTCATTAACGGTCATATTTTATACGTTGATGGTGGTATCTTAGCATATATTGGTAAACAGCCATAGACATTGCTTAGGTGTGGGTAATCTTTTACCCACACTCTATATTTTATTATTCATACGGACTAATAGGAGGTAAATATGAATAATCAAAATGCAGTAAACGTCTCATCGTCAGAATTCAATAAACAACTTTGGCGAGCTAAATTTGGTGCAGCCATCGGCACCTCTCTCGATCAGATGGAAATGACGCTCTTCTCTCTCGCTTCAGCATTATGTTTTGGTCAAGTTTTCTTTCCTAACGTTTCTCCCATTATTGGTTTAATCTCCGCTTTCGGTATTTACGGTGTGGGCTTTTTAGTTCGACCAATCGGTGGATTAATTTTTTCTCATCTAGGGGAAACTCGTGGGCGCAAATGGGTATTATCAACAACTGTATTATTAATGGGATTAGCTACATTTAGTATTGGTTTGATTCCATCTTATGACAGCATTGGCATTTGGGCACCAATACTTTTGATCATCTGTCGTTGTATACAAGGTGCTGCGGTTGGTGCTGAATATACTTCTGGTACAACCTACCTGACTGAAATAGCACCTATCGGTAAACGTGGTATTACAGCAAGCTATGTATGGGCTGGTGCAAGTGCTGGTACCGTTGTAGGTGGTTTAGTATGGACCATAATTCTTATCAGCCTTAATCGTAATGATTTAATTACTTGGGGTTGGCGTATTCCATTTTTATTAACTATTTTTGTCACGGCTTTTGCTATTTGGATGCGCTTAAAATTACATGAATCACCAGTTTTTATTGAGAAACAGAAAGAATTCAAAGAACGAGCAAAACAAGCTATGCCGCTGGTACAAGCGTGGAAACATTCGCGTAAAAATATGCTACGTGTTTTTGGTTTCACTTTCCCTTGTGTTGGACATTCATTTATGTATCAAGCATTTCTAGGCGGCTATATTGTAAACTATGTTCGCTCAGATGGAGGGGCTATTTTCTCAACTGCAACAGCAATTGGAGCAGTAGTTGGGATTTTTGGCGGGCTGTTCGGTGGATGGCTTTCTGATAAAATCGGACGCCGTAAAGCAGGATTAATTTACTCTATCATAATGTGCATTTTCCCATTCTTTGCCTTTATGATGGCAAATACAGGTGAACCAATTCTAATCGGCTTAATTATGATTTTCTGTTTCTGGTTTCCAGCAGAAGGTGCCATGGGAGTACAAAGCCCCCAATTACCAGAAATTTTTGGCTCTCGCTATCGTTACAGTGCATTAACTGTTGCTCGTGAGATCGGAGCTATTGGTGGTGGATTAGTACCAATGTTCTCATCAATTATTCTTGCTTATTTCGGTGGCTGGCAAGCAGTAGCTGCCTTTATGAGCCTGTTAATGATGATTACTGTATTTACAACCTATAATACCGTTGAAACAAAAGACCGTGATTTATTCATTGAAGAAGATGCAATGTAGCTATATGCGTTTTAAACTAAGATGTAGAAGCTCACTTTTGAGCTTCTACATTTTTTATGAACTAAGCTAGATAAGTAAACTAATCTCTTTTTTCTGATTAAGGGTATTTTATCCTAAATGGGTAATTTTTCAGTTACCTAGCACAGCTTGTTAAAACAATCATCTTGCTACTATCCACGTTGATTTTGATATTATGTCAAAATAAAAGAAAAATGGTTTACAATATTTTGCAAAATACTGAAGAAAAGCATCAAAGCCAGTATTTATCTTTATTCAATTTCACTAAACTAAATCTGATATAGATCATAAATTTTACGTTTTTTTCTAAAACTATTTTGGTTTTTGATATAAATACCTTACTATTTAACTCAGATTTTAACTACTAAAATGAAGGTTAAGCTATGTCTTTAGAAAATAGAATGAAATCAGCCGAAGAAAAATGGAAAGATGCCAGTTATTCTGACACTATCTCACATATTTTATCACGTTTTCATCAACGTCATCGAGAACAGTTAGAGGAACTTATTCCTCTCGCAGAAAAAGTAGAAGAACGCCATAGTAATCTCACCGATTGCCCGAAAGGTTTGGCTAATGCCTTGAAAAATACCTACGCAGACCTATCCAGTCATATGATGAAAGAAGAACAAATTTTGTTCCCTATGATTCAAGCTGGAAATTATATGATGGCAAGAATGCCAATTCAGGTAATGGAATTTGAACATGATGAACATAATGCCACGATTGAAGTACTACGTTCTCTCACAAATAATATGACGCCACCACCTGATGCTTGCTGTTCTTGGCGTAACCTTTATCAAGGTATTCAGGAATTTTGCGATGACCTGCAAGAACACATTTATACAGAAAATGACATTTTATTCAAAAAAGTATTAAGTGAATAATAAATAGGTGGTGTATCTCACCTATTTATTATCGTTGTCTTACAATATTTTTTATTTTATTTGGGATATAACACTCATAGAAGCTATGATAGAAAATATAGATAAGTAAAATCTACAGTCTCTTGATAAAAAAGTAGTAAACAAAACCATTATGTAATATGACTTATTTATTTTTGACCAAATAGAAAGATATATAGTATGAATATCAGTCAAGCAGCTGAAAAAGCTAGACTCTCTAGCAAGCAAATTAGAGATTATGAAAAAGCGGGATTATTGCCAGAGCCACAACGTACCTTATCAGGTTATCGTTTTTATTCTGAGCAGGATTTAAATCAGCTGTGTTTTATCAGTAATGCGCGTAAAGTGGGATTTTCATTACAACAAATTCGTGAATTGTTAAGGCTAAATCAGGATCCTAATCGTACTAGTCGCGAAGTAAAAGCCATTACAGAACAACATATTACAGAGCTAAAAGATAAAATTGCGAGCTTACAAAAAATGTTAGATTTATTGCAACGCTGGCATTGTTCTTGCCAAGGAAATGATAGCCCTGATTGTTCTATTCTTTCAGAGCTAACGGAAAAAACGAAATTATAGGCGTTTATAGGTTAAGAAATAATAGCAGCTTACCGCTAAAAATGAGCAACCAACCATCGTTAAAAGCATTGGCGCGGCACTGTTAATTTTCATTAATGCAACAAGCGATCCAACACAAGCGCCCGTGCCGAAACGTACGCTGCCCACCATTGAATTCGCCGTACCAGCCATTGCAGGGAATTTTTCTAAAATGGATGCCATTGCATTTGAGCTGATGAGCGAATTCTGCCCAACAAACAGTGCCACACCAATCGCTATTGACCAAAAACCCAGATCGAAAAACACCACTAATAATAGCCAAATCGCCGCAATAAATTGAATGATCAAACCTGTTTGCAGCATTTTTTCTGCACCTACTTTGGTAACTAAACGCCCGTTTAAAAATGACCCTAAGGTCATCACACTAATATTCAGCATAAAGAAATAGCCAAAGTTTTGCTCGGAAATACCATAAATGCCGATATACACAATCGATCCTGCGGTTAAGAAAGCAAACAAGCCACCAAAGCCAAAGGCGCTCATAAACATATAACCTAGCACTTCTTTTTTCTGCCATAAATTCACAAAATTGCGCACTACAATGTTTAAACGTAAGGGAATACGATTTTCTTTTTTATGGGTTTCAGGAATAATGAAAAACACCAACAAGGTACTCAATGCCCCCATTACTGCAATCACATAAAAAATAGAGTGCCAATGGAAATAAGTAACCAAATAACCACCGATAATTGGCGCAACAAGTGGAGCTATCATAAACACAAGGGTGATTGTGGACATTGTGCGCGAAAGTTGATTTTTGCTGAAAAGATCGCGCAACAACGCACCAACAAGTACCACTGGTGCGGCACCAAAAAAACCTTGCATAAAGCGTAACACGGTAAAACTGCCAATTTGATTAATTGTCGTGAGAATTAACGCGGTAATAGCACTGACAATTACACCTAGCAGAATAATGGGTTTACGCCCATAGCTATCGCCCACCGGCCCCCAGAAAAGCTGCCCTGCCGCCATACCGTAAGCGAAAAAGGTTAGGGTATGCTGAATTTGTTCCGGGCTAACGTGCAAATCTTGCGACATTCGCAAAAAGGCAGGCAAATACATATCTACTCCAAGCGGTGGCAACATTGAAAGTAGCCCAAGGGTCAAAATAAAAATAAAGCTGGGTTTATGAATCGTTTTTTCGCTCAAAATGCTATCCTTATTTTAATGCGTTTAATTCTTCTGCGCTTAAAGGGCGGTATTCCCCCTCTTCCAATTGTTCATCTAGCACTACATCGCCAATTTTCCAGCGGTGCAGCCCAATCACTTTGTTGCCTAAAGCAGCAAACATTCGTTTTACTTGATGATAACGCCCTTCGCTTAGGGTAAGATTCACATTGTAATCATCAATAATCTCAAGTTTTGCCGACTTAGTGAGGTGTTTTTCACCACGCAATAAAATGCCTTCAGCGCAGGCTTGTTGATAATGATTTTCTACAGGATCGGCAAGGGTAACCAAATAGGTTTTCTCGCAATGATGCTTTGGTGACGTAATGCGATGCGACCACTGCCCATCATCGGTAAGCAACACCAGTCCTGTAGTATCCACATCTAACCGCCCCGCACTGTGCAATTTACCAGCAAGGGGATAATCAAAGAATTGATAAATTGTAGGGTAATCGCCGTCATCATTGGAACAAACATAGCCTTGTGGTTTATTCAGCATAATGTAATGCCCTGCTTCAAACCAACTAAGGCGTTCACCATCAAAGTAAATCTCATCTTCTGCACTCACTTTGGTTGCACCGTTTTTCTCAATTTTTCCATTAATTTGCACCGCACTTTGACGTAGCGCTTTATTGGCTTGAGTGCGCGTTAGCCCTGTTTGTTCGGCTAAAAATTTATCTAATCTCATTGCGTGATTTTCTCATTAATAAAAACGAAATATTGTACAACATCTCGGCATAAAACCCTAGTTAGAGCGAAAACAAAAGTGCGGTTGATTTTGTGAATGAATTGTAAATAATGTGTTGTAAATCACAGATTTTCTGATTTTTTTGCCTATAATAGAGTATTGAATTACTCTCACAACCTTTTCAAATTGTTATAAGGACTGTTTTATGGACGCACAATTACGCCAAGCGGCGCTTGATTTCCACGAATTTCCAAAACCGGGAAAAATTGAAGTTACCCCAACCAAATCTCTCGCCACGCAGCGTGATCTCGCTTTAGCCTATTCACCGGGGGTGGCTGAGCCTTGTTTAGAAATTGAAAAAGATCCTGCCAACGCATATAAATACACGTCTCGCGGTAATCTTGTTGCGGTAATTTCTAATGGAACAGCGGTGCTAGGTTTAGGCAATATCGGCGCATTAGCAGGCAAACCCGTAATGGAAGGGAAAGGCGTGCTATTTAAAAAGTTTGCTGGCGTAGATGTGTTTGACATTGAAATTGATGAAAAAGATCCTGATAAATTAGTAGAAATTATCGCCGCACTTGAGCCAACTTTCGGCGGTATTAACCTAGAAGACATCAAGGCCCCTGAGTGTTTTTACATTGAACAAAAATTGCGTGAACGAATGAATATTCCGGTATTCCACGATGATCAGCACGGCACAGCCATTATTTCAGCCGCCGCGGTGATCAACGGTTTACGCATTGTAAATAAAAAAATTGAAGACGTAAAATTAGTGGCATCAGGCGCAGGCGCGGCCTCTATTGCTTGCTTGAACTTGCTGGTTTCTCTTGGAATGAAAAAAGAACACATCACCGTGTGCGATTCTAAAGGCGTGATTTTCAACGGTCGTGATGAACGAATGGACGAAACCAAAAAGCTTTACGCCATTGAAGATAACGGCACGCGCACCTTAGCAGACGCAATGCCGAATTGTGATATTTTCCTTGGCTGTTCCGCCGCAGGGGCATTAACCCAAGAAATGGTTAAAATGATGGCACCAAATCCGCTGATTCTTGCCTTGGCGAACCCAGAACCTGAAATTTTACCGCCACTTGCCAAAGAAGTTCGCCCTGATGCGATTGTTTGTACAGGCCGTTCAGACTATCCAAACCAAGTAAATAACGTGCTTTGTTTCCCATTCATTTTCCGTGGTGCATTAGATGTGAGCGCCACCACCATTAATGAAGAAATGAAATTAGCTGCGGTGTATGCTATTGCGGATCTCGCCTTGGCTGAGCAAAGCGAAGTGGTTACTTCTGCCTATGGTGGTGCAGAAATTTCTTTTGGGCCGGATTACTTAATTCCAAAACCGTTCGATCCACGTCTTATTGTGAAAATTGCCCCTGCGGTCGCGAAAGCGGCGATGGATAGCGGTGTGGCAACTCGTCCGATTGAAGATTTTGATGCCTATTTAGAAAAACTCACTCAATTCGTTTACAAAACGAATTTATTTATGAAACCGGTGTTCGCCCAAGCAAAACAAGACAAAAAACGCGTCTTACTAACAGACGGCGAAGAAACGCGCGTACTTCACGCCGTGCAAGAAATTGCCACTTTAGGCATTGCACAACCTGTTTTGTTAGGGCGTACGCACATCATCGAAGAAAAAATCAAAAAACTTGGTTTGCATCTTGAAATTGGACGTGATTTTGACATTATCGACATTGAAAACAATCCTTACTATGACGAATGCTGGCAACGTTATCACGACAAGCTAAAACGCCAAGGAATGACACCATCAGGCGCAAAACGTAAAATGTTGCATAATCCAACCGCACTTGGCACCGTGTTATTAGAACTTGGCAAAGCAGATGCAATGCTATGTGGATTGGTTGGACCTTATGCTTCTCATTTAGGGGCAATCAAAGATTTTACTGGTGTGAAAGCAGGTGCAATTCCCGCTACTGTCAATGGTTTGGTGTTACCAACAGGCAACTTGTTTATCGCCGATACGTTCGTTAATCCAAATCCAACAGCGGAAGAATTAGCAGAAATCACCTTAATGTCTGCGGCAGAAGTTCGCCGTTTTGGTATCGAGCCACAAGTGGCATTGGTTTCCCATTCTAACTATGGCAGCTTCAATGATGAAAATGCAGTGAAAATGCGTGAAGTGTTAAAACTTGTACGTGAAAAAGCGCCAGAATTAATCATTGACGGTGAAATGCACTGCGACATTGCGCTTTCCGAAAGTTTACGCAAAGACGTAATGCCAGATAGCCCGTTAAAAGGCGCAGCAAACTTACTAATTATGCCAACAATGGAAGCAGCGCGAATCAGCCTTAACTTGCTACAAGGCACAGCAACACCAATCACCATTGGACCAATCTTAATGGGCGTAAATAAAACTGCGCATATTTTAACCTCAGCGTCTTCTGTTCGCCGTATTATCAATATGGTGGCGGTCGCTGCAGTGAAAGCACAGCAAGAAGTATAAAGATCAAGAATCAATGGAATGGGAGCAGCTGATTTTGCTCCCATTTTTATTCTATATTGCTTATAACTAGATAAAAATGCGGTGTTTTTTCTAATTATTTATTTGCTAAAATCACCGCTCTTTTAGGCGCAGGATAGCCTTCAATGGTTTTGCGATGATCTTGTGGATCAAGAAAATCAATTAAGCTTTCATTTTCTAGCCATTCGGTTTTACGTTGTTCTTCAAGATTGGTTACGGCCACATCTACACAGCGCACATTGTGAAATCCGCTTTTTTCTAGCCATAAAATCAAGGCGTTGACCGAAGGGATAAAATACACGTTTTTCATTTTGGCGTAGCGATCTTGCGGCACAAGCACCGTGTTTTCATCACCATCAATAACTAAGGTTTCAAGCACTAATTCACCGCCTGCTCTTAGCTGATTTTTCAATTGCGTAAAATGTTCAAAAGGCGATTTGCGATGATACAGCACCCCCATTGAAAACACAGTATCAAACACGCCTAACGGTTGCATTTGTTCAATCCCAAGGGGGATTAAATTGGCGCGGCGATCATTATTCAGCAATTTACGCACCGCTTCAAACTGACATAAAAATAATTCTGTAGGATCAATGCCCACCACCATTTTTGCCCCTTCCCCCACCATTCGCCACATATGGTAGCCACTGCCGCAGCCCACATCTAAAATCACGCGATCTTTGAGTGGCGCAAGGTGAGGCAGTACGCGCTCCCATTTGAAATCAGAACGCCATTCGCAATCAATATGAATGCTATAAAGATGATAAGGCCCTTTGCGCCAAGGCATTAATTGCTTGAGATGATAAATAATACGCTGACGCTCGCCTGCACTGAGTTCAAAATCGCCCTCAGATTGCACCGCACTTTTTAAATTAATCTGATTGGCGTGCAAATCAGGCAGAAAATCTACAATTTTTGCCCATTTGGCATAATCGCCGTGGGTTTGCTTTTCCCACTGTTTAAGTTGAGCGGGCAGTGTTTCCAGCCAAGCTGAAAGCGAGCTGGTTGCAATTTGTTGATAAAAAGGACGAAAATCGATCATAATTTATAAACTGAACATTCCAAAAGAAATGGTTAAAATTTGAGAAAGGTCATATTTTACCTGATTTGGTACTGTTATTCTATTTCCCTTTTCGCTAGACTAACCAGCAGAAAAATAAATAAATAAGATTAATATGGAAACGGTAGAATTATTAGTTAATGTAACGCCAAGCGAAACTCGCATCGCCCTTGTGGATACTGGGATTTTGAAAGAAGTACATATCGAACGCCAAGCCAAACGGGGCATTGTTGGCAATATTTATAAAGGGCGCGTAACGCGTGTGTTGCCCGGAATGCAATCAGCTTTTGTGGATATTGGCTTGGAAAAAGCGGCATTTTTGCACGCATCTGACATTGTTTCGCACACAGAATGTGTAGATGAAAACGAGAAAAAACAATTTATCGTGAAAGATATTGCCGAACTTGTGCGTGAAGGGCAAGATATTGTCGTGCAAGTGGTCAAAGATCCCCTTGGCACCAAAGGTGCAAGGCTGACAACAGATATCACCCTCCCCTCTCGCTATCTCGTATTTATGCCAGAAAACAGCCACGTCGGCGTATCGCAACGAATTGAAAGTGAAGAAGAACGTGCCCGATTAAAAGATCTAGTATTGCCTTTTTGCGATGAGTTAGGCGGCTTTATTATTCGTACTGCGGCAGAAGGCGCAAGCGAAGAGGATTTGTTGCAAGATGCAGAATTTTTAAAACGCCTATGGCGCAAAGTAATGGAGCGCCGCGCAAAATATCCAACTCGTTCAATGCTTTACGGTGAATTAGCCTTACCACAACGTATTTTGCGCGATTTTATCGGGGTAGATCTAGAAAAAATCCGCATTGATTCTCATCTTTGCTTTGATGAACTGAAACAATTTACGGAAGAATTTATCCCGAATTTAATGGACAAGCTGGTCCTTCACTCAGGAAAGCAACCCTTGTTTGACGTCTATGGCGTGGAAAATGCTATTCATACCGCATTAGACAAACGTGTTAATCTCAAATCAGGTGGTTATCTCATTATCGAACAAACGGAAGCAATGACCACCATTGACATCAATACTGGTGCATTCGTGGGGCATCGAAACCTTGAAGAAACCATTTTCAATACTAATATTGAAGCAACCAAAGCCATTGCCCAACAGCTTCAGCTACGCAATCTAGGTGGCATTATCATCATTGATTTTATCGATATGCAAAAAGAAGAACATCAAACTCGTGTGCTGGAATCCTTACAAGAAGCGCTCGCGAAAGATCGCGTAAAAACCAGTGTAAACGGCTTTACCCAACTTGGTTTAGTGGAAATGACGCGCAAACGCACCCGCGAGAGTTTAGAGCACGTTTTATGTGATGAATGCCCAGAATGTAGCGGACGTGGACGAATAAAAACCGTAGAAACCATTTGCTACGAAATTATGCGTGAAATTATCCGCGTACACCACCTGTTTGATAGTGAAAAATTTGTAGTGTATGCTTCCAGAGCGGTGGCAGATTATCTGATCAACGAAGAAAGCCACGGCCTTGTGGCTGAATTAGAAGTGTTTGTCGGTAAACAAATCCAAATAAAAACTGAAGTATACTACCACCAAGAACAATTTGATGTGGTGGTAATGTAGAATTTCACCAAAAAGCACCGCACTTTGTTTGCAAACAAATTAAGACAAATCAAAGTGCGGTCTGAATTTTAGAAATTTTTTAATTAGGGTGAACAGGCTTGTTCGCCCCTTATTATTGATAAGAGAAAACAATGCTAAATAAAGTAACTCAATCCCTACTTGCACCGAGCCAGTTGGCAACGCAAGATTTATTGAATGTGTTTAACCTAATGGATCACCGCAATATTGATTATGCGGATTTATATTTTCAGCTGAGCCAAGATGAAAGCTGGGTATTGGAAGACGGTATTATTAAAGAAGGCGGTTTTCATATTGATCGCGGCGTAGGCGTGCGTGCGGTGAGTGGCGAGAAAACAGGCTTTGCCTATGCAGATCAAATCAACTTGGCGAGCTTACAGCAATGTGCCAATGCAGTGAAAGGCATTGCGCAGCCTATGCAGCAAAGTTTTATTTTGCCACAGCCGTTTACAACAGTTTCTGCGGTGCAACGCTATGCGGCGATTAATCCACTGGAAAGCCTAAGTAAAGAAAAGAAAATTGAATTATTGCATCTGGTGGATCGCACTGCACGTTCGGCTGATCCGCGTGTTACCAAAGTTTCCGCCAGTTTAAGCGCAATTTATGAAGAAGTGCTGATTGCCGCCACTGATGGCACATTAGCCGCAGATATTCGGCCTTTAGTGCGCTTATCTATTTATGTCTTGGTGGAAGAAAATGGCAAGCGTGAGCGTGGTAGCGCTGGCTGCGGCGGACGCTTTGGATTAAATTGGTTTTTTGAGATAGACAATGGCGAAATGCGCGCAGTGGCGTTTGCAAAAGAAGCGGTGCGACAAGCTTTGGTGAATCTTAATGCGATCCCAGCCCCTGCTGGATTAATGCCTGTTGTGCTTGGTGCGGGGTGGCCGGGCGTGCTATTACACGAGGCGGTTGGACACGGCTTAGAAGGGGACTTCAATCGTAAAGAAAGTTCCTTATTTACAGGCAAAGTGGGCGAGCTAGTAACTTCACCGCTTTGCACTATTGTTGATGACGGCACCTTGCTAAATCGCCGAGGCTCGCTCACAATTGATGATGAAGGCGTGCCAAGCCAATGCAACGTATTGATTAAAGACGGCATTTTACAAGGTTATATGCAAGACAAAATGAATGCGCGTTTAATGGGTGTTGCGCCTACGGGCAATGGCCGCCGTGAAAGTTATGCCCATTTACCAATGCCAAGAATGACCAATACTTATATGCTAGAAGGTAAAAGCCAATTCGACGATCTTATTGCTTCCGTCGATCGTGGCATTTTTGCACCGCACTTTGGCGGTGGTCAAGTTGACATCACTTCAGGTAAATTTGTGTTCTCAACCTCTGAAGCTTATTTAATCGAAAAGGGCAAAATCACCAAACCAGTAAAAGGTGCAACCTTAATCGGTAGCGGAATTGAAGTGATGCAAAATATCTCAATGGTGGCCGACAGAGTAGAAATCGATCACGGTATTGGTGTATGCGGCAAAGAAGGCCAAAGCGTTCCCGTTGGTGTAGGTCAACCTGCATTAAAAATTGAAAAAATTACGGTAGGGGGAACAAGTTAAGGATACATATTGTGTTCTTTTAATTTTTATATCTGTTCTATTTTCCAAATGATATTGCTCCACTTCTCCTTTAAACCTCTGGGAAAGGTGGAGCACACAATAATTTAGAAATAAAATATTTTGATAAAAATGAAATAAAACCTTGCGTTAATATAATAACCGTGTTCTAATGCTTATCAGCTAGACAGCAGTTTAATAGAAGTTAGTTATTACAGTTATTCCTCATTACAAGTTCTAAATTTGTTCCTTGAAGTTTTTCTTAATACCCATCTCAATTTAAGTTCTCGTTATTAGCATTAGCGCTTGATTCAAGCATACAAATTTAAAATTTAAAAATAAGGAAGACAATATGTCTAAATTACATGGCTTAGTAAAATGGTTTAACTCTGATAAAGGTTTTGGCTTCATCACTCCGTCAAATGGCGGAAAAGACCTTTTCGTTCATTTTTCAGGAATTATTGGAAATAACTACCGCAGTTTAAATGAAGGTGACAAAGTCGAGTACAATGTACAAGAATCGCAACGTGGTCCTTCAGCAGTAGATGTCGCGGTTATTTAGCGTTATAAGAGCAAATTTAATCTTATCTACCATTCAATCAAGAAAGCGGAATTATTTCCGCTTTTTTTTGTTCCTATAAAAAGTGCGGTCATTTTTTACAAAATTTTCCTCTTCCTCCTTCTCTTTTTTGCTTAAATCTTAATAAAGATCAAATTTTTTCTCTAAAAGATTGTAGTGATCCACTAAATTAGCAGTCCCTGATAGGTTTTTTTCGCTAAAATTGGCGGTAATCCTTGATTATAGCTATGCGGTCTCACCCTGTTATAGTAAAACACATAACGTTTAATATCTTCCTTAGCTTCATCTAAGGAAGAATAACCGCCCTTTAACATCCATTCATATTTAAAACTTCTAAACCAACGTTCCAGCGGCGCATTATCCCAACAATTTCCTCGGCGACTCATACTTTGTATCAAACCATGCTGTTTCACACATTGTATAAACAACTCACTCCCATAAATACTGCCTTGGTCTGAGTGAAACAACATCCTCCTCGTTCTCTCCGTTGTTAGCATTGCATGATTTAAGGAGCCAACCACTAACATTGAATCATGCTGTTTCTGTAATCGCCAACCTACTACTTGACGGTGCGCTAAATTCATTACCACTGCCAAATAATGCCACTCCCCCTGTACCTTTAGATAAGTTGTATCACCACATAATACCGTTGTCTCTGGGGTTGGATTAAATTGCCGATTTAACACATTATGAAACAATGTGGACGCTTTCTCTAATGTACCTTGACGCCAACGTTTTTGTGGCTGTTTACTGACCAATCCCTGTTGTTTCATCAGCTTTCGAATTAAGGCTAATCCTACCTCAATCCCCTTACTTTTTAATCTCACCTTTAAAGTCCGCTTTCCTGCTGAACCCCGACTTTCATCAAATAACGCCTTTATCTCTACCGCCAAGCCTAAATGCTTATTGGGCTTAGCTTTTTGCTTTCTCTGAGCATAATAAGCTCGTTCTGAAAGAGAAAATAGAGCACAAACACGTTTTATTCCATATGATTTTAATGTCTTCACCGCTTGATAGCGTTGCGCTCGAGTGACATGAAAATCACTGTAGCCTTTTTTAGGATTTCTTTATCCTCTTCAAGTATTTTAATGCGTCGCTCAAGCTCTCGTATCCGTTGTTGCTCGGGTGAAAGTGGCTTAGTTCCTGGTAATACATAGCCTTGTTTTTCTGCTTGGACTTGTTTTATCCAACGACGCAGGGCTGTTTCGCCTATGCCTAATTCTAAACAGGCTTGGGCAATAGAGTAACCTTGCTCGGTGACTAATTTTACTGCGGCCACTTTGTAATCTGGGCTAAATGTTCTTCTCATTTTAGTGTCCTCTTTTTGTGATAGTTTACCACCTATCTAGGATTGTAAAATTAGTGTACCACTACAAAACTTTCAGGCAGGTGGTCGCCCTAAATGGCTAGGGGCAAGAATGGGGAAAAGGTATTTCCTCACGCTTATCTTTTTCTTTTGTGCAACGCCAATACAAAGCGGAAGCCAAATTAGGTGGCATATTGCCCTTAGGGAAAATACGCTCTGACAAAATTTACTAAACCCAATTAATGCTATGGAAACGAGATTGGCATTTATGGGGCATTACCCCTAAATTACAATTTAGTTGGAAGAAACAAGTAAGTAATATTCCTTCAATGTATGCCTACCAAAGTAAAAATATCAATTTGTTGTTTGATAAGAGCTTTTGATATTGATACAAAAATTTAGGCATTCTTTAATGCCTAAATTTTTTTGCTCTGATAATAAACTGCAAAAACGTATTGCTTTTCACTTTATTGCTCATCGTAGGATTATGTCTGCAGACAATGATAATTTGAGATGAAAGATAGAAAGTAGACAATTTTGACTTTTTTAATAATTTCTAGCCTAAATCATTTAAAATCCAAATAAATAAACACACATCACCATAAAACTATTTTGAATTTTACCGCACTTCTTGCTAGAATAACCAAGTTTTGGGGCTGATTCTGGATTCGACGGGATTAGCGAAGCCCAAGGTGCACGTCGAGGTGCGGTTGGCCTCGTAAATAAACCGCAAAAAAATAGTCGCAAACGACGAACAATACGCTTTAGCAGCTTAATAACCTGCTCATAGCCTTCTCTCCCCAGCTTTCGCTCGTAAGACGGGGATAAAGAGGAGTCAAACCCAAACGAGATCGCGTGGACGCCCCCGCTTGAGGATCGAAACGTTAAATTAAACCAAGCTAGCTTAGCTATCGCGTGTCTGTCCGCAGTGGTTAAGTGAAATTAAAGACTAGACTAAACGTGTAGTGCTGAAGGTAGAGTAATTTCGGACGGGGGTTCAACTCCCCCCAGCTCCACCAATTCTTTGTTTTTTAGTGTTTTCTGTGTTTTTTCTGTTTTGACAATTCAATAAAATCAATCATTTAACTTTTTTTGTTGTTCACCTTAGTTTTTAATGATTGTTCCCTCATTGTTCCCTCGCCTGCTTTTGGGCGAAAACGAGGGAACAATTAGAGATAAATTTATTGTATTGTTCCACTAAATTAGTGATTCTTGATGGGTTTTTCCGCTAAAATTGGCGGTAATCCTTGATTATTGCTATGCGGTGATCTCACCCTGTTATAGTAAAACACATAACGTTTAATATATTCCTCAGCTTCATCTAATGAAGAATAAGTGCTCTTTATCTCTACCACCAAGCCTAAATGTTTATTGGGCTTAACTTGTCGCTTTCTCTGGGTATAATAAGCTCGTTCAGAAAGAGCAAATCGAGTACAAACACGTTTTATTCCATACGATTTTAATGTCTTTACCGCTTGGTAGCCTTGTGCTCGAGTGACATAAAAATTGCAGTAGCCTTTTAGAATTTCTTTATCCTCTTCAAGTATTTTAATTCGTTGTTCAAGCTCTCGTATCCGTCGTTGCTCTGGTAACAGGGCTTAGACCTAGGTAATAGATAGCCTTATTTTTCTGCTTGGGTTTGTTTTATCCAATGACGCAATACCGTTTTGTCTATACCTAATTCCAAACAAGCTTAGGCAGCAGAAGAATCTTGCTCACTGATTAATTTTACTGGGCTACTTTGTAAGCAAGGTTAAATACTCTTTTCCTTTTAGTGTCCTCTTTTTATGATAGTTTACCACCTATCTAGGATTGTAAAATTAGTGTACCACTACAGTATTAGATTAACCCTAATTTAGTACCCTGCAAATTTGCTACAGAACGAGCTGTCACGTCACGCAAAAAAATTCTAGCAGTTTTCTCTGTATAAAATTCTTGATTTTACAATGAATTATCTTCACTTTTATAGACTAACATAACTGCTAATCTAATACATCCCCAAATATTAGCGCAATTTATACTGGTCTAATGCTTTCTATCTCTAACACACCATTAAATTCCTCACATAGACGTTGTAATTTAGGATCTTGTTGTAGAGCGTCCTGTGCTTCTGCTTTTAGTTTGAGATAAATTTGTTTCCGATGCTCCATTGACGTGAGCCGATTTAGGTCATCGCTCGTTTCAATAATAATGTCAATCTTTTTTTGATAAAAATGACTTAGCGCCTCTTGCAATTCGCTTCGCGTAGTTTCTTCATTGAGATATTGATGAGGCGAACGTAAAGCTAAAACCATTTTATTTTCATCTTGATGCATAATAAAGCTATTCATCGCCATTTGTTTAGCTAACCCTGAAACACCTGTTTGTTCAATAATTTCCGTCCATTTATCCTGTGCTTTTGCCATTGCTAGTACTTTTGCTTTTAATTCTGGTGTGCTGTTTTCCAAAATAGCTTTGCGGATTTCTGATGGACTAGCGGTATCCTGCTCTTCCGCCATGACGGGATTGCTCCAACTCCAACGGTAATTTTCTGGCAAATTGAGCTCATCTTCCTGATCAACATCGGCAGAAAAATCTGGCTGATTTAGCTCCGCACTTTCAGCCACTGGTGCAGTCGTTGGGGAAATGTCTGTTGCTAATTGAGGCGTGGGTTGAGAAATAGCGGATTGAGAAACAGCCTTATGAGTAGCTCGTGCCGTATTTTTTTGCTGAGTAAATTTGTGCTCTACCACAGGCAAGCTGATCTCTTGCGAATGGGAAAGCGTCGGCTCTGAAGCTAACTTCGCGTTATTGGCGTTAGTGTTTTTTTTTTCGCTCGTTGTAGGCTTAGAAAGCTGATCTAGCGCATCAAGCATATCGAAAGTAGAATCGCTTACTGGCGAAGATGAATGACTTTGTGTGGAACGAACTGGCTGTCTAGCAGAGGGCATTGTTTTAGTTTCTGGCAGTGAATTTGCTTTGATCTGTTGTGATACAACAGGCATTTCCACCAATTTTGCCGGATTTTGCCCCGCACTTTGCGCAGTATGATTGCGCTCATTCGCTTGTTCCACAGGCTGCATAGTCGGAGCCGCTTGAATTAATTTAGGGTGGAAAGCTAAGGCGCGCAATAAAATCATTTCCACGCCCATTCGCTGATTCGGTGCGAAGGCAAGCTCTTTTTGTCCGTTTAAAATAATCTGATAAAAAAACTGCACATCTTCTGGTGGAAGATGTTTTGCCAAAAAGCCGATGTGGCTTTCATCACTCATTTGCGCTTGTGGTAATAATTGGCACATCGCAATTTTATGCAGATTTTCAGCCACCGCTTTTAGTAATTCATTCCAATCACTGCCTTTTTCCGCCACCGCTTGAATGGCTTTCATTAAGGCTTCGCCGTTGCCCTGCTGTAACGCGTACAAAATATCAATGGACTGACTGTCATCAAGCAAGCCGAGCATTGTATTTACCGCATCAAGGGTTATATTGCCGTTGCTCATTGCAATGGCTTGATCGGTTAAACTTAGGCTATCGCGGATACTACCTTGTGCCGCTTTGGCTAATTTTTCAATGGCTAATGGTTCGAAGGGGATCTTTTCTTGCTGCAAAATAAAGGACAAATGATCAGCGATTTGTTGCTGATTGAGCGCTTTAAGATGAAATTGAATACAGCGAGACAAAATAGTGATCGGCAATTTCTGCGGATCAGTGGTTGCCAGCAGGAATTTTACATATTCAGGCGGTTCTTCAAGGGTTTTCAGCAAGGCATTGAAAGAATGACGAGAAAGCATATGCACTTCGTCAATCAAATAGATTTTATAACGCCCTTGCACAGGTTTGTATTGCACATTGTCGAGCAATTCACGGGTGTCTTCCACCTTGGTGCGTGAAGCAGCATCAATTTCAATAAGATCGATAAAGCGCCCTTCTTCAATGGCTTTACAATGTTCGCAAACACCACAAGGGTTGGCAGTTACGCCTTCAACACAGTTTAACCCTTTCGCGAATAAACGAGCAATGGAGGTTTTCCCCACACCACGCGTACCGGAAAAAAGATAGGCGTGGTGTAAGCGATTTTCATTTAATCCGTTAGCAAGTGCGGTAAGAACAGGTTTTTGCCCTACCACATTGGAGAACTTTTGCGGCCGCCATTTTCTTGCTAAAACTTGATAACTCATTCCTTGCTCGCTTAGGATAATTAGTGGCCTTCAAAATTCACTAATGAGAACGGGGTTACCGCTAAATTACGTAAGCGTTGTTCGCCGCCCAATTCTGGCAAATTAATCACGAACGCCGCATTTTTCACTTCACCACCAAGACGTTCAACCAACTTCACGGTGGCTTCTACTGTGCCGCCCGTGGCTAATAAATCATCAATAACCAATACGTTATCACCTGATTGAATGGAGTCTGTGTGAATTTCTAAGGTGTCTTGCCCATATTCTAACTGATAGGATTGCGCGATAGTTTCACGCGGCAATTTCCCCGGTTTACGCACTAATACAAAAGGTATATCTAATGCTAATGCCACTGGCGCGCCAAAAATAAAGCCACGGCTTTCTGTACCAATCACTTTAGTGATGCCTTTGTCTTTGTATTGTGCCACGATTAAATCAATGGTCGCCTTGAACGCCGCAGGGGTTTCGACAAGGCTTGTAATATCGCGAAAGATAATGCCTTCTTTCGGATAATTTGGAATGGATTTGATCGATGATTTAATCAGTTCTAATTGTTTGTTCATTTTATTACCTAAAGTGCGGTCAAATTTTCGACTATTTTGCATCAAAAAGAGCGGCACGCATA